>NZ_JBXAHT010000001.1:1810994-1838247 GCF_058795375.1 Bacillus sp. GW823-FHT06A10 | reverse complement strand
ACCGGATTCTTGAGGTCTTATTGGTTTTGCAGAAGCACCAACGGATTCTTGAGGTCTTATTGGTTTTGCAGAAGCACCAACGGATTCTTGAGGTCTTATTGGTTTTGCAGAAGCACCAGCGGATTCTTGAGGTCTTATTGGTTTTGCAGAAGCACCAGCGGATTCTTGAGACCTTATTGGTTTTGTTGAAATATCAGGTGATTCCTGAAGCTCCGATGAATATGCAAAAGATTTTGGTGGAATAAAAAACGGGATAGGTTTTATATCAAATAATTTAAATTTAGTATTTTTTTGATTTGTACAGAACTTACACATATAATCCCCTCCTATAAAAGTTTGTATTATATTGTAAACATGACTTGTATAAAAGTGATAGTGCAATTACCTAAAATCTTGATATTACTTATATTTTAGGTAATTGCACTATCACTAGTCTTGTATGTAATTAATTTTAAATTCCTTATTTAATAAATCGTTTATTTTAATTTTATATAATATTAAAAAAATGCACTAGGATTACAAATACCTAGTGCATTTTTAAGTTTGCTAGTTACGCTCCTCGATCATCACTAACTGATAAAATACTACTAATTTTGACACTAATTTGGTTAGGATTTTCAAGTGCATTTCCATTATCATTACTTTCTACTTCTACGCCTTCTCCATTACCACGACGAAGCGTAACAAAAGTTTCTCCGATTCGAGTAATAAGACCTTCTACGTGGAATGAAGGTAAAAATAATACAACTCTTGCTCCTACTAGTTGAAATGCGCGTAACAAAGTACGGATTTCATCTTCATGATGTTCTGCCATTTTCATCAACCTTTCCTTTAAAATTTATAAAGTAGTGAAGAAGTCTTTTTGAATCAAACCTACTTACTATATGAAATGAAAACTAGTAAAGTAAATTTCATCTTATTTTAAAACTGCCTCACTGCTTTATAAGATAGACTATGTTTTTGATTACAATTTGCTTAGACTTGATCACTATTGATATAAAAACAAACGTCCTCACTATTTATTTTGAAAATTCAGATAATATTTTTAGAGGAATTTTCTATGAAAAATCTTGATAATTTCCTTACCAAAAATTACGATAATTTTCTATTTATTAAGTCAGATAAACTAGAATAGTAAACAAGAATATTCCTCCTTATAAAAGTGAATTTCTCTTTACTTCACAGCAATTAACTTTGAATTTTCTATGATATAAAATATTTAGCCTTTATATTGTGTTGCACCATTTACATTTACTATTGCATTGATTTTAAATTCCAGTCCCACACCATATAAACTTTGTACAATACAGACCTTTGAATTAAATACAGAATTTAAATTTAATGAATTGTTGTATAATAAACACTCCACTCTTTTAGATACAATTAGAAAAACAATCTTCCGATTATATTCCAAAATCGTTATTATTTACCTAACCCTAGAGAGATGATGCGATGAAGTTTTTTCAGTCGATATTTAGAGGATTTCGCTTAATCAGTAGGATTGTTAATCGAATACTAAAAGCATTATCTAAAAGTAAATTTTAATTATATAGAACTAAAAAAAGGCCGCCCAACAGGACGGCTCTTGTTTTTTTACTTCACATACACATAGGCTTCATTTGCAGTTACATAATATGTTTTACCTTTACTGTTGTGTACTTTGTATTGTGATGAACCATTCACATTAACTTTCGCATCAATTGTAAATCCTAATCCTGCATCTACAGAACCAGCCACATCTTTATCCTGCCAAGATGGAGCATCATAGAAACGTAGATTGTTAACTTTTGAAACAACACGCTTTCCAACAATAGAAGAATCTACTGTACTTTTCTTATTAAACTTCACATAAGATGGATCGTTCTTAATCCACTGATCTCCACCAAGATTTAACCACCCGTCTTTTTCAGCCCACACAATATAAGATTCTGGTTTGTTCAACTGACGAATCTTAGAATAGTTTGTACCTGGTCCTTTACGTAAGTTAACGTTATAACCTTCAATATAGGCGATACCGTCTGTTACTGCTGTTGGTACTTCCGATGGTTTAGATGGCTTCTCAGGAACAGAAACGTCCACACTAGAATTATTGTATGCTCGTTGTACATCTGCTCTAAATTGAGCTTCTGAAACGCCATGAGACTTTAAGTAATCAATTGGATCTTCATGATCTGTACCGCCAAGGTAATGAGTTACATCGCTATGTGTCCATAGTCCTTTTTCTACAGATAACCCACGGTCACGTAAGATTTTAGCTAGTAACTTAACGTATTTGTCATAGCTGCGTTTGAATTTTGTATAGTCCGCTGTTTCGCATAACTCAACATGTACAAATCGTTTATTAGCAGCAGGACCGCCACCATAAGCAATATATTTTGTATCAGCAATTTGGATCACTTCATCCCAATCGACTGCATAGTGAACAAATGCATTTCTCCATGTTCGAGACTCATATTTTTGAATGTTAATAGCTGGAGCTTCTGGAGTTGCTGTAGAATGTGCTACAACACCCTCATAAGCGCCTACACCATAACGGTATGGTTGTTTTGGTAAATCAGGAATAATAAGTGTTCTATCAGCAAAAGCACTTGTAGCAAAAGAGACAGCAAGTACTAGAATCATAAGGAACGAGGTAATATGTTTCATTGTCTTTTTCATTTAGCATCAACATCCTTCTTCATAATTTTTGTGTGGTCAAATAATCCACTCGCTGACAGTCCAATGATGATTCCTTGAAATACATTTGTTTTGATATCTCCGTCCAAAAATAAAACGCCTAGCACAATGCCAAGCGTTAAATTTAATAACGGAACATATTTTGTTTGTAATCCAATTGTTTTTCCAATTTGTGAAAGACCAACTACAATTCCAATCATTACAGTAATTTCAAACATTACATACCACCTCCTTTCATTAAGAAAGTGAGAATGCCACCAACAATTCCGCCAACTATAAGTCGCAAAATCCAGGTAGTATTGGCACTGATTTTATCTAACTGCTTGTTGATGTTATCAATATCCTTCTCGTTACCTGTTGTTCGTATTTCTAACCCTTTAATCTCTAAACGAATGTCCTTGATCTCTTGCTTGATTTCTTGAACATCACTTCTTACTTCTTGTAATCCTTCCACTTTGACCACCTCATTTCAAAATAAAAAGAGAGACATCTATTTGTCCCTCTTTTCTTATAAAAGCCGTATTTTATGCAAATTAAAAAACAGCCTATAGCTGCTCTGGTTTCTTATCAATTAAATTTTGAAGTAACAGTTGTTCTAAAACTTCAATTCTACGGTTCATTTGTTTATTTTCTTCTTTTAACTCTTGAATTTCAGCATCTTTAGCTTGTTTTTCTTCTTGAAATGCCTTTATTTGAATTGCTACTGAAGAATATATTTCAGCTGCATTTCTTGTCTTTGTAACAAAACAATCAGGAGTATTTTCATCATCTGCAATCCACCCATAGTGAGTTTCTATATCGTTTGTTGTAAGAATTGGGTCCCCTTCAACACGATTCATTCGCTTCTCATATAAGTCTTCTATATCTGTTTTCAAGTTATATTGTTGGATTTGAAGTGCCATAATTTTTTCTATTGCACTAAACTGCACGTTACGAATATTTGTTTTGTATTCACGTTTCGATGCTGTTTGGAAAGCTGATGCCGTAACAGCGTTATATGCACTTCCCGACCCATTTTTAACCTGAAGTGTTTTATATCCCTCAACGTTGCCATTTCGTAGCATTACTGTTTGGAATCGAAGGTCTGTTTCAGCGTTGGGTGTTGCAACTATATCAAGCATATTTTTACCTTTTAAGTTGAATACAATGGAAGACTGACTGTCCATCCATACGGATTTAGATCCACCTTTTAATGTTATTCCACCAGCAGAGTCTATCCAAAATGCGTTCGATGGATTAGATACTGTGAAGGTAGCACCGTTGGCTACTTCAACCCAATATGATCCATTCTTTGCATACTGACTTATACCTTTTCCAGAAGTGATAATTGTATGCCCACCAGAATTGACCTCTGTATTCTGATTACTTTTCATAAACAAAGCCCCACCAGTAAGAATATCTACGTGGCTAACAGAATCTAAACGAATTGTATTAGTATAAGCGCTAAATTGTTTATCAGACCTTAGGGTAACTCCATTATTACCAGTAATATAAATATAGTTATCTCCATTAAGAGATACATCCCCTTTTGTATCCACATTTAATTTAGCGCAATAATGTGGAGTTTGATCCGCATCATAACCTTTAACAATACCAAAGCTACCGGTATAGTAATTTTCTCCTTTCACTGGGAATTGAGATATTGTTAAAGTACCATCGCGGAAACGTGATGTATCCACATCATCATGCATAAGTATTGTTGGTTGTATTTGGCTATCAACAGCTCTTTTGTAATAACCAATAAACATTCGCGTTAAATTCGATTCCATCAAGCGTATGAATTGTTTTTGGATGTGTACATAGTTAGTACCGTTGTCTGTCCGTACTGTAGAACCAACTATCTCTCCACCACGTACTAAGTTACCGTTTAGTACACCCGTTGTAATGAAATCAGCGACAATCCTTCCATCCATTGTGATTGCCGTATTATAGGGTCCATTAATGCCTGTGGAGGAATAACCAAATCCATTGATATTCCATTGCCACACTTTTTTAGCGGTTCTTTCATCAGCTGTATCCATAATCAAAATTCTTTCTGGATATATACGAACATGGCCACCGAAACCGCTATTGATTAAATTCGTAGCATTTTCGCGTGCTTGTTCTAATATTGATTTTTCCATTCCTTTAACGTTGTTTTTAATACCATTGACGCTATCTCTAATATCATTGAAGTTATTCTCAACATTATCAACTCTGCCTGTTATATCAACGAATGACTCTTTAAAATTGCCTAATGTCAATTCGATATACTCTTCATTGATCGGGTCGTATTTGTAATGATTAACTTTAGCTTCAATTTCGAAACCGTCTTCTTCATGTATAACTGTTACTGTATCTCCCATATATACACGTTGTAATACCGCCAAATCTTTATACTCTTCAGTTTGAGATAGCTCTTGAAACTCTACTTTATATGTCGCTTTTGGATAATCAACATGTTGTTCATCGTACATTTTTTTTGCGGCATTGCGTAACATTTCATATGCTTGTGGTAACGGAACTGCGTCTTCGTCGTCAGCATAATCACCAATAGCTGCTTTAATGTGTTCAAATTCAATAACTCTAATTTTAGGTTTAATATATTTACTAGCGTTATAGCTTTCCACGTACTTTTCTGGTAACAGTAGTCCATCAAAACCTTTAGGCATCATTCGAGTTATAACACCTTGCCAATCAACATCGCCTTCATATCCTAATAAATCTTTTTTGTGTTGAATAACAACACCGCGATCTTTTCCACGTTCTCTTAGCATGTGGACGGTGAAATTATCCCTTTTTAATTCCCCGCCCCAACGACTAAGAAAAGAGTTGTCCTGGCTGTTATCAAGTATTGCTTCGACTGGGTTTTTTCTAACCAAACGAGAACTAGAAATTGTATTGATATCACTAATGAAATTAAAATTAGTGTTATATTGCATACGTTCTTTCATTTGTTGTAATGCTGCTTGTCCGTCCTTTTCTTGAATAAATGTATCTTCAATCAAGTTATCAACGAGATCATAGAATACGTGATAACAAAATACGTGTAATTCACCCATAGAAGGTGCAGGTCGTGCTACACGAAACAATTGATTGCCATCAGGTGTTGGCGCTTTGATTAAACATTGACCACCTATTTCTAATCCATGCGGAGCGAATAACGGATATTTAAAACTTAAGACATATAAACCATTTAATTCTTCTTCAATAACTGCATCGTAAATATTATCGTCTAAAATACCTATACCATTGTGAGTAAAATCTGTTTCAGTTGGTTTATATAATGTAATCATAAGTAACGCCACCTCGGGTCAATTTGTAACTTTGTAACAGTTCCAGTCCATTTTATTGTGTTTGCACCTTCAGAGAATGCGGGAAAATTACCGATCATATTACTATTCATCGGCGTAGTGTTCGAATATGCTTCTTTTAACTCGGAATCAATTACTACTGAACTATTTACATTTTTAATTAAGAATGAAACATCATTTATCGTAACAGTAATTGATCCACTACCATAAATCGTTATTTTAGGTAATGAATACTTAGTGCCCGAGTTTACAAGAGTAGTTGTCTTAGTTATTTCCAAAGGTTGTAGAATAGCGTATTCGAATGGATCAGCTACAAAAGTAACTTCGAATTGTCCATATTCTTCTATTTCATTAGCGATATTACCTATTTCCACACTTTTTATTTTTCTATAAACGTTATCATCTGTAAAAGAAAGGGTTTTAGCGTTCAATAGCCATGCTTTTATACGTCGTAACAATGGTTTGATATTATAATCTTCTAACAAGTTAAAGTCAATCTTGAAAGTAACGTCTTCATAACCATTTTTCTTTGTTAATGATCCGTTTTCTCTACCAGGAACTTCAATAAACTCTATTTTTTCTTTTGCTGTTGGTATGTCAGGGCGCTCTACCATACAAAGAAGATAGTCACGTCCTAATATTTCATTTATTCGAATATCAACCACGTCGCGCCCTCCCTATACCGATATTTAACATTTGTCCTTTCTTTGCAAACCAATCATCAGCTTTTTCAAACATTTTATTTAGATCACTTTCATTTTTAACAGTTGTATTAAAAGTCACTTCATTTTTAATTTCTTGTGGTTGTTGTTGCTGATTAGCGTTAACACCTTTACTCAATGACAATGAATTGTTAACAATGTTAGGTAAATTAGAAAGAATACCATTGCCACCTATTGTTTTAGTAATCCTTTGTACCGTATCTCCTAGTGCACCTCCAGAAGAGAATGGAGCTAATGGAACGCCTTGATTTAAATTAACAGCTAATGCCCTTGGCGCGGCAAACGATGCAGGCGCTGCGAATGATGCTGGGGCAATTCCTTGATTTCCTGTATTATCGTTAACACTTATAGAATAAGAACTGCTAAATGGATTTAATTTGTTTAAAATGCCACCAGCTTTATTCCACGCTCTGGAAACTGTATCGATAATACCGTTCATTACTTTAATAATTGAATTCCAAAGACCATAAAAGAAATCAATCACACTATTAATCGGTTTGTAAACGCTTTGAAGGATATCTGAAACATAACTCCAATTGCTACGAACGATGTTAGAGATATAATTGAACGTTCCAGACACGCCAGAAGACAACCTATCCCAAGCACCAGTTACATTAGATACGACATTATTCCAAATGCCCGAAGTTATGACATAAACTACATTCCAAGCGCCTTCAATTCTGCTTTTCACTTCATTTACAGCATTGCTAATATTCGAAGTTATCGTATTCCAAACTCTCGAAATAGTAGAAGTTATTTCATTCCATTTGTTGGATGTTGTATTTTTAGTTGAAGTCCAACCACTTGTAACAGTATCTGTTGCTTTATTTATCTTGTTCCCAATATATCCAACGATCTCTTTCCAAACATCAGAAATAAACGTCGAAACCGCGTTCCACGCCTTTGATGTTATATTTAATACGTAATTCCAACCTTCCTGTATTTTAAGTTTTATAGGGCCCAAAACTTCATTTACAGTATCAGTAATCCATTGCCATGCTTCACGGATTATATTAGTAATCCAATTCCACGCTGTACTGGTTGCACTTGTGATTGCATTCCACAATTCTGTGATAGTGTTAACTAACATATCTCTATATTCTATAAAAGTAGAGGAAATAGCATTCCAAGCTTCTTCGATGTAAGGTTTAATCCATTCCCAGAATTGTGTTACCGGTTCTTTTATTAATTCCCATCCTAAAATGAAAGCAGTTAATAACAACTGTAAAGGGAATGTTATGATTTGGAATAGAATATTCCAAGCTATTTGCACGATCTCTTTCAAACCTTCCCAGAATGCTGAGAAACCTGATTTTACAGCTTCCCATGCGTCAGAACAAATTTGTTTGAACGAATCCCATGTACTTGAAAACCATTCAATCGTTGTTGTCCACATTTCATTTGCTATGTTGCCAACTTCAGCCCAAAAGTTATTCCAATTATTTTTAAACTCTTCCCATTGTTGACTAAACCAGTGCGATATCATATCCCATGCCATTTGAATCGATTGGGCTACATTATCCCAACCTTTAGAACAAGCATCGCTAATTGTTGTCCACAATTCTGACATCCATGTTGAAAATTGGCTCCATTTTTCTTTAAGCCAATCTGTAATACCTCCCCAGTTGTTAAATATAGCTATAACTGCTACGACTGCTGCTATTATTGCAGCTATTGCGGCTACAACTAATGCGACAGGAGCGCCAACAAATGCAGCTATTACGGTGACTACTATCCCTATCGCTTCAGCTATAGCTGAAATCCAACCTATTAGAGTACCGATAAAACCAATTACCGAACCGACGGCGGTTATTATCGTCCCTATGGCTGTTATCGTAGCTCCTATGACTATTAATAACGGGCCAATTGCCGCCGCTAATGCCGCAATAATTACGATTGTTTGTTTAGTTTTAGGATCAAGTTTAGAAATCCAGTCCATTAATTCTTTTAATTTTTCAACAACAGGCATTAACGCAGGTAATATTTCAGTCCCGAATTGTACGGCTAAAGTATGAAGTGTTTGTTGTAATTCTTTGAATTTATTTTCCGGTGTGTCCTCCATTTGTTCAGATAAATGTTTAACCTCTCCGGTAGCATTTCGGGCATCATCAGACATTTTTTTAAGCTTTTCGCCGCCACTATGAACAAGTATTTGCCACGATGCTAAATGTTCTTTACCGAATATTGTAGCGATTGTAGCGTTTTGTTGTTCTTGTGTCATTCCTTGTAAACCGTGTTCAATTTCGTCCATGACTTGAGGTAATTGTTTCATTTGTCCGTTTGCATCAAATGCACTGAATCCCATTTTCGCCATAGCTTTAGACATAGCCTTTGTTGGCTTAGTTAAGTTAACGAAACCAGATTTCAAAGCCCTTGCCGCTACAGACGCTTCAATACCATTAGATTGTAATAAACCTACAGCAGAAGCGGTTGTTGATAAATCTTGTCCAGCTGAATTTGCAGTTGGCCCGATAATTGACATTGCTTCTGTTAGAGAATGAACGCTAGCTTTTGTATGGTTAGCTGTATAAGCGAATATGTCAGCCATCTTATTGATACCAGCTATATTCTGCTCAGCGTTATTTGTTTTTTGTCCTGTAGCTTCATAAGCAGATCCTAATCCGTCCACAGTTTTTGATAAATCTTCATTCGCGCCACGGGCAGTATGGAGAGAAACAGTCATGATTCGCATCGCTTCTTCTGCTGTGTAACCGTCTTTAACTAACACAAGTAAACCTTCATTTATTTTTTCGGTACTAACACCAAACTTTTGAGAGTTAGCAAGGGAACTATCCCACATTCTGCTCATAACGTCGTTAACTTGTTGAGAAGTTAACCCTGTTGCGTTTACCTCTTTTCGAATATCAGCCATTTCATGTTGGAATTTCGATGCTTCTTTTGCAGCGTAACCCATGGCGCCAGCTATAGGAGTTGTCACTTTCATTGACATGTCTTTTCCTACACTAGAAACACTTTGACCGACTTCTTTTACTTTGTTACCGAATTCTTGAACGTGTGATTTAGCAGTTTTAAAGCTGTCTCCAACTCTTCTTTCTAGAGCTTGCGTTTCTCTGCCTAGTTCAAATTCAGCTTGTCTTGCCCTATTTAATTCGGTTTCTAACCTTTTAACTTCTTCAGATCCAGCGCCGAATGCAGTTTTAGCATTATTTAATTGTTGCGCTAAATTTCGAGACTGTTCACCAGCGTTTTGTTGCGCTTGCTTTAAATAGTCATATTGTAATTTCGTCTTGGAAGTTTCCGAAGCGTTCTTTCCTAGTGAAGCTGCTTGGAGATCGTACGCCGATTTTAATTTATCAGCTTCAGTTTTTAAACTGGAATGGGCTGTTTTCAAACCTTCTAACGCTTGCTTTGACTTACCTATTTCACTATTTCGTAATGCTTCAGCTTGTTTAGCTTCTTTTAATGATTCGGTAGTAGTTTTTATTTTGTTAGAAATTTCAGTTTCAGCAATTTGTGCACGTCGTAACGCTTCTTCAGCCTTCTTTGTTTCTGTTGCATTTTCTCCCCACACTTGTTTTGTTCTTTGAAGTTGTTCCGCTGTCTCTCTTGTTTTGTTTTTAGCGATATCATATTGCTTCTCAAGTGTGGATAACGAAGTCTTATATTTATCAACATCAGTTCCGGTTAACTTCATTTGTGTTTGAGCTAACTTTAACTCTTGTGTTAAGGCTCTATTCGCCTGATTCATTTCGTTTATCTTAGATTTATAATCAGCGGTGTCAGCCTTAAATTTAATTATGGTTTCTTTTGAAGGAGTAGCCATTTATTTTCCACTCTCCTTTTCTTGGATATAGGCTTTCCACCCTTCGTAAGCACTTTTGTTTTCTGCTATTCTTTGAACATCCCTTAAGGGTAAATTCCAAAAGTCACTTTCCGATATTTCAAAAATAAATACGTATAGACTGTATAAGTCCACAACGAATTCAATTTCGAATTTAGGAAGTTTTAAGCCTTTTTTCCGGCTTTTTGTTGAAAACCTTTTGCCATGTTGTTTTTAGCTTCTTTTTTCATAACTGCACCGAAATAATCGAACGCCTCTGACATATCAACTTCATATACTTCCATGAATGCTTCAAATTCCATATATCCAGTAGGATTTGCTTGACGATAAGCCGCATAAACAATACGGAACGTATCTAATAAATCAATGTTCTGAATTCCGCCAGCGTTTAATAAAGTACTTAAAAATCCTTTATCGATAATGCCTTCTTTTTCTAATTTGAATAATGTTAAAGCTGTTAAGTTAGGATTCGCCTTCACTACTTCACCATTTGATAACGTAATTTCTTTTGTCATGTAATTTCTCTCCCTATAATCAAAATTAAAAGGCACTCATAAAGAGCACCTTTGATAGAATTTATTTTGTTTGTGCTGTTTTTCGTAATTTAGCCGAATCAAATTTTGTCATCCATTCTTTTGCAACTGTTTCCGGTAGTTCGATACCTTCATAATAGAAACGACCGAATTCGTCAGATAACGCTGTTACTTCTAATTCTACTTCGGCTAGTTCTTCAGCACCGTTTTCTACACTCTTAACAAAACCTGTTGCACTTGTACAATTAGGGAATGCGATTAAACGTGTGTTTTCTTCGAATATGTCAAGCTCTTCCGCAACGAACGCAAAATCTTTTCCTAAGCTGTCGATACCATATGAGTAAACGCCATCGATCAACCCTTCGTTTGTAATACCAAAAATGTTACGAATAACCTTTAATTGCATGTGACCGCTAATTTTTACATTCATTTGTGTTGGTTTTGATTTTTTCTTTTGAGTAAAGCCGCCGCATTTCTTTTCAACTGATTTAATTTCTGTTTCTGCATCTAATTTACCTACACAACCGAATGGGTCAGTTACATGTTCACCTTTAAAAAGTACACTAGCATTTTTAATCTCGACCGCATCAAATACATCAACTGTAACTGGCATATTATTGCCCTCCTAAAGTTTTATTTATTTCTTCTATTAAAGATTTATTTAATTCCTCAATAGAGTAATCGACCTTTTTATCCACACCACGCTCCATGAACTTTTTGGCCGCCTTTTTCTTACTTGTACCTAATCCCAAATCAGGGAAAACTAAATATCTATATTTCGATTTTGGTTTTAATGTTAATGTTAAATTCTCTTTGTTATCGTCATTAATAGATTGATATAGTTTAGCGTGGGCTTTCTTTCTATTCGATATAGGCATTAAGCCAAGAACTGACTTTTTCATTACTGGTGCAATTCTAGACTTTAAATCTTCATTTATTATCTTTTCCGCAACGTTTGGTAATCGCTCAATGTTTCTTTGCAAAGATTCAAATTTAGAAGCATCAACACTAAAATTAGCAGGCATATTTTACATTCCTTGTAAGCTCGAATGTTAATACATCAACAAAAAACTCTGTATCTTTCTTCCTCATTTTTTCTTTGAGCGATTTATTACATGTGTGGCCAGTTTTACTTAGTGAACTCATAAACTCAACTTGCAATACATCTAAGTCCTCACGATTTTCCGAAAAATAATAAACTGTTACATCTTGTGTAAATGCGCTTGCCCCCGCTCTAACAAACCCACCTGTTTCAAATACAACATGGTTGATTGTGGATAGATTCGCTTCATCCTCCTGAACTGAGTCCTGGTATACTTCTACAGTGTGGAAGAAAGACTCTAAATGCTGGACTAGTTTACTATTAAACTTTTCAATTAAATCATTCAGTGTCATCTAGACCACCTACCTTTTGCAAGTATAAATACATGCTATTTTTAAAACGATCCGCTTTAATGATGCTATAAGAATGTCCTCGTAATTCAATTATTAGGCTGTCCACATCCTTATTCTTGAACATAGGAGCGTATAACGTTTCAATTTTCATATCTAACTTTTTATCAATACTTTCAGCGAATTGAATATCAACTTCACGGCACGAAAGTTCCGAAAACCTAAGTCTGATAATCTCGACATTTTCACGTCCGATTACTTTTTTAGCGCTATTCCGGATCGTTTTACTTTCCTTAACGCTAATAAATCCATCATTAAATGTTTTTCTATGTTGTTCAATTGCCATTATTCTTCTTCCTTTCATCGATTGCGACATGTAATATCAATCGTGAAAGTGGTTGTCTGAAGTTACTTTCAAAACTGTCTAACGCATTGTTATATTCATAACGAATACGGTTAATAACTAGCTCTCTTGCGGATAAATTGACGGCTAGATCAAGTTCAGCGCCTACTAAATCATTGATAAAATAAACGGAACGATCTATAAGCTTTATGATGTCCTTGTCTTCTTCATCCCAAGTGATTGCTAGTGCATGTTTTACATCTTCTAACAAATCAAAAGGCGACTGTAACGTCGCCTGTGATTGATTGTCACTCATAAAGGATCACTCCCTATTTAGTAGGTGCTGGAGTAGTCACCGCTGTACCTGGGTCTTTCATTTCAGAAATATCATAAACTAAGAATGATTCATTTTCTTCAGCACGACCATTAGCGTACATTTTAGCGATGTATAAATCTTCGTCTTCGATAGCGCGTGTTTGATCGTAAACATCTAAACGTTGTGCTCCACCTAATCCAAGGAAGTAATCTTTTGCCATACCAGCGATTAATTTACCTTTAGGAACAGCATTTGATTTAACGATTTTACCTGGAATCGGAAGAACGTTATAAGTGTAAGTTCCATCCATGTTAGGTCGTGTAGTATAACCATAAATTTTAGACCAGTAGTCTACAGGGTTAACGATTAGTAACACATTAGATGGATTACGTTTACCATCTTTAGTAAGTAGAGCCATGATATTACCTAAAGTGTAAGGATTAAGGTCTTTTAACTTACCAGTATCGGCTTTATCAGCATGTACGCCCCCTGTAACAGTTAATAAATCTTTCATCATGCCTACAGGTTGATCTTTACCAGTACCACGAACGATAGCTAATTCTAAAGCGATTTTTAAAGATTCAACTAATACAGTTCGAACGTAGCGATCTAACCAAGTCGGGCCAAGGTCTAACATTGCTTTACATACAGGCATAAATGCTGATAATTTGTATTCCTCAATTTTAATCGTTTCGAAACCTTCATCTAAAAGTTCTTTGTGAGCCGCGCACAATTTACCCCAGAAGGCAGTTTGGATATCACCTTTTTTCAGAATCCATTCAGTTAAAGCACCGACGTTAACAAATGTAATTTCAGATAATAATTCATGATTTTGAACTAAGTCTTCAAATACTCGTTCGATAACAGTTGGTGGTACTAATGCTTCAGTACCAGCAAAAGAGTTACCTGCAATTACTTCATTGTAGTATTTCGTTTCTTGACTAGTTAAAGCACGTCCACCACGAGCAGCTAAGATAGCTTGATCGCTAGATTGTACTGATGCTTGTGCTAAAATTTTTTCTTGAATACCTTGAGCGAATGCAACTAACGCATCATTCACCTCTTCATCTGAACCAGATGCTAAAACCTTACTTAAATTTTGTTGATTTTCAAATTTCGTTTCTAAGTCTTTAATCATTGTAAATTACCTCCTACAGTTTAATAGATTTTAATAGTGAAACCATAAAGTTAGCTGATTTTTCAGCGTTTTGAGTACGTTTATCACCTTCGTTTTCGATAGATGCGATGATGGGTTGTTCTTCAACTTCATTTGTAATTACAGATTCACTGTCCACACTTGATTGTATTGAATCAGTGATTACGTCACAGAAACCGAATGACTTAGCTTTTTCAGCGGTCATATAAGTTTCGTTGTCTAGAAGTGTTTCTAGTTGGAAAAACTCACCGTTAAAACGGCTGTTATAAGATTGAATTAACGCTTCGTCAACGTCACGTAGCATTTTAGCTTGCTTCTCTAATGAGTCAGCATTACCGAATGCATATGTCGATGCACGATGTACCATCATAGTGGTATTAGAAGGCATTTCGATTTTATTAGCACCCATCGCAATTAATGAAGCGGCTGAAGCGGCTATACCATCAATAACGGCAGTTACATTAGAAGGGTGATTTTTTAAGTAGTTGCAAATTGCAATCCCTTCAAACGCATCGCCACCATTTGAATTGATGTGAATTTCAATGTCATTTGTAACACCATCTAACATTTCTCTTACACCTTGGGAAGAAATGTCACCGAAAGGAGCTTTACCAACATTCCCATACATATAAATGACTGATTTACTATTGTCCTGTTGATTGTTGTCCATCATTAGGAACTTCGGTTGAATCTTTTCCATTTCCAATATCTTCACCCCCGTTCATAGTTCCGCTTATCCTTGCTCTCTCATAGTTCTTAGTAACATAACGTTCATTAGCCCAATCTTCTTTTATTTGTTCTTTTCCTAAACGTTCTAATACATCGTTTATGCTCATGCCACCGACTGCAAATAGCTTGTCAACGGAATTAGCAAACTTAGTAAGGTCGAACAATTTGAAGTTGTCCATGTTGAATCTAATGTATGTTTTACTTAAATATTGCTCTCTAGAGAACATCTTCTTGTTATATTCGTTAGTAATCATTTCCCCTATTGGTCTTACTGCGAATATGATAAAGTTATCTAAATCGCCAGTAGGATTACCGGTAGTTGAAATGCCACCTTCACTTATTCCACTTAGTAATGAAGGAGGAATGTGGAAGGCAGTTGCCACGAAATCTAACATATCTTTTGCAAGGTTTTTGATGTCCCTCGTATCTAAATTACGTGGGTCCTTGCTTTGATCTTCCATTTGTACGTTGTCAGGTAAGAACATGATTGCTGCTAACTTTTCAGGATTCATATAATCTTTTGCTTTCTCTTCAAAAAGTTCTTGCGAAGCTTTTCCGTTTTCATCAGTTAACGAATTCATGAAACGGCCTCTGAACAAATAACGTATTCTTCCATTGCCTTTGTAATCTGACATCGCTTTAGCTAGTAATAGTCCATATGAACTATATAAACTATTAATCACGTTGTTTATTGACTCTACAGAAAGGCTCAAGTATAGAACATCTTGTTCTCTAAATTCCTTCGTTAAAAGCTGATTGTTAATCGAAACACTTTTATAAACATACTCATTAAAACCATTCGTAGTTTCACGATGAAACGATTCAGCTATCCACAGTTCCTCACCTATAGGTAAAATTAACGCTTCCTTTTCGTAAATTAACTGATGGACAACCTTATACCAAAACTCATGGGCATTTTCATTCTTATTTGGTGCCACATTTAATTGGTAGTAGTTCAAACTTCTTTTTAACTTGCCACTTCTATATGTTTCAAAATCACAAGCTACTAAACTACGAGCAATTAAATCGATAGCAGCGTTAACATACAATTTCTTGTAAGCAATTTCAGCTTTAAGTGTCATCACACTACAATCAACATCCGGGACTGTTCCATTATCACTTTTTCCTAAAAAGGTTTTAAAAACATTACGAATTCCCATTTTTTCACCCCCTTTCTCAGAATGACCATACTTGCATATCGTTTAAATCGACTGCATAGTCTTCAAGATCACCGTCGAAATTGAGCGCATGTGTGAACGCAAAAAACCCGTCAGTTTTTCTTTTGACAGGGTCGATTTTTTTATATTCTTTTGAGCCATTTCCTAGTTCGTCCACATAAACATTCCCGCAATACCAACGCATAACAGGATCGTCGTGGAAAACAATATTATGATTTATGAATAGATGTTGGATTAATGGGTCTAACATAGCATGAATGTACTGCCCGCGCCTTACTATCTCAACTCTTTCGTTAAAACCAGCTTCTTCTAATAAAGGTTTCAAGATTACTGAACGGAATTTATCAATCGCGATACGCTTAATGTCGTATGTTTTCGATTTTTCTAAAAACCAATTGATAACACGTTTGGGCTCGATTTCTTTATCATAGACGATGGTGAAGAGTCCTTTTTCCACACCTATATCTATAATATCTTGATTAATATCCTGCATTTTCAATGCCTGATGCCATATAAAGGTATGGTGAATCCAATAACGCTTCCCTTGCCGTTTGAATAGCAAACCGACGCTGCAGAAATCGCGTAATTCTGCGTAATCTACACCACCAATACATTCATATTTGTGTAAATCATCAGGTAAAGGTTGATCTGTTGCAAGAAGATCCTCATAAGTAGCGATTTTATGTTGAAATAGCTGCTTCGGAATGTTCATCCGTTTTGTCATGAATTCAACATGCATAGGAATGTTGGTTTGACAATCGGCCCATTCTTCTTTCATCGTTTCGAATAATTCCATATTATCTCGAATAGAAGGATTGGCTTTTTCCCAGTTTGCAATATCTTCGACTTCTTCTTCGGAGTCTAATTTGCAGATGAAGGGGAATAACTTACTCCTTTCAACTTCGCCACTTAGAATCATTCGAGCCTTCTCTTTCATATCATCCAAAACGCCACCACGGACATATCCATCCGTTGTTAAATAGAAAGTTCGTCCATCTTTAACTTTACCCAAGGCTGAACGGAATACTTTAATCGACTTATAATCTTCATATTCATGAATTTCATCGAACCAAACTGATCCAGGACGTCGTCCATCTTTCGTTCTAGCATTAGAAGTATTGAATTTCATGTGAGATTTGTTTGTTTTATGTTTAATTAGTACCTTTGTAGCACTAAATGATTTCTTTAAAACCTTATTTGCAGGATTTTCTATTACTTCCTTCACGTCATCGAATGTAGTTTTTGCTTGTTCTTCAGATGTCGCGATCCATTCAATGTGATATCTATCTATACCAAACTGTTTAGATAGCATATAGAAGTTTAAATATCCGGCATATCCGTTTTTACCACCGCCACGTCCCATCAGTATTAATATTTGATTCCAAACAAGACGGTTGGTGTCCTTATAACGAACGCCGAACACACAAGCGTTAACAAAACGTTGCCATGCGAATAATTCGAATGGAAAATATTTAGCTGGGATATTAACACTATCCTCAATAGCTTGAACATCAACATAAACATTTGGATCATCTAAAGTTTTTCGAACTAAGGTCATTAATTGTTTTTGTTCATTACAAGAACGGATAGATCCGCTTTCCACAGCATGCATGTACTCACTAATGAAAGGATGATATTTATAAGGAAGATTAGACTTCTGCATCATCTTCATCATCCTCACTTACCGCCTTAAGTCCTAACTCATTAAGAATCTTTAACATTTGCGTGTTAGTTTTATTCAACTCGTTAATGCTATCGTTTTTTTTCATAAATCCATTAGCACCTAGTACAGATACACCGCGATCTTTTACATCAGCTATCAATCTGTTTTTTATATCCCAAAATGACATATAATCTTCTACTAAATCCATAAAATGAGCGTGTATGATACCGTTCGTGCCGAGTTGTTCATATAAATCATCTCTTATTTTATTTCTAAGCGTTTTTTCTCTGTTTTTTTGAAGTTTTGCAACCTTTTCCGAAACATTTTTTAGACCTTTTTCATTTATCATGTCTTCCCAATAACGGCTGCGCCATGATTTAACAGTGCTAACAGATACGCCATATTTATCCGCGATATCCTTGTATTTAACACCTTCTAAGAAATCTTTGAACGCTAATTTATATTTACTTTGTTTTCCGCTCACAATATCACCACCCCGCTTTTTCATTGGATTTTTTCGAAGATTAATTTTAAAAATGACACTTGTAAAGACGAGAATAATCATGTATAGTTTTACTTAGAAGGAAACAGTGGCGACGGTCCACTGATTACAAATACATATCGAAAATTTTAATCATCCCAGAGAAGGGATGGTATTTTTTTTGCTTTTTTTTCTATTCCCACGCGCGTAACGCGAAAATAAAAAGAGAAATCCCCCCTCGCGTTGCTCGGTCCCCCAGCAAAATTGTTTCTATATTTTGACCGGGGGGTGTCTCAGGAAATTTGTCTCAAGTTATTTAATAGCTAAACCAAAGAATAGCTCAGCATATTCAATAACAATGTGAGCTTCTGTTAAAGACATGTTTAGATAATGTTCCAGCCAATGTTCACGTAGACTTTTTTTTACAGTTTCAAGTGTAGTCTTCTCACATGCTCTTGGATTACCTATGTGACGTATCTGTTTGTATGTTGTGTAGATATCCTTTTGGAATCGTTTATATATAGCAGCATGTAGTTTGCTGTAATCAGAATCGTCAGCATCAGTAATATTCTTAATCATTTCTAGGTCATACGTGTTGCCTTGGATAATTATACTTACCGCTTGACCACTACAATAACGAATAGCCATACACTTACCACCTCTCTTCATCTACTATCGTGCAGCGCTTCTTCACTATGTTCTTCTCTTTGTTATGTTCTTTGTTATGGCATTGAATGCATAGCGTTTCTAGGTTACTTAGAACATAAGCTAAGTCTGGTCTGTCACGTAACTCCTTGATGTGATGGACGTTACGACCTTTGCTATATTTACCTTTGCGCTTGCACTCCTGACATTCGCTATTGTCTCTCTCGATCGCTAATATTCTTATGTGCTTACGCCAATATGGATGTTTATAGAACTTAATGATATTATCTTGCTCATATAGTTTATTAATCTCTTGTATCGTTAGAGGTTGCATGAACTATTCTCACCCCTTATCTATATCAAGAAGTTGCATATGCTTTCGCTCTCTTAATCATCGTTTCGTGAAATTGTTTAGCCAACTTTTCCGCATCATCTTCACGAGGTTTTTTCAATAACTCTTCAATACCTTTTGTTAATAAGTACTGTTCCATTTCCTTTGGCAAAACAAAATCAGAAGGAATTCTGTTCTTCGTAACAACATCGATTAGAAATTCGTCCACTACATCATTTTCTTCAAGACTAATATTTCCTAACATCAAATTAATTTCATATCGTTTATCTTCTATTAAATGTGCGAGTTGTTGAAGTTCTTTGTAAACCTCTTTCTTTTTATTATTAATAATGGTTTGTTCAATCGTTCCTAATTTCTCTTCTTTCTTTTCTAATGGCGCAAATTTCATTGGCATTGTTGGACCTCCACATCTAACGCACTTTAAACCGTCAATATGTTTAGTAACAACAACAGTTCTACAATTCTTATCCATACATTCAAGCATCTCTTTAAATTTCATCATTCATCCTCCTCAAAATAAAAAGCACCCGAATGGATGCTTTTCTCTCAATTACTAATTTATGATTCAATTACGGTACATGAAGTTTTATTCTTTTTCCAATCACCTAATGATGTTACAATCATCTGCTCTAACATTATCAAGTGACTGGAAGAAGAGCAAAAGCTCTCCTTATTAACGGTAACATTCAATCAGTACCTTCTGCTGGTTTCGGATTTTATGTGCCGTCATTACGAACCGTTTAGAAATTAAAAAACAACATAGTGAGTTGTGTTTTCCGCCACTTCTCACAATACAAATATATCACGTTAATTCCAAAACAACCGGCACTTTTACTGCCAAAAAGCGGTCACGACTCTGCCACTTTTTTAATCGGTAATTTACTTTTATCAAAAACTTTTAAAACTGGAGCTGCCTTAAGTATTTGAAAAAGTTTCAGTACATCGTTTTTACTTATTGAATCATAATTATGAAAACCATGAGCGATTGTATTTCTATTTAATTTAGAATTTGTATATTTGGTGTCAAACAGTTTTCTATACACTCGAATAACTGACAAAGAAAAGACTTTAAACATCGGATCTTCTTCTACATTTTTATAATTTCTAGGATGAACATTTGAACGTAAGCCCTTTACATACTTTGTTTGTCTAATACTTTTCTTGTCTTCATTTATAGTTCCTTTATACCAAGATGTCATTACATATTCAAATGTCGCAAATAGCGGAAAAGTGCACAATTTATATAGTCCGGCTTTATATGCTTCATAAGCTTCATTAATAAGAGTAGTATGAAACTTATACAAAGATTCATTATTGATTTCCGATATGTACTTCCCAAGGTTTTCCTCAATATATTTTGGAGCTTCTTTAAACTTCAATTCCTTATCTTCTATAAGAGCAAATAGCTCCATATCTACGCACCAAAAATCTTTTTCATACTCTTTTAAAATCCCCTCTATATTCCTCGCATCATCTTCTAATTCTTGATTTATTGTTTCCCAATCAATGCTATTCATTAAACCTGCAATATGCTGGTTCATCTCTGAAAAAACGTACATGTTTTCTACAAAGCTATCCTGTATGTCTATAACAGGTTGCTGTATCGCACTTATAAGCTCCATGGTACTTTGCTGTATATCTTGTATATTTTTGATAATCTGGGCTTTATTTTGTGCCCCTTTTCTCACTTCTTCTTGCAACCTTTCTTTTATCTTATTCCTTTCATATTCTTCATTTCTTCTCCTCATTGCTTACACCCCTTTCTTTATTTAATATTCTATCATTTAAATCCACTTACCCATATCTTATATTGTGTGTAACTGACCCCTTCGCCAAATCCCTTGATATCATTGATTTCGTTCCACTTTCTCTTTTGAGTTACACAGTACAAGATTTATGAGTAACTGTATAGGGATACCACCAGCATTTTGCAAAATAACCTAAGCTATGCGGAAAAATAAAATAAGCTGCCCATATGGACAGCTTATTTACATAATTATCGTTATCAAAAGTAACATTTAACTCGAAAATAGCTAATTTTATCAGTTGTTGAATGTTTGAAAAAAATCAAACCAATGATATTGTTGAGATCCTTTGGCAATTTCTTGCTGTGATGACTATCATAGTGACTTTTTCTCCAGCAACAACTATTAGTAGCTAATTACCATAAGGACTTATTTTTGAAATTTGCTATTTTTTAGAAAGTGTGTTAATTTAAGAAAGACCTATTTTTGTTTGGCTTGAGATTAAGAATAAATTTTGTTTTTCGTCTAAGGTATTTGAGCAAGGGTAGTAACATATGTGTGGGTATCCACACTAGGAGGCAACAATTATGGAACAAGGTAAAGTAAAATGGTTTAATGCAGACAAAGGTTTTGGATTCATCGAGCGTGAAGGTGGAGAAGACGTATTCGTACATTTCTCAGCTATCCAAATCGACGGTTTCAAATCTTTAGACGAAGGACAAAGTGTAACGTTTGAAGTAGAAAAAGGACAACGTGGCCTACAAGCTACTAATGTTCAAAAAGCTTAATATTAGCTGATGAAAGACCCTCTTGTAGGGTCTTTTTTTATTTTGTTACAATATTCCGAATACAACTTTTTCAAGGGGATTTTGGGTGCTTAACTTTTAATAAAAAAGAAGATGTTAAAAATCATAGTTTTAACATTATGGGCTTTTTCTTTTAGTTATCTTGCAATTAGGGGTCTCGCCACATGCCCATCAAGCTAAGATTTTTAATTCCCCCCAAACGAAAATTTTAAGCATCGTTATCGGAAGTTATTCTAATACGATAGAATCTCCAACATTCACTTTTCCTGGTTTTATAACTGATGCATAGACTCCAAAATGATTATTTCTTTTTTGTACAACAGTTTTTAAGAGAGTTTTTTCCAATGTTAATGTGTTAGGATCAATAGTAATAATCATGCAGCGTTCACAGTGTCTTACTATTTTTAGTTCTACTTCTCCTATACGTATACATTTTCCAAACCATGTATCTTCTGCAAAAGGAATATTTTCATATAATGAGAATATCAAGTTTGGACGAAATCTTCTATGGTTCACATCTTGTCCCCACATCGTGCTCATTTCTTGTAATGACGTATCAGTCACAATTAATATATGTTCTTCTTCAATTGCACCTAGAGGTACTTGCTGGGGTGAGTATTGTATATCTTTAATTTTACGATCTGATTTTTGTTCTAATTCTGTAAGTAACTCTTGATCTCCCCACTTGTATATTTTTCCTTCAGGAGAAACGATTTTGATTGGTGGATATGTATCCAAAGATTCTTCTCCTATAAAACTCGCCGTATAACCAATCATTTCAGGAAGTTGTGTTGCGGTTAAATACTTTCCTGGTCTTGTTTCATCTAAAAAAGCATGGCTTCTATCTCCATATAAACCATAGGATGCAATGTAAGTTTGTTGAACATTTTCTCCGCGAAATGATTTTATTGGATGTCTTACAATTTCTTTTAGTTCTCCAATTATCATATCCCTACTCCTTTTTTATCTAATTTTATACTTTAATTATATAATCAATTGGAAGTAGTTACCTTATGAATATCGTATACATGCTTGGTTAACATAACGTCTCATTATAGGAAGGAAATATCAATCACTGAGCATTAATATTTTTTAACTGAGTAACAGTTCCAAAACTGATTTTTAATAGAAAAAAAGGGTTACAGATTCGATTGTAACCCTTTTTCCAAATCTTTTTTGTTTTATACGGTTCCTATAATGATTATAGGACTGAAGTATGATTCGAAATAGCGTTGATTATATGATTCCAATCGTCACAGTGAATCTCGTGACCCGATCCTTCTAGGGTTAGTAACAAAGCATGGGGAATTTCATCAACAAGAGCAAGACCATGCTCGTATGGAAGCACTATATCCTCTGTACCATGGATAACCAAAGTAGGTATATTGATTCCTTTTAACTTCCCTTCATAAGAATCATCACCTTTAAGAAGGGAGTGATTAAACATACTGAGTAGGTTATTTGCTCGTTTTATTTCTTTTTCTACCTGCTTATAAACCCTCTTCTCATCGAATTTATGATTTGAACCACAGAGTAAAGCTGATCCTGCAACCAAGTAATTTGCAACAGATTCTTCATCTGACCAATTTAGTTTGGCCGCATTAGCATGGTAAGCTAGTATCTTCTCATCGATCGGAGGTAAATTCCTGTTGTTTTCTTCAGAACCAAAAATACCTGATGCAATCAAAGTTATACTTAGAACTCTCTGAGGGTTCCTTAAGGCTACAATTTGAGCAATCATTCCACCCAATGACATTCCAACAATATGTGCTTCGTCAATATGATATGCATCGAGTACTCCAATCGCATCATCAGCCATATCTACCACAGTATAGTGGGAACTCCCCGGTTTATAAGTAGTTGACCGTCCGACATCTCTATTATCATAACGAATAACATATCGGCCGGTATCAGCTAATTGTTGACAAAATTCCTCATCCCAATAAACCATTGAACACATGGCTCCCATAATCAGTAAGACTGCTGGATCTGCTGAATCGCCAAAGCTCTCTGTACATATATCAATTTCATTAATTTTAATAATCTTTTCAGTCATGATTAACTCCTCATTTCATTCGTATTTAGTTAATAAAAAAGACACAATCAAATAAACCCACATATTTTGAAAAAAAATAGTTAGGCATAACGACTTGTGTTTAAAATTAACGTAAACGAATGAACTTGATAATCATGTTAAACACTCTCCTATAAAAAGGGAATAAGGGTAAAACCCTTATTTTGATTATAACATAGCTCTATCAGTAGTAATATAGGTTCACTTTTTCTTATTTTATAATTTAAAAAATAATTCTTATTGTATGAATCTGCACTCTTAGTTGAAGAAAAAACGATGTATACAATATCCAAACCTAATTAACATAACGTCTCATTATCGACAGAAAGGAACCTTCTATTTTGTTCTATGGATCTATGCATTTTTTATACATTCCTATCCTAGCGCGATTTTAGGGTTATTGTTTGTTACTGGATTAGCCAAAAAACTGTATAAAACCTTGCATACTTTTAACGTGTTTTTTCAAAAATACTACGATACCCCTAGATTTTAAAAAAAATAAACAATGATTAGATTTTAAACCTAGTCATTGCTTTATCCATTGCATCTTGGTTTACACCTATATAACGTAACGTGACCTTCTCTGACGAGTGATTGAATATCTCCATGAGTAATGCTATGTTTTTTGTTTGCATGTACATATGGTACCCGTACGTCTTTCTTAGGGTATGCGTTCCGATTTCATCTAATCCAAACTCTGCCGCTGCTCCGCTTAATATCTTATATGCCATGCTACGACCAATTGGACGATTCTTACCTTGTCTGCTTTGCAATAAATACTCATTATCTTCTCTTTCTTCAATAAACCATTTAAGTTCTCTTTTCAGTGCTGCAGTAATTTGTATTCGTTTCTGTTTCCCTGTTTTCTTTTCCCGCATAGATATATGACTACCTTTGACATCTCCTACCTTCAATTTCAAAATGTCCGAGATTCTCAGGCCTGTATTGATTCCCATAATGAAGAGAATGTAATTACGTAAGCACTTTTCTTTAAAATACTCTTTAAGCTGCTGTATTTGCTCTGGATCACGTATTGGCTGAACAAAATTCATTATTCATTACCTCCAGTTTCTTCTGTCTCGTAAACTTCTAATCCAAGCGCAAAAGCAAGTTTATAAAATGCCTTACACTTCCAACGTCGATAAGTGCGCTCCGACATTCCTATTTCGTTATAAACCATGTAATCACATACGTCCTCTTCTTCTAAATACCGTTTATAAATAATGTCCCTTTGAATACTTCCAGCACGTCCGTTTCCTAATCGATTCAAAAACTGATCAATACGTACTGACATTCTTTCAAGCCACTCTTCTCGTTTACTTTGTTGAATATTTGCTATAGCAACATCTTCTAACGGCTTACCAACTGCATGTGTAGGACCATGTTCACGTATTTCATAAGAAGGAGTGACTTTCATTTCTTTACGCATCATCCCAAATTGTCTATGTATACGTACGCTTTCCAACACACCTTCTAATTCCTCTTGTGTCGCTGTTCTATCAATTTTTGGTAAGAAAGATAATTGTTTAGTCATGTAAGACCACTCCTTTTTATCTTTAGATTACTTTTGTCTTATTGCTCCACGTCTTCGTTCATAACAAGATCTATGCATCCCCATTAAACCCTCAATTTCACGAGTACTAAATTTCTCTTTTGGTTTTTTCTTATTTTTCTTCTTTTTCTTTCCTTGCTTGGATTTCTTTTTCCATCCACGCAACTGATCCTTTAACGCCTTCATTTCCCCATCCCCCTTTTCAAAATAAAAAGGACACCTATTCCTAAAACAGCTTTAATTGCTGCTTTAATGAATTGGTGTCCTCTAGTTTTCTAGCCGGACTATATTCGAATGTTATTTTAAATATCCCAATAGTCATTATTAACATCATTAGTATATTTGCTGATTTCCTTCTCTTTCCCACACTTTTCACATTTATAATAACTAACTATCCCCATCTTACCAGTTTTAAAATCTTCATTGTCATGACTTTTAATACGTTTATATCTATGTATACATTTAGGTTCTTTTAATTTATCAAACCAATTTCCTAACATAAATTAATCCCTTTCCTCCCGAAAATATTCTTTTTATTCCCATCCCCTTAAGCATACCTTAGAAAAGATTCCCAATCAATGAAACGTGGTAGCTTGTTTTTCTATAAACAAAAGGATTATTTTATTAAGAATTGATGATTTCTTTAATTCTATTAAGCTTGTCTAAGTTGTTATCGTTTGGCATATCCCCAATTTGACCACATTATCACTTAATACATCAGCTAATTCATGAGCACTATTCATATCATGTGTATGAAATCCAAGTTCTTTACCATTAGAAAGTTCCATAAACACTCCTTGCGATGAGTTAGTTCCAAATGTCCCAATCCGAACTCTGCATCAAAAGCATTTATCTTTATCTATATGGCATGTACATGCACTACTCATTTCCCTCTACCCCCTGAATAAAATTCAATATTCCGTCCATACTATAAATGCACTTGAGTTCTGAACTTCCTTCTTAACGTTTTTCTGGAGAGCAGTTAGCTTTTGCTAGCTGCTCTTATTTTCTGTAATTGGTTTCATTTACCTGATGTTTTCAACTTAATATTACGTTACGATATAAAAGGATAAAATATATTTGGCTGTTATATCATTACCCTAGGGAACTAGGGTTTTTTTACACAAAATGAAATTTTTATTTAATTTATAAAATAAAACTGCTTGTCCACTTCACCCCATTCACCATCGTATATTATCTAACTACTATGATCGTATAATTCTTCTTACATTTTCCATTCACTTCGATACATTCTTTAATTCCCCTTAACAATCTTTATACTTCCATATAATTACATTCCAACTTCATGATTTGCTTTTTGCAACCTTTACCTCCTATGGCGAGCAATCATAGAAGGTAAAGGTATGAATGAAGAAAATATTGTTTTACATGGAGTTGCTGTTGAATCAATTTTAATCGATTCAACTCTCCTATCTATTCTTCGTCATTCACTTTACCAACAGAAGCAACAGGGGCAACAGGTTCAACGATATTGATTTAGGAAGCGGACTCCCTTATATATTAAAAGCTTTTTGAAGTGAACCCATGTTCCTTATATATTATGGAATGGGTTTATATTTGTGACATAAGGGCTTATTTTTTTATTTATTTTAATTTTCAAGGGCCTTTTTCTTATACTTGTTTGTTAACCAATTCATAAGTTGTAGTGTGTAAGTGGGTGAATGATAAGGATGGTGTAAAAATGAGTGAATTTAAAAAGAAATTTCATATTCCATGTGAGTGTTTTCTCCCCCCTGTACCCCCACCTCAAGTTGGACCAACCGGGCCGACTGGA
>NZ_JBXAHT010000001.1:1746678-1810894 GCF_058795375.1 Bacillus sp. GW823-FHT06A10 | reverse complement strand
CCAACTGGGCCGACTGGACCAACTGGGCCGACTGGACCAACTGGGCCGACTGGACCAACTGGGCCGACTGGACCAACTGGGCCGACTGGACCAACCGGGGCTACAGGAGTTACAGGACCTACGGGACCAGCTGCTACGGCATGTTGCCCATGTACGAATGTTCTTGATAACCCTGGATTTGATGAACCTGCAACACCAGGTACTCCAGTTCCAGGATGGATTGTAACGGGAAATGTTTCAGAAGTAGGATTTCCAAATGCGCACAGCGGTCGTTTTCTTCCAAATGGATCCTTGAGTGCTTTAGCTGTTTCTATTGGACCTGGAGGAATTATGACCCAATCTGTTGATGTGGGCGAAGGTTGTTGCTTTACCCTTTCTTTTGCTGGGGATATAAGAGATGGAGCACTCCTTGTTGCTTCTGTATCGTTTCCAGAACTTGGTCAAGGATGTCCTCCTAACCCTACAACACTTGGACCATTAAACATTCCGCACATTGTACCTGTTGCAAATCAACAACAAGCTGGCTTCCAACATTATACCCTTGTTGTGTGTATACCTGCTGATGTAACTACAGCATGTATTAGTTTCCAAAACTTAGCTACGGGGGGAGAAGGCGCAACAGCTTTTGTTGATAATGTTGTATTCCAACCTACTGGTGGACCTTGCACTTCATGTTCACAAAATTTTTAATACATTAATATATCTAAAGCTTTTCGTTTTTCTAGCGAATCCAATAACTATTAAAGAGGGCCCCCCTGGCTCTCTTTTCATATTAGAAATCACCATATGCACCCATATATTGAATGTATCCCTTTTGGATCAACATACGAATGATATTCACCTTTATATAAGCTATAGATTCACTATTTCATCCTTGCGTAAATATGAAACTATTGAACAGTTAGACTGGGCTAACTGCTTTTTTGAGGTTTTCCGAATAAAATTCTAAATTATGTCCAATACTATAAATGAGCTGATACAGCTTGAATTCACAGTGACCTTTGTAATGTTCTTTTCCCTTTCTCTGAGGGCTGAGCAGTTAGCTTTTGCTAGCTGCTCTTTTTTCCGTACAGGTACCCATTTACTCTAAAATGAATAAACTATCTTGAACCTTATTTTTCAGTCATTTACTGGTTCATGACTTACAAACATAACCCCAATACATGGAATGTTTTTTAAGCGAGCACTCTGGAACAAGTGCTCGTTTTACTTTGGCATTTTTCTACAAAATGAAATTTTTATATACATAAATACCTGACTAAATACCTAAAATAATTAAAAATTTAGGTGGTATTCAATGAAAACTGTACTTACGACCCTTAAATATTTATTTATTACACTTGGAATTACTTGCTTAGTTATTCTAGGTTACATATGGTATTTTCCACATTAATTCAAATAGCGTTTTTGTTTGAATTCAATTTTTTAACTATAGCTTTACTAATACTTTTGTGCTAAAATCCACTAGGATATTTATTTTACAATTATTTTTGGAGGCTTTATGAACAATCAAAACAACAATGAAACAAATAACATCGGTAGACTATTAGCTATTTTTCTAATAGTATCACCACTATTAATACCTATCGCGCTCCCTACAGCCATAATTGTCGGAATAAAACAATGGTTGCCTGATGACGTTGTATACCCAAGTATAATGTCACTATTGACCTTATGTATTGGACTTTTCATAGTTGGGATCATCTTCTCTTTCGTATTACGCGTATTTAAATTATCTGAAGAAAAGCTAAAAGAATTAGGTTTCTTAGGATTTACAATTTCAATTGTTAGTACCTTCCTGACAATGTATGTCGGATATTTTTGGCTAGCAAAACTTAATTTCACAGCAGTGCAATTATCACCACATGCTGTATTAATCTTTGCGATTTCATCTACAATTCTTTTAGAAACAACCTTTAAATTAAATGATAAATTTGATACACCTGATACAAAAGAGACACTTTAATAGATATCAAAATGATTATCTTAGAGCACATATCAACATGTGTTCTTTTTTCTTTTAATCAAATAACGATTTATATAAATCCAACTTTCTTCCCACTTCGCAGCGGTAATCTTCACTGACTTCTATACATAAATGTTTAATCATCTTATAATTAAAGATGCTCGACCATGTGTGAATACCTTTTTGAACACTCTTTGGGCTAGTAGAAATCCTAGCTTTTATTTTCTTATCTGAATAAAATTCAATATTCCATTCATACTATAAATACACTTGGGTTCTGAACTTCCTTCTTAACGTTTTTTCGGAGAGCAGTTAGCTTTTGCTAGCTGCTCTTTTAATTACACATTTTTGCCTTAATGCTCATATGTTATTGAGAATAAAAAATCATCTTGTATTATAAGAAAAGTATTCTTTTTCATTACTCCACTCCCTCTTTATAGAACACTGTTTGAATAAGGTCTTAACTTTAAAGAGGGAATACTTTTAAAAATCTTGGTTATACTGTAAACAGGCTCTTGAATAGCCAATTTCCGATTTTACTAATACCCACTATATGTCTATTACCTTGGGCCGAGCAATTAGCAAAAGCTAATTGCTCTTTTATATTGAGTTAATAATAAAAACTTTGTTCTTATTTCTTTTTCACATTATATATTTCTAACCTAGACGTTCTGCTCAGAGAGTTACCTCCTATCTTAAAGAACACTGATGCATGGGCTCTTTTTATTTAAATAAAGATTTTGTTTGAACCCATTCACCAATTTCATACTTTTACATACTTTAATACTACCTTTCTGTATAATGTGAGTTCGTCACTTTAGTTATAGTGAGGTATAAAGAGTGCTCTTGATTAGCGCTCTTTTTATTTGTTGTTAAATAAGGGTTTTGTTCGAAATTCATTAACCTTATTGGTTCCTTTGCATACAGTATTATCACAAGGAATTCCACAGGTTACTGTGGTCAAGTTACCTTGAATTTCTTGCACACCTTAAGGGAAGAATCCATTTATAAAAAATGGGTTCTTTTATTTTTTTCTCATACAATAAGAATTTTGCTTAATTACTATTAACGTTTTAGACTTCCTTGAATACATTAATATCACAAGAAATTATATATGGTGCTCTGGTCCAGTTACCTTGAGTTTCTTGCAGACCTTGTGTGAAGAATCCGTTTATAACAAACGGGTTCTTTTATTTTAGGTTATAAAATAATGATGTTATTAATATCGTTATTTCTTAATTTTAAGATTCGTGTTAAAATAACCTCATATCATTCTTTTTACTTTCACTTTAAAGATGATACTTCAATCTTGGCCCTAGTCCTCTAGGGCCTTTTTTATTTCAAATAAAGATTTTATTTAATCTCGCACCTAAATCAAAAACATACATACAATAATGGGTATTCTTTTTCAACATTAGTCAGAGCGCCTTTCTCTCAAGGCACTCTTTATTATTTAATGACAGGCTCCATAATTCCATGTAAGGCATACAATATTAAAAATTTACTCGTGAAAATCTGATTACGATTTTTTAGATTTTCTATATCTCATGAAACATTCACCTACCTCACTAAGGGTGCATATAAAAATGCACTCTTTTTATTTGTTGTTAAATAAGGATTTTGCTTTACTTGTGCTAGCTACCTGCCCCTTGTATAAATGCACCTTTTTTTACATACAATATTAAATTAAAATAAGCCTTTTTTAGGACGGTACCAATATGAACAAGACCTTTAAATACATTTTAATCTTCTTTTGTGCTGTGTTTTATATTGCAATGATTAGTGGTATTATTTATCTAAACTTTGTTCAAGAACATTTTATTCCTCCCAGCAAAAAATCTAAGATTGAACATAAACATTTATAATTAGGTATAAGGAGCGCTCTACAAGGCACTCTTTATTTTTTAGGGACCGGCTCCATAATCCTAAGTAAAGAATACAATATAAAAAATTAACTCATGAGAATTTCACCTTTTAGATTTCTTTGAATACATTAATATCATAAAAAATCTAAAAGGTGCTCTGGTCCAGTTACCTTGAATTTCTTGCACACTTTGAGGAAAGAAACTTTTTATTAAAAAAGCTTCTTTCCTTTATTCGTTATAAAATAAGAATTTTGTATAAAACTGCATTATTAGCACAAGCGTTTATCTTACATAAAGAATAAAGTATTTCTATATTCAGAATCAGGAAAGGTATGATTAAAATGTTCTTTGCAGCTACCCTTCTAGATATTTACGAAATTGATGATAATTATCTTATAAGTTGTTCGATTGATAACCATTCCAAATTTAACTTTGTAATTTCTAAAGACAAAGTGTATGGCACTCCATTTATAGGCGCACATGTTTCAGGTGACTATGATGATAATAAAAAGATAAAACATCTCTTTATTGAATAAGATGACATGTTATTCATGTCATTACATATGTTTTTGTTACCAAATAACTATTTTGTTAAATTTCATAAATACAATTGCTTGTCCGTTTCACTCTACTTAACTCTCGCATTTACTATTAGTAATACGAATATTCAGAGGTGATATATAATGGATGAGTTTTTATCTTCTGCTGCACTAAATCCAGATGCAATTGGCCCCACACTTCCACCTGTTCTACCTTTTCAATCCCCAACTGGCCCCACTGGGTCAACAGGAGCTACTGGGGCTACTGGGGCTACTGGGTCAACCGGACCAACTGGGGCTACTGGAGCTACTGGGTCAACCGGACCAACTGGGGCTACTGGGGCTACTGGACCAACCGGACCAACTGGATCAACTGGGGCTACTGGACCAACCGGACCAACTGGGGCTACTGGGGCTACTGGACCAACCGGACCAACTGGATCAACTGGGGCTACTGGACCAACTGGATTTAATCTTCCTGCTGGACTTGCATCTATTTCCTTAACTTCTAACGCCAACACAGCATGTGTATCCACCCAAGGAAATAATACTTTATTTTTTTCAGGTCAAGTATTAGTAAATGGTATCCCTGCTGCAGGGGTAGTAGTCAGCTTTTCATTTAGTAATCCTTCTCTAGCTTTCATGGTTCCTCTTGCTACCATCACCAATGCTTCTGGTAACTTTACTGCTGTATTTTTAGCCGCAAATGGACCTGGAACAGTAATCGTTACTGCTTCACCCCTTGATTCTCCTGGAACAATGGCTAACGTCACTATTACCATTGTGAATTGTCCGTAATAGCTTTATTTTTATGGAATAAGCAATCTCTGATAAGATAGGCACTGTAAATCAGTGCTCTATTTTATTACTGGGATATTCCTTTCAAATGAAATCTTTAATTTAAACTTTCTTAATAAAATTCAAATTTGGTCTTACTTTACATCTACACGTGTTTGACTTGCTTCTCGACTAAAACCATCAGGATATCTTTTAGCTAATTTTGCAATATTCATTTCAGCAATATCTTGTAACGTATATCCCAGTTCGTGTGCCATAATTGTTAAGTAATACAGAATATCTCCAAGCTCTAAGGCTAATTTATAAGTGTTTCCATCCTCTTCTCCTGGACAATGCGATGGTTGGAAACCATGTCCATGATAAATTGCTTTTTTTACAATATCGGCAACTTCACCAGCTTCGCCTGTAAGTCCTAAAGCTGCATTTGAAACTCGTCCTCCAAAATCAGTTTTGCTATTCCAAGTTCGTAAAGTTGCTTCCTGATAATCATTTAATTCATCAATCGATAAGATACTTGCAATCTGTAAAACTGTAGCTTCATTTATAACTTGTTCCTCATTTTTTGCTTCACTCATTAATTTAGTTGCTTCTAATACACCATTTTCCATAATGTTCATTTTGATTTCCCCTTCCTATTTAGCAAATCCCTAATCCTATTGGACGATTTTCAATTAAATACTTATCAGCTTGATCTATTACAAGAAGTGCAACTTCCGCTTGGTGTCTCCTTAACGCTTTTGCCATCTTCGGCAAACTCATACCTTGACTCCACATTTCACGAAAACGTACTACATCTCTTTCATCCCAAATAAAGTTAGCTTCTTCTAAAACGATGTATATTTTTAACCGTGATTCCTTCATCGCTTTATGATTTCTTGCTACACTCATAAGCGAACCTACTTTCTAAAATTAATCATTTTATCTTTTCAGTAAACTTAGTATCTACACGATCAACTTTACCGTTTACCCAAACCGCCACTTGCTCACCGAATCCACTCATTGGCGGATTTACTGCTGTTACATTTCCGTCCTTCACTATTAAAAGTTTGTTGCTACTAACATCAATTTCTATTTTTTTCATATGTCCATCTCCCTTTTACTACCGCATGTACTCGACAACATCAGGTTTAAATCCACTTCCTAAATAAACCCTTACCGGAATTATTTCTTTTTTATCCCTTGCTGCCTTACACAATTCTTCAGCTGTATCCCAATTGAAAAACTTATCTACAGCTCTTTGAAATCTCCAAATAGCCATTACATATTGTTCAAAGATGTCATAACGATCATCTTGTTTAGTTGTGCATGGTAATTCATCCGTACATTTTGCATTCGTTGGAACTCGGACGCGTACATCAGCGTATTTAGTGCGTCCAGTTCCTCTCTTCACATTTGCCTTCATTACATCAAACTCACAAATTGTTGGCTCTACATCGAAAATGTTTAGTTGCTTAGGCATGTGCCATCCCACTCTTCTGAATAAGATCCAGTAATTCAATTACCCCTTCCTTGCTTAAAAACATTCGGCCACCTAGCAACTCTATGTTGTTTTCAGAAACTTCACCCGTTACAAAGCATGACTTTTCATGTCTTCTTAAAACGATGTTTTCACCATCGACATGAAAATCTAGTGCCGTTCCTTCGGTAATACCTAAAGTTCTGCGTAACTCTACTGGAATTACTACACGACCTAGCTCGTCCACTTTTCTTGCAACACCTGTGTTTTTCATAGCTTTCTCCCCCTTGTTAACTAACTTTTTGTTGTTTATTACGTTGTAACTCTTGTTTCATTGACTCAAATTTTATTAACCACGCTTGCCAACGCTTATCATTTTCTTCTTGCTGTTGCTTTGCTACTTCACAATTACAACCGTTCGTTTCAATCACACCCAGATAAGTTTCTTTACGAATAATTCCTGTGTCATGACATAATACACACATGTTTATTCCTCCTTTTTGAAATTACGCAAACTGTAATTTTCACCTTGCATTTGCAAAACTTGTGTATCTTCCATAATCCGACTAAACTCACGCTCTCCGTACATTCCAGCTAACTCCATGACTCCAAAGTTTGTTGTAAATAAGTTCGTTCTACCTAGCCTACGCTCGAGAATGTCCTTTGTTTTCGTTTTCTTCCAAGTAACTCCCTCAGCATCTTTTTCTGTGAACTCGGCTCCAAAATCATCTAATACAAGTACATCCACATTTGCTAGGATAGACATTAGCTTGTCCTCTGTTAATTCGCTATTTTTATTCCAAGTAGATGTAATCTTTGTAAAGAGTGCGTTCATTTCTATAAACATTGCGCTGTAGCCTTTTCTCATAATTTCTTTTGTAGCTGCTACGCATAAATGACTCTTCCCAACTCTATAATCACCTGTAATTACTATGCTTTCTGAATTGTTAGGATCAAAATTTCTAGCAAAATTCATCATTACTTCTTTAGCATTTGCTAATTCCATTGATGGTGGTTCATAGTTATCGAATGTCGCTTTTTTTAACTTAGGATTAATAAGACTGTTATCTGAAAACGAATCGTATAAATGAATAATTTCGTTTTTCTTCTTAATAGCAAGGGTTTCTTTTGCAAGTTGCTGGTCCTCTTGTTCTACTGATATACATTGCGGGCAAAACTCTTGATTTGTTTTTGTATCTATAAGTAAGCGTTTATTACAAACGTCTTTTATTTTGTCTTTTCCGACTAAGAAAACATTTGTACATCTATTAGGAGACAACACATAACTTTGATTAAATTTACTCAAAATCGTATTTTTCGATGAAGCTACTGTTTTTCCTAACGCTTGCATTGTTTTTCTCTCCTTTTCTACCTTTGTTTTTAAACTCTATTTCTGCTGCATTCACATCCGCTAAAGTTCGAATGTTTTTATTAACCCACTGTTTTAAAATGCCCTCAGCATAATTCCATTTCTTCTGCTGTTTCAAAGCACGTTCCATAGCTGCTTGTACAAGTTCTTCGCTTGTATCGTTTACCCATTGCGAAATACTTTCGGCGATGAATGTATTTAAAATACCGAAAGTATTTTCGTAGAAAGAGAAGATGCTACTACTACTTTGTATATTAATATTTTGTTTATTAGTACTTAGTTCTTTAGTACTTAGTAGTGTTGGATTTTCCACAAATGGAACTTCCACTTGTGGTTTTTCCATTTGTGGATTCTCCACTTGTGGAACTTCATAAATAATCGTCTCCCAGTTAGTTATCTTTCCCTTTTCGTTTTTTACAGGAAACCTTCTAACGTAACCGTATTTTTTCAGTTCTTTCATTCCCACCCTTAAACTATCAATTCCATCTTTTGCATGAGTAGATATTTCCTCCATGTAAAACACCCAATCATCTGGTAACGATAAAATGTAAGCCAATATCCCTTTTGCTTTCCAACTTAAACGTTCATCTCGAAGACCTGTGTTATTAATAGTTGTGTAATTTTTACTTTTATTTACTCGAAATGTTGCCACCTGTTTACCTCCTCGTACAAACTGCAACATATGCTTGACCAATTTTGATGATTCCTTGAATTTCATAATGCGAATAACCATTTTTGAAATACTGCTCAACTATTTGCTTCAACTCATCTTTGCTTTTTGCTAATCCCAAAAATTTATTAGGTAATAGCACCTGATATTCAATTAAATTCATGTACTATTTCCCTACTTTCCATGGTATACTTATAGAAATTTGTTTTTTCTAACGGACCCACTGCCATGGGTCTTTTTATTTTGTTCTACATTACTCCAAGCCCATTTTCTTATTGGCTCATAAGTAACATAAAGTAGCCATAAACCACCTGTGATTGACAATCCAAATATAGCTAATGATATTGTATCTTCCACTAGTCCGCCTCCTTTTGTGTTTCAAGCCAAGCTTCTAAATCCTTTTGCAAGAAAAGAAGTTTACGCCCTTCTCTTATTACTGGAAACCTAGGGTGATTTGCTAATTCGTACATTCTACAAACAGCAATGTTGAGGTAAGCTGCCGCTTCTTTTACTCGCATAACCTTATTTGGTTGTGATTGTAGTTGTAAGTCAGCTATTGCTGATCTAATTTCCTCTCTTACAACTTCACGGATAGATTCTTTAATAAATTGATCTAATCCCATTTTTTTCGCTCCTTTATATCTGTAATTTACTTATGAAATTTTGATTAAAGGTAAAAATATTTTATGAAGTATAACATCTAGTTTGCTTCAAGCAAACATTTAGGTAAAAAAATAAGTCGTCTTATACTGACTCCTTTAAAATTTCCTCTGTTGTCACATTTAAAAATTTTGCTAACTTAACCAATTTAGTTATACTTGGCTGTCTGTTACCTAATTCTAAATTACAGTAGATCGATTTGTTTCGATAACCTATCTTTTCAGCAACATAACTTTGACTATACCCAAGATTCGTCCTTAAGATTTTAACTTTTTCTGTATCAAGTACCATCATTTTATCACCTTCATCTTGTTTGTTAATTTGAGTATATACTAAAGGTTTGCTTCAAGCAACCCTTTTTATTCAAAAAATTTTAGTTGTCTTGTAGCAAACCTTTTTGATACATTCTATATAGGGAATTCATTGACTATAATCAATGAATTTTAAGGGGAGGATTTACTAATGAGTAAAAATATAATTGGTGTTAGAATTAAAGAAATACGGGTAGAACTTCTTAAAATGAGTCAACTTGAATTCGCAGAAGCTATAAATGCTAAAAAAACCATGATTTCTTTATACGAAAATGGCCATAGAAACCCATCTAGAGAGACCGTTGAAAAAATATCTCGTTTATCTGGAGTGTCAGCAGACTATATCATGGGACTCTCTGAATATAAAAGTTTAAATTCAACAGAGTCAAAATCATTAAAAGATGATCTCAAAGAAATTATGCTTCAAATTAATGAACTCAATCCCAAAAAGCGTGAAGAGATAATTAATTTAATCAAAAAAGAGTTATAACGAAAAAGCGATAACTAGCTTAATTGCTAACCATCGCTTTTTTTATTTTATTCAGCTTTTCAATAGCTTCCTTATCACCTTTATATATTTTTTCTAATAATACTTCCATTTTATTTTCAACTACATCCCTATCTGATTTTTCTTTTATTAAATTCCCCATATAACCCATCCTCCATCACCCTTAATTATTCAAAAATCCCAAAATGAAGAAAATGAATAACCCCTTAAACGTACGAAATGCCATCACATCCTTAGATGCAATGGCATTTTAAATCATTTATTATCCTAAAGTTCCCGGATCCATTTTCATTATTTGTACTTCTTTTACTTTTTCAGCGGCTTTATTATCATTAGTTGATACCAAACCAACAGATAACAACGATAACGTAATTGTACATGTAATAACTAAACTAGCTACTATTTTTTTCATTCTCATTGTCCCTCACTTTAAGATATCAAAGATTTTTATGTAGAATAAATTACCGTCTTTTAAGAATCGATGATATGCTTTCCTACGCAGTTTCTCATCATTTGTTGCTATCGATAAATAAAAGTCTTGAATCGCGGTTCGATTATCAATCTGATTTAATATTGCAGAAGCTTCACTTTTCTTATTTTGACGTATATACTTTAACGCCCTTTCAGCATCATGATGTATATATCCAGATTTTACATGAATATTATGAATAATACAACAAAAAGAGAGGGTGTTTTCCACTAACTTTCTTTTAAGTAATGATTTGTTATTTCTTATTTTCTTCAACTCTACAAGTGAAAGCTCAAAATAATAAAATGCTTTATCTGGATTACAGAAAATATAACTTTCCGCGACTATACTTAATGCCGTAGCTTTTAATAAACCCGGAGCACTTGCTTCTTCTAGTACTTTTTGCAATAAATCTCTAGCCATTTTCACCTCATCTTGCATTAAATATGCATATGAGCATATTATGTTTAACTCCACCTCATTTAAAGTTTTTTCTAAACCTTTTGGCATATGATTTATTTTTTCTTGTATCATCCTTTGTAGCACTGTTAAAACATTGTATGCCCCTAAATCAAAATAACCATAGATACTCAAAGTGTTCACAAGTATATTTACTCCTGGTTTATTTAAATTGACCTTTGTACGTAACACTTCTATTTCTTTAAGGAATTCCCCTGATCTTAATGAACGAGTTTGTCTATCTAAACAAACACGAAAAATCTCTCTATAATTATTTGTTACTGATTGTTTATACTCTTTTCCAACAAGATCACTAAGTAGGTCCGAATAACCTGCTAAATATAAATAATACATAGCAAGTCGTATATCCGATTCTTTATTGGTACCCTTCAAAAACTCCTGAACTACTTCCATTTTCTTTTCTTCAGAATCAAATCCATCCAAAATTTTCATTAGTTTTGTAAAAGTCATAGGTACTTTCCCATTCAATGTTTTCCATAAATTCGACTGCGATAAATTTGTTATTTTTGACAATTTCGCCGAATTCATATCATCACTTGAAACAATACCTCCAAGACCTATCACCTTATTCATATTGAAGCCTCCTTGAACGCGAGACACCCTCCCGAATTTTTTCAATAGAAAAACTGTACCATAGAGGATTTTATTTGAAATATCATGTTATACTTGGGCTGACTCATGGCAATAGTTTCCCCTATCCAAATTAGGGAACAGCATAAGAGTGGCTGCACACTACTTTTGCTGCGCTATGGGTCTTTTTGTTCCTTTAAATTATATTATTAAGAATATTCTATCACAAATAACCCAAACATCTATTCTCTTATATTCTGAAAATACTTGAGAAAGTTAAAAATACTAATATAAGTCTAGTTTTTTGACAGTTAAAAATATGAAATATTGCATTTGATAATCGGTTTATATGTAACTATAGTGATAGCAAAAGTTCAATTATTCTTTTAGAGATGTAAAGTTAATAAATACCTATTGAGATTTTATATTAAAATTACTATCCTGAACCAAAATAGTACAAGTTTAACTATTTCCAATTATGTAATCACTTAGTTTTAACTGTATATGCCATAATTTAAGAATAAGAAAAGCCACTCATCTAAGTGGCTTTTCTTATTCTTAATAGACAAACTCAATCTAAATTCATCATTTTCTTTAGGGTATTTTAAAAATGAACATAATTATGATTTTCTACTAAATGGCCTTTTACTCCAATCTGCAGATAAATTATTTAATAAGAAAAGTGTATTTGGAACTGGTGATGGAAACCTCGCAGCTTGAAAATTTGTAAGAAGTGGAGATGCAATAGCGCCATCTATGGTACTACCAGCTTGAACTTGCACCATATCCCCTGCATTCAATTGTACAATCGTAGAAACTGTTACCGCATTTAAAAGCCCAGTATTTCCACCAAAAAAGCTATCATCTCCTGCTATTAAAGCACTGTTAACTGTTATAAATACTTCCGTCACATAATTTAGAGTATCATCAGTAGGACTAAAAATTATAGTAGTAATAATTAAATATACTCCATCTTGTTGCGGTATAAATGTTGATACACCATCATATTCACCATTTAAATCGAATTGTGTAGTTTCAAATGTTACTATAGACAGTGTATTAGCAGTAACGGACTGATCAGTAGATTTGAAAGCTCTGAATGCAGATTCAAATCCCGTTGGACCTGTTGGGCCTGTTATTCCAGTTGCTCCTGTTGGACCTGTCGGGCCTGTTATTCCAGTTGGACCTGTCGGGCCTGTTATTCCAGTTGGACCTATTGGACCTCCTGAAGGACCTGTTGGGCCTACCGGGCCCCCTGAAGGACCTGTTACTCCGGTTACTCCCGTTGGACCTGTTGGGCCTGTTATTCCAGTTACCCCCGTTGGACCTGTTGGGCCTGTTATTCCAGTTACCCCCGTTGGACCTGTTGGACCTGTTATTCCAGTTACCCCCGTTGGACCTGTTGGACCTGTTATTCCAGTTACCCCCGTTGGACCTGTTGGGCCTGTTATTCCAGTTACCCCCGTTGGACCTGTTGGGCCTGTTATTCCCGTTACTCCCGTTGGGCCTGTCGGACCTGTTGCTCCACTTGCTCCCGTTGGTAGAGTAAATGAGGAAATCGGTGGCAATGTCGGTCCTATTAAACTCGAATCCAGTGAACTAGCAGATAGATTTTTAGAGTTTAATCCTTCCCATTTCTTTTTCCTCTCCATATATCTCACTCCAAATAAAAATCATTTCTCAATTAAGAAAATATTAATTGTACAAAATATGATATATACAAGATGTACTATTCCAAATAAAATATTTTAAATAAAAATATTCCCTTAAATATACAAAATTCTTTTATAAAATTAACTTTTGTAAAAAACAACCAATATATTAAATAATCAATTCTGTTCATATATGGTAAAATATATCCATCGCTGATATGTCCAACTATGTAATTTTCATAGCAGCAAAATTACAACCAGACTTATACAACATGATTCAAAACAAATGAAGGAGTGTTTTAAGTGAAAGGACATATTCGAAAAAGAGGAAATAAATACTGTATCGTTATTGATATCGGTCCTGATCCAGAGACAGGAAAAAGAAGACAGAAGTGGTTTTCTGGATATAAGACAAAAAAAGAAGCACAGGCCGATGTAGCAAAGAAAATTACAGAGTTGAATGAAGGAACTTTTATAGAGCCATCTAAAGTTACGCTAAAAGATTACCTAAATCATTGGCTAGAAATTAAAAGTATGAGTATACAAAAGAGTACCTTTGCTGGCTATAGGGCATTTATCAACCAACATGTTATACCTAGTATAGGAATGGTCGCACTCCATAAATTAAATGTTATGCACATTCAAAAATGCTATAAAACTGCGATAGACAAAGGGATTACAAACAATTCTATTCTGCTTATGCATAGAATTTTAAAGAGTGCTTTAAACCTAGCTGTAAAACAAAATATTATTTCTCGAAATCCAGCAGATTTTGCTGAGATACCTAAAAAAGAAAAAACCCCAATCCAGACTTGGACAGAGGAAGAAGTAAAAAAGTTTTTAGCTCATTCACAAGAATCACGATATCACATTGGGTATCTACTTGCAATAACTACAGGTATGCGTCTAGGAGAAGTTCTAGGTTTACGATGGCAAGACATTGATTTTGAGAAACATACTGTTACAATAAATCAAACATCTGGTCATGACAATAAAATCAAAAAAACTGCAAAAACAAATTCATCAAAACGTACAATTCCTGTACCTAATGAAACAATAGCAGCCTTAAAAAAACATAAAATTTTAATCAATAAAGAGAAATTAAGGTTTGGTTCTGCTTATCTAGATCAAGATTTAATAAATTGTAATGAGTTTGGAAGAATAATAAAAAGAGCACATTTCAGAAAAAGTTTCATTAGGATGACAAACAAAGTAGGTATAAAAGAAATTAAATTCCATGATTTAAGACATACACACGCAACTCTACTATTGAAACAAGGAGTTAACCCTAAAATCATCAGTGAGCGATTAGGTCATACAGATATTTCAATGACATTAAGTGTCTATTCTCATGTTTTACCGAATATGCAGGAAGAAGCAGTTAAAAACTTCGGTAAAAGTATCTTTGGATAACCTATGTTTGCAAAATGTTTGCATTTTATCAAAAAAAGTCAAACAAATGTTGTCATATCAAGGTTTGTTTGACCTATCATCTTATATTCTTGATAAAATCTCCGAATCCCTATTGAAATATTTAATAATGGAGCGTTCTCACCACCGCGGGTTATGCATTCGAATCGATATACATAGGAGAAAAAATCTTGTGTTTTTTCATCTTTTATCGGCCCTGACATCGCCTCACAAATATTTTGTGATCTAAGAGGGGAAAAATAGATTTCTTCTTCATTTGTATTTTCTAAATATATAGGACGCTCACAAAAAATATGTGAGATTAAAGCGGGCACCCACTTAGAATACGTTTCATTATCATGTAGTACTGGCAAATTAGAAATCAAATCGGATTGCCATTCATATTTTGGTGGTTCTACTAATCTATTTGGTTTCCAATCATGAATAATCTCATACCAACTTTGAAAAATATAATCGAGCTGCTCTTGTCTAATAGGTTCTTTCGATACAATCCATGGTGTATTTTCATTTAATACGTACGGGTTATGCTGAATAAACAATATATCCGAAAACATATCATACAATCTTTCATTCAAACGTTTCAACTTACTCGTTAATAAAAATGTCTTATAATGTATCTCTACGATGTCCAGCCATTCAATAGGAAAGTATATAAATGATACCTTTTCATTTAAAAGGGGTTCTACTATATTTTCAAATGTTAGCAGCCTTAATTTTTTCATAAAATGATTCCTTCCTTTCTTCAGTTGTCTTGATTATCAAAAAGCTAGAACAATAGTTACTTAATCTAATCCATTTAAACTAAGTATTTAAAAGAAACGTAAAAACTGTTTATCTACATAAATTATTATCAAACCGACTCTTTTAAAAATTCAAAGTAATTATCATGTATAACACCTCTATTATATTTGTATTTCGATACATTCGAATTATACATTACACTTAATGCATTGTACTTATCATTTACAATATCTTTACAAAAAAACCAAAAAAGAACACCTTAATTCGGTGCCCTTTTTACAAATATCAACCTTTATGTAATTGAACATATAGATAACAGTAATCCCCCAAATGAAATTGCTCCTAGTAAACCTACTACAACTCCTGTTAAACAAATACAATCAGCAAGACAAATAGAAGACTGCGATAATGGAACAAATGACCTACTTGTACTCGAACCATATTGTTTTATTTTCTCATAATTCACATCTAACATTAGATGTAAACATGTTACACCATCCTCAATAGTATGTAGAGGTTCTTTTTCTAATCGCTCCAATAATTTACTATCAAAAGCAACTGATAGAGGATACTGCTTATCTAATTTCATATTTTGATAAATTAGTTGCAAACGAGATAATATATTGTTTTTCTTCTTTTCAGATGTTACTGTACATTTCATTTTATTAAATTCATTTAATAACAGTGTCAATTCATCTCTTTTTCCGTATAAATCTTTAGCTATTTTTCTCTTTAGTTTATACGAATGGATAATAGATTTTAGTTCAATCATATTCATACACTTCCTAATTACATATTATTTACCCGATTATTTTATAGATAAACAGTACTTTTTAATCTTATTTAAATTACACTCAAGCATCTTCATTTACTATCGATTAACATTACATTAACCTTACAAAGTTGTAATAAATTCATTAGCTAGAAGAAATCAATCCCTAAACCAGACAGATATTTGATGATAAAACCATAAGAAAAAAGCAATGATTAGATTTTAAATCTAGTCATTGCTTTATCCATCACCTCTTGATTACACCTATATATCTTATTGTTACTCTTTCACTTGAATGACTGAATATATCCATTAATAATGGCTATATTCTTTGTCGGCAAGTACATATATAAAACTAATGTTTTTTAATTGATAAAGTGAAGCTTTAATCAGCTCTCACCAATCGGGCTTTTATGGACAGTCCGCCACCTAACTTCTCTTTGCTCTCTCTGAATTTTAAGGGAGATTTTATTACCCGCAAATAGTGGGATAAATGTAATTAATATTCATACGTTACAATAGTACCAGTAGTATCAGTAGTACCACTAAAACCATCAAAACAATTAGAGCAACCACCACAGCCGCCACAACCTCCGCAACCTCCGCAACCTCCGCAACCAAAACAACCGAAGCAACCAATACAACGGAATCCACCACAACGGAATCCGCCACAACGACCTCCACCACAACCACCACAACGACCACAACCGCCACAGCGACGAGCAGCATCTTCAATATAGTAATATGGATATTGGTTTTGCTGGTCCCAATAGACAATATTTCCAGACCGGTAATCATTAAGACTTAACGCTTGTAGTTCTTGTTGAAACTGATTCATTTTCATAACCTCCGTTTATAAAATACAACCTCATTGATGCTTCCCTATATTTCTGTTCGTTACATCTAAGTAAAAATAGTGCTATAAACTAAGTTCAATACGTACACCAACAAAGTATGACTTATCACTAAATGATGCACCTTGTTCATATACCTATTTTTGCTATGGGCTCATTTTTATAAAGTGAAACTTTAATCAGTGGGGGGAGTTCATCCCCCGCTGATTATTAGCCCTCACCAATCAGGCTTTTACGAACAGCCCGTTAATGCGGGATAAATAAAAATTAAAAAATATGAATTCTAGCGTCATATCTTCATACCTAATAAATTCAATTAATTTCTCAATAATTATGTTGCCATATCCTATATATTTCCGTCTGCCGCTTAGATTTTTCTGTAATGTAAATGCGTTTCGCTATAACATCTCCTAGTGACCGGTTTCTATGACGGATAAAAAATTCCTACAAAGAAAAAAGCCCTTATTAGGGCTTTTCATTCTATTTCTCCAGCAAAACTCTCTATGAAATTCCTAATTGAAAAAAGACACACTTAGATTGATGCGTCTTTTTGTGATGCCTCTTTTGTGAAATCATATAAAGCAATTGCGCCTAAAAGAACAAGTATACCTTGAGGAACATCTAGTAAAATAGTTTTCCAAATTTCTGGAATTACCCATTTGATATCTGCTGCTGTTTCAAGATATGTTTGGAAATAGCTGATTGTAAAATTAATGATTCCTAAAAATACAAACAACGATAAACCAAATCGAATTAATTTCTTATTTGTAAACATATAACACCTCTCAAAATTAATTGGATATTCCTGCTTTTACTTCTTTATATTCCCACATCCCTATATTTGATTTTAACACAAAAAGAACTCAAAAAAACACAATATGCAAATATGCATATTGTATTAACAACACTCCATGATAATTTAGAAATTCCTGCAAAGAAAAAACAACTCCGTTACAGCTAACAGCTCGGGTTTCTTTTCTTATTTAACTTCATACCACCAACATTTACGTTCTTTGATTGTAAAATAAATGTGACAGAAGTTTATCCAGTTAATGCGTAGACAAGTAAATGAGCTAAATTATCGATATTCTATTTCGCCACATCCGTAGCACTAATGACTTTACGCGAATTTGACAAGAAAAAATATATAGATAGGTATGATCCATACCTATCTATAACATTACTTCTATTCTTTATCCAATTACGTCTTTTACGTCTGTATCCACTGGCCACTTTTCTAATGTATAAGCCATTTCCCAAAATGAATATTCATATTGACTGCTAATAATAAAATGCTGTTTCATACGTTTGCGGTCTGCCTCTGTTACTTTTTCAGCGATAGTATCTAAACGTGTAATTTGTTCTTCAACTAGCGTACGGAACCAATCAGATCCATAAGCAGAAATCCATTCGTTATAAATTGGCTCTTCCGGCTGGCACTCTTTTAAGCGTTCGCCAATTTCATAATACAACCAATAGCAAGGTAAAATTACTGCAATGATATCTCCTAAATGCCCTTCATACGCAGCACGATACATATGTGAAGTATACGCATATGCAGTTGGCGCAGGAATAAAATTATCTTTTTCTTCTTTTGTTATCCCTAGCTTTTTAGCAAAATTCTCATGTAAAGATAACTCGGCCTCATATGTATTTTGAGCATGATGTGCCATACGAGCTGTCGTCTCTAATTCAAGAGCTTTTGCAGCTCCTAAAGTTTGTACTCTAGCAAAATGACTCAAATAATATGAATCTTGAAGCACATAATAGCGAAAACTAGCTAAATCTAATGTTCCTTCACCAAGTTTTTTTACAAAAGGATGGTTAAAACTCGCTTCCCAAATTGAATCTACTTCTTTACGTAATGATTGTGAAAAAGTCATTTAAATCCCTCCAATAATGTATAAAATATAAGTATTTATCCACAATTATTAAAGCTGTAAAATAAAAAAACTTTCTTTACAGGCGTAAAGAAAGTGAAATTGACAGTATTTATTTACTCATTAAATAGCAACGTCTTTCCCACTTCCCTACGCTGGCATTAACCAGATCAGGTACTAAGAGTCTCAAAATCACATTTGATCTCAGCCTATAAAAGGCTCCCCTAGTGGATAAATATTTTGTTTTTATAATGTATTCATCATAGCATACTTCGTGAAACTGTCAAAAGAATTAGTTATATAATCTCCTTAAAACCCTTCTTCATTTCTAACTTTTAATGATGTTTCAATAATTATATCTAATAGTTTGCTATAACTAATTCCCGCTGCTTCTGCACTTTTGGGCAATAGGCTTGATTGTGTCATCCCTGGTAATGTATTAATTTCCATTACATATGGAATTCCGTCCTTCACCATCATATCAACTCTTGCATAAACACTACATTTTAATGCTTTATAACAAGTCAGTGAAGCTTTATTTACACGTTCATTAATTTCTGCTGGAAGTTCGATAACTTCCTCAACTGTACTAGTATCATCATATTTTGCATTGTAATCAAAGAACTCGGCTGCATGTCGAATTGAAACTATAGGTAACTGTTTTCCATCCAGAATAGAACATGTAATTTCATCACCTTTTATATACTTCTCAATTACTACTTCAGAATCCCATTCGAATACAGTTTCTAGCATTGAGATCAATTCATTTTTATTGTAAACGATTTTCACCCCGACACTCGATCCGCCAGAGTTTGGTTTTACCACTAATGGAAATCCTAACTTATCTAACTCATCAAGATTTAGATCCTCCATTTTTGTAAGTTCAATCCAATCTGGTGTTTCTACACCTTCATAACGTAAAATCTTTTTCGAAATATTTTTATCCATACATATACTGCTAGATAACATATTACTTCCGCTATAAGGAATCCCTAAACTCTCCAGTGTTCCTTGAACTGTCCCATCTTCTCCGTATTTTCCGTGTAATGCGAGCAATGCAAAGTCAATGTCTTTCGCTTTTTCAATTAAATCCATTTTTTCGTTTAATGTAATTGGAACTATTTCATACTTATTTTTATCTAAATGAGCAATCATTTCATTCCCCGTCATAATTGAAACTTGTTTTTCAGACGATACCCCGCCCATAATAACACCGATTTTCATTTTCTCAACTCCAAATTTCATTTTTTAATGTATCACCAATTATTTTAATTCCCCGAACTATTTCTTCTTCTTTCAAGCGCGAAAACCCTAATCGGAAAGTGTTTGCTCCTTCTCCATCAGAGTAAAAAACATCTCCAGGTGAAAACGTAACGCCTTTCTCATAACACTTTTGTAAAAGTGTGCGGGCATTCATACGCTCTTCTAGCTCTATAAATAAATGAAGTCCACCATCTCCAGTCATTCTTTTAAAAGGAATGTACTGGTTACATGCCCCGACAGCTAACTCATATTTTTTCTTATAAACAGATCTTGCCTTTTTTAAATATTTTTCAAAATATCCCTCATGTAAATATTGAAACAGAACAGCTTGATCTAGCGTAGATGTGTGAATCGTTCTTGCTCTTTTTACGCTTTCTAAATAATGAATCAGCTCTTTATCTGCAATAATCCAGCCTACACGTAAACCAGGGAAAAGCACCTTTGAAAAGCTACTAATATAAATCACATTATTGCCAGCTCCCGCAAAAGTTAATAATGGAGCTAAATGTGAACCTGAATAACGTAATTCTTCATTAAATCCGTCCTCTATAATAGGAACCTTGTATTTTGAGAATAACCTCATCAATTCCGTTCTTTTCTCTGAACTCGTAACAATACCGGTTGGATTATGATAAGAAGGAATTAAATAAGCAAAATCAAAATCTTTTTCACGCAAACTTTTTTCAACTTCATTCGTATCAATACCATCCTCATGCATATCAATCCCATGAACTTCAAGTCCATGTAAACGGAAAAGCTTAAGTGCAGCATGGTGAGTTGGATTCTCACAAATGACACGACCGGATTTTTTTGATAAAGAAGAGAGTACAATATCCAATCCTTCTGTAAATCCATTTGTAATTAGAATATCTTTATTCGAAATGTCTACACCTTTCATTTCCATGTAATGAAGTAAATAATTCATTAACGGTCTATATCCCTTTGCATATCCGTAGTTCAATACGATGTCCCCTTCAATGGACATACGAGTAAGAAAAGCTCTTTTGAAATTTTCAACATCAAATAGCTTCTCATCCGGGGCTATACTATTAAAAACAATCATTCCCTTTTCCCAACGAACACCATGTTTCATTAAATCTAATTCGTCCGCTAATGCGGTCACTGTATTAAGTTTATTTTTCCAATCTATTTCAACAGACGAAGTGTTAGATATATCCACCTTCGCAACAAAGTTCCCTTTTCCTTTAACTGCATAAATGAGTCCTTCTTGCTCTAAATCTGCATAAGCAGCGAGTACAGTGTTTCTACTCACACTTAGTAATTCACTTAGTTCCCTTGTTGATGGGATTTTTTGATCCCCGAGCAAATGCCCTTTCATAATCATCTTTTTCAAATAGTCTTTTAATTGAATATAAACGGGACGATCTTTAACAACTTTAAAATCCTTAAACAATTCCTTACCCCCTGCAATCATTTTTGCATATTTATTTCATTCTCAAAAGGTCCACGACATATGTATTTTTTATAAAGGGCGGTACGGTCTTACAAATCTTTTCGATATAAGTTAATTACATCTTTTAAAGCTGCAGCTGCAGCGCCTCGTGGATTAGAAGCCCCGCCAATTGTAGTAACTTGCCCCATCGTATCTGTAAAGAACGTAATTCCTTTTTCGGTCCCATTTACTTTTGCTAACGGATGATCTTTTTCTATTTCGCACGGTTCAACATTTAAATTCACATTGCCACCCTCATCCTTATATATTGATGCTATTAATTTAATAATTTTATGTTGTTTCTTAGCATTTTGTATTTGCTGTTTTGTAACGTGCTCGATTCCTTTTATATGTATATCAGTAAGTGTTTTCTCTGTTTCCATTAAGCTGTTAGTCAAAAGTAACAATTTACACGCACTATCTGAACCACTTATATCTAATATAGGGTTTGTCTCAGCAATCCCTTTATTTTGTGCTTCTTTCAGCGCTTCTTCAAATGTCATATCTTCCTCATACATTTTCGTAAGAATATAATTAGTTGTTCCATTTAATATTCCTTCTATTTTATCAATACTGCAACCGGCTAAACTAAATTGTCCAATATCTAGTGTCGGTAGTGCAGCGGCTGTTGCACCGCTATATCGAATTCGTACATTTGCGCCTCTTGCTGCTTCATTTATTTCTCTCCAGTTTGTAACGAGCGCACCTTTAGAAATTGCTACTATATCCATCTGTTTCTCAATCGCTTGTTTCATATATTGTTTCCCTGGATTTCCATCTTTAAGATTTGTAACCGTTGATTCTACCAATACAGTACCACTTATGCTAGTTATTGCACGTTCCTTCGGATGATACTCTAAATATTTTTCAATTGCAGCGGTACCGCCACCATACAGCAATAAATGATGAAGAGATAAGCCTTCTTCATTATTTATTGCAATATTTCTCCCTAATACGCCACTTACAACTAATTGAATCCCATATGTTTCATATATATATGAATATTTTTCATTTAATAATTTTATAAACTCTCTGCCTACTGTTCCGTATCCTGATAATACAACTTGAATTTTCATAATATCCCCCCATATTTTTCTACCAAATCCCTCTTTCAATATAATATAAAGCGCTCTCGAATTCCATCGAGAGCGCTTTATTATTACCTATTTCGGTAAACGTGATAGCTTTTCAGCAATTGTTCTATAAAACTCTTGAATGCTAGAAAAACCTAACGAGTCTGAAACACTTAACCCTACCATGTCGAGATGGTCCCAATTCGCTTTCGTTTCGATATGATTCCATTTTCCAACCTGTAATGACTCATTATTATTTACAGCAACATTAGAAGATGGTGCAATCATGGAATTTGTATTTACTACACCATCATTTTGCCACCAAGAAGTATCAACTAACGGACGGTTTTCTTCATATCTCGCATAAGAACCTAAGAAAAACGCATTCCCCATCAACACTTTATTCATCGTTATATGAGGTAAATGTAAACCTGTTATAGGTGCTGCTTGTGATGCATGTCCACTATAGGATAAGTAATACACATCCGGTTGTGTCTTTACCCAATTATTTAACTCCTTTGCACCATCTGTACTTAAATCCCATTGACTTATATCTTTTGTATTTTTCCAAAGTGAACTATTTAGAATACGATTACTATATTGGAAAAAGGACTCTCCAGCATTCTTCTTTATACCCCATTGATCCAATTTGAAATCATATAACGATAAATTATTGTTTCCTCCGAAGCTTGCAGTTGTAATGAGTAAATCTTTAACGAACGGTAGCAGAAGACTCCCATCCGCAAGTGTTGTACCGTTGTGAGGGGTTGCTAATGTTGTAACACTATGAACATATGATTTTCCGCCTTCAAATAGTGGTGATATTTTGGTGTTTGGGTGATTTTTCACATAATTCTTTTCTTCAAAACTGCCTTCTTTTAATAGCTGTACTAATGTTCTAATCGTTTGTCCACCCATGCTATGTCCAACTAAATGAACTTTATTTGTTTCAGTCCAATTCGGTGCAAAACCACTATAAGTTCTGCCAAAACGATTATGTCCATGTTTCTCAGCATGTACGGCACCATAGTCTACTGTCCCACCGTTAATTTGTGCATACAATTCACATGCACGATCCCAGTTACTAGAAACAGGTCCAACAGCAGCGGTATGTACCATATAACCATTTCGTTTCAAATCTTCCTGTATATCATGAACACCACCCCAATATTTTACGCCCAGCATTTCTTCCCTACCCCATCCAGCAAATCCATTCACCAATATGATAGGATAATTATTTTGTTGCCTTTCTTCAGCGTATGATATTTTCGCTGCGAATGAACATACGGTCACTAATGCGAAAAAACATATTTTTAAAAATAACTTCCCCATACTTTCTCCCCCTAATAAAACGTTTACATTTTTCTTTTCGAAAAATTAACAGAATAATTTAACAACTTAAACATAATGTAAAGTATTTTATATACGTTGTATATATAGAAAACATATACAAATGTTGATAAATATTAATTCAAGTAAACATTTACTTTTTACAATATAACTTGTAAATCTATTTATTTAGATTTATAATTAGATATAGTTTCCTCATGTTAAAAAGATTTAAAAACCATAAGAAAACTAATCTCATTGCTTCAAAAAGGAGGAAAAAACATGCAAATCGGATCAAATATTCATACATTATCTCAACCTACTAAAATAACTCCATCTACTCTTGAGCATAATACTATCTCTTCTACTAAACTTGAAAGTAAGAAAGTAAATGATCCTATCAAGTTTGATATTCGTTCATCTGAAAAAGAAATGAAACAGCCTGAGCATAAATTTAATGAATTAGATTTATGGAAGATGTTAAAGGATAAAGGTGTTCCTTTATGGATCATCCTTGAAATGCTACAAAAGGCTCGTAAAGAAAAAGAAGCCCAAAATAATTCAGTTCAAAATTCAAATGCGATTGAGGAAACAAACGAGACTCGATTAAATGAAGTAATGTAAAACATAATAATTGATTTGTCTATAAACTAAAAAGAGTTCGAAGCTGATAAACTTTCTATCAACCTCGAACTCTTTTTTAAGATTTTTCTCCGATCGTTACAAACTGAACTGATACTTTCTCTTTAAAACCTTCAATTAGCTTTCTTACTTTTACTTTTTCATTAATTAATGTATTATCTGTCGACATTTTAGGTTTTTCATCACCTAACGACTTTTTTAAATGTAGAAGTTGCATATTCGTTTCATTCGCTTTTATTTCTTTATACACACTATTTTTCGCCACAATGATATACCATAGTGCTCCATAGTCACGTTTATTGCCAAGCCAAGCATCACTATCATATGCAACTGGTATCTCTTTTCCTTCTATTTTAATACTTTTAATATTCTTTTCTTCTTCATTTATATATAGTAGTGAGCTTTCTTTTGGAAAATTAGGTAACGTATCTACCAGTTTGGAAAGGGCTCCTTGGTCACGTTTACGAAAAATCTTTGCTTTAATCATCGCTTGTGCAGTAGATTCATTTAATATTAATACCTTTCCTTTTTCAAATTCCCCTGTTTTCACTGGGAAAATTTCATGTTCTTTCGTATTTTCCTTATAACGATTCATAATTGCTCCAGTATGATTCTCATCTCCAATGATTAATACACCGTTAGCTGGAAATAATTCTTCACTTTTAGCACATGCACTTAAACTAATTAAAATTAATATACATAATATGAAAATTGATAATGTTTTTTTCATTACAATTCCTTTCATAACTCATATTGTTTTTTTACATGCTTTTCTGCAATGTTACTTGCTGATGTTCTCTACTGTTCCATAGTTTTATAAAGCTTTTGTAGGTAACGCCAACGAGTGATAAAGAAGTATAAAACTTGTATACATATAAATGAAATTAAAATGGCGATAGAGCTATTTATGATAGAAAAGTCGACTAATTGTTGTAATGCCATATAAGCGACTACAGTATGAATCACTGCAACGACAATTGGTAAAAAGAACATTAATAATAACTGCCTCGTTACAACTTTTTTCAACTCACCTTTACTTAATCCCATTTTCGAAATCATTTTATATTGCTGTTGATCGCGATCTAAATCTGTATATAATCGGAAATAAATAAAACTAGCGGCGAATGTAAAGAAGACGATTCCGACTAAAATACTTACCATAAGTAATAAACCATTCTTTTGCTTTGCTTCCAACAAGTTTAATGTTAAAGCTTCAAAGTAGAAATCTCTGTCCCTAAGATCTTTATCAAATATACTCTTTAATTGATTGGAAATCTCTTTCGTTTTTATCCAATCATCTACAACAAATCCGTAAGTACGATATGAAATTTCTTCATTAACTGGGTCACTAGTAAGAGGCATTCCATCATATACTTGATCTTGAACAGCGATATAAATAGTTCTAGAATCATGTGGTAAAACTAAATTTTCTACAGCTTTTTTCACATGAAATGTCTTTGTCCAATCACCTTGAATGACTTCTATATCCTTTTTATACTCGCCATTTTTAAATTCTTGTTTTTGTGATACAACTCCAGGGATTAATAAAATTTCATCTTCTTTTTCAATGGTTTCTTGTTGATAGCCTAGTGCTTTAGCAAGATCGTTGTATTCACTTAACTTCATTACATTTACGCTATTTTCTGTGTATATATATGAAGATGAAGCCATTCGATACGGAATATTAGCATCAGAAAGGTGTTTTTTTATAATAGAAAGATTTTTATTCAATACTTTGTCATTTTCCAAACTTCCATACAAAAATGTATACGGATTTGTCATCCTTACCAAATCCCTATTTCCAATTGCGGCTGTTGTACCAATTGCTGTAAATGCAACTGCTGAAACAATAGATACTATAAAAAACATCGTTGCATTATCTTTCATACGGTAAATTAATTCTGAAAATGTTAATATATTTGTTCTCTTTAAAAAGAAAGATTCTCTCCTTTTAGCAAGGTGCAATATATAAACGCTACACTGAGTATATAAAAAGTACGTTCCTATAATTACTAGAAGCACACCTATTCCAAGCGTAATAAAATTGGTACTTGGTATAAAGCGAAATACTGAAAAATATCCATACCCTATACTAATTAAAGAAAGTATCGATAATAAAACTGAAGATTTCGGTTCAGGTTTTGGCTTTTCCTCTGCTCGAATAAGTTCCACAAGTTCCGTTACTTTTATCATTTTAAATGTAAATAATGAAACAATTAAAAACAAGAAAAGAAATGTAATAACTGTTAATAATACAGCTCGGACTGGTATATAAAAAGGTAAACCATTATTAATCATTAATACACTTGCACTTATCAATAAGACTAGTTTAGAAAATATGAGTCCAATGAAAATCCCTATACAAATTGAACCAAGTCCAATCAACATATTTTCAATTAATAATAATTTCTTAAGCTGTCTCATTGACATACCTTGCATCATTAAAATGCCAAATTCTTTCTTACGCGTCTTTAAAAACGAACTAACTGAATATAAAATAAAGAAAAATGAAAATACAAAAATCAATCCTTGCGAAACTGAAAATCCCAATGTACCAAATGCACTTATTGTTGCACTTGTCGATTTCAACTCACCTTGTAAATCAGGATGAAATAATAAAAGAGCATACGTAAAGAAAATCATAATAGAAAATGCACTACTTAAAAAATGGGCAGCATATGTACGCTTATTGCGAAAAATATTATTAAATGCGAACTGACGAAAAGTCATGCCTTTTTCCTCCTAACAAAGAAAGGACATCCATAATCTTTTGATAAAAAGTTTGCCTACTTTCACCACAATAAATTTCGTTATATAGTTGACCATCTTTAATAAAGATTACTCGGCTGCAAAAGCTCGCTGCATACGGATCATGTGTAACTAACATCATCGTTGCTTTTTCTTCTTTATTTAGAGTATCAAGCATCTCCATTACATCATTTGAAGATTTAGAGTCCAAGTTCCCTGTTGGTTCATCTGCAAGTAATAATTGCGGCTTATGAACGATCGCACGAGCGATTGCTGTTCTTTGAGCTTGTCCCCCTGATATTTCAAACGTTCTTTTACTCAATATATCAGTAATGTTTAACTTCTTTGCAATCTCTTCTACTCGTTTATTCATTTCTTGGACGGAAACACCATCTAAAGTCATCGGCAATACGATGTTTTCTTTTACAGTAAGTGTGCTAAGAAGATTAAATGATTGAAATACAAATCCTAATTGTTTTCTGCGGAATAACGCTAATTCTTCTGATGATAATTGAAAAGGATTTGTACCATTAATAAATATTTCTCCCGATGATGGAGAATCAATAGTAGATACCATATTTAATAACGTTGTTTTCCCACTACCTGACGGGCCCATAATTCCTACAAATTCACCTTCTTGAATTGATAAATCAATATCTACTAATGCTTTATAAGGTACTTTCCCTTTATATACTTTACTAATACTATTTGCCTGCAAAATTTCCATTTATATTCTCCCTTCATTTCCACTGCTCACTATAGAGTGTAAATGAATTGTCTTACAGCTCATATTGATTCACCTTTCATTTATCTTACACGCTTGTAAGATTTCTAAAAAAACTGATAACAAACCTATTTTCAAATCTGTAAACAAAGCATATCTATCTTATAATATTTGCATATTGGTTAGAATTACAATGCTATTTTCTAATCTTTATTTTATTAATAAGAAAAGACCGATTTTTTTATCGGTCTTTTTACTTTCAAATATTATATTTTAACTATTGTATGTAGTTGAAGCATATTTGAGTTACCCATTAAATACTATTTCACTTTATAATAACCTCTGCAAAAAAATGAGTGCTTCGGTTTCATTGCAATCAAAAACGAATTGTAAATATCTGAGGCGGAAATGAATGCGTTTATCCAACATATAAATAATAAAATTGATTTAATATTTCCTGATACAAAGAACGATATCATGGCAGGAACTACTGATAATACAATTATAGGCAAGCTCATAAAGACCCAAAATCTCGTTTTGGGTAAGACTGCATTTGTATTTAACCAAAAAAATCTTTTACTAAATGTTAAGCTAATATCCCCTTTTTTACTTATTACTAAAATGTGTAGACATTCGTGAATGATGAAGACTAACATACCTATTATGATAAGATAAAATATATTAATATGAGTGAAACCTGTTTCAAAAAAATAAGGTATTATAAAAATGATTATCTGAAGTAAATATACAAACTTCATATAATGTTTTCGGTACCAATTATTCTGTATAAAAGGAGTCCATTCTGAAAAATCCATACTTATTTGTGGCAAGTGACGAAATCAAATTATAATATGTGTTCCCCTCCCTCATTTAAACTAATTCCTGGCTTATAGATTTAATCTACCTACTAGCACTCAACCGTAAGTTTTATATGTAGCTCTTTAATAGACTTACCAGCAATTTTTGTTGACTAAGACTAAATGCTTCTTTATACCGCCCACTTTTCCCTTCCATTTTTTAAGTAATTGATTTGTAGAATGATTTGAGTAAGAAATTTGTATTATCATTGATACATAAATTCGACAAAATATTCCAATCACCTTTTCATAAATGATTTTCAACTGGATATCCCATGTACAGCTTGATTTCCCTATTTTGTTGAAAAGCAATTCCTTCAAGAAGTCATTACAATTGTACCTTTCTTATGTCAGCAGGTATAAAGTGAAACTTTAATCAGTGGGGGTTTTACTGCCCGGTAATGCGGGATAAAATGAATATAAAAAAGCTTAGAGTTTTAGCTCTAAGCTTTTTTATGATTTCGTTTTAATTCCTTTTACAGAGAAATATTTTTTATCCATTCAGATTTACTCAATACATAATGATTATATAGTTGATTTTCTATCTTCTGTTCACTCAAATAAGTAAACCCGCATTTTTTAATAACTTTATTTGATGGTGCATTGTTAATTAAAGCAATTGCGTTGAGGACATTTAAATTTGTTTCTTTAAACAAATAGTCAATTAAACCTTTAGTCGCTTTTGTAGCATAGCCATGATTTTGATGTTCATTTGAGATAGCATACATTATCTCTCTGTTTGGTGAAGGGAGTTCTTCTTTCATGCCTGTGCAGCACCATCCAATGCATTCATTTGTAGCTTTCTTAAATATTCCTAGCTTTAACATACGATTATCTATGTTATTCGTAGTTTTCACTGCCTCAAGAAATACTTGGTTTGCTGGTATTTCATAATTTGCAATCCAATCCATCCTTTGTTCTTTTGTTGATTTCCAGTCTGGTAAAAACTTTTCTATTTCCGGTTGATTTGCTATTTTATAAATACTCTCTGCATCTTTGACCATAAACTCTTGCAAGTATATATCTCCACAATCTATTCTAAATAACTTAGTCAAACTCTCTTCTCCCATATTAATCCCCCTTACTTACGTTATAGCGCCTTAATCTGCTTCGTAAGTTCTATAAATCGTTCATCAAGTTCTTTATATTCTTTGTCGTTAGAAGTTAAAAAGCTTAATTTTCCTAATACTTCTTGTCTCTCTGTTTCTAACTTTAAACGTAGCTCTTCAATATCATCTCTTGTTTTAGTAGGTTCTTCTAGCTGCTTTTGTATCGTATTGTTTGAAAACACGAGTTTTGTGTTAGTTGTTTTCTCCAGAAAATATCGATCGTGAGATACAATTACTAATGTTCCGTTATACTCAGCTAATGTATTTTCAAGTTGTTCACGTGAAGGTAGATCCAAGTGATTCGTCGGTTCGTCTAAAATGAGTACATCTTTTTCATCTAAAATATAAGCCATTAGCTTACATTTTACTCTTTCTCCCATACTCATATGCTCAATCGGCTCTTTCCATTGAGACGCTTGGAATCCTAAATGTTTCATTAAATTTTGGACTTTTCCTCTTTCTTCAAACGTCTCTTTAAAAAATAAATTTTCCGGTGTTCTATCAAGCGGTAAATCAAAAACTTCTTGTGTTAAATAGCCTATGTTTGCAGATGGTGAAATCCATATTTCTCCTTCAGCAGTTTCGTTTCCCATAATCATCTTCAGTAATGTTGTTTTTCCACTACCGTTTGGTCCAACAATCGCAACTTTCTCACCGTGCTGAATTGTAAAATTTACGTTTTCAAATAATGCTTTCCCATGAAAGTCTTTTTTTAATTGCTTCACTTCTAAAAAGCGTTTTCCTACTTTTTTGTTCGCTTGAATAGAAAACTCAACTGAATATTCTTCTTTCACACGTTCTACTTTCGTTTTCTCCAGCTCTTTTTCGAGTCGTTTTCGTTTTGACTTCACTTGTGCATCCATTCGCTTCGCTTTTACACGATAGAATTCTTTCACACCTTCTTGTTTTGTAGACTGCGCGTGTGCCTTTTGTGACCATGAACTCAATTCTTTTATATGTGTTTCTACTTGTTCTATCTTTTTTTGCTGCTTTTCATATTCACGCTGCTGCGACTTCCTTCTTTGCTCACGTACTTTCATGTAGCTCGTATAATTACCACTATGCTCAATTAATTTTTTGTCCTCAATTGACCATATTTTTGTTGCGACAACATCTAAAAAATATCGGTCATGCGATACAACAATAACAGTACCTTTCATCTTTTTTATTTGTTTAATGAGAAATCCCGTACTGATATCATCTAAATGATTTGTCGGTTCGTCTAATATTAAGACATTAGGATTTTCGGCAAATCCTTTTGCTAATCGAATTTTCAGCTTTTCACCACCACTTAAAGTATGAAAATCGTTCGTTGGCACGCCCCATTTCGCAAGAAGTTCTGCTTCTTGCGAAATCACATCATTACTAATAAAAGATTCTATTTCTTGCTCAACATATGCGGTTGTCATATTCATTTGCTGCCATTCAACAATCCCTTTTGAAGGCTCAATCTTTCCATTTATTAATTGAAGTAACGTTGATTTACCAGCACCATTTTTACCAATTAATCCGATAACATCCCCTTGTTTCACTGCTACATTCATTTTTTCTAACAAAGTATTTTCCATTATTTCAACGTAAACATCATTTAATTTTAAAATTTCTTTCATATTACCGATCCCTTTCATTAAGGGAGAACAAAAAAATCCTCCCAAAGTAATTTTGGCAGGATTAGTCGTTACATTACTTATACCCAAATAAGCTATTACGCAAATCAAATAGCAATACCGTTGTTTGGAATTGGGCAGACTAATCCTAATTTTTATAAATTGAAATTTATTTCATTTCAACATTTAAAAATAAGATTAGTTAATCATCGTCCACCCATCATTCCTTTCCGTCATTAATAACCATATTGTACCATACTAGTACTGTATGAGTAAATGCAATTATTTGTGCTGTTAAAAAGATTGCTTTCTTTTAGGCTTATTTATCATTTCTTAGCTTCATATTGAACAAGCACAAATTACATTGATTGTAATACGTCCTTTAGATTTCCCCAGTAGTAAACTTCTAAGCACTCTCTCTTATATAAATTTTATATAAAAACAAAATGTTATTCGTTACCCAATAACCACTTATTGTTTTTCGATAAATTTTTATTGATTATTCCCTTGTGATAAGCTATTATATCTTTACAGAAAATAATAATGTAAGGATTGAATTTATGGACAGGACATTAAAAATCACAAAGTTAAATATGTTTTTAAGGATTTTTCTCATCCCGATTATAGTAGGGATTATTGTTGGTATACTAACTAAATTGGGGCAAAGTATACTTCCTGGACACTGGAATTCATTAGCTAATCTAGGAAGCGTTTGGTTAGTTCCATCCTTTTTTGTGGCTAGCTTTAGTTATTCTAAGCGTTCAGCTATACTTTCTGGTATCCTTGCACTACTCGGTATGGTATTAGGCTACTATGGTTATGCAATAGTTATTAAAAATGTAGCTCACTCTATTTATTTTATATCTGTATGGATTGTATGTGCATGTATAGGAGGAACTATCTTTGGAATTGCAGGTTTTCTATGGAAAGATACTACAAATCCACTTCATAAATTCGGAAGCGCACTTTTAAGTGGAGTTTTTGTAACGGATGGACTTCACATTCTTTTAAATTTTGAACACTATAGTCACATGTTACCTGTTGGATATACCGAAGTCATAGTCGGGATTATCTTGATTCTTGTATTAGAACGCTCTAATGCTAATCGAATTTCTTCTTTCTTAATGATGGTTCCTATCACTATTTTAGGATTAATTGGATATAAATTATTAAGTTTGTTTGTTTAATTACAATACTGTATCATGAAAAAATAAAAGACTAATTCTATTATAATCCACAAAAAATATCACGAATTTGAACATTATACTTATTCATGTTAATACACTTATTCAAAGGATGGATACATAAAGCTACCTCTTTCAAAGGGATAGCTTTTTTCTTACAAAATCTATTTATCAATTTATTATTAAATCCTTCTAATTTAACACCCGTATTTATTAACGTGTCATTATACATACTAAGATGACCTTTTACTATTTCATATAATTGCTATAAAATAAGGCTAAAAAATCTATCTCCAAAGTTTTTTAGCCTAGATCACTTATCTACACATTAAAAAATTTAATTCGTACAACTGTACCTTTACTAACCTCTGAATTGATTTCTACACTATGTCCTAATTGTTTCGTAATTTCATATACAAGATATAGTCCCATCCCTGTTGATTCTTTAAAATCTCTACCATTTTCTCCTGTAAAGAAAGGTTTAAAGACTCTTGGTAAATCTTGCTTTGGTATTCCTACACCATTATCGATAATTTCAAGCACAACTGTATTACCTTCCTTACAAGCTTTCACTTTAATCTTTTCTCTACTACCTGATGAATACTTAATCGCATTCGATAGTATTTGTCCGATTAAAAATTGTAACCATTTCACATCACTTTCTACAGTAATATCCTTATCAATTTCAAGCTCTGGATATACAAAATTCCGGATAAAGAATCGTTTATGTTCATGTACCGAATCATTCACTATTTTATGTAGTTGTACCCTTTCTACATAAAAGTCTTGTGTAAACGCTTCTAAACGTGCGACATACAGAGCCATTTCTAATCCCTTTTTTAATCGATCAGTTTCCTCATTTATACTTTCAAAACGTGAATCTACTTCATCCTGTGTAATTAATTCTATTACAGATAAAGGTGTTTTCATTTGATGGATCCACTGATTCATAAAGGTTAAATGGTCATTATTTTTTCTCTCTTGCATTTGCAGCTGATTTTGATAATGTCTATATTGCACCTCAAGTAATTCTTGAAGAGCAGCCGATACAGCTGCAAAATCAGATTTTTGAACAGATTCATCCAAAGATTGCATGGGGTTTGCTAAGCGCTCATAAAAAGAACGATGTGTAAAATAACGAAACATTAAATAACTTCCCATAAAGAAAACACCTAGAAACATTGCATATAACGCCGTTGTAATATGATTATGCCCATCAAACCAATATACGAGAAATATAGCTAGTAGTTGAATTATGGTAAAGCAAATAAGTGGTATATGATCACGTATAAACAACCTTATCATTTTTCTATACCAGTATCCCAAGTAATATGCAATCTATATCCAACACTACGAATCGTTTCAATCGCACCTTCTATATGTAACATTTGTAACTTTTTACGCACACGTGTTGTATTTACACTTAATGTATTATCATCAACATAAGATTCACTATCCCATAATTTATTAAGTAACACTTCTCTACTCACAACACGCGGATAATTTTTCATTAATGTCTCTAATAAAATAGCTTCGTTTCTCGTTATATCAATCTCGTCATTTCTAAGTTTCAATACAAGTCTTTCAGGATATAAACAAAGGCCATGTTGCTCAATCATTCGCTCTTCTAGTTTCGGTGCATAATCTCCATATGCACGTCTTAAATGACTACGAATTTTCGCCACTACAACTTCATAATGAAAAGGCTTCGGAATAAAATCATCGCCACCGTTTTCTAACGCCATAACTTGATCCATCGTGCCTTCACGGGCCGAAATGAATAGTATCGGACATGTTGAAACTCCGCGAATTTGACGACACCAAAAGTACCCATCAAAACTCGGTAAATTAATATCTAATAAAACTAACTCTGGTTGTTCTTCTAAAAAAATGTTTAATACATTTTGAAAGTCCGATACAATAACTCCTTGATAACCATATTTCGCAACATGTGTCGATAATAGTTCTGCAATTTTCATATCGTCTTCTACAATCATAATTTTGACCATTATTGAACTCCTTTTTAATCCGCAATCTCAAATATACTTATATAGAATAAATACTACCTCTTTTCACAAAATCCGTAAATTAAAAAAGGATGCTTTTATACAAAAGTATCCTTTTTCGTCCCTTATCTATTTAATATGAAATTTACTAAAAATAAATCCTAGTTTCTCCACATAATCCATTCCTAGTTCCATACGCGCTGTTTTCAGCGGATCCACAACTTGGCAAACTTTTAAATTACCTGCTGCCGATAATAAAAGCGTTGCATCAGCTTTAGACATTGCTAATTCTTCATGTAAAAATGTCACCATATTACGTACAGCACGATTTGCTGCATCATCTAACAATTTCTCTGAAGCAATCGTCATCATTTTTTCTTTTTGAATAGCCATTGGTAATGGCCATTGTTTTCCTTTTATAATTTGAACTGTTACCGTTACCTCACCAGCAACCTCTACACCACTAACACCAATTTCACCATCACCCATTGCTGCGTGTAAATCACCTAATGCTAATAGTGCTCCTGGGACATTAACTGGTAGTAGTAATGTTGTTCCTTCTTTAATTTCTTTACAGTCCATATTCCCGCCGTGATCATGCGGTGTGCCACATGAAATGCTCTCTTCTTTCGGTGCAGTACCAATTACCCCAATCATTGGATTAATCGGGATTTGTAGTTCACTTGAAAACAAAACATATTCATTATGTATTGGGACAATTTTCACTGTATTTTCATTTAACTCATCACCCATTACACCAAGGTTTGCACCTGTAGTTAAAACGCCCTGCTCTGCAATTTCAATTTTTTCAATCGTTACGACTAATATATCGCCAGGTTCTGCTCCTTTAACATATACAGGTCCAGTCGCTGGATTAATTCGGTTCCAATCTAATTCTTGAAACACAACATCTTCAGAATCGATTTGATTTTCAAAGCAATCATATGTTTCAAATACAAGACTGCTCCCAATTTCTACTTCCATACACGGCTTATTTTCTGGTGACATTAAGTAAATGATATGGTCTTTATGAATTCGATACATAATACCTCTCCCTTTTATATTTATCTATTATTACTAATTAGCTTTTTTTATACAAGCTCCTCTTAAAATTAAATGTTATTTTTAAGTAAAAAAGCACGCAGATTGTTTTATAACATACACTCTTTACTATAACAGAAAGGTGGTATCACTATGCCCCTTATTCCATACAACGAAAGTGATGTTGATTTACTAGCTCGATTAATTCGTGCTGAAGCTGAAGGCGAAGGTCGCCAAGGTGAGGAGTTAGTTGGATGCGTTGTAGTAAACCGTGTATTTTGTGATTGCTTAGATTTTAAACAACTCCGTACCGTACGAGACGCTGTATATCAAAGCCCCGGCGGATTTGAAGCAGTACAATATGGATATTTTTATCAACGCGCTCGTGAATCAGAAAAAGAAATCGCACGAAAAGTTTTACAAGGTCAATGGCGCTGGCCTGCACGATGGGCTCTTTGGTATTTCCGTCCAGTTGGAGCTTGTCCACCTGAATGGTATAATCAGCCATTTGTAGGACAGTTTAAAAGCCATTGTTTTTATGAACCAAGTGGTGATGAATGTCCGAAAATGTATTCACGATAGTAAAATTTGCAACGCAAGTACTTAGAAATTTTGGTACTTACGTTGCTTTTAACTGTGTTTTAGAAATCTAATAGTGTGATGAATTTTTCTATGCCTACTACATGTATTAATAATGGTATACGAGGACCATTTGATTGATTCATAATGAGCTTATATATAATAGTGAATAATTGTTTTTGATTTTCTTTCATTATTTTTTTATTTTCATGATGACAAATCGCATATAATTGCTCCATTAAGTTAGAGTAATCTTTATTAGAACGAAGTATTTTACAAACTTCTACTAGCCATTCTTTCTGCCTTTCATCTAATGTGTAGTAAAACTCTGCATTTTTCTCCTGATTTACCGCGATTAATTTTTCAGATTGAAAGTTTCTTATCCAATACTCTGCGCGATTACTTATCGCTCTCATTTCATCTAATGCATAGCTCCTATCTATTTTCTTTAATATCCCCTGTAAAATAGTTGAATCAAAATTTAATAATGGTAACGTTCCTGCTACTTGATTAAATTTCGGATATTCTTTAAACTCACTATCAACTCTAGAGATTTTAATTGCATCAAATAAATCTTCATTTTTGAGCGTTTTATTTTCATAACTATCTTTCAATCGCTCATACTCTGTATAATTACGAATCACATCTTCATCCAACCCAATATGAAAAGCAGCGCCTGGTTTGTATTTTGCAAACATAAAGAGAATTACTTCTGGTATATACACTTTCAATAAATCGCTTGGTGTAATACTATTCCCTGAAGAACTAGACATTTTTTCATGATTCCCTTTAATACCAATAAAATCGTAAGAAACGTAATGAGGCGCTTCTCGATTGAATATTTTCCTTGCAATTTCTTTTGATACATTATAACTACCCGTTTCTGATGAATGATCTCTACCGCCCGGTTCAAAAATAACATCCTCTATCATCCACCTCATCGGCCAATCGATTTTCCAGTTTAGTTTCATTTTATTTGTATTTAATACGGATAACTCTTTTTCATTTCCGCATTCACATTCATACCGCACTGTTTTTAATACTTCATTAAAATGTGTAATAGTTGTTGTATCTTTTCCGCACCTCTCACAATATAATGCAGCTGGATAAAAGCTCTCTCGCTCTTCTTCACTACACTCTCCAGTTTTAAAACCCATTAAAATATCATATATTTCTTTTCGTTTATACAAAGCCTCTAAAATATTATCATTATACCTTCCACTTGTATATTCATCATGTTGATAAATAAATTCTACTTCAATTCCAAATGCTTGAAGCGATTTTTCAAACTCTTTTTCAAAATGCTCCGCATACGAGTTATGACGTCCATACGGATCTGGAATATCACAGTATGGCATACCAATATACTTTGCAAAAGATGGATCAATATTTTTTGGAACTTTTCTAAACCTATCATAATCATCCCACGAAAATATAAAACGAGTCTTTTTCCCTAAATCTTGAAGTGCTCTTACTACGAAATAAGTCGTTACGATTTCACGAAAGTTCCCAATATGAACAGAACCTGACGGACTAATTCCAGATGCACAAACAAACATTTCTTTATTTGGATGTTTCCTAATTAATTCATGTGCTACTTCATACGCCCAATGCATATATTACTCACCTCAATTATTTTTTGTTTCTCATTTCCAGTTTTATGCAACAAAAAAACTCCCACCCCCAAGATTATTCATCTTGAGGACGAGAGTTGTTAGCTTCGCGGTACCACCTCAGTTTGTTAATATGTCACCATATTAACCTCTTCAGGTACGGCAAAATATGCTTATACCCTATCTCTATAACGGGAGAACCCGTCGCACCATCCCTAAATAAATTAGTTCCTTGCGCAGCTCCAAGCCTTTTTTCATTAAGATGGATACCGCTCTTTCTCAGCTACCAGAGCTCTCTGTACGTATTCTTTCTTAACTACTCTTCTCTTCTATGCCTTAAATATTAGTTTTTTAATATGATAATTTATAACACTTTTATTGTCAAACTTTTCCGAATCGAAATCGTAAAATTATCTAAAAAAATTCTTTATCGCTTCTAATTGAATTTTGTGGCTACACTCATCACAACAATATGCCCCTTTTGGTTTCTCTTTAAATCGCTTATATTTTTCACTACCTTCGTAAACACGAAATATATTCTTACAAGAAAAGCAAACAATCTCATAAAACATCATATGCATTTTCCCCTCCGTGTTTATAAACCTTTTAATCACTTGAGAAGATTAGTTTTCTAGAGCACAAATCATAATATCCTCTGACTAAAAGGTTTACCTCTATTCTTATCGAATTATATTAATATCTTATAACGCGAGGTGAACATCTTGTTCAGTAATATAGACTTAGCTTTAAATGTTAAAGCAAGTTTAGCTGAAGGACCATGTTGGAATGAAAAAAAGCAACTTTTATATTGGGTTGATATTATGGAGAAAAAATTATGCATATATAATCCTACTACCAATACGAACCGAGTAATCGCTCTCAATCAACAAATTGGCTGTGTTGTTCCATATTTAGAGGACATATTACTCTTAGCTATGGAAAACGGCTTTTATTCTATTAATGTAAATACAGAAAAACTGACACATATTTTTGACCCCGAACCTCATTTAATAGAAAATCGTTTTAATGATGGAAAATGTGATCCAGCTGGTCGTTTCTGGGCAGGTACTACAGATACATACGGTATGAATGCTGCAGGTTCCTTATATTGTTTACATAATAATTTGAGTGTAGAGAAAAAAGTTTCACATGTAAATACTTCAAACGGAATCGCTTGGTCACCTGATCATACATACCTTTACTTTATAGATACACCTACTAAAAAAGTGGTTCGCTATCAATATAATATACGTACTGGAGACATTCATAATCCAAGTGATGTAATCATTTTCTCTGAAAATGATGGTCTACCTGATGGTATGACAATTGACGAAGAAGGTTGTTTATGGATTGCACATTGGGGAGGTTCAAAAATAACTAGATGGAATCCCTCTACTGGAGAACAAATATTAAGTATTCCAATTCCTGCGTTATATGTGACATCATGTACATTTGGTGGACCTAACTTAACTGATTTATATGTTACAACAGCCAGAACAAGAATGACGATTGAAATTAATCTTTTAACCGAAGAAATGATAAGTACTTTAAAAAGCATTTATAAAGAATGGAAAGAACTAAAAGTTGAAATAAAAGAATTAGCTTATAATATAGTTCGTAATGAAAGACACATTCGATTAAAAACAAATGCCATTACATTTGTCATTCGGAAATAATACTATAAAAAGTAAGGATATTTCCTCATATATTCATAGGAATACCCTTACCTTTTATTTTCATAAAATTATTTTGTTATTAGTTTTCGCATCATTTAAAATATAATTTTCTTTCGACATACTACTCAGCTATTAATTGAATTCATTAACTGGAAGAAATATTCTGCTTCATGAGTCTCATTCAATTTATACCATGAATGAAGTGTATCCGGCGCAAATACATCTAATTTTTTCAGTACTTCCATGGCAAATTCTAGAGGCGCTACACCCGATGCAGTAATAAGGTTTCTACTAGACGCTACAGGTCCCACTTCATAAAAATTTTCTCCTTTATAAGTAGGACAAACCATTTTCATATACTCTAAACTATTACTTGTGTGATTTATAGAATCCAAGTAACCGTAATTTGCAAGACCTATAGTTGCACCGCAAATTGCTGCTACAATTGTACCAAGTTTTAAAGCTTCATCAACTGTTTTCAAAATAGGTTTATGTATTTCTTCACTCCAAGTATTCCCTCCAGGTAAAATTAATAAATCGTTACTCTCAAGGATACATTCATCTAGGGAAATATCCGGCTTTATATTCAAGCCCCCCATTGAAATAATCGTTTCTCTATTTATTCCAACTGTAACTACTTTAAAAGGCGCTACATCTTTTTTGAAATATCTCCCTGTATTAAGTTCAGCAATTAAATGTCCGTATTCCCAATCAGACATCGTGTCAAATACATATAGATAGGCTTTTCTTGTTTGCATTCAATAACACTCCATTCATATACTACACTCTTAATTAAAACAAGTGCTCTTTTCAGTTTAACATTTTATTCAATATTTATGGTTTAAAATTCCAAATAAAAGAGCACTTGTTTCCGCAAGTGCTCTTTTGGGGATTTTGAGATACCCTATTAACGAAAGTTAAGGTTACTTAAAGTTAAAAGGTATTTATATTATATGCTTGTCCTTTTTATTTGTGCATAATCAATATATAAACATCTTTAATCATTCTTAATAACTTTTAGTTATCGTTCTTTCTTACATTTTATCATTAAGAAATTGATTGAAGGTTTATTTGCCATGTTCTTATTTGGTTCATCAATTTCCGAAACTTTTACTAATCTATATTGATTAAAATCTTTTTTTATAGATTCAGAATCATAAAAGAACATTTTTACACCTTCCATTATCTCATAATAATCTTTATCCAACTGTTTTCCTTTTCCGTACATGGGAGCTTTTTTAGAAACAGTTGTAAAAACCATATATCCGCCTGGTTTTAACTGATTATAACAATCTTCAATAAATTTCTCTCTTTCCTGTTCATTCAACAAATGAAGAAGTGCATGACTAAATATCCCATCATACAGTTTATTATCAAAAGGCATTTCGTTTACTGAACCGTGATACATACTAACATCTTCTAGTCCGTTTTCTCTTGCTAAATCGATCGCTGTTTTCGAAATTTCAATACCTGTTATATTTATACCATTATCGATAAAAACCTTTGCATTTCTTCCATATCCAATACCCGGAACTAATATATTCTTAACGTTCTTTTCAAGAAAAAAATCTTTTGTCAAAATTGCAGATTCTGTAGGTTCAAATCCCCACATCGTTTGTTTTTCGATAAAACTTGATTCCCAAAATTCCATTATGTATCTATCTCCTTATTTTCAATCCATTTTTAGTATCACATTAAAAACTTATAAATTTTAACGCTGCGTCTACCTATGCCAAATTAGTTTTTTACCACATTCACTATAAGTCCATTGAATATAGCACAATTATAAGCCTATATCTATTATAATGATTGGTTTAAAATCCACCCTATTTTATTAATCCTTACGTTTGTAGAAAAATAAAAAAGCCAATACTTCCGTTATAGTATTGGCTTTTTCTCACGAGAAATTATCTTTTTATATTGTACCGATCTAATACTTTTTCTAACATTTCTAAAGTTATTGGTTGTGCTTCTTTTATTAATTGATAACCAATACGACCATTCGGTTCCGCTGTAACTTGCTGTAAACTCTTTACGTCATGAATCCCTTTTTCTCTTAATTCCATATAAAGTTGTTGTTCCGACATTTTTGCCTGCATCAAATTCTCTTTTACAATCTCTCCGTTTTCAACAATTATAATGCTACTTCCATTTAAAAATTGTTCCACCTTCCTTGATTTCAATTCAAAGAAATGAATGATAAGTAATATGCTTGCAAATATGATAGCCGCAAATATAGATGGGACTACTTTTCTACTTAATACAGGTTCTACAATAATACGGCCAATTGATACAACTATAATGATTTCAGCTCTTGTCATTTGGCTCACAGATGTACTACCTGTCATTTTCAAAACAATTATTCCAGTAAAAGTTAATATAATACTTTCCAAAATTATATTCATAACTACCCAATCCTTTAATGGTGTATTTTACTATCATTCCCATCAAAGGTGTGTTTTACTTACCTATTAAGTTGTTAAATCCTTCAGACCATGATGGAAATAAAGGTGTCCATCCATACTCTTTACGTGCCTTATTATTGGAAGCTCCTCTTTCCCAACTATTTTTCCCATCTTGAACTTTAGGCTGAGGTGCCCCTATCGCTGCTGCATATATTGGTAACCATTCTTTACTAGTTGCTGGATAATTATCTACAATATTTACGATTCCTGCAGGCCAATTAAGGGCTAGCATAGTAGCTCTTGCAGCATCTTCAACATGTATAAACGAGCTTATCCCGTCTGATGCGATAATTTCATTATTACGAACTTGATTTGCTATTAATCCGTTTTCCGCATACCATGTTCCTGGTCCGTATAATGTGCCGTAACGAAGTATAACCGATTCAGGTAACTCAGTAACAGCTTTTTCTAATTTCAATATGCCATTAACAGTGACTTGCCGAGGCATAGAAGCAGTAATATGTAGTGAGTCTTTTTCAGTCGCAAATGTATCCCCTGATTCATACGCCCATGAAATACTTTGAGCGATTATTTTCTGTACCCCTACATTTTTAGCGGCATCGACAAGGTTACGAGTGCCTTTTGTTCTAATTTTTGCATTATCCTCAAAATTCCATGAAGACAATGACGTTAATTGATGAATAACTACATCGGGATTTGTTTCTTCTAATACAGAAAATACAGCCTTTCTATTAAATACATCAGCTATTACTGGTATGGCACCAATCTTTTTCATTGCTTCTACTTGCGAAGTATTACGGATCATCGCAAAAACTGTATGCCCATTTTTTATTAACATTGGCAATAAAGAACGTCCTATTACACCAGTTGCACCTGCTACAAATATTTTCATATATGTTCCTCCTCATTTAGTAATCATAAATGTGACGAAACATTTGTAAGGTATGTGACAAATATTTGCTTATTTTTTTCGTTATTCATATGAAACATATACTTTTAATGGTTTAATTATCCCTAAACTCAATTCATCAAAGCATTCTATGAGTGAAGTATAATGTATTTCATGTTGAAAGATCTCTTCTATAAATGGTGTTTTTCCTATTCCTTTAAAAAACCAATCTGCATGCTTTTGATAATCGTATCCGTCACTTGATCCAATGATTTGCAATTCTTTCTGATAAAAGTTAGCAATTAATGTTAGTTCTTCTATATTACCATCAGACAGTATACATATTTCACCATTAGTTTTAAGAGCTTTTTGCAAAGTATGGAACCCACTATTTGTAGCAGAACATTCAAAACCATAATTATATGTTTCTATTATTTTCTCTTCTGGATCATATATGTTTTTCGCACCAAACTTCTTTGCAAAATCTTTTCTATTTTTATTAGGCTCAACAACATCCACTAGCGGCATCACACGAAAGAATAGATAATAAAGCAACTTTAGGTTGTATAGAACTAGGCACTCGAATTACTTTATAACCCTTAACTATCCCTATCGTTTCATGTCCATAAAAAGAAACTACTTTATCGCCTACGTTTACATGTGTTACTTTATTACCAACTTGAATCACTTCACCATAACTTTCATATCCAGTTTTTCTTGGATAAAAAGGATTCGTATCTGTAACATCGGATCCATTATACTGTGGTAACTCGGCCCCAATGCTTATCGCTCCTGCGATTGTTTTAACGATAATTTCATCGTCCTGTATGTCCTTAATTTCATTTGTTTCCCACTCAAGTTGTTTAGGCCCTTTTACAATTAACTTATATTGTTCCATTTATATCCTCTCTTTTTATAAAGATGTTATAAGTAATATTGTTATCCATCTAGATTTCGACTAAATTTATTTACCTAATAGATGATAAATTACCCTTGCCCAAGTTTATACCTTTAATGCTCCTGTACATTTCTGTTCAGCGTCTAATACTTTAAAATTACTATTCTGATAACATTTTAAGAAAAGTTGTTGCCGCCCAAATGAAATACGCAAGTTGTGTCACGATATACATCGTAATTTCAAAACCTGTAAGCTTTCTTTCCCTTTTTATTTTCTTTAAATATCTATAAAAACAAAATGAACATAAAATTAGTAAAACAATAGACATTTGATATAGATTTTCCACTAAAAGAAATGCCATTTATTTCATCACCTTTCCAATAAAGTGAAACTTTAATCAGTGGGGGTTTTGTTCATCCTTCACTGATTATCAGCCCTCACCAGTCGGGATTTAACGGGATAAAAAATATATAGTTCAAGCATATCATTTTAACGGAACGAATTACCACAATTTTCAAATCGAATAAACTTCCTAAGTAAAAGAAGTCACTTTTTGGAAATGTTTCAATACAATATTATGTAATTCAATACTCACTATATAATATTATGTAATTCAATACTCACTATATAATATTAGATTAGGTTTTCTTTTACTGTACATGCTTAGGAGGAAGTTTTACATGCAATTGATTCATAACATACAAAAAACGTTTAATAACCTATGTAACTACGATACGGTCAATTTAATACACGCTATTCAATCATTAAATATTTCACTTCATAAAATATCTCCTTTTATTACTTCACCAGTTAATCTTGAATACGGAAGGAACGTTATCTATCAGTCTGAATTTGTAGAGATTTTAGTATTAAAATTCCCCAGCAAAGCAAAGACTTTTGTGCACGATCACGGAATATCTGTAGGATGTATACTAATAGTCAATGGTACGCTACAAAATATAACGTACGAAAATAATAGCGAGCGGATTGAAGAGTTTACAGAGGGAAATATTTTCACAGTAAAAAAAGATACTGTGCATAAAATGTATAACGCTACAGATTCAACAGCAATAACATTTCACGTATATTCCCCACCATTAAAAGATGTACAAATATATGAGTAGCCTTTAAAAGGAGGAAATATGCAAAATTTGAAGGATTACTATATAAAGAGCTTACAAGATGGTCGTAACGTTTGGCTCTATGGACAAAAAGTAGATGTAACTACAGACAAACATTTTGCAGGTACATTAAGTACCATTTCTAATTTATTTACATTGTTTGATGACCCCATACGAAGAGATTCTATTGGATATGTGAGCCCAAAAACGAAAGAATTTGTTCATACTGCATTTTTAGTTCCGAATTCCTATAATGAATTATTAATGAGAAGAACTGCATTTGAAACGTGGAGTTATGCTACAGACGGTGTAATGAGTAGATTATCTGATTATGCAAGATCGAGACTTACTGGCTGGTACGTATCAAGATATTTTTATAAAAAATTCGATGCACAGTTTCCAGATAAAATTACATCTTATTATGAAAAAGCGAGAGATAATCACTTGTTCTTAAGTGTAGTTCAACGTGACCCACAAATAAATCGTTCTACAGAATCAATATTGAATGCAAAAAATTTAGGGTTACTAAGAGTTACGAAGGAAACTTCTGATGGAATTTATTTAAATGGTGCAAAAATGGTAGGTACTGCTTCTCCTTATTCAAATGATTTATTAATCTATCCATTAGCAAAACTGACTGATACTCAAAAAGATTTAGCTCACTTTCTCATTGTGGCAGCCAATTCCCCTGGATTACATATGGTTTGTAGAGAACCATTTGCGAATGCAAACTCAAGTACAGTTGATTCCCCTCTTAGCTCACAGTACGATGAAATGGATGCACTATTAATCTTTGATAATGTATTTGTACCATGGGAACGTGTCTTACTGTATAACAACCCTGAAGCATTATGGAAATTAAAGTCAGATATAGCTTCTAGTAGTTTAGCTTATCATCAAGCAATTGTACGATTAGTAGTAAAACTAGAATTTATAACTGCAATTGCTTGTGAAATTGCTGAAGCGATCGGTGCTACTACTTATTTGCATGTTCAAGAGAAGCTTGGGGAATTAATTATGCAAATCGAAACAATTCGCGCACTTTTAATTGCTGCTGAAGTTGAAGGTACTACAAATGAAACGAAAACTTATTTGCCGAATTTTAAATATATCGAAACTGCAAGGAATCTTGGTTCCAAATATTATCCCCGTGCAATAGAAATTTTACAATTAATTGGAGCAGGTGGGTTCATTCAACTTCCTTCGAGCTCAAATAACTTCCAGAGTCCTATAGCTGATTTATTGAAAAAGTACTTTAAAGGAACTAATATAGATGCCGAACAACGCACAAAATTATTTAAGTTAGCCTGGGATACCATCGGAAGCCCCTTAGGATCTAGACACGAATTGTATGAAAGATTTTATGCTGGAGATCCAATACGAAATACAGCTATGCAATATGTAAATTATGATAAAAATCACTTTAAAAAGATGATAAGTAAATATTTACATTGATGAAAAAGAGCACTCTTTGCTAAGAGTGCTCTTAAAAAATATATAATTATCCAATTACATATATAATTGCTCCGGCCACAACTGCTACTTTTCTCTGTAATGGTTTCATCTTATTCACTTTTATTTTTATAATTCAGCTTTATTACTTCTGGTATATACTTCCTATCATATTTTCTCGTATAGATTTCTCTATCAGGAGTAACTAATTGTAAAACAATCTCACCACAAACCCCATCTAGTATTTCAAATTCACCTTGTGCATTTGAAATACTGCGTTCCTTACTTTCAATTGAATCTTCATATATTTTCACATTAAATATAGGTTCGTTATTTTGATCTACGATAATACCTCTTGAATACTTAGCAACTGCTATGCATTGATCCTCTTTTTTATAATATGTAATCACAACAATTGCACCTGCCACTATAGCGCTACATACAAACAAGAGAATGATTTTGCGCCTCACAACGAACCTCCTAATTCAAATTATTCTTTTCTAAACTGAAAATTAAACTGTCTTAATTGCTTGATTTCCTCAATTACTTTACGAATACCTTCTTCAATCTTATCTTCTTTTACATTCGAAACATTTAATTTTAATAGTTTTTCTTTAGGAAAATTCCTCATATAATTCTTATCAATAGTATCGACACTTATTTGCATGTCACCTAATTTTTGTATAAGTGTTTCTGTAACTGTGTTTTTCTGCATTTCTAAACAAGTGTGTATTCCAAATGTGTTTTGTCTATTATATGTAAATAATGATTGATCTTCATTTTGCACTTTTTCTAATGTTTCTGCTAGTTTTATTGATCTATTGTAGTAGGAAGAATTAATTTTACTTTTATGACGTTCAAACATACCGCTCTTTATATAAATTTCTAAAGCCGCTTGAGAAATCATTGGACTATCAATATCTAGTATCTTTTTGTATGTATAGAACGCATTTGCAATGGATGGTGGGATGACTGCAACTCCAACCCGTAAACCAGGAAAAATAATCTTCGAATAACTTTTCAAATATATGACATGACTATAATTATCCAAGCTATATAACGGATCTGCTTTTGAATCAGTTTCTAAATCTGCTAAATAATCATCTTCCACTATAAATACATTGTATTTCTTAGCCAATAGTGCGATTTTTTCTTTCTCATCTTTAGAATAAGAAGTTCCAAGCGGATGATGATATCTCGGTATCGTATAAAAGAATTTTATTTTTCCAGTTTGAAATATTTGCTCCAATTCATTCAAATCGATACCTTCATTCGTACGTTTAATACCGATTACAGGAACTTTATTTATTTCTAGATAATCAATATATAGATGATATGTTGGCTGTTCAATTAATACAGTTTCATTTCCATTCGGAAATGGTATAGAAGTTAATATAGCAAGCGCCTGCTGCACACCTGATGTTATAAAAATATTGTCTTCTTTCGTGAACACTTGATAATTTGCCAACTGTTTTTGAATGACTGGAATTAAAGATGGTAACCCTTTCGGTGTTCCGTATACGAACAAATCATTTTTATAAGTATCAATAGCCTTATTAATGCAATGCTGAAAATCTAAATATGGGAAAACATCTGGATCTGGTGCTGAAGAAGCGAAATCAATTATCTCGTTATTTTCTATGGTACTCCCAGATTTCTTAACAACGTAGTATCCACTTTGAGGGACAGAATATATAATGTGACGCTTTTCTAATTCATGAAGCGCACGTATAACTGTTGCCTTATTACATTCATATTGCGTAACGAGTGACCGTATAGACGGTAATTTCTTTCCTTCTTTTATATCTCCATTTTGAATCTTATTTTCAATGTCATTTAAAATATGTAAATACTTATACATATTACACCTCCTCCAGCAATTCTATATTTGATTCCATCGGTTTTCTATTCATATAGCATTCATTCCTCAATTAGTTAATTTTCCGATCATCTATATCGTAAATCCCAATAGCATATGAATCATTTTCAATCCATTTCTTTACTGCTTCTGTTTTAAGTACAACTTCAACTTCTTTTTCTATTTTCTGTCCAAGTTCTCTCGCCCCTACTTCATCATCGCTAATCTTAGTTTTTATATCAATGGTAACAGGTTGATTCTTTTTATAATTTATTTGCTGAATACCAAACCCTTCATATCCATTTTTTCTGAATACATCATCAAATATATGTCCAAAAACTTGATTCCATCTACTCTCTGCCTTTACAACTTCTCTATTTCTTTGAGTTATATTGATTTTATAAGACGTTACACCTTGTATCACCAATCTTTTATTAATATCATTTTTTATTTCGTTACTATCTTCGCTATCAGCAATCTCTAAATCTACTATCCTTTCTTTTTCATCTCTTATAGCAGCACTAAAAAAAGATTCCTCCTTTACCGCTGCTGTGGCAATATCCATCACTATAGAATCTTCACTTTTAGCATCTTCAATGTCATTCTCACAGGCACATAATAAAGCAAATGGAAATAAAAGTACAAGTAACTTCTTTCCCTTTCTCATGTAGCACCCCTCCAAACATTTTCATTTACGATAAACTTTTTACTTTGACATATAAATACCTTCTTTAATTATTAAATTTAACATTATTTCACATTTTCCCCACTTAACAAGGAAATTACAATTAATAAATAGAATATCTCTATGAATAAATAAAAAGTGAGGGATATATAATGCAACGTGTAAATACGATTGATATTAGTAATGTACTACAATTGGACAAAACTCTTTCGACTTTATTAAATAAAATGATTTCTTCAAAACTAGACCTTGAAAATTGGTTAAAAGAGCAGTCAAAAGTAATTTGGGACATCGAAGAACAAGTAAGATCACATTACATCGCCTTTCAATGTAATACGGATGATGAAGAAATAAAGGATACTTTTGAACATGATCAACAATTTGTAAAGCCACTTTTAAAGCGGTACCAAAATTTATTGGATAATAAATATTTAGAGTCACCTTTTCGAATGGAATTAGATTCTAACGTATATGGTTTATTAGATACAAAAATAAAAAACGCTCAAAAGTTATTTTGTGAGGAAAATATTGAATTAGAAATAAAGGAAGACAAATTAATCACAGAGTACTTTGAAATCACTGGAGGATTAAGTGGAATTTGGGACGGAGAAGAAAAAACGATAACAGAATTACAATCCTATTTACAAGATTCGAATCGTGACACCCGTAAAAAGGCAAAAACCATTATTTCTGAAAAATTTTTATCTGTTGAAAAAGAACTCCAAAACATATTAAATCAATTAATTGAAATTCGCCATCAAAAAGCAAAAAATATTCAACTAGAGAATTATCGCGATTATATGTTCAAAAAATACGAGCGTTTTGATTATTCAGCGAAAGATTGCTATGAACTAGCTGAATCCATACGTAAGTATGTTGTGCCTCTTAAAGATAAAATATTGCTAGAGAAAAAAGATAAACTGCAAGTTGATACGCTTCGCCCGTGGGATGTATCAGCTGTAACTCCAGATCAAAAAGTACTTAAACCTATTGCAAATGAAAATGATTTAATTGAAAAGAGCACTCATATCTTTAATAAACTAGATGTTGAATTTTCAGCACTTTTAAACCGAATGTATAAACACAATTGTCTTGATTTAACAAGCCGCAAAGGAAAAGCAGCTGGTGGCTTTTGTGAGTACTTACCAGCTTCACAATTATCTTATATTTTTATGAACTTAAATTATACACAAGATGATATTGTCACTTTTATACATGAAATGGGTCATAGTATTCATAACGAACTCATAAAACCATTAAAATTACGACAGTATATAGAAATTCCAGCTGAAACAGCTGAGCTAGCCAGTATGACAATGGAGTTATTCTCGCTTAATTATTGGGATACCTTCTATACAGACAAAAAAGATTTAAAACAAGCAAAAATTAACTTCTTTAAAGATGTTATTTCATATTTACCTATTATGCTTATTGTCGATCAATTTCAACACTGGCTGTATGAAAATCCAAGTCATACTTCTGAAGAAAGAAATGAAAAATACTTACAACTTCAAAAACATTATCAGTCTAGCGTCATACATATTGATGGCTACGAAAACTGGATAGCAACGAGTTGGCTACCTGTACTCCATATTTTTGAAGTACCATTTTATTATATTGAATATGCGATCGCCCAACTTGGTGCATTACAAATGTATAAACAATATAAAGAGGATCCTAAGCAAGCGCTAGAAAATTATAAAAAGGCATTATCACTAGGAAGCTCGCAATCTATAAAAGAAGTGTATGATGCAGCCGGTATTCGTTTTGATTTTTCTGGTGAAACAATTAAAGAACTAATGCTATTTGTAGAAAAAGAATTAGAATTACTTGAGCAATTATAAGAAGAAAGCTGCACCTATATTTTTGGTGTAGCTTTCTTCTTTATTTTATTAATCAGCTCTATGTACTGAGTATCTCCATATCCGATTGTTGGAAAAAGATAAAACAACTTTATTAATAATTCACGAGTTGATAAATCTTTATTTTTAGAGATGAATTTCATTACTGCATTATCTTCTGTTAACATTTCTAAAAATAAGTCTATAGCCTGATACATTACAGGTGGTACCTTATGAGAGGTCTTTTTATGGTTTACTAATACTTCATTGTATATAGAGGAATAATTCCCCAATTCAAGTTCAATTTGATTTACTTTAAATTCATCCTCTCTAAAGCTATTTAAGTATACCTTCCCTTCATAAGCAGACTGTTCAAGGTGAGAAAGTATGGTAAGTAGGTTCATTTGGCAAAACATATCTTCACCAAACCATAGAACAATACATTTATACTTTTTCGTAAAAAGGTTTTCTAACGGATCTATAACCTTTTTTATATAACTTTCTACTGAACTGTTATGTCCTTTCGCTCTTGTTTTAATAAACTCTTCATTAAAAACTTGAGTAGTAGCCGAGTTCACACACATTGCCTCATTAAATGGTGCATAATCAGAATCACCCATTAGCTTTTCGTTTTTAAATTCTTCATACATAACTTGACCATTTAATATGTTAAGTACCTCTTTATCAAATAGCTCACTCTTCCTATCTCGTAACTGTTCAACCTCTATTTTTCTAGAAATATTCATTTTAAACACCCCTTCTTTATTTAAATTTAGTTTAACAAATGATTGAATAGGCATTTTGTTAAGTTGGTATTCTCTTGGATTCATTCCAAAAACATTTTTGAAAGCTCTACTATAAGCCTCTTGGGAAGAGTAATCGTAATCCAACGCTACCTCAATTATCTTCCTACCTTTCTTTAAATCTTCCGTAGATAAATACAACCTTCTAAGAAGAATATAACGTCTAATACTGAAACCCGTTACTTGATGAAATTTAAAAGAGCAATAATAAGGAGAATACCCCATGTAACGAGATAATTCATCTAATGAAAATCTCTTTTTTAAATTGCTCTCAATCCAATTAATCATCTGCTGTATATGTTCATTCATTTCCTTCACTCCTTATTTAAAAGTATAGGAGAAGTGCGTTTCTTTCTTTTGATATTTCTTATGTTTTATAACATGAGCCTTTCTCTAAAGTCTTTATAATCTATATATAAGTATTAATTTTATATTTTTTCATCTATCTTATTTTGTCATACCTTCTATTCATTTTTCAATTTAGCGTTAATGAGTATGTTGGCAACACCTTACTAATTATTAAAGGTCAATTTACATCATATTTCATTTTAAAGGATTTCAAAAATTAAACACGAATTTTATAAAATAAAATTCTTTTAATTCCCAAGTTAAAAAATTAATGTTTGGAAAGGACGTTTCAATGAACAAGCTAGAAAAAGAAATACTTCAATTCATAAATGAACAGTATCCGTTGAATTTTATTAACATTAAGCCAATAACAAATGAGATGTATGAATGTCTTACCGAACAAGGTACATACTTCAGTAGAATTACAAACTACAAAACATATGAAGAACAGATAGAGGAAGTTTTATATACAAATTTTTTATATCAAAATGGTTTAGGTGTTCCACCAATAATCCCTTCATTACAAGGGAATTTTGTAGAAAAATTCACATTAGACAAGGAGATTTTTGCTGTATTATATAAAGCTGCTCCTGGTATACATTTACCAAGGTCTGAATGGAATTCTAATATATTTAAAAAACTTGGTAAACAAATTGGAAAATTACATCGTATATCTAAAAGCTTTGAAAAGATTAAACCAGTAAAACATATAAACGATTGGTATGAAAATGAAGAGTATAATTTTCTTAAATATATCCCTAAAGAAGAAAATACAATAAGAGAAATTGCAACTGACGTTTTAACTTCCATAAAAGAGCTACCAAAATCCCCTTCAAATTACGGCTTAATACACGGAGATTTATGGTTAGAAAACATTTTAGTCGAAAATAATTCAAACTTAACAATGATAGATTTTCAAGACTGCGAAAAACATTTTTACATATTCGATTTAGCCGTTCCTATTTATAGTGCGATAGAATATTCATTTGCTGGAAATGGGAATATCGTTGACTATGAGTATTCTATTACAAAAGCACTATTTGAAGGCTATCAAGAGGAAAATGAGCTACCAAAAGAGATGAAAGACAAGTTTCCGTTATTTATTAAATTAAAGGAGATTTTTGAATATAGCTTAATGCATATGTATTGGGATAAAGAAGAATTAACGGAGGAACAAGTACGGATTATGAACCTTTATAGGATGAAGATCGAAAATAAGAATACCTATATCAATATTTAAGAATGCTGTTGTTTAACTGCAAGGAAACTTTGGTTAAACAACAGCATTTATTAATTAGCTGACAACCTTTTTTATGACTTATAAATACTGATTCAATAATCTTCTCAAATACACTTCATTTTGCGGTGATACTTTTTCAGAAAATCTAGCTGCAATAATAATAGGAGCCCATTGAAAAACTTCATCTCTTGATATGCCGGTACGACTGCAATATATATGTAAATACATCTCAGCTAATTCTACCGAAGATTGTGAGTACAACAAGTATGTTCGAAATACATCTGCGCGAATATCACCTGAACTAGCATCTACCCAATCTATAACTTTCACTTTCTCTTCCTTACTCAAAATCAAATTAAATGGATGAAAATCTCCATGACATAGCCTAAAATCAAATGTAATAAAATCTAATTTTTGTAATATATCCTTCTTTTTGCGTTCATCCAATTTATGCACAGATTTAATTTGACGCTCTAACCTTCCCCTCATTAACTCCATTTCATCTGTATTCACATGTATAGCATGGATCTTTTTTTGCTCATTAACACAAAGGCTGATATAACGCTCTGCCTCATTTAAATTATTAAGCAGAAGATCACCAATGTTGTCCCCTTTTACATGTTCCATAATAATTGCCTGTCTATTTTGTATCTTTTTCACTTCAAATACGTTTGGAACTGGCAACCCACATGAATACGCATATTTTTGTTTTTTTGCTTCATTCATAGACTCTGTATCTGGGAGGTAATCTTTCAATAATTTTACAACCTTATCATCAGTTAAATAAATTTCTGCTGTATTCCCTTTTGCAATTGGATTACCTAAAACCACTTTATTTCCCCCCTTAACATAAATTAGAATAACACCTTATACTTCTCTTTAAATTCACTATAATCCTAGCTAAAACCTTCTTCACGAATATACAAAAAACTTACCGCTTTCCATCCTTAAATAGAAAGCGGTAAGTTTAATTGTTTAGGAATATCCGAATGAAACTCTGATGTATGCACAATTGAAAATGTATATCCTTGCTCAATAAATGATACTTCATTACGTTTACATTCAAATGATACACTATTTTTCTTAAAGTTATTTTGGATTCGCTGTAAAAATGCGACGTCTGGTGTTCCGAAAGAAACGTATACTTTCGGTGATAGAGCTTTCATCGCGATTGGAATCCAAGGTCGCTGCCACCAAGTCGCGACGATATATGCAGTGCCACCTATAACAAAGTTAAAAATATCCCCATCTTCCATCGTTTTCATATTTAGATTTGATTTTAACCATTCCGTAAAAACAGGTACACTTTTAACAGGAAGACCAATTTCCCTTACGTATAAAATGTTTAAAGGTGAGTGTGGTACTAATACATCCTCTTTAACATAACTATGTGCGATAATTTCGAGTAGATTTCCATCTCCGTCTTTAAAGTATAAATTGAATAGACCATTCTCTTCACCAATTACATTTCCATTTTGCCATTTTACAATGAGTAATCCAGAGTCCTTTAACCATTTTGCTGTTTCATGGAATTTTGAATATGGGATTTCAAAAGCAAAATGTGCAGGTGCAATTGGTTCATACACTTCTTGAAAACTAATTGTTGTATAAGGTGTTACTTCAAATTGAATGAAGGATGTTGTTTCTTTTTTTATTGGAAAAGATAATATGTCCTTATAAACTTGTTTTACCCCTTCTATGGAAACCGTTTGTAGTTTTATATCTGATATATGTGTAATCACTTTACATTCCCCCTCATTTCTTATTATCTATTCGTATTGTATTACACTTATAAATAGATAAAATCAAACGGAAGGATGGATTTTTCATATAGAAACTACAACTTTAGTATGAATATGTTAGCTTCTTTTATTGCTAGTACACTAACGTTTCAAAACAAATATCCTCCATATTTCGGTTTTTAATTAACACTTTACTTATTTCTATTTTTTCAAATTTCCCCTGCATTGTTTCCATATAAAAAAGCTGCCTTTCCTTAAATGAAAAGCAACTTTTACGATAAAATACATTAAGGTTTTACAGCAATAATCATAAATCTTTTTGAATTAGTACGAATTCCTTTTTCAGAACTATACGTATCAATGAACTTTTGTAAAATAGTAAAATCCTCTTCCTGTTCTCCAAATCTAGGAATAATAGGAGTATGTTTTAATAAGAAAATGAGATCTTCAGACCTACTGTAATAATCAGTAACATCATATTCACGTACTTGCACGAGATCAAATCCTGCACTAATAAGTTCATTCATATACTTTTCTTTTAAAGTACCATCCCGTTCACCTAAGCATTGTCCTCTACCAAATGCTTCTTTCAGGTTTAATTTATCATTCTCACTTACTTGTTGTGTTAAGAAAAAGGCACCCTTTTTCATTACTTTTGCTAACTCAGATGCCAGAAACGGGGCATGACAACTTGAAGTAATATCAAAATGTGCATGTGGAAATGTTAAAGCTTCAGAACCCATTTGAAGAAACTCAACATTTTGTACACCTGATTTTTTCAAGTTAGAATGTGCCGTTTCAATCATGCCGTTAGAATTATCAATTCCAATCAACAATTTAGCTGATGATGCTATGTTAAGTACATTTTCTCCTCCGCCTGTACCAACATCAAGTAAAATATGTGATGGTTTACACCTTTCTTTTACCTCACTATAAAAGTCCCATGTATCTCCTACAGTTTCACATTTTATTTTGCTAAAATCCCATCCATTTAATCTTCCTACTTTATCATAGAAGCTTTTATACTCTAATTCGTTCATCTTATTACTTCCCCTTTGTAAAAATAAATTAAATATGTATAATAACCTACGACACTCCTTAATTATATATTATAAAATACAAATTATTAAAACAACACTTCCCTTCACACTACAATAAGTTTACATAACATTTTTATGGTTTATCTTTATCTATATATTCTAAATGCCCTCTTCCCCAACTACACATACTATCCAAAACAGTACTGACTGTTTTTCCATGTTCAGTTAAGCTATATTCTACTTTAGGTGGTATTTCTTGATAAATTTCGCGTTTTATTAGTTGATCTTGCTCTAATTCACGTAATTGCTTTGCTAACGTCCCTTGAGATATATCTGGTATTAATTTCTTTAATTCACCAAAACGTTTCGTTCCATCTGTTAGCAAAATAAATAAAATGAGTGGCTTCCATTTCCCACCGATTATTTGTAATGTTGCTATTACTCCTTTTAACTTCGGTTCTTGTAAATCCATTTTTCTCACCTCTCCTCAGATATCATAAAGTGAAACTTTAATCAGTGGGGGTTTTGTTCATCCCACACTGATTATTAGTTGAACCAATCGGGCTTTTACGGGCAATTGATCTCTTACCTAACTTCCTTACATTTTCCTAACTTTGAGGTGGGAGTTTTACTGCCCGTTAATGCGGGATAAACCATATTTAGAAATTTTTCCTATTACTTATCCGCATGTATAGCGATTAGTACGAAATTTGCGACTATGTACATACAAAGTGCGTACTTTTCACTTGCTATCTTTTAGCGAATAATAAAAGCATAGCAGTTATATTCTAATTTTTTTATTAAAGGAGTGGCTAAAATATGTCTATTACTACATTAAAAGATAGTCGTATCGTTATTATTGGCGGGAGTTCTGGTATTGGATTAGCAACAGCAACACAAGCAATTAAACAAGGTGCACATGTTATTATTGCCGGACGCTCGGAAGAAAAATTAAAAGTTGCTCGAGAAGTAATAAATAACAATCATCTTCAAACTTATATATTGGATAATCAAAATAAAGAGCAATTACAAAATTTTTTCAAGACAGTTGGGAACTTTGATCATTTATTCACACCGGGAGCCTCTTACACACTTGGACCAATTACCTCTACAGAGGAAATTGCTGAAAGTAGCTTCATCGGAAAGTTTTGGCCTCAATATTATGCCGTAAAATATGCAATTCCTTTTCTTTCAAACTCTGGATCGATTGTGTTAATGTCTGGTGCATTTAGTCAAAGACCACTTAAAGGCGCACCTGCTTATGGAGCTTGCAATGGTGCTATTGAAAGTTTAGGGAAGGCTTTAGCTGTGGAATTAGCTCCTATTAGAGTTAATGTGGTTTCTCCTGGAACAATACAAAAAGAAAATGAACAAAATGAAAATAGACTAGTTGCTTACGAAGTTTATAAATCTCTTTCACTTGTACAACGAGCTGGATATAATGATGAAATTGCACATACTGTTCTATATTTAATGCAAAATAGTTTTACTACGGGTAATGTATTGTTTCCTGATGGAGGGTACACATATCATTAAATTATTTAAGACAAAAGCCCCTTATTACGGCGGCTTTTGTTGCTCATTTAAACATTGCTGAAATTTCCAAATAGATGATTACATTACTTTAGTACCAACTGGTTGGTTTTTAGATGATTCATTACAATCCGCTCATTTTGTACATTTGCAAATAAAATTGTGCTAGTAGTTGACGAATCGAATCTCGAAGTAATTTGTCTTGATATTTATGGATAAGTTTCCAAAGAAAAAAGGCATATAATTAATGCCTTTTTTCTTTATCATTATTTAACTGGATAACAAACTTCTGTAACCCACTTATTAGGATCCGATTCCATCGCTGGGCTCACATGATAAATATTAAACATCGGGCCTGCTAATTTGTAACCTTCTGTCTCAATCCATTTTGCCGCAGCCTCATTTACAGCTGTCATCTGTTCATAACTTCCATTAACTGTTATAGAAGCTACATTGGTTGATTTCATATTTTTAAATGTAACGTCTTTTGTATTTTCGTGCTTACCTAGAATACTTAGCTGTATTTCTATATCTACATCATTTTCTTTGTATTCACGATCATGGAAAACCGCAATACTATAACTCGGATGGGCAATACTAATATTTTTCATTTGAATTTCTTGCATTAATACACTCCATAAATCACCTTCGCAATTATACGATGGAATAATCTTTCTAACACTAGCTACAGTTCTTTCTGGAATTTCTTTTATTGAAACATGATAATTCATCTCAACAACATCCTCTCTCATCGTTTTCATTGAGTCTTCGAGGAGACGTAATTGTTTTTGGAGGTTATTCATGTCCTCTTTAATTTGAGCACTACGATTTAAAAATTGCTCTTTTATGCTATCTACATTATCGCATTCTATTATTTCTTTGATGGTAGCAATATTAAACCCCATAGCTTTTAATGTTTGAATTTGATTTACCTTTTTTAATTGGTCAGCTGAATAAAATCGATATCCACTCTGCTCATCGACTTTTACTGGTTGTAATAATTCCACTTTATCGTAGTGTCTCAACATACGTATACTAATGGAAGATAGTTTCGAAAAATCCCCTATTTTAAACATGATTTCCTCCTATAAGTTACATCTACTTTGAAGCTCAACTTCATCATAAACAATGACATTATGTGAGGGTCAACTATTTTTAACGATTTAAATAACAATTTAACATGTTATATTTATATAATTAAAAACCTATATTCCTGTTTTTATGACTACTGCAATTGACAAATCCATCACTAGTTATTTTTCTCAAGACATTCATAAACCGCCATCATATCTCGTTTATCCAACTCACGAATACGATTAAAAATTGGTATTTGCCCAACAGCTTCTGTTAATACGCTTTCATTCACAACATCACTTACTTTTCCAGTTAACCACGTTTGTACATCCACGCCCTCGACAACTTCTTTTAACCCTTCGTCATTAATACCACTTGCATTACAAGTTACACATGGAATTGTTAGTTTAAAGACACCATCATGTAGATTATCTTCGGTTATCACTTTCTTACCTTTACAAAATGGACATGGATTACTTTTTTTAATTTTATTAATTTGGGTAAATATTTTTTTGTATCCAAACGCTTCTTATACATACGTAAGTTTTTTATATTTACCATTTGTGAAATACTTATTTATAATGTTTTCTCTCGTTTCATAAACATTAGGGAAATCACAAACAGTTACTTGATTATTAACACTAATGGATTCGATATTTCCTTTTATTTCACCCCAGAATGGTAAAACATTTTGTAACACCATTTCATAGTTTGAAAAGCTTGCTTGTTCTAATTCAAACATTTTCAATGCAACTTGTGCTTTTCTTGGCAATAAAGAAACATCTTCTGTCAATACCATATCGCCACCAACAATAGATTTCAATTTAACAAGTGTCGGTAAATCACCAACTGTTTTCAATACTTCATTAATAGGCTGATTGATTATTTCACGAATATCTACGTTACCAAATTTAAGTGGTTTATGATGATTTAAAACCGTCCCCTCGCAAATTGGACATTTCATCATTTTTTTTGAACTTTTAATTTCTTCTTTAATAGGTGCTTTTGAAATAACAATATATCCACCAATAATTGTATTAAATCCTACCCATGTTCTGCGTGTCTTTCCTTTTTTATCATAAAATGATTTTTCAAAATACCCGTACCAAAACGTATGCTTTTCTTCTTCTGACATATCATTATAGCTCTTTGACAAATCGTGACCAAGCTCATTTTTTATTTCTTCGAATAGAAATTCTATTTTTTCATGCTGATAAAATTTTAATACCTTCATGATTTCTGGATCGAATAGCCCATCCCAAAATGGAACACTTTTATCTTGAATGGCAATATCTTTATCAAAAACTTCAATTTGAAGACGTCCAGAACAAGATGGACAATGATTGTCCTGTGAATAGAAATCAAAACTTCTCGTATCTTTATTAATTGGATGAGCAGCTACAATATGATTAATTAATCCACCAATCTCATATAAGAAACTATATTGACTATATAAATGTCTTTCAAGATCAATAGCAATAACAGGTGCGATTGTATTAGATTCATATTCACCATAAATTAACCTAGCCATTGATGATAAACTTTTTAAAATACCGCCCTTATAAATATTTTCGGCATTTTTAAAATAGTTAATATGATTTTCTTCTAAATAGTGAACCCCTTTTTTCTGCTTAAGCATTGAAGAGATGTGTATTTTCTCTGTGCTATTCACATTACTTTTTTGACGATAGTAATCCTCATGATTGACAACATCCAAATGCTCTATAGATTCATTCTGCCTTTTTCCAAAATCAACTATATAATCAGAGCTTTCTAACATGTAACGATTATGCTCAATCATAATGATCGAAACTGATTCATCTTGCAGAATACCTCTAATACTATCGATAAATTGATTTAAAATATTTTGTGATAAACCTTTTGAAGGCTCATCAAAAATAAATAATGTATGTGGATTTCTAGTGTTTGCAAATAATTCCGAAACTAAATGAACACATTGAAACTCACCTGTCGATAATGTTTGTGTTTTTCTCTCTAATGTTAAATAGCCAAGCCCTAATTTAATTAGTAGGCTCAAACGTTTATAAGCGATATCTTCATTTGGAAGTTCATCAATAATATCCTCAATCGAGCGCTCAAAAATATCATCAATGTCTTCACTATACTTTGTCAGTTTCTTTTTAATATCTAGGAAAGTTGCTACAGTTGATCGACTTGTAATTGATTGATTTCGGTCTTGTCCTACCATAACTAATTTATCTTTTGGATATCGTTTCAAAAAATCTGTAGCTAGACATTCGTTGACAAGTGTAGATTTCCCACATCCTGATTCTCCTGTAACTGTTACAAGCCTGTTTTTAGGAATTTGAAACTCAGCCATTTGGATATTACGGCAATATAAATCATAGAATGTATAATATTCTGTTGGTATTTCTTTATTTCGATCCCACAGTATTGACTTTGGTCTTGGTGATTCTTCCACAATTTTCCCGCCATATTTTCCGCTACCAGGTCCAAAGAACAATTGCTCATCAGTTGTATCTAGTACTGTATCTGAATGATCAATAAGCCAAATTTGATTTTTACACCCTAATCGTTTAATCTCTTCTAAAATTTGTAATAAAGTTTCATGATCAAGTCCAACTGAAATCTCATCAATAATAATTACAGCATTTTCACTTACTGCCATGAATTCGGCCAAATAAAGTCGTGTTAACTCTCCACCTGATAACGTACCCATAATTCGATTTAATGTTAAATAACCAATGTTCATATTAATAATATTTTGCAGTATATGCTGTTTTTCTTCACTAATATTTAACTCTTTTGCTAGTGAAAGAATAGATTCAATACTTAAATCATTAATATTTGAGATTGAATGTGGCTTGTCCAACAAATCAATTTCATGTTGTTCAATTTCTTCACTATAACGTTTTCCCTTACATTTTTTACACTCAACATTTTTTGTAGTACCACGGCCTTTACAACCAGTACACCAGCCTAATTGATTATTAAATGAAAAGACCTCTGGAGAAAGATTAAATACCTCAGCAAGTTTTTCCCGAACCTCTGTAAAAACACCAGTATGAGTACCAATCGTTGAACGCGGATTAGACGAAATCGATGATTTTCCTAGAAAAAGTACTAAAGGTATTTCTTCCATCTTAATGGCACTAAAATTTGTTTCCATAATGTTAGGAAATAAATATTGATATTCAGCCTTTGGCAATAAAGAAACTAATCGTTTTTTTGATTCTTCACCAATTGTTTGGCAAAAAGTTGTTTTACCCGATCCAGATAAACCAGCAATTCCAAAAGATTTATTAAACGGTATAGTTGCATCTAATTTATTTATGTTATTAGCAATTAATTGATTTACTTTCATATTAACCTCTATTCTTATTTATTCACAAAAGCATTTTTACAATATAATAATTACATAATGAATATTACCTATTATGCAATTATCCTCTCACTTCATGAATCTTATCCTTGTATATTTCAAACCACTGTTGCCATTCATCTTTAGAAAATTCTTTCTCTTCTCCTTCTAAAACGTAAGAAAAAAGATTTAAACAAATATGCCAACCAGCTATATCTCTCGGTGTATGATCTGTTAATTCATGAATGTACTCTTTTAGGAATAAAAGAGTACCATTTTCCTCTTTATGTATTTCAAATCGGACACGGTCTTTATCCCAAGTAAATTCAAGTACTGAGTTTAGTTGACACTCTAAAATATCAATGTTTATGAATGAACCGTCCATCATGTCGAACTTTATTATTCCACCAGTTTTAAGGCTTTCAATCTGTAAATTGGACATCCATTTTTTCAGCTTACTGTTTTCTGTTAATACAGACCAAACTTCCTCTACCGTATATGGAAATTCGCGTTCAAATTTTACAATATATCCACCAGTTAGTTTCCCAATTTCAGCTATCATTTTAATTGCCTCCTTATATAGAATATATGTTCTCATCTCATTTTACACGAATATAAATATAAAATAAATATTTATGTCAGCGAAGTGTTAATTTAAAGTGAATGGTGCTGAGAAAAACTTAAATATTTTCTAAATCGAGTTATATAATATTGAAAATTAAATATAGATTTGCGTACAAATAAAAAAGCCGCATTTGCGACTTATGAAATCATAGGATTAACTCCTGTTTTGTTGAATGATTAACGCTTAATCGCATCGACAATTAGCGATGGAAAACCAAGTTTATCGCCTTTATTTCTAGAATCATACCTTTTCGAACGGAAAATAACACCGTCGTTTGCATCCCATTCGTTGTAATAAAACCGACCATTTTCATCACAATATTCAAGTAAAACTACCTCGAATCCAGCAGTTTCAAACATTTTCGTTAATGTTATATAATTATGAACGATTTTATGACTTGCTGCTGGATGATCTTTCGGACCGGGTCCCCCTATTTGAACTATATTTTGATATGCCTCATCCTGAAAGAATGCATCAGGGACTCCGCACCGAATATGACCAGATGGTTTTAAAAATTCATAACAAATTTCAGCTGCTCTTACACCTTCTTCAAAAGTAAGGTGTTCCCATACATGCTCAGCTAAAATAGCTGAAATAGAGTTGTATTCAAATCTTCCTTCCCACGTAGCTTTATCTAGTAAGTTAAGTTCATCTTCTTGCGTTTGAATCCAACCTGGATTATTATTAAACACTCCAGCTCCGACAACTACTTTAATTTCGTCTTGTTTTATCGCCACCATGTTCACCTCTTAAATATTTTAATTCATTAATATATTCTATGTTTACTATTATCCTTCCTCCTTCAAAATTTATTAACATGAGTCCAGTACAATACCGAACTCACGTCCTAAAAACTCTCTAACGCAACGATCTGTCTAACTCTATAAAATTAGTTCATAATATACGATTTTTCTTACAGAAATATAGCACAGCAAACATTAGCATAATACCAATTACGTAAAAAATTGTTGTTCCGCTCCCACCAGTATTAGGAATTACCCAATTATTCTTCGCATTTTTTACTGTTATTTTTTGTGTCTTTACTGCTTCTGTAATTTCTATTTCTATTGGATCCCTAAGTAACATGTATCCGTTCGGTGCTTTTATTTCTTTAATCGTATACTTTCCAATTGCTAATTGGTTGGAAATTACCTTTCCTTTTTCATCCGTTATTAATCTACTAACTTCTTTCCCTTCTTTATCTAACACTTGAAATACAGCGCCTTTTAGCTTTAATTCACTATCCTTATCATCAACTTTTTCAATTTCAAATTGCCCAGTCGGATCTGGCAATTTCTTATTTTCTATTTTAATTTCTACTACTGTATCTTTTTCTATTTTTACAGTTATTTTTTCTTTTAATAATTCGTAACCTTTAGGTGCTTCTACTTCCACTAAGGTAT
>NZ_JBXAHT010000001.1:1532188-1746581 GCF_058795375.1 Bacillus sp. GW823-FHT06A10 | reverse complement strand
CTTCATTTTTCCCATTGGATCTGGCAATTTCTTATTTCCTATTTTAATTTCTACTACTGCATCTTTTTCTATTTTTACAGCTATTTTATCTTTTAATAATGCATAGTCTTTTGGCGCTTCTATTTCTACAAGGGTATAGTTTCCTTTTGGTAAGTCTTTTGATATCGCTTCTCCTTCTTCATTTGTTACTAGTTCTCCAACTACTTTTTTATTTGAATCTTCTATATGAAACTTTGCTCCGACCAATTTTTTATTATCATTATTACTATCCACTTTTTTTATTTTTACTTTTCCAGTACTAGGCTTGTTCCAATGTTGCCAGTTAAATTTGAAATTGTGAAATTCAAATCCACCAGTTTGTTGTACCGCACCGACAAATGCTTGTCCATTAATCGAACCGCCTTTTGTTTCTAATACAGCATTGGGGGCAAACACACTACCAACGACACCATATCCCTCTGTTATAATTTTTTTCGCATTTGGAAAAACCCAAATCACTTTCCCATATAGCTCAGTAAACGGGGAATTAGGAGAATATGGTTGTGATGTAGGAACTATATCTGTAGCCCTTCCAATATTGTTCGTGTCATATAGAATAGACCCATTTCTAAATGTAACCTCTGTTGCATCCGAATACATAACAATAAAATCTTTGTCCTTAGCATTTGGTAAAAATACATCTCTTATATCTAAATTAATTTTCCCTGTCAATTCTGATGAAACATAAATATTAGGATTGTTTATATCTTTTCCGATTCCATGACTCATATTTGGAATTGGGGTATTTGTTTTATATTGACCTGCATTTTTACTGACTTGGTTCACTATATTGCGAAATTCATTAAATTTCGCGTCAATTTCTAGTTTTTCTTTATAAACGATACGATCATAAGAGGATTGTATGATGCGATCTGGATCACTCTCTTTTGTCATTACTACTATTCCGTTTTGAATGATAAAAGATTCTTCTCTTGATTTCTTAAATTTTCCAGACAACAACAAGGACGGATATCCCTCATCAACCCATTTTTCACCTACTATATTAGATGTTCCCGCTGCAGCACCTACAATTGTATACCCCGATGCATCCATATCACCTTGAACTGCAGTTGCTCCTTCAATGTCGCCACCTATTGCTTTATGGTTACCAAAGACAACTGCATTATAACGCGATATATCACCTAGACCTTCTAAGTTTGTCGTGGATCCATATACTTCTTTTGGTACATATATGACAAAACTTACACTTAACATTAACAAAACAATAAAATGAATACTTACCAGCTTTAATCGTAGCCTCAATTCCTTTGTTCCCACCTTTACCGTATTTTTTCTATAGTCGAATAAAATGACATATTCACCAATGAGGATTTACTTCATCTTTTATATACTTTATATACTTTCTTTACTTATCTCTGAATTTCCGGTCCCACTTCCCATTAATGCAGGATAAATAAATACATTCTATCGAGTTAACCTTTTCTTATAAATTACGACTAGAAACACACATAACAATAGGATTGGAACTATTACAGTCCACTTATTAAATATAAATATCTCTGTACTCACTTTTTGTTTTTCTTTCTCGTTTAACTCCACACGCACACCTCGAACTAGCAACCTATTGGTGTTTACTCCATAAGGCGTACACGTAATTAAAGTTGTATAATCTTTATTTTCTACAATTTGTAGATCGTCCGTTTCGTGTGGTAACACTACTTTAATTTGATCTACTTTATAAGCAAGAACTTTGTCTAAAGAATGAATATAAAAAAGATCTCCTTCACTCAACTTATCTAAATCTGTAAATAATTTTGCTGATGGTAAACCACGATGCCCTGTTAAAATAGTGTGCGTATTTTCTCCACCTATCGGGAGCGAAGAAAAATCTAAATGACCTATCCCGCGGCTCAATACTTCCTCAGATGTCCCTTGATAGATTGGCAGTTTTATATTAATTTTCGATATTTCAATATACCCCATTACATCTCCTAAATTTAACGCATCAGCATATGCTTGATGATTACTTTTTTTTTCAGAAAATGGATCAGTAAATGTTTTCGTGGAAGTGTGAACTTGTTTATTATATTCGGCTGCTTCTTTTTCCCTACGTTCGACTTCTTTCTTTTGTAATGCTTTGATATTCTTATCGTAAGAGCTAATCTCAGAATAATGTGCACGAGTCGCCAACCAATTACTAATAGTAGGATATAAAAAAACACCTAATCCAAATAAAAAAATACCTCCCAAAACAAGATTTCGTTTCATATTTCCACCTCTGTATATGCTTAAATATCGAAAAGAGGGAAGCATTTTGCTTCTCCCCTTTTCCCATAGTTACATGTTCCTAAAATCTTAATTATTAGCAGACTTTTTTCTAAAGAAAACAAATGCCGCTGTAACCATTAACGTAAGACCTATTACAGTAAAAAGAGTCGTTCCTATGCCACCCGTTACCGGAAGAACCCATCCACTTTTATTATTTTCAATCGTTAATTTAACCGTTTGATTATTTTCGCTAATCTTTACATCAATGGGATCTTTTAATAATTGATAAGAAGCTTTTGTACCATCTTCTTTTGTATATGTTGGAGCTTTCGTTTCGAAAATTTGATAGTCTCCATATGGAATGTTAGACCATTTAATAACACCATTTTCATCTGATACACCTGTTACTTCTTTTCCTGCTACAACAACTATTTTTCCATTTTTATCTTTAAGTACAAACTCTGCACCTTTTAATTTATTCTTATTAGCACCATCAATTTTTGTTAACTCAATTATTCCAGTTGTTGGAACAACAACTACAGGTTTAGATTCCTTTTCTCCAATTACATCATTTTTATTTGTAAAATGTATTTTTGCTGTATTTAAAATTTCCGAACCAGATGGTACTCCTTCTTTTACTTGAGATTTAATTTGCAAATGAAATTCTTTTTTACCATCTAATTTTGTGAAATCTTTTACTGTAGCTGTTATCTTTTGACCTTCTATAGCTACCTCTACAATGCTTGCATTTACTTCTGCTCCATCAATTTTCACGATTGGCTTTCCTTGAATCACTAAACGATTATCCAAAGTATCTGTTACCACATATTTTTTGTATTCCTTAATGTCTTCTGGAATTAATGTTTTAATATCATAATTATAATTAGTTAACGGATTGATTGGTAACGCTTCCAATTTTCCGTTAATCTTTTTATCAATTGTTGGTTCTTCATAGTTTTTCACTTCTAATTTAACTACTGTACCAGAAGTAATAGTTCCATCTTCATTAATTGTTCCGGAGTTCTTAACAAAAAACTCACGTTTAGTTGGATCTATTACATAGCCTTTCGGAGCTTTTGTTTCTTGGAAATAGTATTCTCCATACACCAATCCTTGCACGCGAATATGACCATTAGCATCTGTTACTAACTCTTTTTTCACTTCTGTACCGTCTTTTTTAAATAAAGAGAATACTGCACCTGCTAATGCTTTTTCATTTACACCAGTTTTTATTAAATCCACTGCACCACGTTTAATCTCATTTTTTGGATACATGTGAACATCATAGTTTAGCACCTTACCCTCTTTATTCGTTAATGGAATATCCACTGTATACGTATTGGGATTTAGATTCACATGTGGAGGTCCTGCCACTTCTTTCACCTCATAACGTCCTAGCGGAAGATCTTTTAATACAGCTTGTCCGTTATCATCTGTTACTACTTGATTTGGAGTGGCTCCCATTACAGGTTTCACGTCTTCTTTTACGATTTTCCCATCGTTTGAAATTTTTTCAAAAGAAGCAACCCTTTTTACTTCAAACGTTACACCTTTTAATGGTTTCGCATCTTTTGACACCTCTTGATTTGCAGAACCGTCACCTTCTAGTCCCTGCGCTCCATCTTTTTCTTGTTCATACTTATGAATCGTTAAAGTACCTTTAGATGGTGAATCCGCCTTTACTAATACACTAGACCATGTAGAAAATGTTAAGAAAAACACTAAAAGCACACTAAATATTCTTTTCATTTCTCTTATCCCCTTTACTACTTCTATCATTTTAAAAATCTCTTTATTACTATTACCTTCTTAAAAGCAATAGTGTGCCAAGTATCAGATTTAAACGAATAACATAAAACATAGTCGTCCAACAATCCATTGTTTACAATCACTTATTCACTTTTCTTATCTTCTATTATTACGTTGTCTCTCCACATGATATATGTAATTTTCTCCCCTAAATTACACTTATATCCCTATTTCAAGAATCATTACATTTGTTACATAATAGCTTTCACTACTAATTTCGACTAGTCACTTACTGTCAATCTATTAATTTCTCACTTCCTATCCCTATTTAAAATCCAATCTTAATCATTTTTTAATACATATAAGTAATAACCAACAAATAAGTGTGACGATTCATATTTTACGCTACTGTCCAAAACTATTACCTGTATATTCAAATAATATGTGCTATTCATGTTAAATTATGGTATTATTCTTAGAAGTTTATAACTTTTATTTATATTTTTTATTAATAAAGGTTTTCCGTTTCTACTTATGAAAAAAGGAATATATGTTTATTTAACTATTACGCATAACTGTAAGGAGGAAGAATATGACTAAAAAGCTCAATCTAGTTGAGATAGAGTACATTTGCAATATGTTTTTCCAATCTTTTGAAATTCCAGTTTGTTTTTTAGATTGTAACAAAAATATTCTTTTAGAATTCACATCAAAAAGTGATTCACATTCGTTGTATACATCAAAAATAGAGCATTTACATGTGCTTTTTCAGAGAAATGATACATATAATTTCCCCATCTTCAGAACTCACGAACATCTAGGGCACTTCATTTTAATTCACATAAAGAGCGATTATATGGTGAACGGTACTGTTATTATTGGGCCCTTGGCACATGTAAATTTTTCTACAAGTAAAACGGATAGTAACCTTAATTTCATTCCAAATTATAAAAGAACAAGAGACCATTATTTTTCATTGTCAGTCAAAGATCAAAATTTCTTTGTAAATATAGCAATATTGTTCTATAACATTTTCTATAAAAAAAATTCAGATGTAAGCACCTTTTCAAATAACAGTGACTCACTTCATATAAGTCATAGCAGAATCTTAAACGAAGATGTATATATTTCAATGCAAAAAGACGAATCCATTTATCATAATTTATATATAGAGCAGCAATTACTTGGTTCTATAGAAAACGGGGATAAAGAAACCGTACTCAAATATTATTACGAATTCCAACAAGAGACTCTTTCATCTTTATCTTCATTCCATCAATTAAGACGTCATAAAAACATTTGTATTTCATCCATCACGCTCGCTACTAGGTATGCGATAAAAGGGGGACTTCCATCTGGGATTGCTTACAAAATTTATGATTTACATATTCAAAGAACAGAAGATTTAAAAGACAAAGAATCTGTTTGGGATTTGTTAAAAAATGCTTTTTGTACCTTTGCAGACCGTGTAAAGGCACAAAAAACACAGCAACATTCACAGACTATCGCTATTTGCAAAAACTACATTTTTAAAAACATTTACAATCCAATATCTGTTAAACAACTTGCTAAATTTGCAAATGTGAATTCAGATTATTTATCTATATTATTTAAAAAAGAAGTCGGTATTTCATTAATTGAGTACATTCAACGTGAACGAATCGAAGAAGCAAAGAAATTATTAACTTTCACCACCTATCCCTTATCAGACATATGCGCTTCGCTTAATTTTAGCGATCAAAGTTATTTCACTAAAATTTTTAAAAAATTCACCAATGAAACACCTGGTAAATACCGAAAATCTCATGTTGTCATTTAGAGTGACACTTCCATTAAAACAAAGTGTTTTCAGTAACTTATCAATGGCAAATTAGAAGTACTCCTATATTCATAAGCTATAGGATTTATGCTATTTTCAAATCAAAAAACACGTTACTATTCTTTTATTTTAATGAGAATAGTAACGTGTTTTATATGTAATATAGTTCTGTAGACAGAATAGTATCCAACTGCAAATTTTTATAAAAGCCAAATGTACCGCTTAACTATTAAAATCTTAATAAGTAAAAAATCCATATTTCGTTTTATTTACTTTCTACTTTATTTCTTTTGAATACTCAACTCTTTTCTTCAAACGAATAATCCCTACTATTATTTTTGTATCTTTCTAAATTTGCGAATCAAAGTGAGTACTGTACCTGCAATAATCATCAATATGCCGATTGCTGCACTGTTAGTTGTACTTACACCCGTCTTTGGCAGCTCCTTATATGTATATTCTTTTTTATCGGTATTACTGTTATTTGAGATATTATTGTTATTTGTCTTATTAGCAAGACCATTAGGTTTGCTAGTTTCTTTATCTTTCACTAATACTTTTTGTATTGTATTTACCTCATTACCCACGGAATCTCTTACACTATATATTATTTCATAAGTACCAGCTTTAGTTGTATCTATAGTTCCTTCATACGCTACTTTAGAAGTAAGGTCACCGTCTTCTTTGTCAGTAGCTGATACTCCTACCAACGGATCAAATTGATCACCCTCAGTAATTGAAGTTGTAGCAGGTACTTTTAGTATTGGTTTATCATTTTTAACTTCTTCTCTAACTTTGACCGTTACAGTTTGCTTCGCCGTTACTTCATGACCTTTAGAATCTGTAACCGTGTACGTTAATATGTAAGTACCGGCTTTAGATGTATCTACTTCACCATCAACTTTGATTTTAGAAGTGAGATCACCGTCTTCTTTATCGATAGCTAATACTTCTGCCATTGAAACAAATGAATCTCCTACATGAATTGTCGCTCCAACAGGCACTGTTAATTTAGGTTCTAAATCTGATGTTTCTCCATTTTTCTCTACAATTACAGTCTGTGTTGCCGTTGCATTCCGCCCTTGAGAATCAACAACCATGTATTCCATAATGTATGTACCTGATTTTGAAGTATCTACATCGCCTTTATGCTTTACTTTATTTGTTAAATCACCATCTTCCTTATCAACAGCTTTTACATTTCTCATTGGATCAAACGTATCTCCTACACGTAGTGTAATGGTAATCGGTACAGTTAACTCTGGAGCTTGGTTTTCTATTGTTTTTTCGTTTTCTTTCACTGTTCCTGTAATTTTTGCCGCATCAAAAGCATTTTGGATTGCTTGAACTTCAATTGAGTTCGTTCCATATTTATTAGTTGCAACTGTAAGGCATGCCAATCTCAATTCAGAGAAATCAGAAGTCATGTTTAATTCATCAGTATTTGCATAATAGAAAATATCAAACATTTTATCTTCACCAATACCATTTACATTTACACCGTTATGAGTACCACCTTGTGCAATTAAATACGCAACTTTATTAATAATACTTGAGTTAAAATGAACGCCTCCATAATCCTCTCCATTTAAATCATTATATTTACTATAATCATCAGGATACGGTAGTCCTTCTGAAAAATTAATTGCAGTTGGATTTTTCATATTACGAAAAGTCGATCCAGTTTGTTCTCCTATTGTCCAGTTAAATTCCCCATTATTTATGTATTTCTCTATAGCCGTTCCCATAATATCAGATAATGCCTCGTTAATTGCCCCAGATTCTCCTGAAAATTCAAGGTTAGATTCGCTTGATGTAACTGCATGTGTAAATTCATGACCCGCTATATCGAATGCTTTTACCATAGGATCTCCATATAAAAGCATACTAATGTTATTAATATTAGTACTAAATGCATTCTCCCAATTTTCAGGATCATTTGTTCCTCCAGAATCCCATGCATGTACAACTGAAACTACTTTTTTTCCTTTATTATCAAAACTATTACGCTTATATTTTTCTTTATAAAAATCGTATACCTTTGTTGCTAAGAAATGAGCGCTTACCGCCTTTGGATCATTAAATGTTGTTGAAACACTAGTTGCTAGTATACCGGGATAATAACTTTCTTCATTTGTAATATCTCTATAATTTACATCATATGTCTCAATTCCTTGTCCTCTTGTGTAATCAGCAAGCGCATAATTCCCACTGGTCTGTTTAGAAATACCAAATGTACGAGTTACGCCTAAATCATCTTTTCCTGTTCCAGTTAATGATGTAAAATTGCTAGTTTTATTTTCCTTAACGGATTCAACATACTCTTCACTTATTTTCAAACTTGATTCTTGTACCATATCTTTTAACATTTCACCATTATGAGCATTCACTAAATAAGTTCCAGATACATAATTTGGTGTTGTAGCAGCAAATGTAACTTGATATGCATTGCTAGCCTGCCCATGATTTTCATCAACAAAAATAACTGCCTTAACTTCTGGCTCAGAAATAAATTTAGTATCGTTTCCGTACTTTTTATAAATATATTGTTTTGCTTCTTCTTTTGATAAATTAATAGGTTTCTTTAAATCTTCTTGTGTTAAATTTTGTGCACTAGCTCCTGAAATGCTTTTAATAATACCTTTTTTATCTACGTGAGCAGTCAACTGGTGGCCATATACTTCTTTTCCTTCATATATTTGTTGCATGCGCACAAGTGTAGTTCCATCATAAGAACCACGTTTTTGAAGAACCTTGTAATCTACTCCTGTTTCTGCACTAACTTGTTTTGGAGACAAAGCATGCTCCGTATTTTCCTTAAGTGCATCTTTCACTACATTCTCTGGTTCCTTTTTTGATGGTTGTGTCAGATCACCTGTACGGAACGAATCCTCTTGAATTTCAACTTGCATTTGACCAGGTTCCTCTGCATGACCTACTCCATATGGTGTTACACTTGTTAAAACGAATCCTGTTGTTAATGCTACTATAGCTATTTCTTTTTTATTTCCCATGATATTTACCTCGTATAAGTTTCTATTATTTATATGAAACTGCTAAAATGTATACAATCTATTCCTAACATAAAAAGATGACTTTTGTAATCTACAAAAGCCACCTCTTCAATATGTAATATCCCTAAAATGTTTTTAATACATAATTTCTATACAAAAAGAAAAAAGCATTCATTAACGAGCATTTTGCAATACTTTTATTAGGTCATTTATATTTTCAACTTTCTGCTGAAACTGATCAAGTCTGCTATGTAGCGATGAAGGATTTTTATCTTCAGTTGAAATAACTTGTTTTAATTCGTTTTCTAATTTATCATACATATCAAAGAAATTATCAAATTCTACACTTACAAGCTCTTCATTTTCGCGATAGAATCTTTTTGCTTCTATATAAGTCATATATGATTTATTTAAAAATCCTAATGAAATTAAATATTTAGAAGTGTTTTCTTGATAAATAGCAATATCACATGCCATTTTAATATCAGAATAAGTCTTTTGAACGAGACAATGCAATTCAAAAATCTTAAACTTTAATCCATTATTCATTTCATCCCCTCCCATCGTATCTATTCTACATAAAATTAGAATATTATACAAAGAAAATTATTAGTATGAAATTGACAATTTAAAAAATAACTTAAGGATAAACAAAATCCCTCGCATTATAAATTATAGTTACGGAGCATTTACCAACATAACAGCAAAATAAAAAGCGAAAAGAATAAATCTTTCCGCTCTTAGAGTAATAAATACATTTCATATTGTGCTAAAGAATTCTTTTCAAATCTACATTTCTTTAAAAAACCCTCCAGTAAATTATTGTTAGGAAACCCAATTGATAAACTTGATAAATGTAATTCTTCTCTTGCTACTTCTAATAATTTCATCCCAACACCAATATTTCTATAATCTTTATCTACGAAAATAAAACTAATTTTACCTTCTTCATTTACACATAGAGAGCCTTTTAAGTCATTAGTGACATATGCACCATAAAATACATTATTTGTTTTTTCGATATAATCAACATCATTTTGCCAATTTATATGGAAGTTTAACCATTTCTGAATTTCATCTTTAAAAGTTGGAAATTCTAATTGTTTTACTTCAATATCCTTACAATCTTTATTCATTATTTTAGTCAAATCATTTAAATTATAATAAGAAAGATCGTACACTTTTTCATAGCCCAACTTATTATAAAAATGAATCGCTCGGTCGTTTCCTACAATGACTTCGAGAAAAAGTTGCTTACATCCATGTTGAATCGCCTCTTCTTTATGCAGTTCAAATAATTTTTGACTCACACCAATACCTCGGTAATTAGGATGAACCGCTAATGTTCCACAGCGCATAGTCTTTATACTTTCATAATCCTTTATACCACCTAATATTACGCCAACTGATTTGTCACCGTCTAAAGCAAGAAAAGAATGTTCTAGCAAATTACCTTCTGGTCCCAAAAAACGGTGTATAAAATCACCTTTTGAAACTTCCATCTTAATAATATAATCGGAAAATCCATCTTTAAAAGCTTCATATACTAAATCAATATTTACTTCACTACATCTTTTATATTGAATCATATAAAATTGCCCTCCAATTGCTTGTATTAACCGCAACATGTACCCATATAATATATTCCATCTATTATAAATTTCAGCTCTTAATTTGAAATGAACGGACATTTCCCTACATATAACCCACTATTAATTTGTTTTATAACAAACTATCTATTATTTACTACATTAATCTCATAAACACGCAAAAAAGCAATTAAATGCTCACATGCTCTTTCGCATGCTAGCATTTTAAAGATTTTTTGTTCTTCTTTCGTTTTATCATTTGCTTGATCTGAAGCAGCTTTTAAACATAGAAATGGTTTTTTATTTATTTGGCATACATAGGCGAAAGCTGCTACTTCTTGATCAACTGCCAATGCTCCATATACGGTATGGAGTAAATATCTCATTTCTGAACTACGAATACGTTGATCTCCGGATAAAAATGTACCGAAATGTATTGGATCATATGATCGTATTTTTTTTATTCTTTTTACAAGTGATTTTGTTGTTTCAATAGGTGCTGTTCTACCGTTATATAAATTAAAAACATCTTCCCCTGAGCCAGCTGCAGTAACATCGTGTTGTATTGCGTTTAGTGCCACTACAATATGACCGTTTTTCACCTTGTTTGATAAACTTCCGCATATTCCTGTCATAAACAACTCATCTGGCTGAAACTCACTAATTAACAATTGTACACAACTAGCGCAGCTTACTTTACCAACACCAGTAACAACTGATATAATTTCCAGCTCATTAATAGTATGAAAATGAAATTCCCAAGCTGCTCTTTTTTCAACACGTTCACTCGGATAATGTTGATGCAAATACGTCAGTTCTGGTTCCCATGCAGATACTATTGCAATACGTTTCATTACACGCTTCACTTCCCCTATTGTCATTTAAATAAGTTATCTATACTTTCTCGTTCATAATCTGGAATCCATTCTTTGTATTTCTTATATAAATCTCGTATTATTTCTTTATTCTTCGCAATTACTTTACATCCTCTATCATCACACATAAACATGACAATATCTTTCGTTGCATTTATGAGAAATACATCTGGATAAGAAATTTCTTTTTTTCGTCCAAATCGAGGATACAGAGCAGAGAAATCCTCGTGATTAGCAGCTTGTATAAGCAATTCATACTTAATATCTTCCGCAAGACATTTTAAAGAAAAATGATATGTACAATATAAATCTGCTTCTTCATCTTCAAATAGAAACGGTAACGTTTCTTATCTTATATGAAATCTTAAATCTCTTTTCTTAATATATTTATTGTATACATTTATTTTCTGTGGAGTTTTTATGTTTTCCTTTTTAAATCTATAAACATTTGTCACTACAAACACTACATCTTCTTTTGAAAATATGTCTTCAAATAAGAATTTATTATATGTATATAGTTGAGAAAAGTATTCCATATTTAAATCGTCGGTTCCTTCTACAATTTGATATTTATCTTTTCCGAAATCAAAATGTAAATGATTTCCCCACTGAGAATATAAGTAGGGTCCTAATGTAACTCCTGGAAATGTTTGATTCATATATTCTTTTAATTGCATTTCCTTGTCCTTTCTACTGTAAAATTCCTTTTAAATCCCAGTATGCTTCTTCTAGCCACGGATGTATAACTTTCAATGTATCTTTCCTTTCCCACAAATATGAAATATATACAAAAGCTGCTTTTTCCAAAGATTTTTCCAATCCTTTTTTTATTTCTATTAAATATGGTGGTGTCCCGTTTTGATCCCATTCTATTTTATCTGCAACAAATAATACTAAATCCATCTTCGTTGCATGTTTACGCAACGTTGTATGGCAACAAATTGCATTTAAAATTTCTTCATTTTCTACTTTAAATATTTCTTTTGCGATTACTCTCGATAATTTTTGATGAATAATCATAGGAAACTTTTTTTCTGCTTCCACTATCTCTACCCCAAACTCTTCAGCAACTGCAATCCTCTCCTCGTTCGGAAAAATGCCACTAATATCATGTAAATATCCTGCAATTGCTGCTTTTTCTTTATCTACGTGAAACTTTTCTGCAATCTTTTTTGCCTCATTTGCCACACGAATTGAATGTTTATATGTAAACTCTTTATTATATTTTAGTAGAAAGGCTTTAATATCATTTTCTATTTTTCCAGTTGGAGTAAATGAATATATATCACTATATAACATAGAAAATCCCCCTTATAACTAACTTACATTATAATGTAGAATCTAAATATCCTTTTTATTTTATATTCGATATTAATCTTTTTACTCCTTTTTAATACGTTACATGAAATTTTATACAAAATCATCGCTACAAGTACATAAATGTTTGATATTATAGTAATGTTGATGATTTGTAAGGAAAGGAACTACACAATGAATAAAAACATATTAATTATTGATGATGATAAAGAAATTGTTGAATTACTTGCTGTTTATTTGCGAAATGAAGGCTATAACATTTATAAAGCTTATGATGGCGATGAAGCATTGCAAAAGGTTTCTACATATGAAGTTGACCTTATGATTTTGGATATTATGATGCCAAAACGAAACGGATTAGAAGTTTGTCAGGAAGTACGTGAAAATAATACTGTACCAATTCTAATGCTTAGTGCAAAAGCAGAAGATATGGATAAAATATTAGGCCTTATGACAGGTGCCGATGATTATATGATCAAACCATTCAATCCATTAGAATTAGTAGCTAGAGTGAAAGCTTTATTACGAAGATCCGCTTTCCAAAATGCTACTTCGCAAAAGAATGAAGATGGTATTATTCGTATTCGCTCTGTTGAAATACACAAACATAATCATACAGTTAAAGTAAATGGAGAGTATATTAAACTAACCTCTATTGAATTCGATATTTTATATTTACTTGCGAGTAATACAGGAAGAGTATTTAGTTCAGAAGAAATTTTCGAACGCGTTTGGAATGAAGATGGTTATGGTTCAAATAAGACGGTAATGGTCCATATTAGCAACTTACGAGATAAACTTGAAACAGTAATGAATGGAGAAAAATTGATTCATACTGTTTGGGGAGTTGGCTATAAAATTGAGAAATGAAGCATTTGATATATTAAAAGATATTCCTAAATGGAAACTTATTTTTTGGCTTTTATTAGCTATCACACTCACTCCTATTACTGAACTAATTATTTATCGCCTCGTTACGAGTGTAATTGAGAGTTCACTTACTCTAACTGAACTCGGTAAAGAATTCATTCGAATTTTTGGTTATGAAAAGTATAAAGGGATTAAAGAGTCTTTATGGATCATGATTGTATCTTATTTGTTTTTATTTTCTATTTTTTCATCCTATCTTTACATTTTTTATCGTCACGAGAAAAAACTTTATTATGAAACTTGTATAAAAAAAATGATAGAAGAAATTCGTTATATTGCAAATGGAAACTTCAATCATAAAGTTTCTATTGTAAATCATAATTATCTAGAAGAATTAGCAATCGGGGTCAATGAAATTGTTGAACAATTAAAAGTCTCCATTGATGAAGAAAGACAAGCGGAACAAGCAAAAAGTGAACTTATTACAAATGTATCACATGACTTACGCACCCCCCTTACTTCTATAGTTGGATACGTAAATTTAATCCATCATGATAATTATAGAGATGAAGTGGAATTGCGATACTATATTCAAGTCATTTACGATAAAGTAACTCGTCTTAATGCATTAATGAATGACTTGTTCGAATATACACGTGTTCAAAATAAAGAATTAAGCTTGTATTCTGTTCCTATTGATATTGTAGAGTTACTTGGACAATTAACTGTTCAATTCCGCATACAGGTTCAAGAAGCTAATATAGAATGTCGGCCTTCTTTCCCGTCTCAAAAGCTTATGGTATTAGCTGATGGTGACAAATTAGTGCGTGTGTTTGAAAATCTTATTATAAACGCTATCGCTTATGGAAGCGAAGGTCGCTATATTGACCTTACTGCTTATGAAAGCAATAATATGATTACAATTGATATAACAAATTACGGACAACCTATTCCTAGTACGGATTTACCTCATATTTTTGAACGTTTTTACCGCGTTGAGAAATCTCGCTCTACAAACACTGGTGGATCTGGACTTGGATTAGCAATTGCAAAAAGTATAGTCGAGTTGCATAAAGGAACAATTGAAGTATATAGTGATGACGAAAAAACAACATTCACTGTAAAACTACTTCCATACAAATGTTAATATTACAAAGAAAAAGTTCAATTTCTTATCATATAAGAAATTGAACTTTTTCTATTATTTCCCTAAATTTAATAATCCTTTATAATTCTTTAGAAATTCTTTACCTTTTCTTTCTTCCTAATTAAGCATTCCTTTTTACAATACTATTATTGATGTCATAATAGGAGGATCACTTATGCAATTCTTAAAAAAATTCGCTATTTTATTATTATCTTTTTTCATTACTGCACTTATCGTTTTATATTTTTATCTTTATGTAAATGGTCCGATTATTCAAGCTAAATCAGCTATTTTAATAAATGCTAATTCAGGTGAAATTGTTTATAAAAAAAATGAAGACACCCCAGTACAATCAGCTACTTTATCTAAATTAATGACGGAATATATCGTATTGGAACAACTAAATGATAGAAAAATACAGTTAGATGACTTCGTACAAATAAGTAACGAAGTTTTCCGAGTAGAAACAAGCCCTATACAAGTAACATCGAATGATAAAACAACGGTTCGTGATTTACTTCATGCATTGCTACTGGCAGGGAATAATCGTTCTGCACTCGCTCTAGCAGAACACATTGCTGGAAATGAAGATAACTTTACAATATTAATGAATAAAAAAGCAAAAGAACTACAGTTATTACAACCATCTCCATTTCTAAACTCTACTGGAATTAATCATGATACAAATAAACAATCAACTACAACAGCAATAGACGCAGCTAAACTAGCTGCACGATTAGTAAAAGATTTTCCAGATGTATTGAATATTACGAAACTAACCTCTTACCAATTTACCTTCAAAGATTCCCAGGTTTTCAATACGAATAAAATGATATATTCCCTTAATGAAAACATTAAACTTCAAGGTGTTGATGGCTTACAAACTAGTTTTTCAACTAACGGTAATTATAGTTTTGTCAGTACAGCAAAACTAGGAGATACTAGACTAATTTCAGTAATATTAGATGCAGATGAAGAAAACATCTCATTTATTGAAACAAAAAAGTTGCTACAGTATGGTTTTGATCCTTCCTCGTACTCTGCACTCCAAGCTTTTAAAGACACCCTTACATCTTGGACAATATTGCTTCAGTTTAAAAACTTAATTATACAAACTATAATGATTTTCTTAATCATTACCACCTTAATGTTTTTACATATACGTCAGAAAAAATCCGAGGATTTCAATTAAGAAATCTTCTTATATATAAAAACCGACTTGCGCTTGAGATGCAAGTCGGTTTTTAATTCTATCATCCTCGTCCAATCAAATTTGCTGAAACTGGTTGCAAGTTTAACTCCCTCGCCCATATAGATAGCTGACCAATATGATGGATTTCATGTACGATTACATGTCTTAAAACCTATGTTTTTTGAGGCATACATCCATCTCTGTTTCCTTTCGTTGTATTCGTTTGTTTAGTTTAAATGGGTTAATCTATTAATTCTATTAAATCCAACAATTGAACTATTACACTTTAAAGTTCTATTCATATACTATAGTAGATTACTAGAAAGGAGGTTTAACTATGGATAGTTGCGTTGTATTTGTAAACGGACAACCTTTTTTAGTTCTTTCAGTAGCTGGTATTGAAATTGCTAGATTAGAGATTTCCCTTCAAGTAGCATTAGCTCTAAGAGTGCTTGGGATACCAATCTGTGATTAATTACCAAATTAATAAGAAAAGAGGGCATTAGCCCTCTTTTTTTATTTTCTTCTCACCTTTTCTTAACAACAAATAAAATTTAAATTTTATTTGTTATATTGTAATGAAAATCCGAAAAATCAACCCATTTTATTCAATAAAAAAGAGCACCACCCATACCTCATTATCCGTTTCTATAATATTCAAGTTTGATTAATAATAAAATTAAAGTATATGAACGTTACATGAAACACTTGTTAAGATAGCTCTCCTTCACACTATTTATTTCGCTGACGCTATATGCACACAATGATTAACTTTTTATACGGCTTATTTTAAGTGTGCTTGCCAATACTTTTACTTGTATGTTCTATACACTCATTCTCTACGGTATACTGATACCAACTTATATTTTTTGATGAGGGCCCATTTCCCTATATCCCTCTTTATTTCCATGTACTTTTTTTCTCAAATCCAAGCTAAATAATCTATATTGTTATCTTTTAAAATCAGCTCACTATCTGATTATATTAATAACCTATCACCTGGTAAAATCCTATTACCTAATTTATCTTCAATTGAATGGTCCATCATTTATACTTACGGATTGGCTTTCCCGTATCTATTGTGCATGGATATTGGATTTTCTAGCATCTAGCTCATTTCTTTAAAAATGTCGGATTTTTCGTCTATTATTAAATGAATAATGTTTGGAAGGGGATATAATATGACAGAAATTAAAGTAGGGCTTACACAATTTTTAGACTTCACACTGAAAGGTAGTACAGCTAAAACAACCTTTATAAAAAATCTAAAATCCCAACCTGAATATCAACCAGCTTTTGATTACTGGAAACAATTACGAGAAACTGTTATTAAATTTCATCAAAACAAACTATCTTTTGAATATTTCGAAACATTAGTACAAACGGTTGATCAGAAAAAAAAACAAAACTACATTGATGTCATAAAGCAATACAAAAAATTCATTAAAAATAAAGACATCTCTTGGTTTGATCCAGGTAAATCACATTGGAAATCAGATGATTTAATCGTCCGTTCATCACCTGAACTTGGCTTATTCATTAATAATGAGCCACATCTTATCAAACTGTTTTTCAAAGGAAAAAAAGAGCGAATTGATAAGTACAACATTAACTCGACACTTACACTATTAAATGAATCAACATTTTCAAATGAACGAAACGATGTGAATTATACGGTACTTAACATCCAAAAGAACAGAATGTATACGAATAACTCTATTAATAATAATCATTTAGTAGCGCTTAAATCAGAAGCTAACCAGTTTTGCTATATATGGAATAATCTATAAAGGTTACTATTCATCCCTTTTAATACCTTGTTGATGCATACTTTAGTTACAATTTTTACAGATTCATTCAGTTTCGTTTAATTAGGGCTCACCCTCTTATTCCTCAGAAACAATGCAGGTGGGCCTTTTTCAAAAATGGTTTCTTTGTCAGTTTTAACATACTAGCTCTCCCCCGAAACAGCTGCAATTGAAATTATTTTTGTTTTATTATTCACTATACCCACCAAGCCCCTTTTGTTAACATAATATAATTATAAATTACTATCGTTGCTACTTCTTCCATTCATATTCTAACATACTCATTTCCCATAAATTCCAATACGTTTCTCCTACTCTTTTTGACTCTCTTAATAAGCCTTCTTTTACAAACCCTATTTTTTCGTAACATGAAATGGCCGATATATTAAAATCATACACACCAAGAGTTACTCTATGTAGTTTTAATTCGTCAAAAGCAATATGAAGTACTGCTTTCATCATATGTTTTCCTATAGAACGTCCCCTCATCTTCGTATTACCAACTAATACTTTTCCAATTCTAGCGGACTTATTAATATTATCTATTTGCCCAAGCGAAATATGACCAATAACGTCTGAAGTCTCTTCATCTACCACTTTGAAAGCGAGTGTATTTGCACTTTCTATATACTTCTCTAATTGCTGTTCGTCTAAAGGGAATGTGAATGCATTTCCTGACCATTGTATTAGAAATTCTTCGGAATTAATCCAATTTATTAATTGTTTAAAATCAGATTTTTTAAAGGTTTTTAGTTTAATCACTTCCATGCTCCTTTCGTACATCATACTTTATAACCTCAAACTTATTTCTATATAAAGAATATATTCTCCTTTTATATGAAATTAAAATAAAGCCATTCATGTGAATGGCTTTACAAAAAAGCAGCATAATTATGCCTTGTTTGCTACATCAATACCATTAAAATCAAAGTCAGCAGTAACCGTTGTAACAGGTGGGAAAATTGCTTCAATTTTACAAATGGAAATAATTACTCCAACCGATCCAGGAATAGCCGCAAGCCTAACTACATCACAACTTACAGACGAAACAGTACCTACATAAGTACGTCCCTCTGTATTAATTTGAACTGTTCGATTAATTAATTTCTTAAGTTCATCTCTAATTCCTTGTACACAAGAATTATCACATTTCTCATGCTGTTCTTTTTTACACTCTTCGAATACTTCCCAACAATCATCTTGTTTACATGTACACTTCTTTTTACAATTATTAAATCGAGAACCCAATACCTCACCCCCTAATCCTTTCTATTAGTAAAGTATGTCCACTAGCTTAAAAGGGTACGAGGCAAACACATAAAAAGAAAAAAACAAACAATTGTACCAAACCTTCTTTTCATTATTCATTATAAAAACAGACTTCTCCTAATTAAAATCTTGTTTAATGAGCGGCCGTGAATTTAGTCCTACTCCATTTAATGTTTAGACACCACTTTCTAAAACAAATCTTTTTCTTTTAATAAGACGCCCCTTAAAAACACACTAGATTTTCCCATTAACTCACATATACATAGACTTTATTTGTGGATTTCCCATTTTTCATTGTGAAATATACATTTAAAAAGCGTACTCAAAAATAAGATATTATTTGTAATCAGAACATTTTCTTCAATAAATGTTTATTGAAAAATACCATAACTAGTAGTAGTTCTCTCCACTTTCTCTTAAAAATTAGCATAGTTTGTATGAATTCTATATCGAGTAGAAGACACTCTATCATATAAAGATAAAATAGTAGGTTAATAAACAAGCCATTTTTTTATTAAAACATAGAATAATATGAACACTATTGAAAGGAGGTAGAAATAAATGTCCTGGAAAAATGATTGCTGGAGTTCTCAGAAAAAGCATTGTTGTGATGATTGGTGGAAATCTAAAGAAAAGCATCATTGTGATGATGATTGGAGTTCTCAGAAAAAGCATTGTAATGATGATTGGTGGAAATCTAAAGAAAAGTGTCATTGTGATGACGATTGGAGTTCTCAGGAAAAACATTGTAATGATGATTGGTGGAAATCTAAAGAAAAGTGTCATCATGATGATGATTGGAGTTCTAAACGAAATAAGTGTCGTTGTAAATGTTTCTTTATTTGTTGCCATTGTAAAAGAAAAAATTGGTAATGTTTTTAATGTCAACGTAAAGAAAAAAATATGTCTTTTGGAATCAATCAGGCTTTTCCGGAAAGTTGATCCCTCACCTACTTCCTTGCTTTCGCTGAATTTTTAGGTGGGGGCATTACTGCCCGGCAAATAGCGAGATAAATACTAGGATGTAATATATAAAGGTTTAAACCGGCATATAAGCAGTCGCGCTTTGTCATCACCTTGTTGTTGTAAATTAGTATTTCTCCATTGAATAGACATTCCATAATATCGTATTTTGATTAAAACAAAAAACATACTTAACACCAATAGTAGAATTTTTCTTCTTCATCAACTTCACTTCTTCTCTTTTTATAAACATAAAAAAGGATCTCTATTTATATAGAGATCCTTTCTAATTTTATAATTTACTAGACTGTAACCCCTGAATAAACGGAACTACTTCAGGATTTACAAGTGAAGACAAATCACCTAATTCTTTTCCTAAGTAAGCTGCTTTAATAACACGGCGCATTACTTTAGAATTACGTGTTTTCGGTAAATCTTCTACAACGTGGATGTCTTTAGGACACAACGCTTTTCCAATATGAGAGTTTACTAAACTCATTAATTCTTTCTTTAATTCCCCTGTGAATGTTACATGGTCTCTTAACACTACAAAACAATGACAAACTTCACCTTTTACTTCGTCAGGTACACCAATTGCAGCAGCTTCGATTACATCGTTATGTTTCACAAGAATAGATTCATATTCAGCAGGTCCAATACGTTTACCTGCAATATTTAACGTATCGTCTGAACGCCCTGTGATGATATATTGTTCACCATCGTAAATGACCCAGTCACCGTGGACCCATTTATTTTCAAAACGTGACCAATATGTGTTCACGTAACGTTCATCATCTTCCCAGAAGCTTTTCGTCATACCTACCCAAGGTTTCTCTAAGCATAATTCTCCGACTTCATCTCGAATTGGTTTACCTTGATCATCCAGTACGACAGCTGCCATTCCTGGTAAAGATGCGTTAAAACTAATCGGTGCGATTGGCTTAATAAGAACATTGCCGAAAATCCCACCAGAGATTTCAGTTCCACCTGAGTAGTTACAGATTGGAACATTTCCTTTTCCAACTGTTTCAAACAGCCACATCCATGGATCAGGATTCCAAGGTTCTCCTGTTGATGCGAATACTTCCAAACTCTTTAAAGAATGTTTATTGACATACTCATCACCTTTTGCCATTAATGCTCGGATTAACGTTGGCGAAATACCTAGATGAGTAATTTCATATTTATCAACTGTCTCCCATAACCGGTCTGCTTCTGGGAAGTCTGGAACACCTTCGTACATAACCATCGTTGCTCCATTAATGAGTGAACCGAATAATAGAAACGGCCCCATCATCCAGCCCATATCAGTTACCCATAATACACGATCACCTTGTTTAATATTCATTCCAAATCCTGCATCAAAAGCTGCTTTCAAAGGAAATCCTGCATGCGTGTGTACTGTTCCTTTCGGCTTACCAGTCGTTCCTGATGTATAAATGAGCATTAATGGATCATCACTTTGCATTTCCTCGGCATGTATGAATGGTTTTTCTTTTTCTAGCGTATTCCACGAAAAGTCATAGTTATGTGGTATAAAATCATTTCCTGCATGACGAACGATAACAACTTTTTCAACAGTTGGGCAATGTTCACAAGCTTTATCTACTTCATCTTTTAAAGAAACAATTTTACCGCGGCGTGAAAATCCATCTGCGGTAATAATCATTTTTGAACCTGCCGCTTGCACACGTGTCATAACTGCATCAGACGCAAAGCCTGAGAATATTGGTGAAATAATTGCTCCAATTTTCATTACAGCTAGCATCGCAACAACTGTTTCTGGAATCATCGGCATATAAATTGTTACACGGTCACCTTTTTCAATACCCGCGTGTTTCAAACCATTGGCAACACGGCTTACCCAGTTATCAAGCTCTTCATATGTAAATGATTTTGAAGTTCCATTTTCTCCTTCGTACTGAAGTGCTGGCTGTATTCTTGTCTCTTCATCCGCAAGCCAGCGGGATAAAGCTGATTCTACAACGTTACATGTTCCGCCATTATACCACTGTGCAAACGGTGTACCATTTTCTAAATCTAACACTTCTGTATAAGGTTTCATCCATTGATAGCCAACTGCTTTTTCTGCCTCTCCCCAAAGCCAAGCTGTTTCCTCAATAGATTTATTATAAAAAGTTTCATAGTCTTCATATCCCAATGATTTCATCCAACTATATAAACGTGTTTTTTCCTTGTACTCTTCTGTTGGAAACCAAACTGCTTGTTTCAATGTTTTCCCCTCCTTAACTTTTTGAGCAAGAAAGCCCTAAATAGGGCTTTTAAACTGGATATACAGGATGTTTACGATCCGTGAATACTTGATATTTACTCATATACATTTCGAAACGTCCTTTTAACTCTTCACGTAAATTGTTTGGATGAACAATACCATCAATCACCATCTCTGATGCTAAATGATAAATATCAATATCTTTCTTATACTCTTCACGTTTTTCAGCAATGAAGCTAGCACGCTCTTCTTCTGGTAAAGCTGCAATTTTATTTGCATATACAGCATTGACCGCAGCTTCTGGACCCATTACCGCAATAGAGGCTGTCGGTAATGCCAGGCAGCAATCTGGTTCAAATGCTGGACCTGCCATCGCATATAAACCAGCACCATATGCTTTACGAACAACGATAGAAATCTTCGGTACAGTTGCTTCACTCATTGCAGAAATCATTTTTGCACCGTGGCGAATAATACCAGCACGCTCTACTTTTGTACCGATCATAAATCCTGGTACATCCGCAAGGAATAATAATGGAATATGATATGCGTCGCATAAATTAATAAACTTAGCAGCTTTATCAGCTGAATCATGGAATAATACGCCGCCCTTCATACGCGGCTGATTTGCAATAATACCAACTGGCTTACCATCAATACGTGCTAAGCCTGTAATTAGCTCTTGAGCAAATAATTTTTTTACTTCATAGAATGAACCTTCATCAATAACTCTATTAATGAGATCTTTCATATTGAAAGGAGCATTTTGATTTTCTGGAATGATTTGTTCTAACGTTTTATCGAATTGTTTCGGTTCTTGGGGTGTAACCAATGGAGTCTTTTCTAAGTAGTTATTTGGAAAATATGAAATGTATTGCCTTGCTTGTGTAATCGCATCTTCTTCTGTCTTACATAAAACATCTCCGCATCCTGATACAGAGCAATGCATACGAGCTCCGCCCATCTCTTCTAAAGTTACCTTCTCACCGATAACCATCTCAGCCATACGAGGAGATCCTAAATACATAGATGCATTTCCTTCTACCATCATTACAACGTCACAAAAGGCTGGAATATACGCACCACCAGCTGCAGAAGGTCCAAATAACAAGCATACTTGAGGAACTTTACCTGATAACTTCACTTGATTATAGAAGATTCTTCCTGCACCGCGGCGCCCTGGGAACATTTCTACTTGATCTGTAATACGTGCTCCAGCAGAGTCGACTAAATAAAATAACGGAACACGTAGTTTTTCAGCTGTTTCTTGAATACGTAAAATCTTTTCAACTGTGCGTGATCCCCATGATCCAGCTTTTACAGTAGAATCATTGGCCATTACACACGCAGTACGACCATGTATTTTACCCGTTGCCGTTACAACGCCATCCGCAGGTAAGCCTGTTTGTTCACAGTTAGCAAATAATGCATCTTCTACATATTCGCCATTATCAAATAGAAGCGCTAAACGATCTCGAACAAATAATTTTCCTTTTGCTTTATTTTGCTCATGATATTTCGGTGCCCCGCCTTGTTTAATTGTTTCAACTCGTTCTTCAAATGAATTAGATTGTTGTTTTTGGTCTAACATATTTACTCCCCCTTATACATCGGTTTGCGTTTTTCTTTGAATGCCTGTAATCCTTCTATTCGATCTTTCGTATGGATTACACCTTCATACGCTTGTTTTTCCATTTGTAATCCGGTATGTAAATCAACTTGAATACCATTTGAAATTGCCTCTTTTGCTAATCGAACAGCAATCGGTCCATTACTAGCAATTTTCTCTGCTATTTCAATCGCTTTCTCTTCAAGTAAATTAGCTGGTACAACAAATTCTACTAAACCGTATTCTTTTGCTTCTTGCGCTGAAATACGTCTACCTGTATAAATTAATTCTTTCGCTCTACCAACACCAATTAATCTCGGTAAGCGCTGTGTACCACCTGCTCCTGGTATAATTGCAAGTGTCGTTTCAGTAAGACCAAGACTTGCAGATTCAGCAGCAATTCTAAAATCACAAGCTAAACTTAATTCCGTACCACCACCAAGTGCAATTCCATTTATAGCAGCAATAACTGGCTGTGGTAATTGTTCAACCATCTCCATAGTAGTGCGAATCATACTAACAGCATGGCGAACTTGTTCTTCGTTCATATCGGCACGCTCTTTTAAATCTGCACCAGCACAAAATGCTTTTTCACCAGCACCAGTCAAAATAACTACACGCACGTTTGAATCTTCACTTATTTGAGTTAATATAGTTTGTAATTCATCTAATAATGCTAAAGATAATGAGTTTGCTTGTCTTTCACGATATAACGAAATCTTTACAACGTGAGGTGTTACATAATCAACTGAAATGTTTTGTAATTGTAGCATCTTCTCACCTACTTATCGTTTTATGTTGAAGCGCTCTATACACATGACTCGGTAATTGGATATTTAATTTACTTTGAATAAATTGACTTGCTCTCAATAACTTCTCTTCATCAATATTCGTTTGGACTCCTAACTTATGGAGCATATGTACTAGGTCATCAGTAGCAACATTACCTGATGCTCCTGGTGCATAAGGGCAGCCCCCGAGTCCACCACAAGAACTATCAAACGTTTTAATACCGTATTCTAATGATTTAACTACATTCGCTAGAGCCATTCCATACGTATTATGAAAATGCATTGCAAACTGCGAAGCATCATACTTCTTTAATAGATGTTCTAATACTTGTTCTACTTGTAATGGATTCGCTACACCGATTGTATCCCCAAGAGAAACTTCATAAATGCCGTATGAAAATAGTTGATTACATAATTCGTCAACTGCTGTGACACTTATATCCCCTTCATAAGGACATCCAAATACAGTAGAAACATAGCCTCTTACCTTTTTCCCTTCGAATAATGCCTGTTTTGTTATATCTTCAATTACAACTAATGCTTCTTTAATCGATTTATTAATATTACTTTTATTATGAGATTCACTTGCTGATAAAAAAACATTCACCTCATCTACATTTTGCAAAAAAGCTCGTTCCAAACCATTTTGATTCGGAACAAGCGCAGCATATGTAACATTTGGGTCCCTTTTCAGCTCAGAAAATACATCATTTGCATCTGCTAATGCAGGGACCCATTTTGGGTGAACGAATGAGGAAACTTCAACATACGACAATCCTGCTTCTGTAAGTAGTTGAATCCATTTTACTTTATCTTTTGTGCCAACAATCTTTTTTTCATTTTGTAAGCCATCACGTGGCCCGACTTCTTTAATGACAGCAAAATTAGGTAGTTTCAATTCGCTTCCCCCTATATCTCCCTATTCAATTTCTAATAATACATCTCCTTCATTTACAAAATCGCCTTCTTGCACATTAATTTTCATAACTGTGCCAGCTTCTTCTGAAATGATTGGAATTTCCATTTTCATAGATTCCAAAATGACGACATCCTGCTCTTCCTCTACTGTATCTCCTACTCCTACAACAATCTTCCAAACGTTTCCTGCCATCGATGCGTATACTTTCGTCATCATTTTTTCCCCCTTAATATTGTTAAATCTTATTTTTTAACGAGTTGTTTCGTTACAAACCCCGTTGTATAAATACCCTCTTTGAACACTTCGTCTTCCAAAACTTGCAGTAGCATTGGCGTGTTCGTTTTAATACCTTCTACTTTTAATTCTTCTAGAGCATCATGTAATTTCGAAATTGCTTCTTCACGAGTCTCGCCATGTGCAATGACTTTCGCAATCATTGGATCATAGAAAGGTGTAATCGTTACATGATTTTCTAAGAAGTGATCAATCCGTACATTTGACGGTAATGTTAAATCTGTAATTTTCCCAGGTGATGGGAAGAATGTTTTCGGATCCTCTGCATAAATACGAGCTTCAATGGCATGACCACTACGTTTTACATCATCCTGAGTAAATGATAGTTTCTCTCCACTTGCGATAAGGAGTTGCTGTTCTACAAGGTCTAATCCCGTAATTTCTTCTGTCACTGGATGCTCTACTTGTAATCTCGTATTCATCTCTAAGAAATAGAAGTTCTTCTGATCATCTACAAGAAACTCAACTGTACCTGCATTTGTATAGCCAAGTGCTTTGGCAGCTTGTACAGCAACTTCTCCCATCGCCTTTCGTGTACCTTCATCTAAAAATGGTGAAGGTGCTTCTTCGATTACTTTTTGATTTCGGCGCTGTACCGAACATTCACGCTCCCATAAATACACTGTGTTACCATGTGTATCTGCTAAAAGCTGAATTTCAATATGATGCGCATCTGCTATATATCGCTCTAAATACATTTCTCCGTTACCAAAGAAGTTTTGCGCTCTTGTTTTATTACTTTCAAACGCTTTGGTGAGCGTTTGCTCAGTTTCCATCAACTGCATACCAATGCCTCCGCCGCCTGCGGATGCCTTAAGCATTAAGGGATAACCAATTTGTTTTGCAATTTCAATTGCTTCTTCAGCAGTTTCAATATTTGTAGTAATACCTGGGACTACTGGGACATCTGCTGCTTGCATTGCGATACGTGATTCGATTTTACTTCCCATCTTCGTAATGATTTCTGCTGAAGGACCGATAAATACGATTCCTTCTTCTTTGCAACGAACCGGAAAAGACGGATTCTCTGATAATAAACCATAACCCGGATGAATCGCTTCTGCATTTGTCTTCTTAGCTATTTCAATAATTTTTTCAAGGTTTAAATAACTTTCTTGAACACGCGGTCCACCTACTAAGTAAGCTTCATTTGCCATCTTCACATGAAGGGCATTTTCATCTGCTTCAGAATAAATAGCAACAGTGCGTATGCCAAGTTTTTGACAAGTTTTCATAATACGAACAGCAATTTCCCCGCGATTCGCAATTAATATTTTTTGAAACATAGTGATTCCTCCCTTTTATCTACATCCTAAATGTCTAGCAATTACGAGACGTTGAATTTCAGAAGTTCCTTCACCAATTTCTAATAGTTTCGCATCACGAATATGTCGTTCAACTTCATATTCACGCATATAACCATATCCACCATGAATCTGTACTGCTTGATTCGCAATACGGCTTGCTGCTTCCGATGCAAATAGTTTTGCCATTGCCGCTTCTTTGCCGAAAGGTTTATCGTTATCTTTTAACCAAGCTGCTTTATGTACTAAATTGCGTGCTAGCTCTACTTCAGTCGCCATATCAGCTAATTTAAATTGAATCGCTTGGAAATTAGAGATTGACTTTCCAAATTGTTGACGTTCTTTCGCATATTGTAATGCACGTTCAAAGGCTGATTGCGCAATACCAACTGCCAATGCAGCGATTGAAATACGCCCTCCATCAAGTGTATATAAAAATTGTTTAAAGCCTTTATTTACATCACCAAGAATATTTTCTTTCGGTACACGAACACCATCAAGTACAATTTCACAAGTATTAGAAGCGCGAACACCCATCTTATCGTAAGGACTTGAAATCGTTAATCCTTCACTCGTAGTAGGCACGATAAATGCAGAAATACGTTTTCTACCATTCTCTTCAATACCGTTGACAGCGGTTACAATAATTGTATTTGCATACTCTGCGTTTGTAATCCAACACTTCTCACCACTGATTACATACTCATCACCATCTAATACCGCTTTCGTTTGAGTACCACCTGCATCTGATCCAGCATTCGGCTCCGTTAATCCGAAGGCACCTAATGTTTTACCTGACGCCATTGGAACTAAATACTTTTGTTTTTGTTCTTCTGTACCGAAATAATAAATTGGAGAAGCACCTAATGAAATTGTTGCAGCATAGCTTAAACCGGTGCCACCACAAGCGCGACCAATTTCTTCAACTGCTAAAGCATACGATACTGTATCGCCACCTGAACCTCCATACTCTTCTGGGAATGGGATGCCTAGTAATCCTAGTTCGCCCATTTTTTGAAATGTTTCATATGGAAACTCTGCAGTTTTGTCATAATATACAGCTTTCGGTGCGATTTCCTTTTCAGCAAAGTCACGTACCATTTCTTTAATCATTTGTTTTTCGCGAGTTAGAGTAAATTCCATTCCGCTACACACCCCTTATCGAATATTGAGTTTCGACAGCGTGCGAGTTTCTACTACAAACATAACAACTTAAAAGACAAGAATATTAGTTAGACAATTGCTATAATTCTGTCATAACTTAATTTTAAAACAGATTCTGTACTAATGCACAAAAAAATTCCTACATTGTTCTACAACAACATAGGAGGTTTTGTGTCGAATTATGTAATTTATTGTTTAATAATCTCTACCTTTTCCGGAATCAGAAATTTCTACTAATGCTTCAGGATATGGTTCGAAATATGTTTGTCTTAATAAATACTTTTCATCAAATCGAATAGCCCATGATTTTAAAATTGTAAGTAAACTACTAAGTGGTATTTTCTTTTCTGCATACTTTTGTAACAGTTCTATAAAATGATCTTTTTCTTGTTTTTTTAACTTTGTTTTAAAATATCCAAAAATGTGCTCGCATACATTTACATTCGATGTATAACGGGGCGCACGCATAAATAATTCATATAAAGTCTTCTCATAGTTTTCAAATACCACTTCAATCTTTTCATTTTTTTGATTTGCAATTATACGACCTAATTCCTTTTGTTTCACCTGATTATATGCCATAAATAAATATTTATTATCCGACTGAAACGATACAAGTTCTTTCATATTTTTATTGTGTTTAATCATTTTGTAATATGCGATTGTAAATAGCCTTGTAAAGAAATGCTCTCTAATAATAAAATTCGACAATCTACCTTCCTCTTCAATAGGAAGATACGAAAAATTTTTTACTACTGCTCCGCCAAATAAGCCAGCTCCTTTTCCCTTTGCTGGCGCTTTTTCAAAACCAGAATAAATTTTCACATCACGCGTACCACAACTTGGTGAACGATTCTTTAAAATAAAACCATCCACATCCGATATCGTTTGTAAAAAGTCATTTGAAAACTGCTCCATTTTTTCAGTTACATCTTCTCGTGTCGACGGTTGCACAAGTCTATTCTCACCATTTTCTTCTACAATTCGTATCGTTTCACGAGGAGTCCCCAATCCAATCTCGACTTCTGGACAAACAGGGATAAATGTAACAAATGGCTGCAAATTTCGTATTGTTACATCTGGAATCATCTCTCCATTATAACGACAAGCATCAAATTCTAAACATTTACTTACGACGATTGTAGGTTTTGCAAATTGTCGCATCTTATTACCTCCTTATTACTAGTCCGTATAATATAAATTGTACTAAGATTAACATTTTAAGCAAAGTTTGATTCAGTTATTTTTATGAGAAATATAAATCCAATGATACATTAACAATCATTCAACTCTATTTTCTATAAATGTGCGCCCTATTAATGAGGGTTTAGATATTGTGAAATGAATAATACACACATGCTTCGGAGAAATTAATGATTAAGAAAGGAGGGATTGTTATGAAAAAGAAATTATCATCTATTTTGAGTGTTTTAACACTATCTATTATGTTTTTAGGTACATCTACGCATGCTGAATACGATGGAAATAATATGAATAGAGTTAATAACACTGATATTTCAACTCGAGTAAATGACAATAACTTAGACAGAGTTAATAATGATGTAAGAACTCGAAATGTAAATACAACAAATGATTTAAATGATAATCGTGATAAAAATAATAATTGGGCTTGGCTTGGTTTATTAGGACTAGCAGGATTATTAGGTCTTAGAAGAAGAGACAAAGAAACACGCTGATTTAGAATGTTTTTAGTAAACAAGCACTTATTTATCAAAAATATATAATGAAAATAAATCGCCTTTTTAAAGGCGATTTATTTTTACTTAAAAGTAATGTATGTAATTCACACTTCAACGATTAAAATCGTGGAGTTAATCCATACAATATAAATTGAATCGTATTTTCAATTTCCGCTTCATCATTCCATTTTTCTTCAGGCAATAATAAAAATCGTGTTAATAATAAACCTAATACAGCTGATAAAGTAAGACGTAGTACGGAAGATGGTGGTATCTCAATAATTTCCCCTTCTTCTTGAAATTTCACAATCAACTTTTTGAAATGTGAAAACAGTTCTGTTTCTACTAATTGCTGTATTTCATTTTTCAGTTCTGGTTGGAATGGCACCTCTTGAATTAATATTTTTATCATAGGAAAGTGTTTTTGAGCAAATTTAAACCTATTATGAATTACAACCCTTAAAAGTCTTTCATATGATTCATACTCCGATTTAAATATTTCTTTTGCAAAGGTTTGTACGAAAAATGGTGCAGCGAACTTAGTTAAAGTTGGCATTACGACCGCTAGTAATAAATCTTTTTTCGTCTTATAGTAGCGGAAGATTGTTCCTTCCGCTACACCAGCCCGTTTTGCAATTTCACTTGTTGAAGTTGAAGCGTATCCTTTTTTTCCAAACATATCAACAGCCGCCTCTAATATTCGCATTTGACGTTCATTTCTTTTATCCGTATTAGTTGCAGCTATTAATTCCTCCAGCCAATCCTTCTGCATTTATAAAGCTCCTTTTTGTCATTATTATATTTTGCGATGTTTCTTTAAAGCAAATACATTTCCTACTGCAAATAATATTGAAAAAAGTAATAATACAGTAAGATCTAATGCAATCTCTGTAAACCCTTGATTCCGAATCATCACTTGTCTCATTGCGTCAGCGCCGTATGTGAGTGGAAATACTTTCCCTAACATTTGTAGCCACTTGTTCATAGATTCCATTGGAAACAATCCAGAAAAGAAGATTTGTGGCACAATAACAAGCGGTATAAATTGAATCATTTGAAATTCATTATTTGCGTATGCCGATAAAAACGTACCTAATGTTAGTGCAGTTAAAGAGAGCATACATGTAATAAGTAGCGTTAGCCATATAGAGCCAGCTACGTATAAATCTAAAATATAAACGGAAAAACTTACGATAATAATGGATTGTATAAAGGCAAAGATTCCAAAACCAATAATATAACCTGCGACTATTTCCCATCTTCTTATTGGGGTGGATAATAACCTTTCTAGCGTACCACTTAAACGTTCTCTTACGAAGGATACACCTGATAATATAAATACAAAGAAAAATGTAAAGAAACCAATTAATACAGGACCAAGCCCATCAAACATCGTAAAGTCTTTAGAGCCATGTAAAAAATTTACTTCAGGTTTCATAATCGATACATCATTCTTCTCTGTGCTTTTTTGCAATACTTGAAGTACAGCACGATTTTTTGACGAATCACTACCTTCCAACAGAAGTTTCATTTTTCCATTCTCTATTCGAAGTATTGCATCTACCTTTTGTTTTTCTAACTCAGAAATCGCGTTTTCTTTACTGTATTCATAAATTGACGCTTCTTGATTTCTCATCACTTTTACTATTTGAGCGGGCATATCAACAACAGCAATTTGCGGTATATAGTCTTTTTGTGTAAACACTAGCGATAATAGCCAAAGTAATAACATTGGTGCCCCAAACATCATCGCTAACGAACGCTTATCTCGAAAAAATTGGCGAATAATACGAATGATTACACCAGTAACTCTCATGATGACACCACCTCTTCCAACAAAAAGACATCTTCAATCCGTCCAGATGACACGCGTTTTTTCAATTCTTCAGTTGTTCCAACCGCAACTAGTTTCCCTTCTCTAATTAATCCTAGACGCTCACAAAATTCAGCTTCATCCATAATGTGCGTCGTTACAATAATCGTTGTGCCTTTCTTTTTAAGATCATAAAATTTTTCCCAAATCGTTTTCCTAAGAAGCGGATCTATCCCCACTGTAGGCTCATCTAAAATTAATATTTCTGGTTCATGGAGGAGTGCTATTGCTAATGATAAGCGTTTTTTCATTCCACCTGAAAATTGTTGTACTTGCTTTTTCATATACTGTGACAATTGTACAAGTTCAAAAACCTCTGCAATTCTTGTCTTTTTACTTTTTCCCTTTAATCCATACATCGTTGCTATAAAATCTGCATTTTCATATGCTGACAATTCTTCATATAATGCATCCGCCTGGGCCATATAACCAATTCGTTTCATTTCATTTAAATTAGGCATATTAGTATTATTAACAAGTACTTCACCTTTCGTTGCCTCATTAATACCTGCAATCATTTTAATGAGCGTTGTTTTCCCCGATCCAGAAGGTCCAACAAAACCAAAAATCTCTGCTTTTTCAACTTGCAATGAAAGATTGTGTAACACTTCTTTTTTTCCAAAACTTTTTGATACAGTCCGTAAAATAATTGAAGGTTGTTGCACGTTTCATCCTCCTTTTCCAATAAAAATGAGTGAGTACTCACTTTTATTTTACTCTTGCTTAATTATATGTCAAACTTCGTTGATTAGTATGTATGTTCAATCACCGATATTAAAAAATGAAACAGAGTCGACATTAGAATTTCATTTCCTAAAGTCGACTCTGTTTCATTTAAACTATAAATTTCACTTTACGTTTTTAAATTCATATACTTCCGAATTCTAGCAACGTCTAAAGAATATTCGATAACTAATTGCTGTAACGGTAAAATAACTGTGTCAGGATATAAATGTGCATATTGTAATGTTTCTGCATATTTTTCTAACCTTTTTTCTAAATACTTTATTATTTGATCAGGATGACTTACTAATAAACATTTACAATAATAATGGATTTGTTCCTCAATCGCCGTGTATTCTTCAATTTCATATTCTTTATGCATGTGTACACCCCTTTAAGTTTTTTATATGAATTACTTATCACAATTTTCACTCGACAAATTTTAAGTTTTTTGATTATTTACACTATAACAAACACTGAGGGTCAAATTTTGTTACTTTATGTAACGTAGAAAATTTTTAACAAAATTGTAATGTTTACTCCTGCAAAATACAGAAAGCCCCTTTACTCATTTTTGTATAAAAAAATCGTACAGCTTAATTTAGCTGTACGACTACAATTTCTGGCCTATTCAAAATCCTTTGCGGAATGATACTATTTCCTAATCCTCTACTCACTACCATTGATGTATTTTGTTCTACATATAAACCCGCTGTATATTTAGGTAAAACACCTTGATTTGGCGCAACTAATCCTCCGATAAATGGCAATCTAACTTGCCCTCCATGAGCATGTCCCGATAAAACCAAATCCAACCTCTCATTCGTATATTCCTTTATAAATTCAGGCCGATGGGATAATAATACATTATATTTATCTGGCTGCATTTCAATTTTCGCTTTTTTAATTTCATCTATTATAATATTTCCTTCATCACGGTTTCCAGTAACAAACTCTGGATCATCAATACCGAGCAAGTTTATTTCTTGCTCACCCTTTCGAATGCCTACATGTTCATTCCTTAAAACATTGACATCATATTTCTTCAACTCTTTTTCTAAATTGTTATACTTTCCAGACCATTGTTCATGGTTTCCTGTCACAAAATATACAGGATATTTCTTTACAATTTCTCGTATTAATTGCATACTAACTTCTGCATCGTATGATTTACTGTCAATTAAATCACCCGTAATCGCAATAATATCTGGGTCTATACTTTTTATTTTTTGAATTAACACATCTTGATTATCGCCAAATTTTTCATTGTGTAAGTCTGAAATTTGTAGAATTTTATACCCTTTAAAAGAGGATGGTATTTTACTAGAGGTTATTTTAACCTCAGTTATACTTATTAAATTGTTCTGTAAATATAAAAAGATACTACAACCTACTAATGTAGCAATAAGTAATATACTTCTTTTAATCTTCTTGCTCATATTCCCTCCTAAAATCTTCATCAATACTACAATTCTCAAAAACATTTCAATAGATTATTCTTTTTATCTAACGGTTCTCTTTTAAAGTGAAATCGATTTAACTACGATAATCAAGTACAAGTTTCTAATTTTAGGAACTGAAGAACTTATATCACTCTGTTGAAGTAAACATGCCCGGTTCTGTTCTAATCGTAACTCTATCATATAACATTAAAGCCGAAATTCCCAAGTTAAGGAATTTCAGCTTTTTGAGTTCGTATGAATATCTTAGTTTTAGTTCTATGTATCTTGCCGTTGTACATCATAGTACATACCAGTTGTCTCTCTATATGTGGTGAGTTTTTTATCTTTTTCAATAATCAACTATGTATAAAACATTTAACTTAGTTAATACCCTTAATGAATATCATGCTTTTTAAAGTTTCCGCCTTGTACTTCCGCAACATCATATACAGTGACAAAGGCATTTTCATCAATTTCATGAATAAGTTCCTTCATTGTTTCTAAATTTTAAAATTATGTAGCGTCATTCCATTCAGACTTCAATATTGAATATTGATATTCATCAATCCACTGCCCTTTTAGCATGTAATTCTGTAATAAATGACCTTCTCTCCTCAACCCCACTCGTTCTAGTACAGAAATAGACTTATTATTTCGAACGTCCGAAAATGCAATCACTTTATGTTTCCGTAATGAATGAAATATGTAATTCAGTAAGGCACAAACAGCTTCAGTTGCATAGCCTTTCCCCTGATATTCTGGAGAAAGAGTAAATCCAATTTCTACGATGCGAGGTTCATTTACAAGTGTGTGACGTGCACAATCTCCAATTATTTTGTTATTTTCAGCCAAAGCAATTGCGAACTGGAACCAAGTACCTGGTAGATTAGGATTATTTTTAACTTGTTCATTTACAAACGTTTTAGCCTCATGATATTGATAATTAACCCATGACTGAAATTTAGCCACTTCTGGATTAGAACGATAAAAATGAAAGTAGTTAGTGTCATCCATACTAAACCTTCTCAAAACAAGACAATCTGTTCTCCAAAAGACTTGATTGTCATTCTCCATAACTATTCACCCTCTTTTCTACATTAATTATATCTTTATAATACATAGGTATAAATAGTTTACATGCTTATAAAAAAGCGATTCTTTTCACATTAAAAAGAATCGCTTTCCAAGTTCTTATTTTTAATTATATTACATAAAGAATTGAAAGATTATTACTTAAGAGCCTTAACTATAACTTCCGTTGCCTCTGCAATGAGTTGATTATCATAGCTAGCCTCTTTCTCATCTTTACTAGATAAAATTGCGATGATAATTGGTGCTCTATTCGGAGGCCAAACGATAGCAATATCATTTCTTGTTCCGTAACTGCCAGCACCTGATTTATCTCCAACTACCCAGTCAGTTGGTACGCCTGCACGAATAAGTTTGTCCCCTGTAGCATTTCCTTTCATCCACTCTGTAAGAATTTTACGTTTTTCAGCTGGAAGTGCATTTCCGACCGTAAAAGCTTTAAGATTCGTAGCAATTGCTTTCGCTGTACTAGTGTCACGAATGTCTCCTGGAATAGCTTCGTTTAATTCTGTTTCAAAGCGATCAGACATAGTAACCCGATCCCCCATCTTTCTAAGCGCTTTTTCATATCCTTTAGGTCCGCCTATTTTATTAAATAAAATGTTCCCTGCAGTATTATCACTTGAACGAACAGCAGCCTCAGCAATTTCTCCTAGTTTCATTCCAGTATCTACATGTTTCTCTGTAACAGGTGAATAATCCACTAAGTCTTCTTTCGTAAATGTGATTACTTCATTTAATGTATCAATTGAGTTTTGCTGTAGTAATACTCCTGCTGCTAAAGCCTTGTAGGTTGATGCGAAGGCAAATCTTTCGTTAGATCGATAAGAAATTGTTTGATTTGTACCAGTATCAATCGCATATACACCTACTCGAGCATCAAATTTTTTCTCAAGTTGAGAGAACTCTTTATGCGTCGCCTGATTTTTATGTTTCACTTGTCCAGTCTTTTCTTTCGCTTCAACTTGCAGTGCCCCTCCTGTAAAAGCTTCTAGGCTTGTAATACTTAAACCTAATATACCAACGCATATTCCTATTTTTAGCATCCTCTTATTTTTCAAAATCATCATTCCTTCCAAATTTTTAGCACCTTTTTATACGTACACATAATAGACAATCACCGAACCAAATTTGTTCCATAAACTAAAAAAATTATAGCTAGTATGAGAGTTATTAACAAAATAAGAGATAGTAGCTACGACGCCTCTATCTCCTATTTCATATTTCATTTTTTTACTTATAAATGGCTTTATATGAACAGGTTCTTTCCCTGAGAAAAGTACTCTAATTTTGCTTAGAACTACCTGTACTAGTAGCTTCACCATGTATACGTTGCTGTTTTAAATCAAAGTATACATCTAATACTTCCTTTCCGATTATAGAATTAATTCCATTTTTATCATCGTGAAGCCATGGAACTACTACGGAAAATGCTACTTCTGGATTATCATATGGAGCATATCCAACTAACGTTAAGTTGTAACATTCCATACGTTCTCCTTTTGCATTTCTACCAATCGGGTCATCTCCACCATATACAGTTTGGGCTGTTCCTGTCTTTCCTGCTGGTTTATATGGCGCGTTTTTGAAATATTTCACGCCAGTTCCATCACCTTCTTGGAATACCCATCTAAACCCTTCTTTTATCCGATCAATATGTTCTTTCTTCATATCAATTCGATTTAATACGACAGGCTCTATGGAACGTATAACTTTGCCAACCTCTTCTTTTATTGATTGTTCTCGTATTTCTTGTACAATTTGAGGTTGCATTCTATAACCACCATTCGCAATCGTTGAAATATATTGCGCTAATTGCAACGGCGTATACGTATCATACTGACCGATAGAAAAATCTAGTAAAAACCCAGGTTGACTATCTACTTTTCTCGTTTGTCCAATTATTTCATTCGGTAAATCAATACCTGTTGGGACACCTAAACCAAATTGCTTGAAATAATAGCGCATCGTATCAAATGCTCCTTGTTTAATATCCAATGAGCCATTTGGTACGTAATTAACTCCCGCAATTTTTAAAGCTGTCTGGAACATGTATACATTCGAAGATACTTGTAAAGCCCGTAAATCATTAATATTACCAAATCCGGATACATTCCACGATTTCTTAGCTTGTGTACCTTTAAATTTCATCGGCGCGTCATAAAATTGATCTCCTGGATGTATTGCACCTGTCTCATATCCAGTTAATAAAGTAGCACCTTTTACAGCTGACCCTAGCTCATACGAAGTTGTCATGTTTCCTAATGCCAAATCCTCAACTTCTATTTTCCCTTCTTTTTCTACAATCTTTTTGCCTGCCATTGATAAAATTTGTCCGTTATTTGGATTCGTCATGACAACAAAAGCTCGATCGAGCAGTGGCTCTGAACTCTTAAAAGCTCTCAAGTTTTTCTCTATACTTTCTTCCACTTTCTTTTGTAATTCCATATCAATCGTTAATGTTAAACTATTACCACTTTTTCCTTTAGAGATTATTTCTGTGCTAACAATGTTTCCTGATTTATCAGTAATATTTTTCACTTCTTCTTTTGTGCCGTGTAATACATCTTCATATCGTTGTTCAATATAACTTTTTCCAACACGATCATTACGGTTATATCCACGTACTAAATAAGAATCTAAATTTTCTTTCGGTAATCCTTCTTCACTACTCGTAATATTTCCTAATACAGAACGAAATAAATTACCGTTTACATAATTACGTTCCCAATCAACAGTTGCATCTACTCCTGGAAAATTCGCAAGATTTTCGCTTATCCGCGCATACTCTTCATCTGTTACATCTTTTTTAATGATTTGTGGTGTTAGTTGATAACCTGAACTCATTTTACTTTTAATAGCTAACACCTTTAAATCTTGTGCTGTTAATTCTGCTAATTCTACCTCTGTAACACGACCTCGTCTTAAGTCTTCTATTTTTTTATCTAACTCTTTTCCCTCTATACCCTTTTCTTTAAACTTTTCTATATCTTTCTTAGTAATCTTTGTCTCCGCACGTTTCGAATTCAACTGCATCCAAAAATCTTTTTTATCGATAGCTGTTAATTTATTTATATCTTGTTCAGGCATTTCAAGTAATTTCGCCAAGTCTTTTGCTGTTTTTAAAATATCTTCACTCGTAATTCCCTTCACCCTTGTATACGTAATTGTGCGAAGAGATTTATTATTAACAACTGTTTTCCCTTCTCGATCTAAAATTTGTCCACGTGGAACTGGAATACTAGTTATTGCATTTTGACTACTTTCCACTTGGTTCTTATAAGCCTCTCCCTCAACGATTTGTACCTTTCCTAGCTGCATAATAATAGCTGAGAATAGTACAAATATGCAAAGGAACATTATATTTAATCGAATAGATATATATGTCTTCTGCTTGTTGCCTTTTTGTTCTTTCATAAATCCTCCATTTAATTCTTTCAGGAATTGCTACAAATACTAAAAGCATTCCTTATATATTAGATACCGATAATCGGTTATAAATATCGCCTCAATTTTTTGCTTAATCCTTGTAAGCAACCATTCCTTTTCGTTTAGCTACGGCATTAATAACTCTCCCTTCTTGTTTTCTCTCTATTTTTTTGCCGCTTGCATTAGAAGTGCTAAACTGTATAATGACTCTTATTAAACTTACATATAGACTTGCTAGTAAATTTTCATGCTAATTATTCCTTTCTTCATGCTTTAATACTTAATAGACAACCTAAACAATAAAGTTGTTCCACATTTACAAAAAAAATAATTAAATATAAGATGAAATAGGCTACATAAGGGAGGGTTATATGTTACATACAAAAAGATGGAGATTTTTTGCGGTTCTTTCTATTGTAGGTTTGATTTTACTAATTTTATTAAAAATCAACTTCATTTCAATTACTATCGCAACTTCTTCAGCTGAAAGAGGAAAGATTTTTGATCAAAATGGTGTAATACTAGCTACAAATAAGAAAGTTAAGTCTCTATATTGCACTTCTAATGATGAAAAGTTATCGAAACAAGATACATCAAACACATTAGCTTTTTTTAATCAATTTTCAAGCGAGTTTCAACATGATATTTCTACAGAGAACATAAAATCTCAATTACAACAATCTTGTAAAAAACAGACTATGAATGATATACCGTTATACTCTGATATAACTGAGAATGAACTTGCATTCATAAACAAAAACAAACCCAATAATGTAATAATTAAAGATGAATGGATTCGGTATTATCCTAAACATGAAATTGGTTCACAAGTAATTGGGTATGTAGAAAATGACCTTAATTCAAAGCATATGGCTGTTGGAAAAAGCGGGATTGAGCTGCAATATGAAAATGATTTAAAAGGAAAACCAGGTAAAACTCTTATTTTTAAATTGAATAATAAAAAGTTCTTATGGAACATTCAAAAAGTACAAAAAGGAAAAGATGTACGGCTAGCTTTAGACTTTGAGTTGCAGCAAAAGGCAGAAGAAGCATTAAAATCTCAAATTAAGAAAACACCTGATGCTAAAGCTGGTTATGCTGTAGTGAGCGATGCGAAAACTGGCGCAATTTTAACTATGGCCAACTCGGTAGTTTTTGATCCAAATATATTAAATACACATGTATCTTCTAGAAAAGAAAACATTAAATCTCTTTCGCAAAATAAAGCAATTCAAAAATTAAAGTATGGTGAATCTTATGTAAATATGGCTTCTACTATAAAACCACTTACTATTTTAATTGGATTAAATGAAAAGCTTTTCCAACCCGAAGATACTTATTTAGATAAAGGTACTTTTCAGTATGATAATCAAAATAACATTACGAATGCGCCTGGAACACCAACAGGGGAGATTACACCGAGGCAGGCTATCATTAATTCATCTAACACATTTATGACAGCAAAAGTAGCTCTGCCCCTATTCAACCAAAATAATGGGAATATAGAAAAAGTGGCACATATATGGACAGATTATTTAATGCAATTCGGCCTACGTTCTAAAACCGGGATTGATTTACCCTTTGAAGAAGACGGACAATATGAATTCCATCCATCTAATAAGTTTGAAAATGGAATCTCCGCTTTATTAAACGCCTCTTGGGGAGGAAATGAAGTGCATACCCCTCTTCAACTCGCTCAATATGCAGCAACTTTGGCAAGTAAAGGTGATAAATATAAACCTCAAACTGTAAGTGCAATTATTAGTCCGGACGGTAAGGAAACAAAAAAGTTTAAACCAATTTTAGAAAGTTCAAATCGTTACCCGATGAACTTTTGGAGTGTCGTGCAAGGTGGAATGAGTCAAAATATAGAGGAAATTAAAAAGTTGCCCTTTGACGTCGCAGGTAAAACAGGTATTACAGGTTTTCCGAATGAGCAAGAAAGAATGATAAATCATTCTCTTTTCATTGCATATGCTCCTACCGAAGATCCACAAATTGCCGTTTCTGTCGTTATTCCTGGTAGTAATTCAGAAAAAAACATCGCTGCTCTCGTTACATCAGAAATTTTAGAGTCTTGGCATACACTTCAAAAAGAGAATAAAAACAAAGAGGAAGGTTCATTAAAGTGAACCTTCCTCTTTTACCAAATAGAATCTATATTTATTATTTTCCATTCACCATTATCATTTTTTTCGAACATAAATGAATACTTAATATCAGTTAAAACATACTCTTTTTGTACGTATCCAGTATTGCCATTAATTGTCGATATTTTTATATATCCATCATTTTGCACTTTTTCTGGAATCCAAGCTTTTACCATTTCATTAGATACTTCATATAACACTTGTGATTCTCGTTTTGGTTCAGCTAAAATTTTCGTTTTATTTCCAGTAACCGTTGCATATATAAAATGCGCTTGCTTTGGTTGGTTACTTTCTGTCAATCCACTTGGTACTTTGTATACTTTTTTTGTATCATTTGCAAACTCTCCCCCCATTGTAAGAGCGACTTGCAACTCATGAAAAATATCTTCATCAAACTTCAGTTCATCCTTCTTATAACTCTTCCCTTTAAATAGAACTTCATCATTTAACGCTTTGTACAAGTCATTTTCATTTTTTGAGTTCGTACTTTGATATAGTTCATTCATAAATTGTTTTAATGATGGATCTTGAGCAGACTCATCTTTTGTTTTAGGCTTAATTTGAGTACTACTTTGTACTGGTGATTTATTATCATCAAGCCAAGGTTGTTGAACAATGAAAAATAACATTGTACAAACCAAAACAACTACAATAGGTAATGCTTTTTTACGAAATGGTCTTTTATGTTTTACAAAATCCACTTCATTATTTTCATATATAGACTGCTTTATTTTAGAAATAAATTCTTCTTCATCTTTACGATTCTCCATTGGCCCTTTTTTTATTTTTCTATACCAGTCAGGATTTTGTTTATTGTTCATCACTACTACCCTCCCCTATTAATTTTGAAACCTTACTTCTCGCTCTACTTAATCTCGATTTTACAGTTCCAATGGATACTCCTAATGTTTCAGCCATTTCTTCATAAGATAATTCATATTTTGCGTCCAATATAATTATTTCACGGTGCTTTTTAGGTAGTTCTAATACAACCTTCCACACATCATTCATTTCTTCTTGCTTAAAAAATTCTTGTTCTGCTGACAGGGATTGCTTATCGTCACTAAAAAATCCTATTAAAGATATCCTTTTAAAATAAGAGGATTTCAAATAGTTTATTGCCGTATTTCTTGTGATTTTTAATATCCACGTTTTAATAGATGACTCCTTTCGAAATGAATTCCAATTTTTAAACACCTTTATAAATACATCTTGCGTGATATCATCTGATAAGTGTGGATCTTTCGTAATAATAAATGAATAATTCCATACATCTTGCCAATAATCTTTTATAACATAGTCCAGCTCATCATGATTACACTTTTCAATAAACGTCTGTTCCATTTCCACACCTCAAACTTATTTGAATAAACATAAGACTGCCCTCACTTTTTTATTATGGTTTCAATATATAGACAAGATACAAGTTTCATTTGTTCCATTGTTTATCTTTTTCAGGCAGAATAATACTACTAAAAAACAAGTAAAGCATACAATGATAAAAATCCACTCACAACAATCTGTTTTTTTGAATTTAATGTAGCACTCCACTTGTCCATTTCAATTTGCTATCTCCTTCTATTTACCATTAGCAATGCCAACTTTTCAGAAATGAAAATTAAGATAAGGCATTAACTTTCTAGAGTCGCAGCAAAAAAGCATTCTCGATTAGAAAGAATGCTTTTTTGAAATTTAATTGTTCTATATTTTCCCCAATTTATATCTTTGAGTTAAGCAAACATGTAATAAATTTAGTCAAAAAATTCACCATATAATTAAGTATTATTTCTGAAATACATGTTTTACTTTTTCACCTGGAACGTTACTTCCTCCTCTTCCTTTTACATCTTCAATCATCATTGTAACAATCATGTCTGGCGCATTTGCATCGAAAGCTGCGAACCATCCCAGTTCTTTTCCGTCTGCTTCTTTCGACTCTTTCAGTTCTGCTGTGCCAGTTTTACCAGCAAGCGTTACACCATCAACCTTTGCAATTCTCCCTGCACCATCAGGGTCATTAATGACTTTGATTAATGCACTCTTTAATATCTCTTGATTCTTTTTAGAAACCACATTTTCTTTCCAATTCCCTGCTACTTTTGCTTCTTTTAAAAGATATGGCGACGGAATATTCCCTTCATTCACAATCGGTGCATATGTTAATGCTAAATGAAGTGGCGTCATTAATACTTGTCCTTGTCCATAGCCCGTGTCTGCTAGTTGAATATCGTTTTTTATCCCATCTTTTGCAATGATTGAAATAGGAAATTCGTATTCGATTGGTAATTTTTCATGAAATCCGTACTTTTTAAATTCCTTTACATACTGATCTTTTCCCATTTTCAAAGCTTGTTGAGCAAAATAAATATTATCAGAGTACTTCATTGCCTTATCAAAATCAATTGGACTTGCATCCTTTACACGCGTTACATAGTAATTTCCCCAAGATGAATCTTTTGTCCACTTCAATCCTTGAATTTTAAATTCTTCCTTCGGATTTATTGTGTTTGTTTCCAAACCAATTGCACCTGTGATCGTTTTAAATACGGAACCTGGTACAAATGCTTGTGTAAAGCGATTCGTCATTGGTAGTTTCGAGTCGTTACTCCATGCTTCTCGTTGGGCTTTCGATGCTCCTCTAACTATTATATTTGGATTATAAGCAGGGCTACTTACAAGTGCGATTGTTTCACCTGTTTTAGGATTGACCGCTGCACTAGACCCTGCTTCAGTTTTCATCTCATTAAAGATTTTTTCTTGAATTGCAGCATCAATTGTTAACGTAACATTTTCTCCTTCTTTTGCTTCTTTTTTTGCTACGTTTTTAATCTCTTTCCCCTTCTCATCTTCTATAAATACGCGTCCACCCTTTTCACCACGCAATTTATTTTCTAACACTTTCTCTAAACCGGTCTTACCTACTAAATCATCTGCTTGATAACCTTGTTTTTGAAGTGATTTTAACTCCTCCGCATTCACCTTTCCGATATATCCAGTTAAGTGTGCCGCTGCTTCACCTAATGGATACGTACGAATATTTACTGGGCGAGATGAAACTCCTTCTAATTCAATATAATCATTCTGTCTGGTTCCCTCTTTTAAAATACCAATTGGTACAAAGGAGTCTGGTTTTATCCATTTTGCTGTGAGCTTTTGTTCGACCTCTTCTATAGACATATCAAGTAATTGTGCTACTATTTCTTTCGTTTGCACTGCTGTTTCGCCTAGTTTCTCTGGAATAATTCCAACCTCAGTTGCTTTACCATTCGTTGCAAGCCCTTTTCCATTGCGATCATATATTTCTCCGCGTTTTCCTTGCTCTATTTGCATACGTACTTTGTAATCTTTTTTCATACCTGGGAAGATGAAGTCTGGTGTCCAATCTGTTTTCCAAGACTCTTTATCTTTCACAAGTTTTGCTTCATGGATGAATGAAACTGGTCCTACATCCGTATCCATCTTAACTTCAAAAAGAAAAAGCTCTTTATCTTTCGTATTCTCTCCTTTCATTTTAACTTTTAAATTCTTAGCTCCAATCCCCTCATATATTTTTTGATATTTTTCTGTAAATTCTTTTTTAGAAATCGATTTTTTGGCATGATCTGATAAATGATCATACATATTTGCAAACTTTTTATCATTCCATAAATTAATATATTCTTCAAATGCTTGTTTTGGCGGTTCGTTTTTATTACATCCTACCAACATAACTGCGAAACAAATGAAAAACAGCATCCATAATTTTTTCAATTCAATCTTCTCCCTTAGTTAAAAATGATAATTCCTTTCTTAATTTATTTAATAAAAAATGTTTTAACGCTTAATAGACAGTGAAAGTAAGGATATTGTTCCATATTTACAAAAAACTAAAAAAGAGTGATAAGAATTCCGTAAATTTGGAATCCTCATCACTCTCGTTTGATATTGTGCAAATCATGAATATGAAATAATAATTTCTAATTTTAAAAAATAATTTTAATTTTCCAACTAACGAGATAAAAATCATGTATTTGTTCTATTTTTAATAATTCATAAATTCGTTGAAATGTTCGCATCAAATTCATCTGATGTTTTGGTATCTATTTTTCTCCCATCAATTGTCATCTTTATTTTTTGTTTTTGGTTTGCTGTTACCACCCAAGCGTTCGGTAAATAACGATCTTCATGGGATAATGTAGACGGTGAATTTATAACCTTTCCTCCTAAATATAGCGTAGCAGAAGAACCTCCATCCATTGCCATTGCATTTATAGCGCCTTTTTCATATAGAATATCTTGACACTCTTTTAACGTAGCCCCTATACTATGCGTCTGTCTACCGTCAATAACTAGAAACATAATTGTACCATCTTCTTTTTGGGCCATAATACTTCTTGGAGCCGACCCCCAACCGCCGTCTCCTTCTGTAATCATTTTTTCTCCATTTACAATTAACTGTGGCATAAATCCAGCTGCGGAAACGACTTGTTTATCCAACAGTTGTTGGGTAGAATAATTTCCTGTTATCATTTGACCAAACTTTGTTAATCCCGTAATAATTGTAGGGGCATTTCTATCCATATTTGTATCAATAGCTTTCCCATTTTCTATCACAATTCCAGTAGCAACATTTCCTCCACCCCTTCCTGTTTCGTCAGCAAATCCACTTGCATTCACAGCAACAAGTGCATGATTACGTTTTGCCATTACGCTAATTTTTTCTCCCCTGTTAGCGCCCTGTGTTCCTTGATGGCTAACAAGTTTAACATTGAAGGGATTGCTAATAGTAACTAATTTTCCTTCAAAAAGAAAGCGACTATCTTTGTTACTTTTAATCGTTTCTACATCAATTTCTAATGGCTGATTTTTAAATTCTTCTAATCTTTTTCCTGCTATTTTTTTATAAATATGCTCATCACTATTTGACCATTTTGGATGATTAATTCTATCTTGCAATTTATCTAGTTCCTTTTGGGATAGGAATGTATACTTCGCATATTGTGGATGCTGAGAAGTTAGTATACTCCCAGCCATTGTTATGCGAAGCTCCCGGCCATAGCTAGTACCAAATAATATTCCTATGCCAATAAGCATGAAAATAGACAATAGAAGCAAAATTCGTTTGAAGATTTTTCTTAGATGTTTCATAGTTTTATCCTCCGGTATTAATTACATTCAATGAATCTTTTAAAATATTTTTTAATAAAGACAAAGGTGTTTGATTTCCTCATGCCTGAATTCCCCGCTATATTTTAGCAATTAGGGCAAAATACTTATTCCGAATTTCATTTTTTCAGTGTATATTTATAAATTTAATAACATTTTTGCAACCATGAAATAAATTACTAATCCTGTTCCGTCAACAAATGTTGTAATAAATGGACCTGAAACAACTGCAGGATCTAGTTTTAATTTTCTTAGAATCAAAGGTAAAACAGCTGCTACAAGAGAGGCCCAAATAACAATAAATAATAAAGTAATTGCTACAACTTGTGCAACTTCTGTTCCAACTCCTAACATATAAGCACGAGTGAGCCCAGCTATCCCAAGTGCAAGTCCAAGAAGCATACCTATTGCAAATTCCTTTTTCATTACACGGAAAATGTCTTTAAATTTCACCTCTCCAATACCAATTGCACGAGTAATTGTTGCTACAACCTGTGTTCCTGTATTCCCTCCAGTACCTACTAATAATGGAACAAAGAAAGCAAGGGCAACTACAGTTTCAATTTCGTCTTCAAAATACTTTAATACTGTACCTGTATATGCCTCAGCAACAAAAAGAAGTAATAACCATGGTAGACGTTTGAAGAAAATACTCCAAACGCTAGCTTCAAAGTAAGATTGATTCAACGGTTCACTTCCGCCTAACTTTTGAATATCTTCTGTAGCTTCTGCTTCCATAACATTCATTACGTCATCAAATGTTATAATACCAATCATTTTATTATTTACTGTTATCACAGGTATGGCTGCTAAATTATAATTTAGTAGCTTTTTTACAACTTCTTGCTGGTCAACTTCAGCATGTACTGAAATTACCTCTGGCATCATGATAGTAGATAATATCTCTTCATCTGCTGCTAGTAATAACTCATGTATGGAAACGATTCCCTCAAGATAACCATGACTATCAAGAACATAACTATAAGATATTGATTCTACATTTTCAGAATGTTCCCTAATGTACTTCAATGTCATTTTTACTGACCAATTTCCTCTAACTGCAACAAAATCACTTGTGACAAGACTTCCTGCCGTTTCAGGTTTGAAATTCATCAATTTTTTTACGTTATGTTTTGTAATTTTGTCTAGATACGCCATTAATTTAGCTTGTTTTTCAGGATGAACCGCTAGAAGTAAATCTACTAATTCATCAATCGGTTGTAAATTTAGTAACTTTTTAGCTTTGTTTTCAGATAAGTGAATTAAGATATTATATTTTTCTTCTGCACTCATATATTGAAGCATTTTAGAGCTTTTTAATACGGGAATCGTATTTAGCAATATGATTTGATCTTCAATTGAAAATCTTTTTACTTCTTGCGCAACATCATACGACGGAAGACGTAAAACTTTCTCTGCATCCAAATTATTTTTGGTTACAAGTAATTCTTTTAATAATTTCTTCATGTTAACTCCTCCTCATATTGCTAAGGGAGACTCTAGAGTTTCATGAGTGGTTTTGTTTTATTTTATCTGTCTAAAATTTTTTATTAGAGCAATAATAGTTACATTGCAATCAATTCATTATTTAGAATTACCTCCTTTTTGAATATAGACAAGATAAAAATAAATAACATTAAACAGAAAAACCTTTACTCAAAAAGGAGTAAAGGTTTTATCACAATACAAATAAATGATTATTAAGACAGCTCTGCCGAAATCACAGAGGTGCCTTTCTACCAAATCGTATACCACTCCCTCGTTGAGTTTTAGCACTGTATAGCATAGGTTTTTATAACCAGCTACATTAAGAAGGGCCTTAATCCGACCGTTCCTGTTGACCCATTGGCGTCTCTCGACATTTTTGGGCAGCAGCGTTTCTCTATACAGGAGCCTCACCTAACAAAGTTTATTGAATTACTTCAAAATTTAAACCAGAATTTAATATTTGTCAACTGACTTTCAATTCCATTCATAAAAAAATCTTTTATAGAAAATGAAATTATATTTTATTATAAATTTAAAATTCCCCTTAAAAAACATAGAATTCAAATAGATTTAATTCGAAGAAACGTAATAAAACATATGAAACTTATTGTTTTTAATCAAATTCCAACTTTATAACAAAAGATGAATAATTAGTCATTCTGTATATCAAAAGAACATTCACAAAAAAATCTTCTTTTATGATTAAAATCTTCTTTACTGTTTATCAAATTTATATGGTTAAACTACTTAATCAAACGATACACTACAAGTCAAAAATATGTACTTATACAGAATGATTACAGACATTTTTTCATATCATTTCTCAAAGAACTATAAAGCAATAAAACAAATAAAATTAGCAATATGGTTGCTTGACAAGCAAAAAAAATATATTTATGCTTGCTACACGAAACAAACACATAAAATTTATATTGCTTAACCTGTTAGGTGAGGCTCCTATGCAAACACAGGCTATTGCCCAAAAATGTCGAAAGACGCCAATGGGTAGAACAGGAATTGTCGGATTAAGGCTCTTCTTAAGATAGCTAAGTAATGAATTTTCATTACTTTACGTTGTATAGTGCCAAAGCTCTACTAGAGGGAAAAAAGCCTTATTTACTCATGCCATTTTGAATCCCTCTAGTTACATACTAGGGGGATTTTTGCGTAAAAAACAGGGAATAAGCGATAGAATCTTCCTAAACAAAAGTCATATTTAGTAATTGACGAGAACAAGATTCTATTCATTAGCAAATGTAATATTATGTTTTGTTTTAAATCAGGAGGATATTAAAATGAAAAAAATATTAAAACTCGATTATCTATTGCTCCTTCCTCTATTCATAACATGTACTTTAGGTATTATCATGATGTATAGTGCAAGCTCCATTGTCGCTGTCCAACATTACGGTTATAACAGTAGACATTTTGTTGATTCTCAATTAACAAAGCTACTTTTAGGAACAATAGGATTAATAATTTGTGCTTTACTCCCATATGAAATATGGAAAAAACGAATAGTCTCAATCTGTATTATGGTTGGGGGGATTTTTTTATTAATTATGGTTTTATGGAAAGGAAAAGTGGTAAATAATGCTCAATCATGGATCTTTGGAATACAGCCAGCTGAATTTCTTAAATTAGGAACAATCCTTGTAACAGCCCGTTTTTTTGCATTGCGACAAGAACAAGCTAAAAATAACTGGAGTGGTATCGGAAAACTTTTATTTTTTTTAGCTACAATTTTTTTTCTTATCTTTAAACAACCAAATTTAGGATCTGCACTTTTAATATTAGGTATAGGTTTTAGCATATTTCTTTGTTCAGGAATAAATATAAATCTACTAATCAAAAGAACTACCATCGGTTCTATTTTATGGTTACCTATTTTATATTATTTGATTCAATATAGTTTATCAGAAGTTCAAAAGACACGTATTACTACGATTTTCAATCCCTTTCTTGATGCGCAAGGAAATGGATACCAGCTTGTAAACTCTTTTATTGCCATGGGCTCTGGAGGAATCACTGGTCGTGGATTTGGAAATAGCATACAAAAAACAGGTTATCTTCCAGAACCACACACTGATTTTATAATGGCAATAGTTTCTGAAGAACTAGGATTTATTGGTGTATTTATTCTATTGGTTGGAGTTTTGACTATAGTACTTCGCTCCTTAAAAATTGCACAATTATGTGTAGATCCATTCGGCAGTTTTATAGCAATTGGTATAGGATGTATGATTGGTATGCAATCAGTTGTAAATTTAGGTGGTATTACGGGACTATTTCCTCTTACAGGTACTCCATTTCCATTTGTAAGTTTTGGTGGAAGTTCTTTAATGGTGAATTTAATAGCAATAGGAATATTGCTTAATATCTCAATTTTCAATAAAATAAAACTTTCTCCTTTTTAAAATCTATTGTACTTTAGTCATTTTTGTTACATTTAGAGAGATTATGCAGGCTTTCATAATGATTTGATTAAACTGTAGATTTATTAATTTTAAACCAACATTTAAAATATTTTATAGCATAGAATAGACAGTATACAGTAGACACCACTAATATCTACTAGGTGAATAAAAAAGAAGGAGAAAATAAATGACTCTAAATATAAATAGAGTATTCCCACGTAATTGGTATGCTGTGAGTTATGTAAAAGATATAAAAAAGATCCCAGTAAAAAAAGAGTTACTGGCAAAGATTTTCTATTATATCGGGATGAAAAAGGCGAAGTTCAGGCTCTATCACCTTACTGCCCTCATCGTGGCGCTGACTTATCACTGGGACAAGTAGTAAATGGTAAACTAGTCTGTCCCTACCATGGTTGGGAATTCGATAGTTGTGGTACTTGTGTAAGAATTCCATCCCAACCCAATAAACCTATCCCGAAATTTGCTCATACCTTCTCATACCCTGTAAGAGAAAAAATTGGGTTGATTTGGATATACCCTGATAGTGAGGAAACTCCACCTGAATGGCAAACTTTTCATGTAATGGAGAACACTCCTTTTAAACTCTCTTTCTTCCACGCCACTTGGAATGCACACCTTACTCGATCAATCGAATCTGTGCTGGATACTGCTCATCTTGCTTATATACATAAAAAAACGATTGGTAGAAAAACAAAAGCCGAATCAACCAATTATAAGCTGGAGGGAACACTGGATCAGTTTATATTCTCAAATGGTGATGCTTACCTTGAATACAAATTCCCACATCAGTGGATGCTTCACAGTGGCAAACAGGAGAATGAGTCATTTATTCCGTATATTACGTTTACACCAATTGATGAAGAAGAGACATTAATTATGGGATATACCGGAAGGACATTTTTAAAGTACTTCCCTTTACTAGACCAAATTTTAGCTAAATTTAGTTTAAGAGTACTAAAAGAGGATCAAATTATTGTAGAAAGTCAACATCCTAGACCTATACCAGAAGCTTTAAAAATGGAGGCCCATGTTCATGCAGATATGGCTCAAATTCAGTTTAGAAAACGTTGGTTTCAGTTTTTACAAAATGGGTCTTGTTTTTCACTTGATTAAAGGCACGTAACGCAGTATTAAATATAGGTGTAGTGATGTTGATAGACGTGGATGCTACCCCATCGCCATCAAGCTAAAATTTTATAGTACCCCCTGAACCCAATTTTGTACTAACTCGTAACAAAAAATCCCTTCAAAAAAAGAAAGGCGCCTATGCACCTTTCTTTTGTAATTCATTCTCACTCTCTTAGCATTCAGAATCCCTTATGAATCACTTTAATGCATCATTGTACGGACCTAATGACTCTTTAGAAAAGTAATAATTTGTCTCCTTACTTTTCAGTAACATATTTCCTCTTATTATTAAAAATAAGTCGTTTCTACTTAATATTTTTACTATAACTCTAACTAGTGCTAACCAAAGGATCATAATAAGCCAAATATAATTTATTAATCACGTTTAAAGTACATAAGTCTGCACTGATTGAAAATGCAGAACCAGCATTAATATCGTTTAGCGTATTTCTAATCCGCTAACGACTTAAATCACCTTATTTCACTCTCTTCGGTAAAGTTGAGCCTGAATGTTCAATTACTGGATGAACATAAACATTAATGTCAGCATTACTAAAATAATTTTCACCTTGATCCCAATTCTTACTTATTTTCTTCCATTCTTTATAATTATTCCGCTTATATACTTCTCCTAATGCTAATACATCCACCTTATATTTTTTTGAACAAGCTTTATTGATTTTTGAATCCTTTGCTCCATCTCTTTTGAAATATCCTTCGTTAAGCGTTTTTCATCCATAACTTGTTTATAATCGCTAAAATGCAACTCCGCCAAAGTACCCTCGAGAAACAAATAGACGGATGTTTCTTCTCATTTCATGATCACGAATATGTACATCTAGCGTATTCTGTAAAACATTAGGATTCGAGAGTAATTTTTCAGAAAAAATAATCACTTGTATATGCGGAAAAAATAATTCACGACTAATTTTTTTAGCAATAATTCGTATTTGTTCAAATACACTATCTGCTTTTGCACTCACATTAATATAATTATTCCCTGCCCCTTTTCCACCTTGCTGCGCTAACTTACTGGGAAGTACCATCTGATACGTCCCTTTCATAATTGGATTTGATTTCTTTTCCTTAACAATATCGTAAGACGCGCCTACTACAAATCCTCTTTCTTCTATCTCCATTAACTCAGAGCAACCACTGTATTTTTCTGTTTAACTGTTGGGATTCAGCTCATAATGAAACATATTTTTACATAAAAGACTTTCGTATATAAATTTTTCAAATAATTTATTAGCGAATTGTTGACCAATATCACTTTTTTGAGTGAGTAATTTTTTAGATTGATGATGTAATGAATTTTGTTCGTTTCTTTTATGTAAAATATTCTAGTTTTGCATTAGGAAAGAACTGTTTCATATAGGAATAGAGATAATTTTTTATATCCTCTTCTTCTTCTTTTTGATAAATGTATTTTCCGATTCCATATTTCCCCCATTTATACCTTCTTTTCTCTTCATCTAATTCTAATTTTGTCATCGGGTAGTTTTTTTCAATCACTCTCTTAGCTGGCTTTGTAAAACGATGTTGAATAAATTCAAATGTAATATCATCCCGTGAATCAAGAGGTAATTCAGCATTTAGGCGTTCAAACATATGATAGTATCCTTCCTTCCAGCCTTCATGTAGGTAAATAGGAGCTACAATGAAACCAAGAGGATATCCAGCTCTAGCTACTTTTCCTGCTGCCTCAATTCGCTTAGCTAAGGGAGAAGTTCCTGGTTCAAAGTTTTTAATCACATAATCAGCGTTTACACTAAAGCGAAATCTTGTTTTTCCATTATGTTTAGCATCAAGTAAATGATCTACATGGTGGAATTTCGTAACAAATCTCAATTTCCCATATTCAGATTCTCCAAAATGCTCAATGGCCCGTTTAAGGGTATGCGTTAAATAATCGATTCCTACAATATCTGAAGTACACGACGCTTCAAATCTTGTTACTTCAGGTGCACGCTCTTTCATGTATTTATCAGCAGCATCTAAAATTTCTTCAACATTTACATACGTTCGTATATAAGGCTTACTTCCCATCGTTGTTTGTAAATAACAATAATGACAATGTCCCATACATCCCGTTGCAAAAGGAATTGCATACTCTGCTGAAGGCTTGGAAGTATCGAATTTCAGTGTTTTTCTAACACCAACAACCAGCGTGGATTTTGCTACTCGATACTTTTGAAAATCGTTATCCCCTGGCAAATCTCTTACTTGATTATGAGAAGTAGTATGTCGAATTTCAACATCCATCTTTGAAAACTTCTCAAACAGCTCTTTCCCCAAAGGATAATCTAGTGCTTTCGGTTCAAAATATACGAGCTTAGGCATAAATGGCTTATTCATTCTAACATCCCCTCTGAAATATCACCATAATAGTAAGTGTAAGCTTGGTTTGCCTCATCTTCGGTAGCATATATAGCCATCTCATTTGTTAGTGGATAATACGTTTCGTAAAGAAATAGTGCTAATTCATTAGGTCTTTCAGGATTATTTACAACTGCTGCAGCTTGTATGTTAGCTACGTCTTGAGTATGAGGATTTCGGTAAAAAATATAAACAATATCACCAGCATGATACGTATTACTTTCAGAAGAAAATTCCATTCCATCACCATCTCATTTCATAAAATTCAATGCTCACAGTTTTACTTTCTAATTTCCTTGTAGTGTAACTATTTAATTACATTGATAATGATTACGTCATACAAACATATTTGAAAAATGAATAATAAATGTACTCCCAAAAAGGCAAGCATATATCAATGCTTGCCTTTCGTTCTAACGACGATGTTCAACAAGATCGATTACACCTAAAACGACGTGTGCTAAACCAAAACCAAATACTGTATTTGCAATCATTTTATTAGTTCCACGAGTTTGTTTAAGAGCATAACCTGCTGCTGTCACTGCTGTACCTAAAGCTGTTGGAATTAATCCTTCACGAATGTCCACAGTGATGCCTCCTTGTTTCGCAGTTAGTAAATTTGTTTTAATAACTCTAGGTAAAGTATTAAAACAAGTATTAGTATTTTTCTTTTTAATAAAATTATGTGAAATTTTTATGAATAATATTTTAAATTCATAACAGCTATAAAGATTGAAAAAATTATTAATTAACAAATAAGAAAATATCTTCAAAACGTATTTTCATATGAAAATTTTATACCTCTGACAAAAAAACTTTGCGGAAATTCTCTCCATAAAAAGTGCTCCTAAATTTATATAGGAGCACTTTTTTATGAAACACTATTCTTTATTTGCTTATGAACCACTTTATTATAATAACCATGCTTTACAACCTGCCTAAAATCATCTACCTCGATATCCATTCTTTCCGCAATATCTACAACAATTGTATTTTGTAAAACATTCACCACAAATCCCATTAATTGCAAATTAGGATTTTTACGATATGAAAATTGAACGTAATCCCCAAGTGTTACTTCTTTATTATGCTTCATTTGGCGCCCCCTAAATTATCGATAATTATACAATAGTTTTCCCCTTTTTCACTTCTACATACTGGGTCACCAGTTTATCATTTTAGCCAATTCATCTCCCACCTACTTATTTCGCGTTCCTTGAGGAAGGGGTCTTCTTGGTTAAAATGATAAAAGTTATGCATATAATAAAAAAAGACAAACTCTCCAATGTGAGGAGTTTGTCCAAAACCATGATTTCTTTAGTTTAACAATATAGAATTCAGTTCCGATAAGAATCTTTCTTTTTTCCATATCCCACGATTTTTGCATCGATACTAACAATAGTGGATTAGAATAATGACTTAATACTTGCTAGGACAGTAAGAATACCTATAATAATGACAAATACATTGCTCGATTTCCCTTTGTATTTAGCAAGTACTGATACTTTATGGATTGCATACATTGGTAGTATACATAAGATAACAGCAACTAGCGGACCGCTAAGGGCATCAATGATTCCAAGAATACTTGGATTTGTATAAGCAACATACCAGCATGTTAATACGACAAAAGTAAGAATCATTGTCTTAACTGTTTTTTCTCCTATATCTTTCCCACGTTTTTTACTGGACTTGATAATCATGTCACGCATTACCTCATACGCTCCTATATAATGACCAAGGAAAGACTTTGTAATAGCCACAAATGCAATGATAGGAGCTGCAATAGTGATTACTGGCGAATTAAGCTCATTAGCAAGATATGATAGGATTGACAAGTTCTGTTCTTTTGCCACCTTAAGATCATTTGGAGTCAAACTTAAGGTACTGCTCCAAACAAAGAACATAACAACTACGAATGTCATAATATAACAAACTTTTTGTATTTGAGCACATTTAGCATCAGTAGCATCTATTCCATACGTAGCTCTCTGTTTCATAACAAATGACGAAATCATAGGCGAATGATTAAACGAGAATACTATGATTGGAAGTATCATCCATATCGTTCCTAAATATCCTGTTCCTGTTGAAGCAGTAGAAACACTTGAAAAACTAAGCATTGACGTATTCCACTGTGGAATCAAAGATATTGCGATAAAAAGGAGAGAAGCTATAAAAGGATACACTAGCATGCTCATGATCTTTACAGTTATATCTTGACCAAAATTTAGTATAGCGATAAGACCGAGTACTAAGACAAGCGATAAAATGGACCTTGGAGGCTCCGACATGTGCAATTGATGCACGATAAAGCTACTAGCGGTATTTGTAAGTGCGACCGAGTACATCAGCACGATCGTATAAATGGAGACAAAATACACAATATTAAAAATGATACTTGCCTTATTTCCAAAATACTCTCTTATTGTACCTGTAATCCCCTCATCGGCAGAGTTCGAAGCGTAAATCATTTTAGCAAGCGCCCTATGTGAATAATACATAACAGGATATGCAAGTATGGTAATTAACAGCAATGATAATAAACCACCTGAACCTGCATTAATCGGTAAAAAGAGTACTCCTGCTCCAATTGCTGTTCCAAAAAGGCTCAATGCCCAGGTAGTATCCTGTTTATGCCACTTTTTAGGGTCTAGATATTTCTCATTTTTTACTGCAGTGTTATCAGCTTGAAATTCTATGTTTTTTGCAGTATTCCCATCCATATAATAATTCCTCCTTGTGTCCTATTCTTAATTTTCTTTTTTAAGATATAGGAATATAGACCGTTCTTGAAAAATGAATAGCTTATATAGTGCGCCACAACGAATATCCCCCTTCTAGGTTAATAAAAATCAAAAAATTAGCGAAGCATCAACCTGAAGGGTTTATTACCACTTATAAAATATTTTAATTATATAGTAGTATATTTTATTGATAACTCCCCCAATATACAGACATCCTTAGGCGAACAATAGAGTAAAGATTGTTAAAAATTTCACAATACACTCGATAACTTATTGATTTAATTGTTTCTCCCCAAAGATTTTATTTTTAATGGCAATTCCTGTAGGTGTAGCTGCAATACCACCTAAACCTGTCTCTCTTAATTCGCGAGGCATCTGTCTTCCAACTCTATACATGGCTTCAATCACTTCGTCAGCATTGATGAGATTGTTTACGCCGGCTAATGCGATGTCCGCTGCTGCTAAAGCATTTGCCGTTCCAATGGCGTTTCTCTTTACACAAGGAATTTCTACCAAACCAGCGACCGGATCACAAACTAAACCGAGTAAATTTTGTAATGCAATCGAAAAAGCTTCAGAAGATTGCTGTGGCGTTCCACCCGCAGCTTCTACCGCAGCTGCAGCCGCCATCGCTGAGGCACTTCCTACTTCAGCTTGACATCCTCCGTACGCTCCTGAAATACAAGCGTTGTTTGCGACTATCGTTCCAAATAACGCTGAAGTGAATAGAAAATGAATCATATCTTCATGACTTAACTGCAACGTATCTTTAATACTAAATAGGACTCCCGGAGTCGTCCCACTCGCACCTGCTGTTGGAGTTGCACAAATAGCTCCTAATGCAGCATTTACTTCATTAACACCGATAGCACTTTGAATCCCTAACACCATCAAATCTCCAGAAAGAGTTTTCCTATTTTCTCGATAGTTTTTAATTTTTACAGCATCCCCTCCGGTCAAACCTGTTGGAGAAAATACACCGTCGCCCTCGATACTTTTATTTATTGCATGTTGCATAGTCGCTAAATTTCGTTCCATTTTACTCCATACTTCTTCATAAGAAATTTTAGTTTGTTTGATTTCCTGTTCGATTGCTAATTCATAAATTTGCTTTTGGCTTTTATTAGCTGCATCCACAATTTCTTTTATGGCCATATACATATTTTTCACTCCTAAATGTGACTAAAGAATAATAAGATTAGCTATATTGCTTAAATCTCCTAATTCCTTCTGAGCATTACCTGGCAATATCGAATCCAAAGCGAATGCATATAAATATTTTGTTTTATCTTCCAAACTATGAAAGTTGTTAATTTCCACATCATATTGTTTAAAGATCCTGCGTAAAACAAATTCAAAGTCAGCTCTTTCTGAAATCGCAATAACAACTGGCAATGGCCCCTGCAGATTTAAGCTAAATCCATCAATTTCAACATGTTTGACTTCAATCAACCCACCACCGACCGAAATCCCCATTACTCTAATACTTCGACTTTCATCCTCTGCATATACATCTGCCGTATTTGGATGACCAGCAGGACTATTACCCAATTTTTCAATAAAGGTAATGTCAATTCCCTTAGACTCTGCTATTTTAATAGCATCTGGCACTTTGCTGTCATCAGCAGCAAAGCCTAATATACCAGCAATAATTGCAAAATCAGTTCCGTGACCTTTATGGGTTTCAGCAAATGATTCATAATACTTTACCACAACTTTTTTGGGAAGACCTTGAAATAATTTATTAGCAACTGTTCCAATAGCCAAAGCACCTGCAGTATGTGAACTTGAAGGGCCTATCATTATGGGCCCAATCACATCAAAACAACTTTTGTATTTAACAATCTTTTTTTCTTTAATAGATGCTACATTTATGTTCATATAAGCACCCCCATAATTTATTATTTTTAGCTGTAGTTGAATCTAAGTTGTTAGAATGATCGATTCAAAACAAGTTTCATTTGATAACGCTTTCTTTATTGAGTTGAATAAACTTTCCTTCTAATCCGCTATCCACCGTATAGTAATCATATCAGTATGTCCAATTTTAAAAAATTACTGGCAAGTTCTTTAGAATTTTTAATCCAAAACAAGGTTTGATATTTTCTCTAGAGGTAATAAATTGTGTCTCGACGCCCTCATTATAACTTGTATATTTATAAGTTTAATCTTTTTTTATTTTTAGAAAGATTGAATAGACAGAATTTTGAATAGGTAATAAATCACACTTAGTATGTAGCAATTGTGTCCTTTGTTTGAAGCTGTATTAGTTAGTAAAAAAGCAAAAATAACACAGAGTTCCTTTCATAAACACATTGATTATATTGAAAAATCATTATAAAGATACTTATATTGTCTTTTGTTTGAACATCTTATTTTGGACGGGAAATCTGTTGCAATAAATAATTCATTCAGATGAAAAGGAATACATTAATGAAATTTAAAACCACTTCCGTATACTAATTACACAATTTGTATAAATATTAATTATCAGAAAAAACAAACTTCCCATTCGGATCTTAACATAAAGGATACATTCCAAATAACAATGGAGATTCTGCTTTATCAATTTCTTTATACGTTATATTTCCCTCTTTACCTGCAACAGCAACTTGTACTTTTTCATTTGTTTTCACATCTTCTGCACCTATTGCACCACCCGCCAATAATCCTTTACTTAACAGACTCTCGTGAACAAAAGTTAGAGAGTTATGGAACAAAATATAATGTGTATGTACATACATTTCTTTTAAAAGAAGTTTTGTAGTATGCAACTGAATTAAAAAAATATAGATTTTTATGACTCTTTTTAGGGGATATAGCAAAGTGGGATCTTTTATATGCACATTGCTATACCGAACTAGATTTCAGCATAGTATTTTTTTGCAACTCATTGATTTTTACCAAACACGTATAAAAACCAAAAATATGAAAATAAATGACTGGCTAAAATTTTACTTTCAATAAAATAAAAAAGAACCTGCAAATTTGCAGATTCTCCTGATAATGATTTATATGAGTAAGACTCGGAAATATAATACAATGATTCAAAAATAAGTTCAAGTAAATTCAAAGAACCCGCTGGAGTTCGAGTTCTTTCAGAAGTGATGATGTTTTCTAGGCTTAGCAAAGTGAGAAAATACAAGAATATAATACATCGAGATTTAGAGAATTTCAATACTTAAATTAGAGGTTATTTTAATATGATGTAACATCAGCATTTTGAAGGAATAGCAATGAATACCTTATACATTCCCAGTCTACATAACGCTTTATTATCAGTAGAAAGAAAAAGGAAAATCCCTACTTTCACAATAAATCCGTCTTGCTACTCTATTCATTTTTTGATACATTCCTATCCACCGTTTTAGGCTTCTCTTTTGTACTGTGTTAGCCGAAAAATTGTATAAATCATAATTCGTTTTTCTTCCACCTGTTTCACCCTTTCTACACCCTAGTTTTACAAAATAAGAAGTCATCAAAACTTATATTTATTACTTTCTGTTATCTCCTTTCTCTTGTTCTATGCATAGTCTATCTGAATTTTTATTAGCTACTAAAAAAAGAATTTACAGGACGATTAAAAAAAGCCAAGTGCATTGCACTCGGCTTTATGGTCGATTAAACAATTTTACTTCAGACGTATTAAACTGATGTAGATAGTCTTTAGTAGAAGTATAGCCTGAATTCATGAGTGTTTTCTTTTCTTCTTCTGTGATATCGAAATTAAACGACGGCGTAAAGAATGTATTGATAAATACAGTACGGGCAGCATCTTCTTTGGTTGTTTTTCCGCTCTCATGACCTTTGATCATCGTTTGAGACAAATTCCATGCAAAATGAATAAGAGAATGGCCAATATGATGTTCTGTTGAAGTTGCGATATGTTTTAACATGGCAATCTCGGCCTGAGATTCTAAACGGAAACCCAGTGTTTCTTTGTTGTAGACAATTTCATCTGCAGGATCAAAGAAAGATGCATTGTATTTCGTGTGTAAGCTTCTTAGTGTAGAATGATCCTCCGTATTGCTTACCAGTTTATTAACCTCGTCAATCGTATCTGTGGTCGTGAAGTGTTCTTCTTTATTCACAAAACTTTTCCGATCAAATAAACGAATTGGGTAGTTATCCAGTACACCTCCGTCTACATAATAATCTTTATCCCATTCCACAGATTTAAAAAAGAATGGGATGGACATCGAAATCCGCACAGCAACTACTAACGGGACATCAGGTGTCGTTTCGCGAGAAAACGTACGAAGCTGGTGTGTAGAAATGTTCGTTCCTTGGAAAAACACGTCTTTTCCTGTTTTGTCATATAACTGCTGAAAGGTTGTGTCCTTACTCCCTGTCCACTTTTCAACGATCTTTCCTACCCACTCAGTGAAGAAATCCCCTTTATAGATACCAAAACCATCAAAAAATAAACGAATATTATCTTGTACAATCGAAAAATCATCATCTTTAAACGCTTTAAAATTCATGTCTTTGTGGATTTTTACAAGATCTGCGAATGGAATGGAAAGACCTAAAAGTAATGCAGTAATCGCTCCTGCTGAAGTCCCCCCAAATCGTTGTATTTCTGGTAAAATCCCTTCTTCATTTAGTGCACGGATGGCACCTATATAAGCGCTTCCCTTTACTCCGCCACCTTCAAATACTAAGTTACGAAATGGATATGCCATTATATACCTCCAATAGAGAAATTTTCGATCTGTTATAGTATCGGAAGTATATTGAAATATATTCCAAATGGTATTAAGAAAGCTTCATGCCCTCCGATACGTATGGCGGAATTATCTTTATTCAATGGATGAATTGTTTGAAAGAGAAGGTATCTGCTTGGAATGGTAATTTAGTAGGATAGGAAACAGGAAACGGAGCGTATCTATGGATGCACTAACTAATAACCCTTTTTGAATCGTATATAACGTAACTTCTTTTCCGATGTATCCTCAAAGTAAAATCACGAGCAAAAAACCAAGAAACAATCTACATTTCATAAATCCCTCACCATCTATAACATACAATCCAGTGAAATAATTTGTTTCAGATACGTAGAAATATGATTTAACCAGCAATCAATAATCAGGTCTTCTTACCCTAAATATACCTGAATCTATTTGTTTCCATACCGGAAGAGTTAAATCATTTTGTTCCCATTCATGCAATTAAACAGATATGTATAATTGCATATCCATTAAATCGCTTTTAGTGCTATATTTTAATAGCGATGAATGCTATTATTTCATAAGTTGTCAACAAGCGTTATGTATGTATGAGAAAAAGGAAGGAGCCAAATAGGTCCCTTCCTTTTTCTACTAATTAAATAAATTACTCTCTGGTAAAAATTTAATTAGTGATGCTCGTTTACAAGCGTCTGATTATGCATTAAAAATGCTAGCTTTGCTTGCTGTCGGAAAAATTAAAGATGATAGCATTAAGTTATTAAAAGACAAAAATTCATCAACACGAAGACAGATTCGTCTTGGCTAGATAAATTTGGTGATAAATACAGGAAGTAACTCTTACGATTCAATGATTCCTTTTCCTGCCTTCTACCCTTGCCACTTCTGTTTCATGACTTGCAAATATAGATCTTCAAACTCGTTAAAATGGACGCGAAAAGCACCTAATGTATCGATATAAGCAGTAATCACATCTTCTTTATTAAAATGGATCCCTTCCTGTGCAATATCATAGCTATCATCAAGGCTGTATAAATCAAAATATTCCTCTTCCCAATATACGCCTCTGTTTACTAGTAAACGAGTGGAGCAAGTAAGCGCTTGTTTCACATTACATTTCTGAGCTACTAACTTTTCATTTAAGACAGAAAGAAGGATATTTACCGAGTATTTTTCATCAACTATGCGGCTATATGACAGTAAAGCCGATTCTATATATATCAGCTTTGCTTTAGACATTAAAGATATCTCCATAATTTCATATGGCGGGTGATCATTTGCTTCAATCAACCTATCGCACCATGAAATTACCTCCTCTCTATCCCAAATCCCGCAGCCTAGTCCTAATGCATACAAGTGGGCTAACGTTTGATAAGATTTCAATATGTTTCACCTTCTATTTAACTGTATAGTGTTATTGCATTCATTTTGGAAATAATCACGTTTAGTAATAAATACAATAAGCTCCCCAAACGGACAGCTTATTTGCATTAAAAACGCTACACATGAACTTTTGCTTTTTTTCGACGAATAAGCCACCAAACTAAAGATAGCAGTACTAGAGGGAACGGAATTACCTGAATAAAGAAAAATACTTTCCAAAAATCGTGCATCGTACTACCAGGGGAATCTGTTGCCATCCCGCCAATAAAAAAAGACAATGGAATGACAAGTATATTTATACCTAAACTAATCATTAGAAATGATAGATTCTCCTTCCAGATTATTAGTAATGCAGCCACGATAAATAAAACCAATGCAGTACCCAGTATAAGAAACAGTGCTCCAAAAAAAATACAAAGTATAAAATACCATTGATTAAAGGTTCCACAATAGCCCTCCTAAGGATTCATTCTATAGAAACACTCATGTTATTTAGAAAGTCAGGATGCTAAACCTCTTAGTTCTCTTTCAATTTCTTCATTGCTATAGTCTTCTTGTCTTCTACCATTTTATCAGCTAAGAATACTTTATCTACATGCTTATATTCTGGACTGCGTTAGGACATATGTTTCTATTGTACAACCCGCTAACACTTAGACCTGCTAATACGATACCTTTAAAGGCTCTGTTCATATTCATTTGCCCCTTTTATCTTTTCGTATTTTTTTCTCCATCCATAGACAGTCCATTATGAACGTTTTCATTATAAGTATTGTCTGCTGTTACTGTTTTACTTTCCTTACTATCTGTTTCGGCCCTGATTCTTCTCGTTTACCGTTTCAGTATTACACTTCAATTCGCATTATCATTACATAAAAAGGACATACCTATTCATATATACCCCTTTATTATTTTATAAAGATTATACAAAAATTAACAATTAATCATTTACTCAACAATAGATAATATGGATAAAGAAAAAATACTAGAGAGTATCACAGTGTAGTAGTCTCCTAGTATCTGTTCATAGTATTTTAACGGCTATGCAAATGAGGAGGGATAAAAAAAGACCTCTTACGGAAAGATAAGAGGTCATCAAGAAGATAAAAATGTTGTATTTGAAACACGCGAGTTTCTAATTCACATCATAACACAGTATATCCATATATTCAATATATACATTAAATAAAGGAATGTATGTTCAAAAAAACACACGGAATATTAATTTGGAACAGTATGTTTTCTTCTTTTATCCTACTTTTTCTACACTGCCGTAATTGTAACAATGGATGGTATCCTCTGTATACTGATGAGCAATTGTAGCAAGTTTTTCTAAATTCTCTTCCGTTACCTCATGAGTAAACAGAACAAAATTACTGTCGGATTCGGAGTCTGTTGAAATGGAACCATCGATCCGTTATGAAATGTTGAGCTTGCATCTCCTAGATTCCATGTAAATATTCGCTAATTCCAATCCCCTTTCGTGTCTATTTTATGTTTAATATAGTCTCGTACCGTACAAACGGGAAATGTTGTTAATTTGAAAAGAGAGCGGAATAAAATTTCTTTATCGCCTCTGTTCTTTCTTCTGTATGATAGAAAAAACGGAGAAAGATGGAATTTTATCTATCCTCATCACTTGTTAGAAAATTCTAATTTGATTAAATTAAAAGAAAATGATATATTGATTTTAGAATAATAATCCAATTAATGGATGACAACCTAATACCTGTAATTGGACTATGACAATGTCAGATAAACGAGAGGAATTTAATATGAAAAAATTATGTTCATTTGCTTTAATCGGTGCCTTAACCTTTTCGGGTTTTATCGTTTTAGACAGTACGCTACCTGATAAAGCGCGCGCTGAAGTAAATACGATTAAGCAAGCTTCAGCTGTTGTGGATGATTGGCCATGGCAGACGTATTTCTTATTGCATCACAACGTGGACTATCTACAAGAATTAGCCCCTGGTACGTTAAAACAAGGTGATACGTTTGATACGACGGTATATATAGGCGGAAAAGATGTAGGTGTTGTAAAGATTTATCGATTGAACGGAGAAGGTAAATTGCAACGCTACAAAACCATTTCTGCAGGTGAGGCTGGACACCACTACTATTCTAGGTTCAAAACACCAATTACAACGGTTTACACACCAGGTACATATGTGGCAGTACTAAAAGTAGACAATTCATATTATTATGGTGGCTCCTTCCAAATTACAAAGTAAAACATATAGGTATATTTGTCTGAAACGCACTGGGTTACGGTGCGTTTTTGTTATCTAACGAATAAATGATCACGCGGGAAGTCAAAGCATATTATCGAAACGGAGCTGAATGTGATGAAAATTGTAACAGTTAATGCGGATGCAACAATCCATGTTGGTATTTTAAAAGGGATGACAGGATGTGTTACTAGTTATGATGCGGATACTGGGATGCCGAAATCTAATTGGATCCATTTACAACGGTTATAATTAGGTCTATATTTCTAACGCAATAAGGTTTGTATAGGATTCTTTAGAAAATTAATATTTGATTTTTATAGTGATTCAATACATTCTATGATTAAAACTAAGTTACATATTTTAAAATCATCACCAGGAGAATCTGCAAATTTACGGGTTCTTATTTAAAACATAATGCCAGAAAAGCTGAGGTGAATAAAGTGCAAAGTTTAAAATCTTTAAAACGTGACGTATACATTTTTCTTCCATTTTCTATTTATTTTTCCTCCATTTTTATTTCATTCTATATTATAGAGAATACATTCAACTTGCTAAGTTTTTTACCAGCACTTGGAACCCTGTATGTCTGGCTAACTAGTGTGATAGACATTAAAAATAAAAATTACAAAATAAAATAAAAAAGCATCTGAACTAGATGCTTTGCTCTTAATGTTATAGAATATTGACGCCCATGACCATACAGCTACCAAAAACAATACATACCAAACCTAAAAATATTAAAAACTCTGGCAGATCAAAATGTTCGAGTAACGCGCCTATTAATAATAAAAAGGGATATACTAGAATTTCAATCCAGGTTACGCCCCCTGCTTTCTTTATTTCTCGGTAAGATACAACGCTGACAAGTAAAACGCCTACTACAATCAACCCTATTCCTAACATCATCCATTCACCCTTTTGAAAATTTAGTATTTCACTTTCATATACTGCTCTTTTACGAGCACCAATAATTCCCTCAGTTTCTTCTCTACAGGATGTTCTTGATTTTCTGGTACTTCTCTCCCGTATGATGAGAAGCTTTGTGAGCAAGCACTAGTTGTAACTGCCAATTTCGCGTATGAGAATGTATGCTCATTTTCTTTACCAATGTTTTCAGTAGTGCCTCCATTTGAACCAACGCGTATACAGCTTTCATCAAGTTTGGTGCGCTTACCTTCCTTGTTAACCGTGTAATACGTGTCATTGACTTCCCCATATTTCATATCGGCTGTAGATGTAACTGCGGTCCCGTCTGCAGAAAAAGTGACGACACGAAATCCATCTTCTTCTGGCAACAACTCAGCTCCTGGAACATTGTATATAACCAAAAGGTCTCCTTCGTATGCTTCAGGAATGAGATAGATTGTATCTGTAATGTCTTTTCCGAATCGGATACAACCGCTTAAAAGAATCATAATAAAGATCCCGCAATACATTATAACTTTTCTCATAGAGTCTCTCCCGTTATGTGTAAGAATGTATAGTATGTATTATACAATTTGATATATTTCCTTGGATAGAATAAGTTTCTAGTTTGAAGACGATTTTACTATTGTCATATAAAAGAGTTATGTCAGTGGATGATTAGCACAAAGAGAAATGGAGTGAATTGATGAGCAGACGTTTTGCATTAACATATGAAAATAAGATTTTGAGAAAGATAATAATTACCGTAAGTATTGTCATACTCGTTTTCATTGCAACAGGGTGTGATTCTGTCCAAAATGAGGTAAAGGATGTAACGGATATTCCGCTTAACAGCAAACTAGATTCCCTTATTTCAGAAAGTATCATTGCCTGGAATCAAGACAAATTAAATCATACAGAAAAACAATTTGAGACGCATGTAATCTATGGAACTGAGATGAAGGATGAAAAAATGTATGTCTACCTCCATTCCCTCATGCAAGGATATAACCGCGAAACACAGACAGTTCCTCAAGCAGGACATTTACTTCCAGTCCGTGTGACAGTCACAAAAAATGGGGATGATTACATCATTGAAGATTACCATGAACCAGGAGATGGTGCTGAAAATGAACCTACTTTGCGCAACATGTTCCCGAATAAGTATGCGGATCAAGCACTTGCTATATCAAATAAAATAATACAATCATTAGAATCTCGTATGCAAGAATCCGTTTCTAAGTGGCTGGAAGAAACAAATAATGAGAGACAAGAAAGATAACAAATATACTATTTATAATCGAATACAAAACAAAAAAGGAGAGAAATAATCTCTCCTTTTTCTACTTTATACCTAGCATTATTTGTTATATCCACCAAGTTGCTGTTCTGCCATAGCAACGAGACGTTTTGTGATTTCTCCACCTACAGAGCCGTTCGCTCTTGCAGTTGAATCCGCGCCTAATTGTACGCCGAATTCTTGTGCAATTTCATATTTCATTTGATCCAGTGCGCTTTCTGCACCTGCAACCACTAAAGAGTTGTTACGATTGTTTGCCATCATATATCACCTCCTGTACGTTTAATATGCTACGAAACAAAGAAAATATTATTGGTAAATAAAACTATTTATAGTTTGTTCTTTTATCCACTATTTTACTTTTCCGTAACGATTTCAGCAGAATAACAGTATGAGTTTCGTTTATTCGCATTAATATACAGAATGGAAAATATGTTTACGAAGAGTTATATTTTTTATAAACATTTATCGATGTAGTTGTATTGCAAGTTCTTCTAAAATATTGACAGATAATATGCCGTGTGTTAAATTCAAAATATTTAAATATTAAGGAGATGAGTGACAGATGTCAGTTAATAAGATAGAAGAATATTGGTATATGTACTCTAAAGAAAATGAGTTAAACATGAGTGTTCCAGATGCATGGATGTTTGGAGATGGTTCCAAAGAAATGGGAGATGAATTAGGAAGTTTAGTAGTTAAAGGAATCAAAACAGGAACATGCGCTGCACATTGTGTTTATGAGCTTGAAGGGGAAGAAATTCAAAAAGTTGGTCAGTACGATATTGTATTGGATGGAGACAATAATCCATTAGCAATTATAAAATATACAAAGATCGATTTACTAAAAATGAATGAAGTAACAAGTAATTTTGCAAGATCTGAGGGTGAAGGCGATTTAAGCTATGATTATTGGTATAGTGAGCACGTTAAATTTTTCACTTGGGAATTAAGTCGGTATGGACTTACTTTTACTCCAGACTTAATGCTCGTTTGTCAAACGTTTAAAGTAATGGATGTTTATAAAAATTAAACATGGATGAAAATCAAACATGTTTATTTTATATTATGTTTTTAAGCATTTCGTCATGTAAAAAAACAAAATCCCCTTCAGGAAAGCTGCTAAGCTAGCGTAAGGTGCTAAATTCCCTCAAAGTATCTCAAAAGCTGGATAATCATTTAATATTTCTGTACTCTCCAACTTACAACAAAACACATCGCAAAATATTTTTACGATGTGTTTTAAAAGGGAAATCATCATCAAGTTTTTCACCCATATTTTTATAAGGAGTTTTACCATTGAGGATAAACGCCTTCATTTCAAAACAGTTCTTTTCATTTGTATACGATATGTCTCACACATATAGTATACAAATTATTACACTTACTTTTCTTCACCGCTTGCTTGCATGGAATTAAAAGTCCAATTTAATTTCAACGCATCTCCTTGAAATACATTTTGTTCTTCACCGTTATCTACGAATGTAAACATTACATAAAATGTATCATCATCACCTGGAGCAAGTCCATTTCCTTCTCGATCTACAATACCGTTCTTTACAAGATTAGGAATATTTCCATTTTGCGTAGCTACCTTTAATTCAGATAATGTAGTAGACCAAATTGGAACCTCATTTTTATCCAAGTTCCACAAGAAATCAACACGGATATGATCACCAAAATCAGCATTTCCATTATCCCCTTTCGCATCGATTACACTGTAATCTGTCAGGAGTTTCACATCTCCTATTGCTAAGGTTCCTTTGTTTACTAATTGAAAACCACGTTCCATTTCATCACCTGGTTTCAGATTGTCGACATTAATAACAACTTCTGGATTCACACTCAAATCTAAAGTACCCGCTGCAAACGTGTTTTGTGATACTTCCTTATCACTAAAATATGCATATGTTCCCCCGCCAATTAAGGATAAGCCAAGCATTGCAGTTACAACACCCATACCAAGTTTTTTCTTCATACCCATTTCACAAGTCCCCCTATTGTTAAAGTTTAAACTACAAACCTTATTTCCATCCCACAAACAACAATAATAATTAAGCAACTTCCTTGTCCCATAATGAAAGCAAACTTACTTTAAACTAGTTACTTCATGTACCCAAACGACTATGACTCTTAAAATGACCGGTAATGTTACCGTAAATCATTTCCGGTCATTTGTTAACCAATCCATTTCATTTAATATCCATTGTCTGATGCCTTTATTTACTCTAGAAGTTTGTCCACTTATTTTTTGGGTTCTAAACCGATAGAGCGTAAAATTTTCTCTAACGTCACTGGCCCTACATTTTCTTTCGGTTTCTCGTTTCCTTTAGCATCTGGGCCCTTTTTCAAGAAGTTTTTCTCAATTAAACGAACATCCGTTTCACCTACAACACCATCTTGATTTATATCTCCATCTTTTACAGATACTTTTCCTTTTCCATACGATAAAGCTGCTATTCTAGCATCTTGAATATCTACCATTTTATCGCCGTTTACATCACCTGCAAGGTTATCATCCATGTCAGCTCTAAAGTTTTGTCCCACTAATTCTCCATCCTGCATTTTCCCTATTTTTGTTGTTAATTTACTATTTAAATGACCTGGCATTTCTACGAAAATATCATATTCTTTATCGCTTACTGGAACACTATGAATTTCAAATTGTCCGTTATCACCAATCGTTCCTGTATATTTCTTTCCATCCTTTCCAACTGCGTACACTTTTGCTCCTAGTTTTGTATAGTCTTTCTTACCTAAATACCCCTCTTCATTCAAGAAAGCTTCCGGGCCAATATATCCTGTAACCGTTGAATGTTTCGAAACAATAGCAAAAGATTTATCTTTAAACGCAGGAATCTCAATGCCTTCTGATGCACCAACTTTTGTATAAGAGAACTTATCTACTCCAAATGCAGTCAAATCATTAAAGTATTCATCGTTCGTCATCTCGAATGTAACATCTAAAAATGGTTTATCTCCATCTAATCCTTTAAATTCTTTTCCTTCCAATGATGCGCCAACTTTCACCTTGTTTTCCCAAGCTCCTGCTTCACTTATCTTCGGATCTTCTAATTTAAGGTTCAATCCATGTTGTTCTACATATTCCGTAAGTGCTGGATTTGGTTTCACATCTGTAAATTTAAATAGCTGCTTGTAATAAGGAATTTCAAATGTACCTGACATAAGCTGTTTTACATTATTAAGATTCAAAGTTAATGTAATTTTCTCTCCTAATTTGATTTTATCTTTGTCATAACTTGGAACAGCGTATTCTGTCCCTTCTTTTACAAAGACGTAATCTTTATATCCAGTTGCCATATTCCCTGCAGTTGCAAGATCATATCCAAATAATTTTAAATTTAACGGCTCATTTATTTCCTCTGGAAGTACTCCAAATTTAAAATCACCATTTGCTTGAATTGTATTCAACCATCCCGATGGGAAGGCTGAGTTTTGATAATATACAATTTGATTCGCTTTTTGATCATATTGCAAGCCTTTTGCCTTTAATGCATCTACTGTAGAATCATAAATATTACCATGCACCCATAATGCACGCTGGCCGTCTTCTTCTTTAAACATAGAATCATTGACTTCGTGTATACCAGGTTGTACATCCTTAAATTTCATTTCAGGTATTACATTATCAATGATAATGCTATCGCCTTTTGTATAAGATTTTCCTTCTTTATCATATCCAACGAAGTTCAATTCGTAATCTCCATCAGGCAACATAACAGGTTTATCCGCAATTGGATGAGCTGGATTTCCTGTGAATGGAAGTACATACCCTCCCATACCAGAAAACATCATATATTCAACATTCGGTGTTAGACTACTTGCATTAAGTGTACCAACGACTCCTAATGCCTTCCCTGTCGTTCGGTCCTTCACAATTGCATCAATGGTTTCGAGAGGACTATTTAATTTAAATGACAACGGCGAACTTGGTCTTTCCATAAATGGATGGAATTTAGAAGCATCTGTTGCCATTGCATCTCTCAGTAAATCTACAGACGCAATCCCTTTTTCTGTGAATTTAACTGCAAATGGTACTTGATATACTTCTTTTTCATTGTTTTTATTTGAAATATGAATATAGCCCTCATATCTACCAAATTCAGCGTTTTCTGGAATGGTAATTTCAGGGTTAATTTCCTCTGATGCACCAGGAGCTACTTTAATAGAATCTGGTACGTTTAGCTTCACACCATTCTTCGCTGCATCTTGCACACCTACACTTGTAGGTGAAAATTTCACCTCTAATTTAAACTCTTTCCCATCTGTTTTACTGCTGTTCTTAATTAAAACTTTTCGACTATCTTTAATAGGCCCATTTTCAATTTGATTTTTATACCCAAATGCAATAGAACCTGTTTTTTCTTCAATTTCTACTTCTTCATCACCTACAACGTTTGATGTTTTATCAACAACCTCGATAGATGTATCTGCATGAACTGCACGATATGCATCAATTCGTCCTGAGCCCACCTCAAATACAGAACGCTCTTCCTTTAAATCAACTGCGGTATTCATGAGTGCTTCTTTTACTTCAAATGGACTATAGTTTGGATGTTCTTGTAAAATAAGTGCCGCTACCCCTGCAGTATGAGGAGTTGCCATAGAGGTACCTGACATACGTCCATACGCTACCGGATAATTATCTCCATCTTTTGGATCATTAATATATTCAGGAACAGTTGAGAAAATAGACACACCTGGTGCTACAATATCTGGCTTAATATCATCTGTCTTAGTTGCAGGACCGCGGGAGCTAAAATCAGCTAAGTGATCTCCCTCTGTTTTTATATTACTTAGTTCTCCAAACGCTAACGACACATCTCCTTGTACAGCTTTTACTTGTAATTTCTCACCATCTACTTTTGTTAAGCGGAACGATGGAATAGACGAAGTACTTTCCCCAAGATAACTTGTAATTTCACCATCTACATTGTTATATACGATTACCGCTTTTGCGCCTGCTTCCTTAGCATGCTTAATTTTTTCATCAAATGTAATCTCACCGCGTTGGATAAGAGCTAATTTTCCTTTTACATCTTTTCCTGTAAAATCATTTGATTTTCCAAGCCCTGCATATACAACTGATACGGATTGACCTTTCAAATCTTCAATCTTATCAGTAAAGCTTTTTCCAAGTAGCATCATCTTATCCACATGTAAATCACCTGCATCGATAGAAAACGTTGGGATCGTCATTGCAGCATCACTGGCTCCAACTGTAATTGGAAGTGCCGCTGCACTAGGTGATCCAATGGTACCTTCTTCCGGACCACTGTTACCTGCTGCTACTACTGTAACAACACCAGCTAACATCGTATTGTTCACTGCGACAGAAGTAGGATATAAAGGATCATTAATAGACGCTCCTAGTGATAAATTGATAACATCCATATCGTCTTTCACCGCTTTATCAATCGCAGCAAGAATACCGCTTGTTTGTCCACTTCCATATGGACCTAATACGCGATATGAATATAAATCTACATCTGGAGCAACACCCTTCACTGCATAATCCACACTATTCTGTTTGTCTGCAGCAATTGTCCCAGCTACATGCGTACCATGGGATGTATAATATGCACTCCCCTCATAAATCTCAGGATATCCTCCAGAATTTTGCCAATCCTTATACGTTGTCTCCATTGGATCAGCATCATTATTAACAAAGTCCCATCCTTTTATGGAGTTCGGATCTATTTTACTTGGATCTTCACCTTGTTTTGCACGATATCCTTTATATGCATCTTTCAAATCCGGGTGGTTGTAATCAATACCTGTGTCCAGTACACCTACCTTAATTCCTTTCCCTGTTATTTTTTCATCATGCAGCTTGTCCACACCAATTTGCGGTACACTATCCGCCATTTTCGGTTCAACAGCAGTCTTAGTTGTTTCTTTCGGCAAATCAATTTTAACCTCATGATCTTCCCATACGCGCTTAACGATACCGGTACGAACTAAGTCTTCGATCATATTTGCTGGTAAAGAAATCGCTACACCATTAAAAGCATTCTTATATTCTCTTGTTATTTTTGCAGATTTTACATTTGTTCCTTTCTCTTTATTCTTTTGAAGCTGCTCAAGCTCTGCTTTAAATCCTTTATGTGATGCCTCTACCTTTTGTTCCGCATTTGAAAGAGCTACTTTTTTCCCTTTAGCCGCTTGTTTTAATACCTCTATTTTGCTAGGCGCTTGCTTAAATTCTATAATCACATTCACATTATTAGGACTTGTTGTATTGATACCTGGCGAAATAACAAAACCTGGTTTTGTATCTAACGTTTTTAAGGCATTACGTTGTTCCTTTGTAAGACCTTTTAAGATAGCATTTGCATCATCAATTCCAGTTAAAGTAGATGTATTTACCTCTTCCGCTAATACGTTATATGGAATTCCTTGAGACAATAACATTCCAGCTGTTAACGTTCCAATAAGAATCTTTCCAAATTTCCCTCGTTTCATATTACATCTCCCCATTATTAATATTATTTTTTGAAACAAATTGATTCTTAAATTCCCATGTAGCATTGGAAACTCTATTAATCTTAATCTTTTGTATCATGAAAGATTTCCAACACTACTACCATCCCCATACCTTACATAGCTAACCACTCACTTTACTCTTTCTATAAGAGCCCTCCGTCATTTATTTCCAACAAAAGATTTTCACAAAATGAATTATTAACAAGATTAAAATGTAATTCTATTTTTATTATTCCACATTTTGATTATTCTGAAAATTAAACAAAAGGAGTATCTTTTCTCTAAGGATTCTATGCCTACATAGTACAAAAGAACTACCTTGTCCTTTATTCTTTGTAATACAGAATAAAGCGACACGATAGTTCTTTGATAGATTTCTTATTTAATCTAGCGGAACTAATTGATTTCGGACTGCATAAATCACTGCTTGCGATCGACTTTTCACATTTAGCTTTTTAAAAATTTTATTGATGTGAATTTTAACTGTTTTATCACTAATATATAAAACTTCAGCAATTTCTTTATTACTAAGTCCTTTTACTAGTTCAAAGAGAATTTCCTTTTCACGTTCCGTCAGTTCATTTTCATTTGATTCTACTTTCATTTTTTGCTGATGATATGTAATTAATTTTTTAGTCATACGCGGATGAATGACTGAATCGCCTCGATATAACATTCGAATTGCTGCTACTACCTGATCTGATGATGAATCCTTCAATAAATAACCATCAGCACCGGCCTGGAGTGCATCCATTAAATACTCGTCATGTTCATACATTGTAAACACAAGTACACGGCAACTCGGATATTTTTTTTTCACTAACTCTGTAGCTTCAATCCCATTTTTCCCTGGAAGATTAATATCCATCAAAATACAATCTGGTCGGCATTCTTCTACTTTTCCCAATACTCCATCCCCAGAGCTAGCTTCTCCAACCACTTTTATATCAGATTCATCCTCTAGTATGCTCCGAATTGCATCCCGTAAAAAAGCATGATCATCTACTACTAATATTTTAATCATTTTACGCACCCCTTGTTTGTGAATCTGGAATTAACAGTGTAATTTCTGTCCCTTTTCCTACAGAACTATCAATCTGTAAAGTAGCCCCTAATTGGTCAGCTTGTTCATTCATATGTAATATACCATAATGTGGCTCATTCTTCGTTTTAACCATAGACTCAAATAGTGAAAAGCCAACTCCATTATCCTTAACTCTTAAAAGCACGTGCTCCCTTTGATAACTGATTAAAACATCAGCCTTTTTTGCTTGCGCATGTTTTACAATGTTTTGCAAACTCTCTTGTAATGTATCAAAAATAACCCTTTCTTTTGAAAAACTAAGCGCACGTGCATGACCCCTTTCATGATATGTAATATCTAGTTCATATTCTTGTTTTAAAGATTTTATTTTACTTGCTATCGCCTGCTTAAGGCCTAATTGTTGTGTCGGATATGGTTTTAAAGCATAAATAGAATAGCGAACTTCTCCTAGGCTTACTCTTAAATCTTTTATGCTTTTCTCTACTACTTGCTGCATATCTTTTGGTTTATCACAGTATTTTTTCTGCGCGGATTCTAGTTGGAATATCACCCCGGCTAATGTTTGCGCAATACCATCGTGAATTTCACGGGCGATTCTATTTCTTTCTTCTAAAATCATTCTTTTTTCCTGTTCAGAAATCAATATCCTTGTTTTAACAACGTTAGCTAATTGGTTAGAAAATGTAGCTAACGACTGTACATCCTCCGGAAAGAAACCTGCATTTCTACTTTTCCCTGCAACAAACATTCCGACTAATTCATCATTTACTATAAGAGGAAAATATACAAGTGAGCGTATAACACTATCAAATATTTCATCTTCAGGAGCCGTGCCAATTTTCCAATCATTAAATACAAGATTTTTAGAAAGTTCCTCAAACTCCCTGATCTTTTCTGAATCATCAGATATATCAGAGCGGACTTTCCCATCTTTTAATAGAATATTCCAGTTCCCATCATCTTTTGTCCATATTACATATGCTTGTATGCCAAAAAACCCTTTAAGTGCTTGTTTAATATGTTTCAAGTTTCCTCCGGTTAATCCTCGACTAATTTCAGTCGTAATAAGGAATAACTCATATAATCGTTCCTTCTCCATCCTTATCCGTACAGAAAAAGAACTAATAACGGAAGTTGCTACAAGTGGAAAAAAGAAAAACAGTACTGTAATTTCGTTTACTTCCACACTATATGTACTAATTAGTACATGCATCAGTGCCGCATAAGAGAAACCAAAAGTTTCGCAAAGAAATACCGTAATAGTTTTTTTATACCATTGATAAATTGAATATGGCTGCGGAAGAAGTATCATTAACAAATCATAAAAGCGATTGTTGAAAAAACAAAAAAACACGCAAAATAATAACAAAGATATTAAATTCTCATACAGAACTGACATACCTATCTTATTAATTATTAAGGACATACATTTGTCTGAAAACCATTTGGCAAAGATCAAACTAAGTGCATGTTGAGTACTATTAAATAACATTCTTTGTATCGGTGAACGACGATGCAGGTGAATAATTAGCGTGACAAGTACAATAGCAACAATAGTTATATGGATTCCAAACTGCCAACTCATAGCGTAAATTATCGGAAAGGTAAGCGAACTAGTTCCTCTCCAAAATCTTACAGGAAAATACTCTGCAATCCCCATAAAAAGTAACAACAATATTAGTATTGTTAGATGAGAAGGGATTTTAATTTCAAGTAAAGATATAGTTATAGTAACCAAACCAAGAAAAGAAATAAAATAAAGATAAAAACTAGCAATCTTTTCTCTCATAAAGATAGAATTTACATCTTTCAAAACAACCCCTTCTTTCCTTATAAAAACTTCATCTTCTCTATTATCCAACAAAAAACCGGCACTGGCAAAATGGAAGGACATCCACTAGCCAATCACCGGCTGTGTACTACACCTAAAAAGGCAAGACACAATACTAGTATATATCAGTTTGTGAAGTTTACCCATTAGTCAAATGGTGTAATTGTACATACTTTTAGACTTAGGTCTACTAATACAAAAGATGTATACGCAATTTAAATTTTGATTCACTAAAAAAATTCTAAGAAAAATAGGAAGGCAATCGTAGTAAATACTTATCTATATTAATTTCATCTAAATCTTTAGGTTATGTATGTGTCAAATACTCCCCATCTAATATTTGCAAATAACCCATGAGATAATCTCCTTATATACTATATATGAAGTTTATCACTTAATATTTATTGAAGAAAAGGCGATGCATACAATATTCAAATCTAATTAACATATCATTTGATTATCGGTAGCGAGATTAAAGAGACTCCCTACTCTTAGAAAGGAACCTCCAATTCATATTATTACCCCATGCCCATCAACTTAAGAATTTTATAACACCCCAAAACAAAAAGTCATGACCTAACTTTCGGGGTCACCTCAAACGAGCCCATGACTTTTTATATGCTATCTCACAAATAATCCGGGAACACTTTACAGCCCTTTTCTTGCTCCATATCATGGCCAAAGAAAATAATCGGATTTTCTTTCTTAACAACATCTTTTAAACGTTTTATTGAAGATAAAGCTAAATCCGAATCAAACCCAGCAAACGGTACTTCATCTTCAAAGTTTTCTTTCGTATATGATGCATCAATAGTTAGCAACACTGGACCTGATTTTTCCGTCTCAATTAATAATGACTGATGACCTGGCGTATGTCCCGGTGTATATATTAATTGCACACCTGGCACTACTTCATAATCTCCTTCAATGATTTTATAGTTTAAATTCGGCAATATACATTCTTTCAAATATTCCTCTCTGTAGAGTGCTACCTCATATTCAGCACGCTGTACAATAATTGGTGTATTTGTAAAAACGCCATTTCCTCCTGCATGATCAAAATGCAAGTGAGAACTAATGATATAAAGAAGATCTTCTGGCTCATATCCGGCACGCTTTAAAATATTTGCGATCCTATCGTTCTCATTCATTTTAGGTAAAACTTGTCCTTCAACAAATGTACCTTTAAAAAGATTCTCATTATTAAGAGCACTTTCTGGCATACCTGTATCTACTAAAATAAGTCCCTCTTTTGTCTCCAAAAGATAACACCAAACAGGTAAGTTTAGTAGTTTACCCGGTGTAAGTGTACTATTAACTGAAGAATGATCCAACATACAACGACCTGCTGGGAGGAAATAAAGCTTCTTTACTGTCATTATGTATCCACCTTTACAAATAATTTAGGATAAAACAATACAATATAATATTTCGCTTATTAGAAATAAACTCCTTTTCACCTTTCATTATTTCAACCATTATTTTTTCAATTGTTCACAACTTTTCATTACAAATTCAGTGATACTGGAAAACCTATGCAGGAATTCAGTCCGCCTTTAGGCATAGGATAAAAGTGTCAACTTTCCGTAGAAAAGTTAACGTCAAGTAACTCCAAAATATATAATAAAGGTTGATTTTAGAGTTACTTTTCCACATTGGAATATCTTGTCTTATTCCCCTTTTTCGGTGGATGGGCAAAAACACCCTAATTCTAGAAATTCATCAGTTTCCATAAAACCAAACTTCTTATACACTGGTCTACCCATTTTTGAAGCCCCAAGCCATATTTGTGAGATACCTGAAATCTTGACTTCATCAACTAATTTAGTTAACAGCTTTGTTGCGATTCCTTGCCCACGATAATTTTCATTAGTATACATATTTGTGATATAAGCCTTTTTTCCAGTCTTATTGGTGTAACAAGGTGGAAATTCATAAAAAATTACTGCACCACAAGCTATAGTTTCTTCATTATCTTCCACTAGCCATTTAATTAAAGTACCTTCACTTAGTTTATTTTTAAAGAAAGCATATAGTTCTCTACCAATATCTATATTAGGTTCTATCCCCTCATCAACTAATTGCTTTTTCTTAACTCGACCAATTTATCAATATCATCGATATTTGCTTTGCGATATTTCAACTTTTCACAACTCCTTTATAAAATTACAACTGACCAGCCCCATAGCATAATTAATTCTCATCATTTTACCATTGGTTCTTATTAAACTAAACTGCCATTAAGTTATTTGGGGTATTTGCTCTTCTTTGCTTGATAGCCATATGTGTACTACCACGAATAGAACGATACCTTTTATATATTTTCTTTCGTAATATTAACCCCATATTCCCTATAAAAATCTAAAATTACAGATGCATTCATACCCAAATCTAATAAATTTTCCGGAAAGTAAATTTTAGAATCCAGAACCATAATATCAGATGTTTGTAAAATGTTCTCTGCTTGGACAGCTGCTCCTAAAGCAGTAAGATGTGTCTGTCCTAACGGATCTGATATGTTCACACATCGCCTATGCAATACACCATTAGCATCATAACCTTTAAGATGAATAACTATGTTATGTGCACTTCCACTTCCGGGTTTATAAAGAATATTTTTTCGTAAGTCATTAAATTTTTCTCCACTAATCAGTTTCCAAATTCCTGTATTCACCAGAGAAACCAGTCCATATGTAGATATTTTACTATCAAAAGCAATCCGAAAGTTAGCCGAAACAGCATGAATTGATTCTGGCAGGGTTACGTGATCAGGAGTATCCAAACGATAACATTTGGTTATATAACCGTTGGGAAAGCGGACTTTGATCGGATCAGTCATTGGATAAGCCTGTCGCATTCCCTCTCGAGCTTTGACTTCAAATGGAATCGTTAACCGGTCCATATATGCTGTTGAATTTGGTCCTGCTTTGTCTTGAAGAGAATATAGTGCGTTGATATCAACCGTAACCTCTTGAATATCTTTTGAATACATTTTAGCAAAAAGGGCTGCTGTCCCTCCCATCCACCCTGAAGCTAATACAACAGGGGATTGGACCTCAACATTTTTTAATCGATCAATAGAACTCTTAAAACGTTCAGTCCAACGAGTAATGTCAACCAATGGAATTTTTTTTTGAACTGCAGATAGAAGTAGTCTATCTTGCGGGTCATTAACCGCATTAACAACTAATGTGAAATTATCATCCAAATTTCTTAACGGATCATCTGTTGTGTTGTCTACAGTGACTATTTTTACTCTATCTGATTCAAAAGGTAACGCTTTCCCTAAAGTTCTTCCTCCTAATCTAATTTCCAAATCAGGATGTCGATCATGTAAAATTTGAGCAATTTGACTACCAACAACACCATACCCACCAACAATTAATACTGTTTTCTTATTCATCTGAAACCTCCATTTTAATTAGTGTGAAATCATAAGTTCAAATGATTAAAAGCTTAAACCTTTTAACATAATGTCGCTAAAAAAAGGGACAAAGGGTGCCCCTAAACTATAAATGAGTACCTAATTCTTACATTCATCTTCAACTAAAGAAACAAGTTCTTTTAAAAGATTTATTGTTTCATTAAATTCAAGACAATAATACATTTCAGTGCCTTTTTTCTGAACTCGAAGTAACCCTGATTGTTTCAATATTTTCAAATGATGAGATACAGTAGGTCTTGACATGGGAATATGCTCCGCAATTTGCGTCACATTCAAGCTATCTTTATCAATTAAAAGCGATACAATTTGCTGACGAGTTGGATCTCCCAACCCTTGGAAACATGGTCTTAAATTTTCTAAAATATGCATTACTTTATCATTACAGTTCATTTCGCTAACATTACCTTCCGTTTAAGAATTTAATCATTTAAACGTATTATAAATTACATTGCTATCTAATGCAATAAAGAAGTAGCACCAACTTTAATTATAAATATTGAAAGTTTCATAAACAGCCATTTTCAATTTTCCAGATTTGTAAGAATGTCAGTTCTTTTTTCTGTAACAATTGTCAAATTCATTCTAGCTATAACCAGGACAAACCCACGAAATTTACTAAGCTTATATCGGATTGTATCAAGAACTTTCAACTCAAGTAATTCTGCTTCGCCTGTTTATCCTCCTACAGAAAAATGGCGAAAGTTCCACTGTTATGAGAAAAAGAAAGTCTTTAATATTTTAGATGTTGTCTATAATTGTACTCTGTGTCACAAGAAAACAGCATAGCAATAAATAAAATGCCTTAACTTCTCATAAATGACTGTTGTAGTGATATAAAATTTTCGTTATGGGGGTAATTTAAAATATTAACTTAATAGCTATGGGGTACCGCCACACATCCATCAACTTAAAAATTCAAAAATAGGGACTTTGATTTGTCTTGCAATCCCATCCAATGATACTTAGCCTTTTATGAAGGTCATGTTCCTCAGACCGTAGATTTGTCATTGTCTGTCTCAACAATTCGGGTCTGGATCCCTAGAGAATATATGTATGCTAGTTGTGCTCAAGAAAAAATATAGTTTGTCTTCCTACTTTATAAATCCCTTAACATTTCCTGTAACTTTCCTCCGTGTTTTTCAGCAATTCGAAGTCTTCCGCACTTTGAATATCCTCATCAATGTCCATAATTATGAGGAGTCTAAAAATTTGAAGAAAACAACAAAAATAGTGTAAAAAAGCTACATACTATTTTTGTTGTTTTCTTTTTTAATCAGTATAAATTTGTTAATTATTACAAGCGTTTAATTTATTACACTTTTTGCGTGCTTTAATTTCCGCCGGCTGGGCACCAAGCCAATAAGTTGGAAAAGCTGTCCCTTCAGTAACACCCCCATCACGATGCATGTAATAACGCTCATCATGGTTAGCTTTAAAGTTTCCTTCAAGTGCAAGTTCCACCCACTCTGCACCAAAACGAAAAATTTCTGCAGCTACTCCACCAAGCGGGTGAAATTCATTCTCATAGACGCGTATCTCCTTTGGTGCTTCTACAAACTCATAAAGACTTAATGCTTCTTCCAAACGGGTAAGTTCATCAAATTCTCCTATTCCCATGAAGACTGGACAAGTAATCTTTGGCGCCAATTTCCACAGGTTCATCTGGCTACTCAACTCGTTTTCAAAAGCAACTTCATCAGTGTAACCAGACATGTACATAAAATTGGCTTTGAAACTCGGCTGAGCTCTGTTAAAGATGGTATCAAATTCACCATATACACCTTCAAAAGTGGCTATAGCGTTTATACGATTATCACTCGCAGCAGCTCGCATCCCCCAATACCCACTCATACTGATACCAAAAAATCCAATCCGTTTTGGATCAACCTCAGGCCGTTTTAATAGAAAATCGATATAACAACTAACGGCGCGTTCGTAATTAGTCAAATCGACTTTTAGACCTTCAGATACAGATTCACCTTGACCCGGTCCTTCAATTGATAGAGCTATGATACCACGAGACGTATAATAACGTTGCGCAATCTGTATATAGTCTTCCTTAATCATATCCATACCTGGACCTAATATTACTGCTGGTGCATTCTGAACTTCACCTGAGGGCAAATGAAGTAGTGCATATATCTGTTTGCCTTCAAATTCTAGTACTATACGTTGTACTGTTCCTCCTCCAAGTGATGAAATAGCTGCCACACATTCGTTACAACGTTCTCGAAATGCCAATTTTCGTGGATCATCATTAAAATATGAATATTGTGCACGTCCCCACATAACAGCAGCTCGCTGATATAGATCACGAGCAGTAACAGTGAATCCCTTTTGTTCATAATGTTTTGCACGTTCTTGAGCCTGAGAAGCAACCGTCGCCCATGCTTTTGGTATCATTGCTCCACTCTTTACTTGAGAAAAAACTTTATCAAAATCAGTGTGGTCATGTCCTAACTGTTCCATAGTTGCCTTTGCTTCAGGATGCAAAGCATCAAACCCACCAAGTGCAAGGGCTATATCTAAAGCCCATCCTTGAGATTGTGAACGTTGAGTCATAATAATCATCCTTCATTATTTTAATTAAGTACTTAACAATTAAGTACTTAATTAAAATAATGAAGGATAATATGTACTTTTGTCAAGACTACAAACCAAGTCGTCTTATTATTTTATTGATGATTTAAGGTGAGCATATATAATATTGCTTGGAAAATGAATAGCCAGTCTCTACTTAATTTGACTCTACTCTTTTTCATATGTTAATGTTAACACCATATAATTAAGTACTTAGTTAACGGGAAAATGGTGATGTTATGAAAAATTCTTCAAATAAGTTAACTGCGATAGACGAACTTAGTCAAGCTATATATAGTCTGACTGCAGCCGATGGACGTTTAAGAGGGCGAGCTACTCGTACATTAGGGGCAGTTTCAATGGTCCATGCTCGAACCCTTAAAGTATTAGCTGAAGAAGGCGAATTGTCAGTCAAAGAATTAGCTGATCGAGCAGAAACTACCGCCGCTGGTATTACTCAATTAATCAATGGATTACAACAGGCTGGTTACGTTGAGCGTGTTCGTTCAAATAACGACCGGAGAGTTGTCAATGTCCAACTTACGCCTAGTGGTTTAAACTGTCACTTAGAAAGAGAGAAAAAACTAAAACATATTCTTAATGCGAACCTTTCAGATTTTGATCCAGAGCAAATCGAGAAATCCTCTGAAATAATTAGGTGTCTAGTTCATGTCCTTGACCAACTATAATAGTATTCTAAAGCTTTCTTGAGTTTTTAGAACTAACACATCGCTATTATGCTAAAAGAACTAGTTACCCCAAAATAATAAAACCGCATCTCCAATTATTAGATAAATATCTAATCCATTGGAAATGCGGTTCACTTAGGTCATTGATGTTTCAGCTATTCTCTTTATTTGAAAATTACATCTACCATACTAATTTAATATTATATTCCTGAAGCCAACTATTAACTTGAAGTAAATAATCTATTATACCTCGTGCATCATTACCTGAAATTACTTCGTCTTTTCCTTCTGCAATAGCACAAACTCTTTCTACATTAATTAATGGCAAAATAGGTGATTCAGGATTGTTCAACACATGTAACATCCAATCACTAATACCTTGTACATAAGAGGCATCCTTTGTGCTTGGATATGCACTTTTTTTGCGATAACGCACATCTTCTGGAAGTACATTTTCAAAAGCTCGACGTAAAATACCTTTTTCAATATTGTCTATGCTTTTCATTTCGAATGGGACATTCCATAAGTATTCTACAAGCCGGTAATCGCAAAATGGAACTCGTACTTCAAAGCCATTCATCATACTTGTGCGATCTTTTCGTTCTAGCATAAATGGCAAGAAACGTGTAATAAACATGTAAGACATTTGACGTTGCTTCATTTGCAGATCACTTTCACCTTCTAAAAAAGGAACCTCAGCAACCGCATCTTCAAATTTTTGTTTTTGATATTTTTCAGGGCTAATCTTCGCTTTAAAATCCTCTGATAGAATTTCTGTGCTATACCATAAATTAACACTCCAAGGGAATATCTCTGCATCTAGAAACTTCTCTTGATGGAACCATGGATATCCTGAGAATACTTCATCTGCGGATTCGCCTGAAAGTGCAACTGTTGCATCTTTTTTCATTTCCTTAAATAACAAATAAAGAGACGTTTCTAATTCTCCAACTCCAGGTAGATCACGCGCTCGCATTGGAGTTAATAAATGCTCTATTAAACTATCTGATCCTAACTCTATAGAATGATGCTTTGTTCCTACATATTCAGCCACACGTTTCACCCAAGGTTCATCACGATCAAAACGAAGGAAGTCTTGCTCAAAGTCTTTTTCATCATTGATGAAATTCAGGGAATATGTATGAAGACGTTCCCCTTTATTCCCAAATTCGTTTCCTGCTAAACCTGTTAAACCACTGGAATCTAAACCTCCAGAAAGCATAGATACCACTGGTTTATCAGCAATTAACTGACGTTTTACCGTATCTTGTAAAATGGAACGGATTGTCTCAACTGTTGTATCAATATCATCTACATGTTCTTTACTTTCAAGTTTCCAATACTGTGTCGTAGTCGAGCCATTAGAGGTAAACGTCATGTAATGCCCAGCACGCACTTCATGTATATCCTTGAAAATAGCATGACCAGGAGTACGTGTTGGCCCAAGACAAAATATTTCAGAAAGTCCTTCTTTATCTACCTCTGCATCTACAAATGGATGCGAAAGTAAAACTTTTAACTCTGAACCAAAGAGAATTGCGCTTCCCCTTTGAGCAAAAAATAAAGGTTTCACACCTAGATGATCACGACCAAGCATCAATTTCCCAAATCTTTCATCCCAAATACCAAAAGCAAAAATCCCATTTAGATGTTGAACACAATCTTCTTGCCATTCTAAGTAAGCATGTAGTAATACCTCTGTATCCGACTTGGTCTGAAATTTATGACCTTTCTCCTCAAGTTCTTTACGTAATTCTTGATAGTTATAAATTTCTCCATTGAACGTAAGGCCAATCATATCATTTCCATCTTTATAGAGCATAGGTTGAAGGCCACCTTCAGGATCAATGACGATGAGACGTCGATGACCTAATGCCGCTCGTTTTGAAAACCAATGCCCCTCTGCATCAGGTCCTCGGTGAATGATAGCATCTGTCATTTTTTTTAACGTTTCTTGTTCATTAGACAGGTCTTTAGACCAGTCTATCCACCCTGCAATTCCACACATAGTGTCTACCTTCTCTCAAATAGTATAGAAACCGACTAAAATCGAATATCAGTCGGTTTTCCGTAAAAAAATCCGACTAAAAACGTCTTTTAGTCATGTTTATATAATAAAATGAATTGAATAAAAAATCAAATAATTAAATCAAGAAAGAAATCATCGTCCGATTAAAAAATTATTACCTTAAACTTTCATTTTTATCTTAAGTGATACAGTTGCATTCTATTATAGTTATATACTAGAAATAAGAATGGTGTATGTTATTCTATAAGAAGCAAATAGAGGACTTTCTATTAGGATTTACAAAATTAGAAATGAACTAATACAGAATGTAAAGACAGAAAACTTCGCTAAATATTTCAAGGATAGGGTGTAGACAATGATCAAATTAGAAAAAGAAAATAAAAAAATGAAAATCATTCAATCTGCCACAATACTGTTCTCTACGCGTGGTGTCCGTAACACAACGGTTGATGAAATTGCAAAGACAGCTAAAGTTGGTAAAGGTACTATTTATTATTACTATACAGATAAAACTGAAATATTATGCGACTGCTATATGCGTCATATTCAGCTTAAACGCTCACAATTATTTAATTTATATAAAGAAGAAAAAGATGTTTTACTTCGAATACAAAAAATTCTTCATTATATCAGCCTAGAATATCATCAAGATCCATTTGTTTCTACACTCTTTCAAGAATATAAAGAGTACCATTCACCTGAAATTACAACTTGTTTTAAACAATCTGAAGAAGAAGCAATTAACATGATAAGTAATTTACTTGAAAAAGGTTATCAGCAAGGAGCTTTGCATAAGGTCCCATTACCGCTTACAGCTTTTATGTTAGTACGAATGATTTTTAACTACGAACAGGATTATATAAAAGATGATAAAAGTGATACAGAATTTCTGCAGTTGCTAAAACATATGCTTCTTAAAAACTAGTTTTAACCACATACAAAAAATAAGTGCGGTGCAATTATATGAAGAAGAACGTGAATAATGGCGGTTTTTTATGAGTTCTTTTCACTCTAGACAAACATACGAAATATCCAACGCTTATGTAGAAATGAATGAAAAAATCATATAAATTTTTCTAAAATTAGAAAGCCTATACTTAAATCTACAATAAAATAGCCCAGTAAAAAGAGCGTGTTTCATCTATCTAAACACGCTCTTACAAATATTTAAACCCTATATGATTTGCTTATTCCATTCTGATTTTCTTTTAACTAATACATCTCTTTATATACGATTATCATGCCAGAAGTTTATTGGAAAATGATTATTCTCATCATAAGCTTCAAATTCATACCCTTTTTCTTTTAATCCTTTTATTATTGCTGGAACTGCTGCGACAGATTGTGGATGAATATCGTGCATTAAAACAATTTCCTTTGAAGACGTCGCACCTGCTAAGACATTTTGAACAATTTTTGCGGCCGCTACATCCACAGGTAATTTATTGTATTTCCAATCTAAAGAATCAATTGTCCAATCCCATACTTTCAAATCATTTCCGACCACTTCATTTCGAAGTGATTCATTTAAGCCAGGCATTGATCCATATGGTGGACGTGTTAATTTCTGTGTGTTTCCAATAACATTTCTAATTAAAGATTGATCTTCTTTCATTTCCTTAACATATTCCTGATTGGTGTACAGCTTTTTAAAATCATGTGTCATACTATGCATGCCCACATAATGGTTTTCTACATGCTCTCGTTTCACTAAATCTGGGAACCTTTTCACGTTATCGCCAATTAAAAAGAATGTTGCTTTCACATCATTTTTCTTTAATACATCTAATAGATTAGCTGTATATTTTCCTGGTCCATCATCAAAAGTTAAATATACAACTTTTCTTTCTTTACCATCAAAACGATTAGGTATCGATTTTTTCAATTCATTTTTAGGTAGACTGCTCACTTGTTGAACACTATTTGCCTCTTCCGCATTTACCAGCTTAGGATTCGTAATAGATTGAAACATGTAATACCCTATTGCTACTAATGTAATAGCCAACAATACACTTATAATTCTTTTTTTCTTAAGCTTAATTTTCATATTATAATCTTCTTTCTATCAAATCATTCCACTTTATGTCGTTTAGTTTTACTATCCTATTTGTTTATTAAGTTTTTTAACTTAACCAATCTCAATTTTGGACTAATCATTTTAATAATCTATATAGGTGAAAATTAGTGCCCTGCACTAGCGTTCATGGCATTTCCTATAATAGTTAGAACTACTGGAAATAATACTGGTCCTAAGGTAAGGACAATGTTTAAAAGTATAATAAAACTATATAGTAAGCTGTAATTTTTACTATTACGGTTTTCGAATACTAGGATGACTAATGTTATTATAGTAATTAAATGTAATAATAAAATTATCAACCAATAATACATCATTATAGTAAGATTCCACTTTCCTAATAGTTGGTATGTTACCCCTATTATTATCCCTAATATAGTAGCATTAAAGGAAATAAACAAAGTTCTTTTTAGTATTTTAGGAAATGTTTTGTGATCCACAGTTTTATTATATAAACCGATTAAAATGCCCAAAGATAGATATGCCAGTAATAACCCTACCCAATTCCAGATCCAATCTTGATCCCCCATTAAATTAAACAAAAGCGAAAGGATCCCTCCTACTGCAAGAATCGAGGAGATCATAATACTATTTAAAGCTGATTTCATACTATTTTCACTTCCTTAAAAATTTTACAATACAGCATTGAAGTCTACTCTTAAGTTGTCCTTTACTTATTAGAATCCTTTTCATTAAAAATCTTGTATGGAAATCCCATCATATAATACGGTCATCATACCTATTAGCATATACGGAAAATGGTAGGCCCAGCAAAAATTACATGTCCATGATCCCGTACAATAATTTTTAAACCGAACGAAACACCACCAAATCCTACTCCACACGGTAGATATACAAATAGAGGATGCGATTCATCAACTTTTATTTGTATATCAATTATTCAGACGAGTAGCAGCTACTGCATAACCTTAAAATAAATGCTTTGATTTTTCATCGTCAATCAAATAGCACATTTGATTCTTATTAACTTGTATTCTTCCTTCTTCTACTGCTTTACTATAGCCCGCTGTATATTCAAAAATAGTAGCCCCTTTGTTTCTAAGTAAATCTTTTTCCCACTTTTTCGCAGCTGCTGCCATATGTACATATGATGTTTTAAACTTAATCATAATTTATTATAATTAAGTATATATTAACAATATATTAAGTATAAGTAAATAAAATTAATAATTATTTAATTTTATTTACTTATTTAAAGGGGATTACATATATGAACGATATTAATGTTGGTCACAGAATTAGGGCATTTAGAAAAGGTGCCGGATTAACCAGTAAGCGTTTAGCAGAGTTAGCTGATATAACACCTTCCATGTTAAGTCAGATTGAAAAAGGAATCACAAATCCTTCATTACAAACACTAAAATTAATTTCTGTAGCATTAAATATTCCATTGTTTAATTTTTTCTTAGAGGATACCAATACAGAAGAATTAGTTGTACGAGCTAACCAAAGGAAAAAAATAATTTTTCCTGAAAGCGGCAATGTTTCGTATGAGCTATTATCTCCTAATTTAGATGGAGCACTAGAATTGGCTTTAATGAATCTGTTACCTCAAACTGCTTCATCTATGGAGCCTGTGGCACATAAAGGGGAAGAAATAGCATTTATTATGGAAGGACAAGTGAAACTATATCTAAATGATGCGGTTTTACTTCTCAATACAGGTGATAGTGTTAAAATCCCACCTTATGCAAAGCATAAGTGGGAAAACACTTCTTTAAACAAAGTCACTGTTATATTTGGAGTAACTCCACCATCTTTTTAATTTCAAATACTAGCGAAGAAAAGTTAGAGAAAATAATTCTCTAACTTTTCTTGTATACATAACTTTATTTTAAGAAAGTAAAAAACTTGTCTCTCAATTATATGAGATTAAAACTAGTGAAATAGATCTTTTTAATTACATACTTAATTTACTTTTTAATGTCCAGTATTTTTCTCCATTCGCTTCAAAAGAGAATTCTACCCATCCATTTGGATCTTCACGATAAATAAAGATGGTTGTTCCAGGAGTTACTGTACCAACTTTATTCTCCTCGACAGCTACATCTGGTCTACTTTTAATTTTTAAATTAAATGGATAAGGTACCTGATAGTAAGTAGCTGATGATACAACATTTGAGCTTGAATCGTCTGCATACATTTTATATGGAATTTCATTAGATAACGCGTCGACATCTAATGTTTCAGGATTCTTTGGTAATTTTTTTGCATATGTATAGTCTTCTACACGAAACGGTTTAATACGTTCCATAATGCCTGCAATTTTCTTAGCCCAGCCTTTATCTGATGCATATTTCACGTTCATGCCAGTTAATGTTGGCCCGTTATAATACATACCGCTTTCTTCCAAATATCTTTCTCGTACATAATTAGCATTATAAGCAATGCTATCGCCGTAGCTTGGTAAATATTTCGCATATTTAAACGGATCTCCATCATATGCACGTAGACCGAATAGATTATGTTTTTGATATGCGATTTCTGATTTTCCGTATCCAGATTCTAAAATCGCATGCGCTGCTAAATAATGAGCACTCACACCATATTGATTTTGCGCATTGATAAAATCTTGCCCATGGCCAACTAAAGGACTATCCGAATGATATTTCGCAATAAAACTATCAATCTCTTGAGCTGTAATTTTCGAAGCCACTGTTAAATTTAAATCTTCATATGAGGTAGCAGTAATAATCTCTTTTTCATCGTTTAAATTTTGTTGTAACATATCTGTTTTTGCAGTAAGTTGAGCAGCTTCAGCACGTGTTATAAATCTATTTGGTTGCCAACCGTTCTCGGTACCATTAGAGATTTTTAAATCTATTAAAATATTGGCGTATTTTTCTCCCCAATGCCCTTTTAAATCTACAAATCTAACCTGCTCGTTATGATTTGCTGTGCTTTGTAGTTTATATGCATTTACTAACATCGTAGCCATAGCAGCGCGAGTTACTTTTCCAGATGGATTGAAGATTCCATTACCTTCACCCTTAACAATACCAGCTCTTTCAGCAGCAGCAATATAAGGAGTAGCCCAGTGATTTTGTGAATCAGTAAAAGATGGTTTTGCATTAGGATCAATTTGTATCCCTAAAACTTTTGTCATAATTTTTGTAGCCGAAGCTCTGTCCAATGAGTCATTTGAACCAAAAGTTCCATCTGGATAACCATTCAATACCTGTTTATCAACTAAATAATTAACAGATTTATCGGCCCATACAGGAACATCAGGGAATGTATGAGTATCTGCTAAAATATTAGAAGAATAGGATAATATAGATCCTGCAAGGATACCTGTTGCAATTAATTTGTGCTTCATTAAAATAAACACCTCTACCATTGTATTTATCAAATTGGGATTTTCTATTTTTATATTTACATGTTTGTAATAATAATAAAATCGTATTATCACACATTCAATTTGATGTAACGAGTATAGTTACTTATATACACAAGTGTCAATGAGTGCCTTTTACAAAAATGTATAATATTTACATTATTTTAAATTTACATGATCTTATAATTGACTTAGGTATAAATTTTGTAAAGGACTTTTTGATAGATTACTTATTAGCTTACCTGAAGAAATCTCTTTAGTTGTTAATTTGCCAACCTTCCTTGTTTACTATTAATTAATCAATTAAAAAAAGAATTTTTTTGTTTAAGAGCTACTTTAAAATCTTAAGTTGATGGATGTGTGAACGTACCGCTACTAAAATTCTTGCTTTTAAATCATTATTAATGTATTATATTTACGTAGAAATATAATGATTATAGTATATAAAAAGGAATCAAATCTATAAGTAAGATTTAAATCCTTTTCCAAGTCAAAAAGACTTTGCCAAAATCTAATATAATTTATGCTTGTCTTTTTAATATGTATCTAGTAAAAACATATTTTTTATCAATGGAATTCTGTTTTCAATATAAATTGAAACTTTTAAATAGATGTTTATTTAGTTTCAATAATAGAAATTAGTGTTCTAAACAAGGAATTATACAAAGTGATCTGAAAAACCTGAGAGATATTGTATGTAGTTTGCTCATCTCCAGGTACTACAATAAAAGAGCCTTACCTCTCTAGGCAAGACTCTACTAGTTTAGTTGTATAATATTTACATGATAACTAAGAAACAGAAAACATATAACACCAAATAACAGCCCCCTATTACTCCTCCTACAGCTAATACCTGTTTAACCCAACTCTTAAATTTTTGATTACTGTAAATCGCTTACACTCTTTCCATATTTCCTCCTATTAAGGAGAACTCTTAAAGACTCTCACCTCGCTATAGTACCATTAAAAAATGAATAATAGAGATCCAATGTATAAATATGCAATATTGCATACGAAAATGTATTGTTATGATTATAAGCGCTTACTATGATGAGGTTATAAAGATTTATCACATCTTAATACGAAAAAGAGGAGAGAATAATATGGAAATCGCAATGGCAGTTTTAAAATTTATAGGTGGAGCAATCCCATTAATTCAAGAACTTCTAAAAGCATTTATGTAAATTCACTATTTAGCAATTATTTATAAAAATTATCATACAAATAATCTGTATATCAAAAATGAATTGGCTTACATATCATTTGCGTGATCAAGGTCCCTTTAACATGACTAAGGGAACTTTTTTCAATTTTTAAATAATTAAGGTTACGTCACATCACCATCAAGTTAGCAAAATAAAATGAAACTTTAACTTGATGGTGATGGGGGTAACAGTTGTGATTTAGAGATAAGATCAGATTATACAAAGTTTTGCACGTCAGCGATACCGGAAATAAAGTTCGCCTTTAGTAGCAAGGATCCCCAATAAAGATAGCCAACTTGCCTATTTAAGAATAGGAGTGTCAATTTAAATGATGCGTTCCAAGGCACTACTCTTCTTCTAAAATAGCGTAATAATATTCATCCCACCATTCATTCCCATGTGGTATACACTTCCTGAAATAGCCTTCTCTTCTCATTCCAATCTTCTCCATTATTCGATATGATGGGGTATTTTGTGGCTGACATGTAGCTATAATCCTATGTAATTTCATTTCCTTAAAGCCATATTTCAAAGTAGCTTTTGCTGCTTCAGAAGCATATCCTTTATTGAAATATTTAGGATTGAACACCCAACCAATCTCATATGTATGCTCACCAAAATATTTATGAAAAACTATATGGCCAATCAGAATATCTTTATCAATTAATACTACAGGAAAGTTTTTAGCGTTTTCACCAATGTTTTCATTCACAAAGTTTCTTGTATTTTCTTCAGTAAAGACCCCTTCAGGTATGTATTTCATAACATTGATATCTGATGTATACTCATGAACAGCTTGCCAATCTTTGAACTCAAATTTTCGTATTAATAATCTTTCTGTTTTTATAAACATTTACTTTTCCCCCTAAAAAAATTGCAACTATATTTAAACTCCACTTTCAAGGTGAAAATACGGGCCAAACAAACTATCTTACAGCTTGAATTTAGAAACTTTAGGGGTAATGCTTTGACAAATATATTATATAACAAATATTAACATCCACGGGATTTGTTTTTGAAAATTATGCGAACTAAGAAAGAAAGTAGTTTTTTCTTAGATATTATTGTTAATAACTGATGGTATCATTATATTTCATTCTGCAACTTATTTAGAAAAGCTATGTACATTTCGAAGAAGTTCTTCAATAAGTTTTGTTTTTTCATTTACCTTTGTGGCATATGTGAAATCACCATAACAATATGGATACCTAAAATTATTTTTATTTTCACCACAAGTATACATCGCTGGATTTTGATCAACTTTCATCTTAGAAAATTTTTTGGCCGAATCCTCCGAGTGTTGTTTAACTTCTTGACTAGCAATAAAATCAATATACCCTGGCCCCATATTATAACTTTGAATAATTGTATCTATGCTAACATCTTTGTCCGTTCCATATTTGTACATTTTAGCAAAGTGCTTTACCCCTTGTTTAATGCTCAAGCTTGTCTCTTGAATTTCATTTGGCTTTAATCCAAGTGATTCGGATGACTGCATAGGGTCGTTTCCCTCACCTCTACTCTCTTGATACATAATTCCTAATAAAATTGGTGTTTTCTCTCCTAAATTATATTTTTCTAATTCTTTTTTTAAGGTAGACTCATATTGCAATACACGTTTTTCGGTGGCTTGCGCTTTATTTTGTTGAATATTGGTTTTATGATTAAAATATAGCATTCCAAGTATTGTTCCTAAGCCTAAAATACTAATAAGGAACGCTTTTATAATTTGATTTTTACTTGTATCCTTCATATATTCCTCCTCGTATAAGAAATTCAATTTTTCAAAGGTAATTGGTTATATACAAACTATGTAATGAACACCTATCTCCCGCCCTTTTTAGACTCATACATCAATACTTTAAGGTTTCAAGTTTAATATAAAAATTTAAAGATAAGGTAAAGATAAGATAAAGATAAGATAAAATAAAAGGTATTTTTAGCGTACTTTAAAAGATATTGCTACAAACGGATATATGGCACAACTTGTTGATATGAATGGATTTAGTGATAATTGAAAGGTTATTGTACAAGTTATTAATTATGGAGATATTATTCCAGAAGATTTAACCTATCTTTTCAATATGCTTTATATAAAAACTACAACATAACATATAATAAAAAACGGCGGACCCTCAACCTAGAAGAATCCACCATCACAAATAAATGATTATTTCACACCTAGTTTTTCTTTTGCTTTCTTCGGGAGCTCGTCTTCCTGCACTTCCTCCCAAGCTGTTACACCTTTTTATCTGAATAATATACACGTAGGAATGCTTCTTTACGAAGATTCTTTTGTGCAATAAATTCTAACTCTTTTTCTTTACCTTCCTTATCAAAACCCGATAATGTATATTCATACTCCTTTCGCGTCACTTTACCATCCATAGATTTTGAAACTCCTCCTTTTCCATCCATGGCAATTTAAACGTAATATTCACCTTTACCAATACAATTGATATCACACCCAACTAAAACACTTGCAAATACAACTTCCTTATTTTTTACGTACCTGTGTATTTTTATCTTTTTACTCACTTTTATTTTTCTTTCTTAACTAACTTATTTAAGATAATCTCATATAAATTAATTAACGAATTAATGCTATTTGCGACATAAAAAAAGAGAGGCGTCTGCCCCCTAATGATTAGGCCTACGCTACCTTGTTTCTTCACCTTCCCATAGAATTTGTTAACATTATCATCCTTCTCCTAACTAAGATCTTTTACTTTTACTAATTTCATATGAGAAATTCCCTTCAAATGTATACACCAAGAATGAGATTTGATAGAAGATACTTGTCTTCATTTTGACTTTTCCAAAATACGAATAATATACCATTCGTTAATAGTCTGATTCGACTTTCCTTATTGAAACTGGAATATTTAGTAAAATGAATTAAACACGCAAATAACTTGATATCGTATCTCATGATTTTTAAGAATGATTCTGTTTTTCATTGTAGTAGTAAAGTTGTTTATCTCATATTGAATTACCTTTCATCTTTCTTACAAGCTCGCAATATTTTTGAAAATACAGTTTATAAAGCCGAGAATTATTATTTTTTGAGAGATAGCATTGAGGAGTTTTTCATATGCACTGTACTATACGGTACTAGATTCCCGTACAGATTTCATTTACAATTCATTGTATTTTCTCTACCGTTCACCAAGTTAAAATGGAATAAATTACCTTTTCGTTATAAGGGCCCCGATATAACAATGGAACGTGTGCAAGGCCTAACTTTTTACACCATGCAACTGTTGCATCCCACGATAAACATTCATTTTTCTCATTCCATATTGAAAAGACATAAAAATAGGACGTCAGTGCTATATAGTGAATACTATGACAAGCATACACATTTTCACCACATATCCGCCAGCCTTCTGGAATTCTATACCCCATATTAGTGATATGGCTATAAAAGTATAAAAACTATTAACAAAGCATCTTAATGTTTATGAAATGCTTTGTTAATAGTTTCTCTTCTCCCTAATCTCCTGCGAGACTATATTTTTTTATTGAAATTTTCCATATCTTATTTGATTTATTTATTCTGTAACACCAGATTGGGTTACTTTTACATCAGCTGTTACACGAAAACGTAAATGTTTATAGGATTCTTCCCATTCTTGACTGTTCCATTTTCTTACGTGAGTTCTACCAAGCTTTCTAAGTCCTATAGGATCTGTGTCTTTTTTAATAAATCTCTTTATCAATGTAGTTGCTTTTTTTTCTATTTCTTTTTCCATAATTTTTTCTAATTTTTTTATTTCTTTAGGATTATCTAGATTTTTTGTTTTTGTAAATTCTTGAATTTCAGCTTTAACTTGAATATGAGCATTTACGAATGGATGCTTACTATTCCCCTCCATCTTATATTTTGTTCTAGCTTTTATATTCTCTATCGTAGCGTAAGTATTTGAAGAACCAGGTAGTTTGAATTGGTATGTACCTTGTTTAAAATTATCTGTCAACAATTTAAATACAAATAAATCTTTAGGGTTCACTTTATCAACCATTTTACATCTTTTAAAAAGTGCTATTCCATCTAACTCCAACACGTTACCTTTTTTAGATATTATCGGTAAATAGGAATCTCTCGCATCATCATTAAGTTGGTTTAAAAACATAAAAAAATTTGTTTTGGGCTGCGTTCCATTGTCCATATTTTGCTCCAGTAAAGAGGATAGATAGGAAGCAATTTCTTTTTCTTTAGAATAGTTCCCCTTTAATAGTGATTCCCCTTTTACATTTGTAATTGCTAAATAAATTGCATTTCCTACACTAGGATTTCGGTTCAAAGTCTCTAAAATTTCCTGCATTCCCTTTTCAATTATTTTTTCATTAAATATAATAACACGCAATTGCCCCAACTCTAGAGGTCCAGAAGATTTTTCGGATGCTCTTGCAAGAACTTCTCTACCAGTCTGGCCTGATGCTGAATAGATTTTTGTTTCACCTTCCCCGCCTCCTTTATAAGCTGAAATCGCAAAGGTTCCTTTTAGCTTACCTTCTGCTTCGGTATCATATGCCGCAACTTGAACTAAGTCAATGTCATCCACAATTTTCGTTTTAGCACAACCTATTAAGAAGACACTTAATATAAGGAAAAGTATCCATCGCTTCATGTTTATCTCCTTAACTTTATTTTGGCCGTTTGAATTAGCCATAGTACAGGTAGGTATACATATATATATACAAAGCCCATTTGACCTGTCCAAGTATTTAATAAGTTAATTTTATTACGATTATTCAAGAAAAATGATAAAACAAAGATGAATAGGATGATAACTGGCAAAACATATTTTTGCTTTATTCCCAGTGCCTCTTTTATACCACGACTTACTCCCCATAATGTAAAGGAAACATTGGGTAATATAAAAAAAGCCCAAACAGAAACAATAATGTATTCAAACCGCTCTATAAAGGGAAATTGTATAATTTTAATCATGCTTAAATATGCCCATATCGCACTCGCTAGTTGTTTTTCACTAAAAAATGCAAGAGTTAAAATCATAAGGTATGTGTAGACAATAGTCGTTACTAAATTTGCATAGTGCGCATATTTTTGAGACGTTTTTGCCTTTTTAATAAATGGGTAGTACAGCAATAACATTTCAAATCCAAAAAAACTAAACATATTTCCTTTCATTCCTTTCATAATTTCTAGGAATGAATGCTGTGCAATTGGAAATAAATTCTGGAAATCTGCATACTGCAAAGGATAAAAAAATGTGAAGATTAGAATGCTTGGGATAACGATTCCAAAGAAGCCGATTCCGGCAACTACACGAAATCCTCCAGTAACAATGTAATAACATAGACCCAAAAAAGCCCCTGCTATAACCCAAGATGAAATTGAAGGAAACATCCAAACATGTACTACTTCGATATAAGTATGTAGTGTTGTTGCACCTAACAATACAATATAAGATAAAAAAATGAAGTTGAGCAATCCACCAATCCATTTTCCAAGTACGTTTTGATTGATTGCAATGATGTCTCCATTACCCTGATTTAAAATCTGATATATGATCCAAATCATAACATTAACAGATATTCCAAAAAGTAGCGTGCTAATCCACGCATCATTTCCAACTAATTTTGCACTAATCCTTTCAAAACCAAGCATACCAACTCCCAACTGTATAGTAATAATTAAAAAAAATACCATATATGGCGAGACTTGATACTCAATTGGGATCTGTTTCATAATGCTCCTCCCTGTTAAATTCAATCATCAAAATCATTTCGTGATATGATTTTATTTTTCTCTACCTCTTCTGGATTAAAGCGAAAACGCTGTTTAGACCTTGAAAAAATAGGACGTCGAAACATCGCTGAGATTGGCATACGTATAATGCTGTCTTTCCAATCTGTAGGACGTGTAGGATAAAAAGGGAACAAATAAGGACGTCTTAATGATTCTGTACGTAATAAGCGTACTAAAAGGAAAGAACTTGTTAAAACAATTCCTAATAAGCCCAATAGGTGTGCAGATATTATAAAAGGAAAACGAATTACTCGAATTGTATTACCAATTCGATATATTGGTGCTGTAAATGAACTAAGAGCTGAAAGTGCAACAATGATAATAAGTACGTTACTTGTAAGACTTGCTTCTACCGATGCTTGTCCAATTACAATACCACCTACGATACCGACAGTTAAACCCACTTTAGTTGGTAAACGTGCCCCTGCTTCTCTCAGTAATTCAATCGTTATTTCTAAAAAAAGTGCTTCAATTAATGGAGGAAAAGGTACTTTACTTCTCGATATGATTAACGTTTCAAGAAGTTCTTTTGGGATAAGCTCGTAATGATATGTTAAGATCGAGACATATAATGGCGTCGTTAAGACAGAAAATATAAAAGCAAAAAGCCTTAATAGACGAAAAAAAGAGGCTATAATCCAAGGCATGGTGTAATCTTCTGTCGTAGAAAAAAAATCAATTAATGTTGTTGGAAGAGTGATGGCATAAGGCGAGCCATCTACAAAAAGTGCAATTTTCCCTTCTGCTAATACAGCTGCCACACGGTCCGGACGTTCTGTATTCAAAAATTGAGGGAATATAGAATTTGGGTTGTCTGCAATTAACTGCATCAAATAAGTACTATCCAAAACATGGTCTGTTTTTATTTGACTTACCCTTTTTATAATTTCTTGTAGATTTTGATCATTTACAATTCCCTCAATAAATACAATCGCAACAGTTGTGTTAGAGAGAGAGCCTACTTTCAATTCCTTCATTTGTAAATAAGGTGTTGGGAGCTTTCTACGTACTAAATTTAAATTTACATCTAAATCTTCGACAAATGCGATTTGCGGACCCACAATATTGTATTCAATTTCAGCTTTTGTAATATCCCTTTTTTCTTTCTTTGACACATTTACTAACAAACAATTTAGTTTATCTGTATCGAACTGAATAAGTATATAGCCATTTAAAATACTATCCTGAATATCTTCAATTTGATTTGTTATTTTTGAATTTTCAAAGGGTAAGACAGACCGAATATCTTGTAATGAATCGCAGCTCTTCTCTTTTATATAAGTTAAAACCTCTTCATGAAATATATTTACATCGATTAAGGTTCTAAAATATGAAATGACTATAGAGGATTTGTTTGAAGCGATCTCCAACGTTATAAAATCTTTAGATTTTTTTAGTAATTGCATTAATTCCTGCAAAGATTTTATAGAGTGAACAGGTACTTTTTCATGTGGTTTCAATTGATAATACCCTTCCTTTCAAAAAGAACCTATATATAGTTTTTAGAAATTTCTATTTTAAAAATGAGGGATATTTATATGTCAATATGCTCATTAAAAATAATGCCTTTTTAACTAACTTAACCAAAATTAGTTAAAAAATGTATTACAAGTAAAAATTTTAAATATCCCCAAGAAAAATTACAATATTAAAAACATCCTTTCTTTTGGTTCTAAAGAAAGGATGTTTTTATAACAGGCTTTTTCAAGTGTCTATTCTATAGGGTACATTTACCAGTGTTCTTCTCTTTATTATTTCATTAAGTAACATTATCATTACATTCTGTATGGTTTCTTAAAAAATTTCAGTAAAAGAACATATTAATTTTGAAGTGTACAAATAGGGAGAGTGACTTCAACTGTAGTTCCCTTATTCACTTCACTCTCAATAAATACCTTTCCCTGATGTGTTTCAATGATTTTATAACAGATCATTAACCCTAAGCCAATCCCCTCTTCTTTAATACTATAAAAAGGTTCTCCGAGGTATGGTATACGTTCTTTTGGAATCCCACACCCTTGATCGATAAAACGAATACTTACTTGATTATTATCAAGTATATTTAATTGAATGAGAATTTCTCCTCCCATCGGCATAGATTCAATTGCATTTTTTAATATATTAACAAATACTTGCTTTAATTGATTTCCTTCACATGAAATCAATGGAATACCAGGGTTAAGATCGATTCTAATTTTTATATTATTCATCATTGCTTGAGGTTGTAGTAGCATTAAAACTTGATCCATTAGCACACTAATATCATTAGGTTTTATTTTTACCACCTGTGGTTTGGCTACCGCCATAAATTCAGTTGTAATACTCTCTATACGCTCAATCTCTGATGATACTATATTTATATAACCTTGATTATTTTCATTTTCCGTTGATTTTAGTAATTGCATGAACCCTTTCATTGCAGTTAATGGATTATTAATCTCATGAGCCATTACAGTCGCTAATTGTCCTACAACAGCAAGTTTTTCAGATTTTCGTAATAATTCTTCTGTTTTTAGCCGTTCAGTGATATCACGAGAAATACTTAGGAAAACTTTTTTACCATTTAAGTTAAAAACACGAACACTAAACTCAGTTGTTATTACTTTTCCTGTTGGAAAAACATATTCATCTTGCAAAGTGAAGGAAGTTTGTCCCTTTTTAATTTTTTCTAATAACCTTACGATTATTTGAGAATCTTGTGGTACTACATTTGAAAATGATAATGAGAGCAACTCTTCTCTACTATATCCAAATCTTCTACACCCAACAGGGTTTACCTCAATAAATCGACTTGGAGCATTATCTTCATTCAGCTCTACTACATATACCGCATCAGTTGCTTGTTCAATTAGTGCACGGTACTTCATTTCACTATCTCTTAATTGCTGGTGTAATCGATGTCGTTCTCTTTCTGCTTGTTTTCTTTCAGAGATGTCTCTACATATTGCTGATAAAGCTATCACATTTCCTCTTACATCTAGTATAGGAGAAACTGTCAGACTGACATCAAGAAGACTCCCATCGCTCCTTTGTCTAACAGTTTCTAATCTAGTAACCACAGATTCACCTGTTAGAATTTTCTGAATATTTTTAAGCGATTCTTCCATTAAAAAATCTGGTACACAAGGTAATCTCTTACCTATGATTTCTTGTGATGACCACCCAAATATCTTTTCATAAGCTTTATTCGCTTGTAAAATATGCCCTTCTCGATCAGAAATGGTAATAGCATCTAGATTGTGCTTTATAAATGATTCCAATAATTCTTTGGTAGCGCTTAATTCTGATTCTACCTTTTTCCTTTCGGTTATATCAACTGTAGAACCAACAACTTCAATAACTTGTCCATTTCGTTTAATCGGCCTAAGCGCAATAAGAATAATAGTTTTATCATTTGGCCAAGGTAATTCAAATATAATTTCTTTCCCTTCCCATGCCTGAAGATAGTACTTCATCAATTGTGGAACTAAATGTGGAGGAACAATAGAAGCATCAATAGTACGTAAGCTTTTTCCTACCACCTGTTCAGAATAAAATCCGTTTTGATAATAAAACTGTCCATCACATAAAGTGTGTATAAAGTGCTTACCCACTTTTTTAAATTTAAAAATTCCTCCTTGAAGCTCATGTACGGTATCTGCAAGTTCTTGCTTCGATTTTTTTAATTCTCGATTCATTTTAGATAAGTCCTGTGTTAAATAATACAATCTCTGGTAGGCTTCCATAAGAAATAGCCCAATTAAAAGTCCTAACGCTATATATAATAAGCCTCCTGTGTAAAGTAATGTAGTATTAAATAATACGCCAACTAGCCACTTTATTCCAATAAAAACAGAAAAATATAACGATGCACTTTTAAAAGGATGTAGTTTTTTAAAATAAGTTTTAAAGGTAGAAAATAGAATCCCCATACCTAAATAAGCAATCACAGGAGGTTCCCAGTACCCTCCTGTGTAAAAGATACGCATTACAATTATGCTAATTAACGTAATCCAACCAGCAATACGACCAAAGTAAATAAAAGATAGAATAAGAGGAACAACTCGAAGATCGTAGGAAAATCCCATGTATGGAAAAGAAAAGAACATTAACGTAACTGCAATAATCCCTCCATAGAGCTTTTCAAAATATCGACTAGAATTAATTGTAAACACTTGAATAAATATTGCTGCGCTAACTAATAAAGAAAAAATAGAAAGGTTGATGAAATAATCTTTAATAATCATGTAATGTCCCTCCTTGCATTAAGTGTATTCGACAAAAAAGCTAAAAATCCTACAAATTGTATAAACAGTTCAAATACATAAATTTTAAACTAGGATAAAATCTAGAAAAGTAAATAAGGGGCACAGCAGATGAGATATTTTAATGAAAAATAGTTCAAAAAAGATAATAGTAACCGTTGACTACTATTATCTTTTTTCTTTAATTTATCGTAATATGTCTGAAACTCTAAGGGACGTGGTATGTCATTTCATCAAACAATGATTATATGCTGAGTGATGAATATAGAAATTTCAGCAGTAATTTTTGAAAAATAACATAAAAAACAAAACTATCTTTAAAAATGGAAAAAAACTATATAAATGTCAACTAATCTATGTACAAAAACGTTCACTTAATTTTGCATAAAATCACTCAACTTAGGAAGCTAAGTAGTTCTTCAAGGTCGATAAGAACACCTGTAGATGCTTCAGGATAACTACATAATTGTATGAGTAATGTACTTGAAACCTTTCGGTAAAACCATACACATAATACAACTAACTCCTTGGTTCAATATTTACTTTTTCGCTGAACAAATTCTTTTTCTTGAGCAAATTATTCTAGGATATAAGGAGATATATGCCATTGCAATTTTTCAATTAACTTGGTGTCTAGTTTATTCTCCAGCTCCAATTACTTCGTTACTTTCAGATTCAGTTCATTATATTTTGTACTTTGTCTTTATACACAACATATTCTTTACCATCCACTACTGCTACTACCGCAAATTCATCATTTGGATTGAATGAAAGCCAATCAGCCCACATGTTAGTATTAGCCCCTCCACTCCACATATTATGAACAGTGTTTTTAGTTAAATTCATAACTTTATAAGACGCATTTGGCGCATTTGTTCCAGTCTTTATTTCAAAAGTGTATGCGTTATGAATTTTTTTATAAAAGTAGAAAACGTTTGATGGACGAAGCTGATTCAAAAAATCCTGTTCTTTTTTCTCTGCAATTTTTATCCCTTCTTGCAAAGTGACAACATCTGTTTTTAATGTTTTCCAACTGTTTTTCGCTGCATTCAAGCTAGGGGTTAAGAATTTATATTTATTTTGATCAGCTTTTTGATCAGCTTTATCAATATGTCCCAGTACACCCGAATATTGAGAATCTAAATCCTCCCATTGCGTAGACATATAAGTAAGAGCAGTGATAGCACTATCAAGCATACTATGCATATCACTAATATTATGAAATGCAACTCCAACTACACGATTCAATGTTATTTTATAATCTACAGTCTGACGCAATTTTGCTAATTCAGGTTCTAGCCAACCTAACTTACCTCTTGCATCACCTATCATTATGCCACCAGCAATCAAGGTTGGAATAAAGGGGATTTTCACCATGTCTAAGCCCTTAGATTCTATGTCTTTCTGATATTTTACTTGTCCTAAAAGGTCCTCTAGACGCTTTTGGTCAGCCTCCACATCAGCACCTTGGTTTTTTAAAATCGATTGCAATGTCTCTTTATGACTTCCAAATGTTCTAACATCTTCTCCAATAGCATTTTTTAATTGAATTAATTCTTCTTTTAATGCTTTTGCAGACTTTTGATTTTGTTGAATTCCTCCCTGTAAATCTGTAATCCCTTTTTTTAAAGTATCTCCATTTCCAGTATTGATCGCCTCTACTAATGTTTCATAATAATTTTCAAATTTTGTATTGTATTCTATAATGCCTGTCAATGTATCAAAAAGCTGTTTTTTTACTTGTGTATTCCATGTAACAGCATGTGCTCTTGCATTCTTTTGATCTTGTACAATTTTACTAGGTAAATCTGCATTTCCATTAATAGTTATTCCTTCAAAACTCACATCTGGATTATTAATTAGCAAATAAGAATATTCATTCATAGCTTTTGCAAATAAACCAGCATCTTGCAAAGCTTTTTTCATCTGTTCTTCATTTGCTGAAAGAGACATATTTTCAGTGTTCGTTTGTTCAATTTCAATTGCAAAAGTTTCTAGTGGTATGACTGCATAAGTAGTTGTTATAGTTAAAAACGCTGATACAGCGAGTAGTTTATGAGGGATTTTTTTCATCATTTCGTATTCCTCCTATATAAGGTATGGTTTCAAGTTCTAATCTTATTAAAAAGCGATGTCTTTCAAAATGAGTTCTACATCTTTTATCAGTATCGTTTGAACTTTCTTTAGCAGCCTTCAAATCATTAAGTATTAAAGAAAATGTATATAATCTGCTTCAAATTAACCGATTCTGTTGCAAATTTTAAAAAAGCAATTAAACTACAAGGTTATTTTTTATTCGAATCATACTTATATATAATTGAAAGGCGAAGTCTTTAATGAGACTCCGCCTTTCTGTTATATAAGGATTTATTAATTATTACTTTTCTGTTTAACAGTGTAATCATAGACTTTCTATGTTTTAGTTCACTTTACAACAGAATTAATATTTCCCTATTTTTGTGGAGTAACAGTTTCCACTTTTAATTCCTTTATTCCTTCTTTTAATGTAACAGCATCTGTTCGTAATGTTTTCCAACTGTCTTTCGCTGCATTTAAATTAGGTTTTAAGAATTTAAATTTATTTTGATCGGCTTTTTGAGCTGCATTCTCAATATGCCCTAGAACGCCCGAATATTGAGAATCTAAATCATGCCACTGCGTGGACATATAAGTAAGAGCGTTAATAGCATCATCAAGCGCCTTGTGCATTTCATTAATATTACTGTAAGCAACTCCAACTACACGATTTAAGGTTACTTTATAATCCACGGTCTGACGTAATTCTGCTAATAAAGGCTCTAACTTACCTAAATTATCCCTTGCTACTCCCACTATGATACCGCCAATTATTGGTAGACCCAAAATAGCACCCTTCATTACATTAAACCCATCAGATTCTAATTGTTTATAATAGTTTACTGATCCTAATACTTCTTCTAGACGCTTTTGATCGGCATCAACATCTGCACCTTGATTTTTTAAAATTGACTGCAAGAGCTCTTTATTACTTCCAAATGCTCTAACATCGTGTCCAATAGAGTCTCTTAATTTAGTTAATTCTTCTATTAGTTGTTGTGCATACTTTTGATTTTGTTGAATTTCACCTCGTAAATCTGTAATCCCTTCTTTTAAAGTTTCTCCATCCCCTGTATTAATCGCCTCTATCATTGTTTCATAATAATTATCAAATGTTGTATCGTATTCAACAATACCATTCAGTGTATCTAAAAGCTGTTTTTTTACTTTCGTATCCCAAGTAACGGCATGTGCCCTTGCATTCTTTTGATCTTGTACGATTCTACCAGGTAAATCTACATATCCATTAATGGAAATTCCCTCAAAATTCACATCAGGATTCTTAATTAACATATAAGAATAGGCATTCATAGATTTTGCAAATAATCCAGCCTTTTGCAAGGTCTCTTTCATTCTCGCTTCATTTGCAGAAAGAGCCGTATCTCCATTATTCGTTTGTTCAATTTCACTTGCAAAAGTTGTTACTGGTGAAACTACATTAGCGGTTGTAATAGTTAATAGCGTCGATACAGCGAGTAATTTGTAAGGGATTTTTTTTATCATTTCATTTTCCTCCAATTTAGGTTTTAAATTTCAGTTCTACTCCTGTTTAAAAGCAATATCTTTTGAAATGAATTCTGCATCTTTATGAATATCATTCCAACTTTCTTTAGCGGCTTTTAAATCATCTGGTATTAAAGAGAATTTGTGGTCTTGCATAGAATCGATATTATCCAATAAATCTGTATAATTTGCGCCCATTGTATTCCATTGCTTTTGAATATTTGTTAGAGACAATATCGCTTGATCTACAGTCTGGTATAAATATGCCAATGTTTCTTTCGCGTTAGTAAGCGAAAGAACTGCTTGATTAGCACGATCTGCTTTCATACTTAATTCTCCGATTTTGTTAGAAATTTCATTATAGGAATCCATATGCTTAGATGCTGTGACACCAGCCGCAGTTCCTAGACCGATACCAGCTGCGCCAAGAGCCGAGAGTCCACCAACAACAGCCGGTGTTGCTGTACCGCCAGTTACAACAATAACTACCGCTCCTCCAATAGCTGCAATAACTAAAATAGCTGCTCCCAATCCACCACCAATTGACCATGCTAATACATCATCAAAATGTTTTTTCTGAGTAGAACGAAGTTGCTCAATTTCAGCTTGAAGTTGTGGAATCGTTGCCTGTTGACCTGCTAATATTGCAGTTAATCCACCTTTCCCATCCGGACCACCAACATTATTTTTAAAATCTGTAGAATTTTGATATAGTTTCCCTTTGAAGTCTTGTAGCATCTTAATCACATCTGTAACTTCTTTTGAATTTGTATTGATTGTAGTAATTAAATCATTTATACCCTCTTTTAGACCTGCCTTATCTTTCTTTTGTACAGTTTCTACTAATGTGTCGTAATAATTTTGAAATTGTTCATCGTAATTTACAATATTACGAGCAGTTTTTTGAATCTGTGGCTTCGCTGTATCTAACCAGTAATTCGCATTGATTCGTGACAGCTCTTGATTAAGGTGAATATTTTTGAGCAACTCTCCCCCCTCTGAGCCTAAATCGATATTAGATAAATTTACATTTGGTTGCTTAATCATTGTTTTTGCGTATAAATCCATTACTAGAATATGAGACCCTGTTTCAGCTAATGCTTTCTTCAGTCCTTCGGGGCCTAATGCATAATTGCCTACTTTTTGTTCTTGAGCGGTCGTTTCTTGTGCAAATGCATGAATAGTGTTACCGGTAGTAGCAGTTATAACTGTTGCTAATGTAGCTAAAGTTAATACTTTGAATGGAAATTTTTTCATGACTATTCTCCTTCTTTCGCTAAATGCTTATAATCTTTATGAATTACCAAAAAACGCAATATTAAAATTTATATACTTGTTCTTCAAGGTAACTTATTACATTTTTTAATTGTCTTAATGTATCTTTTTGAGACTGCTCGTTAGTTGTATCAACATTAGTGGATAATTTTGTAATACTATTTTTTATTAGATTTAAATCTTCTTTATAGCGCTTTAGTAGATCCAGTTCTACATCTACTTGATTTGCAAACGTATGCAAATCATTTTGTGTAAGAAGAAGCATTGATTTTTGTAAATCAGCTATTGATAATTTCGTTGTTAAATCATATATTTTTTGATTTTGTTTCTCTAAATCATCTAAATATGCTCGCTGTTCTGCTGTTAATTTATTTACTTCAGCAAAAACGCCAAATGTTTTCTTAATCTTTTCGGTATCAATGACCTTCATCAGGTCATACTCTTGTGTTTTTGCTGCGGCTGCGGCTGCTATTTCACCTTGTTTGCTTTTCTCAATTGCTTCACGAGCTGCTTTTTTTGCTGCTTCAATCTCTAGAGCAGTTTTACCTTGTTCTGTCGCTTCTTGCGCCGCTTTTTTCTCCGCTTCTAAAATAGAGTTGTTAATTTCTTTTCCTTTGTTATACGCTGCCACCCCTGCTTGAGCAGCCGGTTCAATAATTTCTTTTGAAAGACTATAAACTTCTTTGAATATAGCAAATCCCTGTTCATTTAAAGCCCCTGGTATTAATGCAATTTGCTGTAAATCATTTTGAATTGCTTTTTTGGTATTTAATATTTCATTTTTTAACTGATCTATTTTTCCTGTTCCATCTGTACTTAGTATGCCTTGCGCAGTTGCCACATTAGTATCAAAATCTTTTAATTTTTTATCAAGCTGTAATTTAAGATCTGTTAATTCATTGATTTGTCGTTGCGCATTTTCTTGATTCGTCATAGCCATTTCTTGAAGTACTTCAAGTCTATCCGAAAACCCTTCTCTATCTTCTTTATTGTCTACAAACGATTTTAATGTCGGGTAATAACTATTAAATTTTGTTACAAATCCTTTACTTTTTGAATTTAATAGAATTAACTGTGGATAGAGTTCCGATGACCATTCCTTCATATCTTGTTTGATTAGGAATTGATTGGTATTTAAAGCTGGGACTTCCTCTAGCTGTACATTAGGACTCATTAAAGATTGATCAATATACGTTTGGACTAATTTAGAATGCGCACCTAATTTTCGTAATGATGAAGAAATATCCATGTTTTCTTGTTGAGTTTCTGCTTGAACGATTGGTGTTGCGAGAGTATTGATAGGAATAGTTGCTCCAGTTACAATGGATGTTATTAAAAATCCTGTCATTATTTTAGTTTTCATTCCGTACACTCCTTTACCATTGTTTTTATAACTTAATTCATATAACTTGTACGACCGCTCTCTTTGTAAACTGGATAAGAAGGAGAAATCTTTCAGATACGTTAATATCGTTGTTTTTTACTTCTAATAGGATATAAGGATTTTATTTATCTCTCATTTCGATACTCTATTTTTTAAAATATAAATAACAAAAATTTATTAACTATATTTGAATCAGGCACCTTATGAGTAGTAAATTATTAATTCTTTCCTAAAGTTGCGGTTTAACTTACAGAATCGTGAGGATCAATAAACCAATGCTTACAGTTAATCTTGTCATAACATTGTTTAATTTCAATTTGATAATATCCCTCTTAGTTTTGTCAGCAAACTCCTTACTAGACAACAAAAGATGAAATTATACTGTACATTGCTTATACTTTTATTGCGGAATAACTTCACTTTTGTTATGCAGAAACTTAGAACACGTTTATTACCAATTTGATTCTTGACCTCTTGTGAATAAATTGACTATTTAGAAAATTATTAAAAACATAATGTTACTTATAACTTCACTATAATTCCTATTAGCGTAACCTTCTCCTTTCTGTCTGGTCATACCAGTTATGTTGTTCATTAAAACATTAAATTTTTAATGCGTAAATAGAAAAATTTTGTCGATTAAGCTCGATAATTTACTGTTAAATAAAAATATGAACCGAAAAAAATTATATAAATATAGTTATTCGTAAATTTCATTTCTGTAATTGGAATGATTACAAATTAATGTGTATACGGTTAAAAATAACTATTTTAGCTCAACCAAGAAATTTTATTTTAGAAAAAATACTTATAGAATAATATAATAGGTCTTTTTATACTTTTTTACCTTTATTTACTTATGTATAATTGCATAAAATGTAGATATATTTAGTAATATATGTTATATTGTTGATTTTTTACAAAACATCCTAATATCATTATTAATAAATATATAATATGAAGATATTAGTCTATAAACTTATCTTCGTTATAAACGTAGGTTTTGAATTACAAAAAAGCTGCAAAGCTTCCTTGGAACACTTTGCAGCCTTCTGTCTTTTTATTTCCTTTAGCAAAATAACGGTTAGTGTATTTTTTCAAATTAACAATATGGTACAAAGATTTCCATTGAGCTTTTGCTCACATATGTGTTTATAAAGTCTTCAAGAGCTATTTGTTTGAGCTGACATCAGACTAGTTTATCTGATTCAGAACTATACCGATAAAATGCAACTTTAATCAGTGGGGGTTTTGTTCATCCCCACTGATTATTAGCCCACACCAATCGGGCTTTTACGGGCAGCCCGCCCCCCACCTAACTTCTTTGCTTTCGCTGAATTTTTAGATGGAGGTCTTACTGCCCGGCAAATAGCGGGATAAATTCAGCACATGATTGTTATTAAAAAAATAGATATACTTTGTTTCTCCATTATTTTTCTAACTCCTAAAAATTGAAACTGTTCCGCTAACAAGATAATATCTGGTTAATCTCATACGTCTATTTGAATACAAGTTCTTTTTCTAGACAAATCACAAACTCTTTCTAGAGTAATAAGTCCAGTATTTTCATCTTTTGGGATACTTACACCCATGTTTAAGTCTTTACATTGGAGACAGCAAATAACAAGCTTATATTATTGTATATTTTTCACGGTACTGCCTAGGAGTCATGCTAGTGATTTTTTTGAAAACTCTTATAAAATAACTTTGGTCATTAAAGTTAAGCCAAGCACAGATATCTGATAACGAATAAGTAGTGAGGGTTAATAATTTCTTTGCTTCTTCCACTCGTTCCCTTTGAATATATTCACTTAAAGTAATTCCCATTTCTTTTTTAAATAGTTTAGACAGATAAGTAGGCGTAATTTCTAAATGATTAGCAAGTTCATTCAGAGATATTCCATCGTAAACATTTTTATTAATATGTTTTATACATGTAGTAACCGCGTAAGAATACTTTTTTGCATTGTATTCTTTCACACGATCTGCAAAGGTACGTAAAGCGTCCCCTGATAATCGCTTTACAGATTCTACATTATCTAATTGTTCTAGGGTTTGTATATATAAAATACTATGGGCAAAAGCAATATCTGGTGGCAGATTTCCTTCTATTGCATATCGAGTGGCTAAGGTAATCGCAATAATTCCAAGGTTTTTTTGATTCCTGAGCGGATCCTCTATTAGCATAAGTTCAACATCTTCTTGCGAAACCGCATACATATACTGTATTAACTTTTTTTTATTTCCTTCTTTGATAGTCGAAAAGAAATCATTTACTAATGCCATATTGTGCGTTTTAGGTTTGTTTTGTCGGCGTTTTAAAATATATAAATCAGGTTTTACAATTTTATTAGGAACTTCCTCTAGTACTTTATTTTTTTCCAAGACAATATCTACATCTAACTTTTCATTGAAAATCATGTAATGTAATAAAATTCCCATATCAATTAATGTAGTTTTTTTAATCTCAGATAAACACTGATAATAGGCAAGTCTTTCTTGAATGTTATCATTTGATTTAAATTCTTTCTGAAATTTTATGATCATATCATCTGAATCTTTTGAATGTATAGTAGGACCGATTATAATAGTCCCTTTAATATCATCATGATTTTCTATATGAATTAGAACAAAATTTTCAAGATAGTTGTTGCTTCGAAAAAGTGGCAAGTTAAAGGGATCGTTTTCTTGATAAATATCACTAAGATGTTCTTCTTTTGAAGAATAAAAAGGACTACAAACATTATCAGATGTAGAATGATATAAAATTTTTCTGTCTGTAGACAAAATATGCACAGGGGCATTAAATGCTTTATGTGCAAGATCACACAAGTGTTGTATATCGATGGAAGTATTCATTACATTCTCCTTTATAGATCCATAAAATATATTCTGTTATATATAATTCACGACAAATAATACTATAAAATATCAAATTAGTACAATTCACAACAAAATGTTACTATATCTTTTTTATAAAAATCATATATTATTTAATTGTAGTTAGCATCTAAATATCAGAGTAGATAAGTAAAGGAAATACACTAAGTTCTTTTCTTAATTCTACAAAATATAATTATTGAACTTGAGAAAACAGTGAAGTACTTCAAAATACAGTGGTAGTCAATGCGAGGACCAAGCTGGAAAAAGATTTAAAATAAAGCGAAAGTAACAGGAGATACTGTACCACCGCAAGAAACAACAGTCAAAGTTCCAATTCAATCATTTATACAAATTGAATTCAAAAAATAAATACTGCTAATTTAAATGTGAAACTGAAAAACTATTTTGCTCCAAATTTTAGAAAAAGATAATAAAGAAGTTGTGAAATTGGAAACAGATGAAAGCGATACGGCTATTTTTGAAGCACTATGCTTTGAAAAGTACAAGGTGGAGGAAATTCAAGTACTCAATTAAATATTTAATTGAGAGAAAGGTCTTTTCATCAACTAAAAATAAAAAACGAATGGAATATTCAAAAACATGACACTATATTACTGGTCGTAACAATAGTTTTACTTTCCACAAAAGAGGAAAAATATATAGACTTTACAAATACTAAGAATAGCAAACTAGATAGTTTTATTACCGCATCACATAAAGTGAAACTTTAATCAGTGGGGGTTTTGTTCATCCCCCACTGATTATTAGCTCTCACCAATCGGGCTTTTACGGGCAGCCCGCCCCCCACCTAACTTCTTTGGCTTCGGCTGAATTTTGAGGTGGAGGTCTTACTGCCCGGCAAATAGCGGGATAAACTTATTATTAATTTCCAAATACAATAGTTGTTAATCAACAAAAAAACTTCAATAATTAAGGTGCACAGTAAATTGACCTCAAAACAGTAATTACTACAATATCAGTTTTTACTTATTCTATAAAAAAGAAATATCACTTAATAATTATTACTTTATATCAATTTAGACATAAAACATTTTATTATATCGGCTTAAGTATTATGAAATTAAAATTACAAATAACACCAAAACTCTTTTAAGGGCTCGTAAATCGTTCGTATCGGGTTGATTATCTTTTGATACCTATGTCATTAACACAACTAAAAAAGTTTATTACAAAGGAATCTGAGAGGTTTTTTCAATTTCGAAATTTATTTTTTTGTAAATTAAAGGAAAAATAATCCATATATACGGATTATTTTCTTAGTGTACTCTGTATTGACCTGTTAACTGTTTTTCAGCCATTCGAACTAAGCGTTTTGTAATCTCTCCACCGATCCGAACCATTTGCAGATGATGTGATGTATCAGGTCCCAGTGTGACTCCTAGTTCAAAAGCAATTTCATACTTCATTTGCTCAATAGTACTTGTAGTAGCAGAAATAAGAATTTCATTTGTATTACTTTCGCATCTTTGAATATTTATAAATAACATGTACCTAATTATGCTATTTATGCATGAGCAACCTAATTTATTCCAGTATTTTTATAGGAACCCTTTCCCTCCCCTTATTCCACCAATTAAATTTGAAACACAAATGTACATTGCATTTCAATATAACAATAAAAGCTACAAAAGCAACGAATTTACTATTTTAAAGTTAAGTGTTTAACCTTGAAGTACTTAAATTCTTTTTTCCAGATAAAGCATACATTATATCTTGATGTTTTATTGTCCTCTTATAATTATGTGGTATCGGGAATTTATTTCGTTGTTCTTTTATTATAATTAAAGTTTGAAGTTCTATGTTCAATACTTTTGCGAGGACATGATAGTTATATCCATTGTTTAACAGAGAAATTATGTCATAAAACATAGTTTTTCCACCCACTAATTTTACTAATTTATTCTTTAACTCATCCCCTTTTTCTTTAGCTTCATCAATTTCTAACAACATAAATTTTTTATTTGTCTGCTTAATGTATTGAGTATACAACTCTGGGAATTCTTTTTGTACTTCTTTGTTTAATACTGGTTTATATTTAATCATATAAGTAACTTGTAACAATGAGCGTTTTAACAAACTATCTTCAATGAGATACGCTACTTTATTAAATAAATGGACATATTCCTCAATATTGGAATAACTATTAAAATGAGCTAATACTCTACTTTTTATACTAAAAGCCTTGCCTACATAAATAATATTGTCATTATAATCTTTAATGAAATAAATACCACTGTCAGATTTTTTCAATTTATTATCTAATTCTTCTATACTCATAAAATGCAATTCACTCATACTTCTCTCTCCTTAGCAGTTTTAAATCGTAAAAAACAAGCAAGGTTTCTAAAAAAGTACTTAGCTCCCCTAGCATCTCTTATTTTATCTCTTGCTAAATGTCAAAAAACTGTTTCTATGTTCCTCAACTATCAATATGATTATTAATAAAATTTTCGATCGTTATTATCTCGCAATTTTATCATGTAATTTCGAGATCGTTTCCTCATTTAAATTACTGTGTTTTATCGAATAAAGGAAATATATTACTACCCCAATAGTAATCCAAATACTAAAGTACACCCATGTCCTTAACGGTAAATTTAGCATTAAAAACACACAGCATACAATTGCAACGCATGGTAATACAGGTACAAAAGGTACCATAAATCCACGTTTTAAATTTGGGTGTGATTTACGTAGAATAATAACTGATAGACAAACTAACGCAAACGTCACCAAACTACCGATATTAACTAAATTAACTAATTCTTTCAAATCAATAAACCCAGCTATTATAGAGCTCCCTATTCCTGCCAATCCAGTTATAAAAGTGGGTGCTCCAGTTTTCTTATTAACTTTCGCAAATGATTTCGGTAATAATCCATCACGACTCATTGCAAAGAATACTCGTGTTGCCGCATACATATTGGAAAAAATAACAGCCATAAGGCCAATTACAGCACCTGCAGCAATTGCACCAGCGACTTTTCCTTGTCCTACAACTTCCATTACATAAGCCATCGCCTCAGGAACATTTAATTCTTTATAGGAAACCATTCCTGTCATAACAAGGCATACCATAACATAAATAATTGTACATATGATTAATGATGCAATAATACCGATCGGAAGATTACGTTTCGGATCTTTTACTTCTTCTGCTGAAGTTGCTAATATATCAAAACCCGTAAAAGCGAATAAAATAGCTGCTCCACCCGTAAAAACTCCACTTAAACCGTATGGTGCAATTGGTATCCAGTTCATTGGTTTTACATAGAATATACCAACCGTAATAAACAACAAAATCATTCCAATTTTAATCAATACCATTGTATTATTGATTCGTTTACTTTCCCTCGTACCACGGGATAACATCCATGCTAATATCAATGTAATGATTACTGCTGGTAGATTCACAATACCACCATGCGCAGGAATCGTTACTAGAGCTTTAGGTATCTCTAATCCAAATCCCTTTATTAAATTGTGGAAATAGCCTGTCCATCCAGCAGCGACAGCCGCTGTTGCCACGATATATATTAATAGCAATGACCAACCTACTAGATGAGCAACAAACTCACCAATTGTTGCATATGAGTATGTATATACACTACCAGACGCCGGGAGTGTAGAAGCAATTTCCGCGTAACATAATGCTATAAATCCACATATAATTGCTGCAAGTATAAATGAAAAAACAACTGCTGGGCCAGCATTTCTTGCTGCTACTAATCCAGTTAACACAAGAACGCCCGTTCCAACTATCGAGCCTACCCCTAACATAATTAAATCAAATGCTCCTAATGTTTTCGTTAAAGTCTTGCTTTGATTATGCTCTAACAATTGTGTAACGGATTTCTTTTTTAGTAAATTACTCATATTTTCTGTATCCCCTTTAAAATAAGGTTTATTCTTCTCGTTAGTGTTGTATATAAATTTACTTAGTTATTAACTAGCCTCATAATATTTCTTTTACATTAAATAGATTTAAAATATTATATAAATTCGCTTCTCACTTACTAGTTAAACTAGACATTTCCATAGATTTTTGCGTACAACGTTTCATAGCTGAAATGATAGCTGTTCTTAAACCTTTTTCTTCTAGCGTTACTACAGCCTCTATCGTCGTTCCACCTGGAGAACAAACCATATCCTTCAATTCACCTGGATGTATTCCTGTTTCCAATACCATTTTTGCAGAACCTAATACAGCCTGAGCAGCAAATTTATAAGCTTGTTTTCTCGACATACCGCCAAGTACAGCAGCATCTGCCATGGCTTCTATAAACATATACACATATGCTGGAGAAGAACCACTAATAGATGTAACAACATCCATTAGTTTTTCATTTATAACCTCCGTCTGGCCGAAAATATTAAATATGTTCAGTACCTCTTTTATATCTTTTTCTGTAACCATTTCATTAAAACATAACGCAGACATTCCTTCTCCAACAAGTGCCGGTGTATTAGGCATTACTCTAACAACTTTTAACTTTCTACCAAATTCATTCTCAGTGCTCTTAATACTTTTTCCTGCAGCAATAGTTACAACGATTACATCATTTTTTATTTTATCTTTTATTTGGTTAATTACCGATGAGTATAAATCTGGTTTGATTGATAAAATTAAAATGTCAGCGCTGTTAGCGACTTCATTGTTGTTAGTAGTTATAGTTATGCCATATTCATTACTAGCATTTTTTAAATTAATAACATTTAAATCTGAACAAATTATTTGATCTGGAGAAACTATATTTTTTTTAATCATCCCACCTATCATAGCAATACCCATGTTTCCACATCCGATGAATCCTATTTGTTTATTCATAATAATTTGCTCTTGCTCCTTCTACTCTAAATTTTATTGATTTTGAAATTATTATTCTAAATAAGGGCTATTACAATTACTTGGTTTATCAATAGAATTTCAAAATTCTCCTTCCTATATAGAGCTTACATATACCTCTAATAACTTCTTTGCTTTCGCTGAATTTTGAGGTGTGGGTCTTACTGCCCGGCAAATAGCGGGATAAAATCATTTCTTTAATCTATAATAAGAAGGACATAAAAAAACAAAAAGTTACAAAAATTTTCAAATTAAAACTTTTATAACTTTTTGTTTTGATGTAAATATAATTTCAATTAATGTATCTCACCGTTTTAAACTTGACGCTCCATAATCTTGTATAGTTACATTTATATGATATTTAATCGGTACTTTACTAAATGTTTGATCCCAATCTTTTTTGACTTTCTCCCATGTTCTCGGGTGTTTAATTCTTAATTGGTTGCCAAAACCCGCAATATCGACTTGGTATTCTTTTTGTATTTTTTTTGTAACATGATGTACTAAGTGCTTTACTTCTTTTTCAATAGCTTTTTCTTCCCTTTTTAAAAATTCATTTTCAAAATCTTTTCCTGATTGCATCCAATTTTCAGACAAACGCCCTTCTGATTCAATGTTTACATCAAAGGAAATATTATTTCCGTTAACATGTGGTATGATTTTGCTTTTTATTGACTTTATTTCGTATATAATGAGTTTCTTTGATTCTTTATCAAAAGTTTTTACCACACCACCATTCCTTTTTCCGTTTATCCATACTACTCCTTCCAATTCCTGTTCATTTAAAAAGCCCATCAACTTTTTTGTCTTCCCTTTAATTACAGCAGCTCCTGCAAATTTTGTTTCCCCTTTTATCGAGATTACATTTTGCAAAAGAAAACTGGACCCTGACCGCATCTTTCCTTCCAATTTAGCGAGCGATACAGGAGGTAAAATCCTTGTTGTTCTATTTCTATTATCTGCAATTCCAGACAAACGAAATGCTGGGATTTCTCCTTTTTTGTTTGATTCCAGTACCTCCTTCGCTAGACCCTTGCTAATTAAGAGCATACAGCTAAGCCGAACTTCATTGTCACGGAGATACTGTTCAAGTAATTGTTCTAAACTGAATGTACGTACAAGACTATCACTAATAACAATGTTTTTTAAATGTGGGCTGAACATTGTGCTCTCTCTTTTCAATGAAAACTCACGAACAATTTGATGAATGGAATCACCGGTCTCAGAAACATTTATATAACGTTTTTGTTGTCCATTTCCTTTACTTTGTGCTTGCGAACTAACAATTTGATAAGTAGCTGTTATAAGATTTCTTTTAGGATAACCTCCTTCCTCATCCTCTTTCTCAATTGTTGAATCCTTCCCTTTATCTAGTGCTATACCTGCAGTTAAACTCAACTCTTCTACTTCTTTACTGCTCCAACATCCTGTTAAAAATAGAAGCAAAAGCGTCCATAACAAAGCCAAATAGAACCGCATATAATTAAATTTATTTTTCACACTACTCCTCCTTTTAATCGCGTAATAATAAGAAGAAGCAGTGGCAGTAAACCAAATAAAAATAAAGCAGCATTACCGAGCATATCCCCCAATTTAAGCAAGTCATTTATATTTTTCGAAGTCATAGCAATGATGTAAATGATTGGAATCAAAGCAAAAATAAACGGATGAATTCCCTTTTTAAAGAGTTGTGCTAATCCTAATGCAGCTGCATAATAACTAATCGTATAGGTAGCAAATATTTGCATAATCCATATTACAAGCAATAAAGATTCAAAACGTTCAAATATCAATCCAGAAATTTCAAAACTGCGCATAAGATCAATTGTCGGCCATGTTCTTGTTACAACCCCATCAATTGATAATGCACCAATGACCATTACAACAGTTATTACATAAAAGATTAACGGAATAGAAATTCCAACTAAAATAGCTTTTACTGCTTTATTTCGTTGTTCCATAAATACCAAAAGAATTAACATAATTTCAGGACCTGTATATGCGAGAGACGTTGTTTTTATCCCATCTAACACTGGTTTAATCCCCAAACCCAATACGGGACGGAGATTATCTATCTCGAATATTCCGATGCTCATAAAGGAAATGATTAAAAAAATAAAAACAGTAATAGGAAATATTATTTCAAACATCCGTGCAATTGAATTAATACCACTCATAATCAAATAGAGACCTATCCACATAAAAGGCATAACAATAGCCCATGTGGGGGTTCCTTCGAGCAAAAAAAAGCTTATTACTTCTGCCATTGAACGAATTTGAAATGCTGAAGTTGTAAGAAAATACCCTATAATAAGAAAACTAAGCAACCTGCCTATCCATTTCCCTACAATATCTTGACTGTATTGGTAAAATGTTTTTTCTGGAAACTGCTGACTTAATTTGACCATAATTACTCCTGAAACCATTGCCAGTATTCCACCTAATATCACACTTAGCCATACATCTGGTGTTTTCACTTTTTCCACAGATGCTCTGGGCAAAGTGAGGATTCCTGTCCCAAGTATGTAATTTACAATAATAACAACTGCTTGCGAAGTTGTTATTCGGTCTTTAAGTTTAGTAATCACTGAAGGCCACTTCCTTTCGTCATCAGCTACCTTTTGCGGATATTTTTTTTAGTATGCATTATTTTTGGTCGACGTCTCATTATTTTTAATGGCATGCGAACCATAAAATCTTTCCAGTCACTAAATCGATATGGAACAGCAGGACTGGTATAAGGAACGCCAAAACTTTTCAGTTTCACTAAATGACTGCAAAGTAAAAGAAAGAAGAGAATAACTCCATACAAGCCAAATATCGCAGCACAAAACATAGCTATAAAACGAAGAATGCGTAACGTAATTCCCACACTATATTGCGGAATAGTAAAAGAAGAAATAGCTGTTACCGCAACAACGATAACCATTATTGGACTAACAATTCCTGCTTCTACGGCAGCCTGACCAATTATTAAACCACCCACAATTCCCATTGCAGGCCCAATCGGTTTAGGCAGACGTAAACCTGCTTCTCGCAAAACTTCGATAGCTACTTCCATAATTAACGCTTCTATTAAAGCGGGAAAAGGAACTCCTTCTCGCGATCCGATAATAGAAATAGCGAGCTTAGTGGGAATTAATCCTGGATGAAATGAAATAAAAGAAATATATAGTGCTGGGGCAAATAATGAAACAAAAGCTGTCATGAAGCGTAATAAGCGGAGAAGCGTACCAGGAAGCCACCTTTCATAATAATCTTCTGGTGATTGCAGCAGCATACTAAATGTAACTGGAGCAATTAAAACAAATGGTGTTCCATCTAACAAAATAGCTACTCGACCTTCCATTAAAGCACTAATAACACGATCAGGTCGTTCTGTATTTTGAATCTGCGGAAAAGGACTGAGATAATTATCTTCAATAAGTTGCTCTATATAACCAGATTCGAGTACACTGTCTATGTCAATTTTCTGAATTCTGTTTTTTATTTCATCCACCAATTCTGTACTAGCAAGATCTTTAATAAATGCGACAACTAACTCTTTCTTTGCACGTTCTCCTACTGGTAGCTTTACTAATGATAAGTTCTCATCCGCACAGTGTCGTCGCAAAAGTGAGGTATTATCACTCAATACTTCAGTAAAACCGACCCGTGGCCCTCTGACTAATGCCTCCGATACTGGTTCTTCAATATTTCGTTTATTTGCTTTTGTTGTACCAAGAATAAACACATCTGCTAAACCATCAATTAAAAGAGCTGTTGAACCTATCAATACTTTGGGTATTAAATCTTTTATGTAATGGACTTCTGCTACTTCACTAATTGTAAGAACTTTATTTTTAATATATTCTTTTGAAACAGTCCCCTCCACATAAGAAGATTCATTTTTATATTCATCAGAAAAATCATCCATTAGTAATTTCATAATATGTTTGTCAATTATCTCTTTATCTGATAGGCCATCAACAAAAACGATCCCAGCCTGAATATCTGTGCGTCCAATATTAAACTTCCGAAAGCGAACATCAGAATTATGTCCGATTTGTTGCTTTATAAGTTCTAAGTTAGAGGCAAAATCATTTGTGAAATGAACGATTGCATTTTGAGATGGTTTATGCTCTTGTTTCGTTTTACTTTGAATATTATTTTTTTTCACTTGTTTGTCTCTTGACTTCCACCAACTCATTCTTCCCACTCTTTCTCTGACATACGAACCCAATGAAAAACTCTTGAGATAGTATACGGAATTAAAAACAAGATAAAAGCTTGTACAAAGACTTTCCAATCTGGAAGATAAGAAGTAATTATGTTCCACATTTTTATCACCCAATTTATATACTCTGCTAGGATTGAGATTTCTAAAAAACGATATGTACTTAATAAAAAATAACTATAAGATTAAAGAGCAGAAAAGCGAGACATTATGCTTATTTAGTACAAATAACCTAATTAGTATAAAAACATTTCTGACCTAAAATACCATTTCCAATTATAATTTGTTAAATATTATCTCCTTTTCCGTTATTTATATGCCCGCATTTGAATTTCAAATAATATAAGGATCAATGATATTTCCTCTTAAAGAAAAAAAGATGCTAGAAGATAGCATCTTTTTTTAAATTCAACTTACTATGTAGTTATATTTTATTTTGGAAATAATCGTTTTTAAATGAATATTAATGTGTAAAAAATACATATTCTTTTGTTCTAAGTTCATACACTTCTAGCAAATCGATACGGAATTTTCTGATTTTAAAACTAATATGAAATAAAGGAGAATAAAAAGAAAAACTATTATCAATCTATCAATTGAAAATAATACTTAGCAAGAGTTTATCATCTTAACTCCAAGTGTATTCGTTTTGCTTCAAAATAAAGAACTTGAATAAATTTTTTCGTATCAATACGAGCAGGTAATGTTGGTTCATTATTCAATTCTGTCATCTTTCTCCTTACGGTAGTAAAATCAAAAAATCTAGAAGCATAATTTTCGAACTTCGGGTTTAAAAAATCAGTAAGTCCAAGGGATGCTAAATGGTTTAATGATTGATAAATTGCTCTCCGAATCCGTTGTTTGGAAGCTTCTATGAACCTTTTTAATTCGACATCTTCAGCTGAATCCCCAAGTTTTTTTTGAGCCAAATTCATAAAAATCTCTTTTAGTGAGGGAAAGCCTTGTTCCAACGTGTTATCTTGTTCATATTTATATAAATAATCTAGCATATCCATTAAATCTTTACTTCCACTTTCACTGGCTATTCCTAATTCAGACAAAAGAAAATGAATGGAATTTTGAAAATGATTAAAAGTATTTAAATGTTTTTCATTACGGTATTTTTCTTGCGCACTTGAATTACTATCTAATTTTAGTACCATATTAAGCGATTCTTGAATGTTTTTTATCGATTTTTCCAAACGAATTCGTTCAATGACTTTCCGAACAACTGTTAATACTTCAATCCGGTTAATTGGCTTAATAATATAGTATTCAACACCAAGCGAATAAGCTTCAGCAATTAATTCTTTTGATTCTACTTGAGAGACCATGATGATTTTCCCTTTAAACGAAGGTTTTATTTGACGGATTGTTTTTATTCCATCTTGAATCGGCATTAACAAATCGATAAATAAAATGTCTATATTTTTAAGGATTAGCATTTGTTGCTCTAAAGATAAACCATCCTCAGCTTCTCCTATAACCTCCCCAAGATCTTCATCCTCGATAATTTGAGCCAACATTGAGCGAACCGCTTTTTCATCATCTACTATATAAAAATACATAGAATCACCCTTTCGAAATTATATGATCAATCCCTAATCTAATTATAAAAATTGATCCTTTTCCTTCGGTTCTGTCCTCAAGCGTAACATCACCTTCAAGTTGTTCGACCATTTCTTTAACATACGATAATCCGATACCTGTCGATGGGTTGCCTAAATCATCATATTTAGAAGTAAACCCAGGCTCAAAAATTGAATCTTTATATTTTGAAGAAATACCAGGACCATTATCGCCTATTTGAAATTCAACAAAATGGTGGTCTTTATTAATGTCAATTGTGATGGTTCCCATACCTTGGATAGCTTCTACAGCGTTTGTAACGATATTATTTATAATAGATAAGATTGTGTAAATATGATAATGAGAATGCACACCATCAATTTTATACACAAATTGGATGTCTTTCTCTAGCAACCGTGCATATTTCGTATTTGCCCGTATAATGATATTTACTAGTTCATGTACAGACATATAATCTGTAAAACTTTCATCAGAAATTAGTTTTGAAAGTCCCGCAAAAATACGTTGGTTATCCTTTTTAACGTCATGGACCTCACCAGCAATTTGTAATGCCTGTTGCCTTAAATCCCCAAACTGAAAATCCATCTGTTTGTGCTCAAAAGAGTCTAAGGTTTTATATAAATCATAGGATTTTTTTGTTATATTCTCAGCATCTTGTAATGTTTTCTTTAAATGAACAGCATCTTCATATAAATTAGAGATAAGCATGAGCATGTGTTCATTTTGCTTCTTTATATGTCTCTCCCTTGATTGCGCTTCATACAATTTCATCATATTGAAAAAGCTTAGAACTATAAAACTATGGGAACATGCGATAACAATAATCTCATTTATTGCCTCGGATGTGATCGATGTTTTTAATACGAAATATTGAATCATTAATTCCACACAGTCTGACAGTATTTCAATCATGCAACCAATAAAACCAATCATGAGTGGTTGATGATAAAAACGTTTGATTTTTGCTAAATGAAAGAGATACGAATAAGTAAAATAAAAGAAAAAACTAGGATAGTGAGTATGAAAAGCGGCTAGCCAATCCATATTTCCCTTTATAATGACATCCATTGAGATACGAAATACTACAACGACTATCGCTGTTAAAAAACCCGGTAAAAATGCTGGAATTCGTCGAAACAATAACAAAAAAAAGAAAAATGTTGGTGCGCCAAAGCTCATTCTAAATGTTTCATTTAAAGGAAATGACTTTATTTCACCTACTAAGGGTACTGTAAGTATCATTAAAACGAGAATATAGATGTCTTTTTTTACTAAATTACTAAGATTCAAAATAATCACTTCTCACTTTCGCCTAACAGTCAGTATACAAACCTATTTGCATTAATACAATACTTACTCTATTTTTTTCAAAAACTGATAAATAAGATATAAACGAAAGCATTATAGATTGTGAGTATTCATTACACCCTTCTACTTTAGAAAGATACTTTATAACTCAAAAATGTTCAGACACAATATAAGGTCTGAACACTTTTGGACTCGCTCTAACACCAAAATATCTGTGCTCCTTTTTAAAATATACTTAAATCCCATTCTTTTGCAATATGTTCTAACAACATAATTCCTGGTAAACTATTCCCATATTCATCAATGGCTGGTCCGTAAATACCAATACCACATCCATCTTGGAACGATAAATCCTTCCTAGATTTTGAGGGAACAAGTGTCATAATTCCGCCGGATACCCCACTCTTAGCTGGTAATCCAATGAAAGCAGCAAATTTTCCAGAAGCATTGTACATTCCACAAGTTAGCATTAAAGCTTTTGTTAACCTAGCTACTTCTTTAGGAAGCACTTGTTCTTTGCGAATAGGATGATATCCATCATGTGCTAGTATAAGCCCTATTAAGGCAATATCTTCTGTATTTATTTCAATCGAACATTGTTTTAAGTAAACCTCTAGTGTCTCCTCCACATCTGATTCTAGAAAACCATTCTCCTTTAAATAGTATGCTAATGCTCTATTACGATGAGCCGTTTCCCATTCTGATTGAAATACTATTTCATTAATAGCGGGACGCTTCTCTATCATTTTTTCAATTAATACGTATAGAGATTCTAATTTTTCTTGCACCGATGTCCCTGGCAAAAGTGAAGCTATCGTAATCGCTCCAGCATTGATCATAGGATTAAAAGGTTTTCCTGGTTTATGTATCTCTAAACGAATAATTGAATTAAAGGCATCTCCAGTTGGCTCTACGTCAACTCGTTCTAATACATAAGAAATACCGCGACTTAAACAAGCGGCTATAAAACCGATTACTTTTGATATACTTTGTAATGTGAAAGGTATCTCCCAATCTCCTGATTTTATCATTGTTCCATCTGGCTTTACTATACAAATACCTAACTGCGATACATTTATTTCCCCCAGAGCGGGAATATAACTGGCGCTTCGTCCCTTAGCTGCATACGCTCGATAATGAGCTACCCATTGATCTAAGCAAACTTTTTCTTGCCCCTCAACTTGAACGCTAGAATCCTTTATCATTTAATCATATTCCCCCGTACTATTAACTTTATATAGAATGATTTTTTCTTTACTATAATCAATAATATTTGCACTAGAACCAAGAAAAATATTCAGACATATTGCAGTCTGAATATCCTTCTTATTACACACTTTTCTTTTTTGAAGTTTTCTCATAACTATCCCAACATTCAATATTTTCAAGCCCTTTAATGTTTTCTTTATAAAAAACAGGATCTTTACCAGCTTTTTTCTGGTTTATATAATCTTGTAACGCCGCAAATGCTACTTTTGAAAGTAAGGTAATAGCAATTAAATTAATAATAACCATAAAGCCCATAAATAAGTCCGCTAAATCCCATACAATTTGAATCTTTGCAACAGAACCAAATACAATCATAGCCAACACACTTATTCTGTATATCATTAACCACACTTTACTTGTATGTAAGAAGCGAATATTTGTTTCACCATAATAATAGTTGCCAATTAACGCACCAAATCCAAATAAAAAAACAAAGATAGCAAGACAACCCGATGCCCAAGGACCTATGTGTTCACTTAATGCTGCTTGTGTAAGTGCAATACCATTTAACCCCGGTTGTTTATATGCATCAGACAGCAAAATAATAAAGGCAGTGCTAGTACAAATGATCAGTGTATCCGTTAATACACCAAATGCTTGAATCAGTCCTTGTTTCACCGGATGACTTGTTGTTGCTGTTGCGGCAACGTTTGGTGCACTTCCCATACCAGCTTCATTTGAGAATAAACCGCGTTTAACTCCATTCATAAGTGCTGCACCAATTGAACCACCTGCTATTTGTTTAAAACCAAATGCGTTTTGAACAATAAGAGAAAGAACTTCCGGCATTTTTGATATGTTGGTAACTACAACAAATAAGGCAACTCCAATGTATAATACTGCTAAAAATACCACCTTGTATTCAGCCATTTTTGCAATACGTTGTACACCACCAAAAATAATCGCAGCGAAAGCAATGGCCATGATTATCCCAACTGTTAGACGATCTGTACCAAATGAGTTTTGAAAAGCAATTGTAACTGTATTTGATTGTACTGAATTGAATACAAGACCAAAAGTAATTGTGATTAAAATAGAGAATAATACTCCCATCCAACGTTTATTCAACCCTTTTTCCATATAATAGGATGGACCACCGCGGAAACCAGTTTTATCTTTTACTTTATATATCTGTGCTAATGTGCTTTCGACAAAACTGGAGGCCGAGCTAATAATAGAAATAATCCACATCCAAAATACAGCTCCAGGACCACCTAATGCAATTGCAATCGCAATTCCTGTGATATTCCCTGTTCCAACGCGGGCTGCCATACCAATACAAAACGCTTGAAAAGGAGAGATTTGATCTTTAGAACCACTTTTCCCCTCCATTAATACACGGACCATCTCTTTTAACATTCGAAACTGTACAAAATTCAATTTAAATGTAAAATAAATTCCGCAAATAACAAGCATAATAATTAACAATTTAGACCATAAAAAATCATTTGTTGATCCGACTAACTCTACAAAAAATCTTTCCATATTATCACTCCATACCAAAAATTTATCTATCATAATCTATATAAAATCACCTATATTCCTTGGCATAAATACCTCATTCATATTCAAATACAACAAGGATAAAAATTTTCTATATTAATAGAATTGGCCTGTTTAAACAAACATCGCAACACGCAACTGCGAAACTAAATTTTCTAAAAACTTACCATTTATACACACGATGCTCTATCCCCTTCTGCAAAACTAATATTCTTATCCACTAATGTTGTTGTACTATTATGTTTGTTTCGTTTACCGGTGATTTACATTTTAATCATAATAATCAATAGTGATTAACTGGTTTTTTGTTAATTTTCTTAAGAACATGGAAATATCTCCTTTCTTACTACTAATCTCAAAAATAGGCTAGGTAAAAATTTCACGAAAAATCTATAAAGCGCTTTCAATCTTTAACTAAGAGAAGTTTGTCTTTAATTTATAATTAAAAGTACAGAATGTTACGAAAAAGTACAGATTTTTATAAAAACAAAAAATTTTTTAAGATTTTTCATCTAAAAAAACAGTGAGATTTTGTGAATTTTATACAGTATCCAAACGTCGCAGATTTTGTTCTATCTATCCTTTGACAAGTCTCTATTTTCTTCATATAAACATGCATACTTTTTCTCTTTTAGAAGTTCATATAAATTATTTGAAATCAAGAATCGACGGAATATTATAGGAATATTAAAAAAATAAAACATTTAATTTATTTATGGTATCATACAAAAAACATTTGTTTTCTCAATTAATCCCCCTAGCTGGATTCGTCTATATTGCACATATTTACAACATGAAAGACACTAAGAAAAAAAGGATTTTGTTGAAGGGATGAAACATTACAAAACTCTTATTTAGGACCTTATGTCATCCTCTTTTCTAGCAATATCGAGTTATCCCAAAAAACGTATATTTACTAACATAACTTACAGGTGGTGTATTGTGAAAGAAATAGTATTTGTTCAAAATAAAAAAAGACTCCTTATGAAATTCGAATTTTTAAAAAAGGATTTAGTACTTACCATTTCACTGATACTAGCAATTGTCAGCTGCTTAATACATTCGCCAAAGATCGAATATATTAACTTTGAAGTGTTAATTAGCTTATTTAATCTGATGGTAGCCATTAAGGCCTTGGAACAGCTAAAGATATTAGACAAACTTGCCGTTGCGATTTTAAATAAATGCAATAACAGCAGGTCAATATCTATTATTCTAATTTTGTTATGCTTTATTTGCTCCATGTTTGTAACAAATGATGTCGCTCTCCTCACTTTTGTACCAATAACACTTGTCATTAGTAAAAAAACACAAATGAACATGATGGATACAATCATCCTGCAGACAATTGCGGCAAACATCGGTAGTAGCTTGATGCCTATGGGAAACCCACAAAATTTATACCTATATTCTTACTATGGAATTAAGCTCATCCCATTTTTAGGTTCAATCCTACTTTTAGCTGTACTTGGAATTAGTTTGTTATTTATATTTACTCAAAAACTTCAAAAAACAGATTTGAAAATAGAACTACCTGTTATTACCGTGAAAAATCAAAAAAAAGCTACCGTCTGGATTTTGATACTTATTACTATCATTGCATCTATTTTTAGTGTTATTAATTATTACATTGCGCTAATAGTCACACTGATAGCAGCATTTACGTTAGATAGAAACTTACTATTTAAGATCGATTACTTTCTTCTAATAACCTTTGTCTGTTTTTTTATTTTTATCGGAAACATTTCCCATTCCGATGCACTGGGGACATTTGCTCGCGCTAATTTAAGAGGAGATACTTCAGTCTTCTTTAGTTCCATATTTTTGAGTCAATTGATTAGCAATTTTCCTACTTCAATTCTTCTATCAAACTTTACTTCTGATTGGAAAGCTTTATTACTAGGAGTAAATATTGGAGGGCTTGGAACAATTATCGCATCTTTAGCCAGTGTAATCTCCTATAAACTATTCATTCAGGCCAATGTTAAAGAGAGTAAGGCGTATTTAATTAAATTTAGCATTTACAACTTTTTATTTTTAATCATACTTACATGTATACAATACTTTATTTTTAAATTTCTATAACTTTAAAAAGTGATTACTACTAGAATAATAAAAACCAAAACTTTCTCAACATTAAATTGGGAAAGTTTTGGTTTTAAAGTACATAATACTTACAATTAGCATTATAAGCAAGATCCACAAATTGCATCAATTAACTCACCAGTTATCCAACGACTGTCTGATGATCAAAGAAAATCTCTAAAAACTAGTTGATAATCTTTTAGAATTAAACTTTCCTATAATACTATTTGCTATTTCTTCAATATTTTCATTTAGAAAGAAATGATTACCTTCAAAAGAATGAAAAGTACACGTTTTACTTGTGTATCGTTCCCATTTTATTACTTGATCATATGTAGTAAATTCATCATTTTCCCCATTAAATATAAGAAAATCAATATCACATGGTTGTGTATTTTTGTCATGAATATACGTCTCAACGATTTTAAAATCTGCTCTTAGAATAGGGAGAAAAATCTCCATTAATTCTTCTGATTGCAGTACCCCAGATGGTGTACCTCCCATTGCAATAACTTCTCTTTTAAATTGTTCGTTAGAAAGATTATGTCGGATGTTTTTTATTTTACTATTTGGATGATTTCTACCGGATAAGACAAGAAATTTAGGCAATACGCTTTTAGAATCTTGTATTTTTCTAGCTACTTCATAGGCAATCAAACTTCCCATACTATGCCCAAATAAAATATATGGCGAATCATCTATCTGCATAACGATATTATTATAGACATCATTTACCGCTTCTTCCATACTTCCGTACAAACTTTCTTCAATTCTATATCCTCTACCAGCTAACTCTATCGGGACTACCTCAATATATGGATTAAAGTAATTTTTCCATTTTGCGTAACTAAACGCGGATCCCCCAGCATGTGGAAAGCAAAAAAGTTTAGTCTTCTGCATTGATTTTCTCCTTACTTTCAAATTTGTATATAGTTTGGAAAATTGCATAAATGTCTTTAATTATTATCTCTTGCGGAAATTCATCCCTTGTTGCACAAGCAGATACCTTATAATTTGGCTCAATGTTATATTGTCTAAAGTAAAAGTTTTGAGGTATATACTTATATGAAATTAAAGTTGGTGACTCTTTTTTTATAGAGAATGAATTTAACGGGATATAAAGCCCTTTTCCAATCGTTTTTATATAACTTTCTTTTAATGTCCATAAATCATAAAAATAATTAATTTGTTCATCAGAATTTATATTAGATATATCATAAAATTCTTCCTCTGAAAAAAATTCATTTGCTAATTTAAGAGCCTCTATCTCTGAAATCTTTTCTATATCAATACCCACATTAAAATTAGCAGTAGTACAAACCACCCATTCTCCTGAATGTGACAGATTAAAATGAAAGTCAGAAAAGTTTTCAACAAAAGGTTTTCCATACTCATTATATATAAATCTAATTTCTTCATTATTAATTTTATACTTTTGGCAGATTAGAGATCGGATTAGTAAATCTCCTATCAGGGTCCTATTAATGTCGCATGAATTTAATAAACGCTTCATTCGTTCTTTCTTCTCATTTGAAACTAAGTTACTAAGTTGCTTAAACAAATGACTTTCAATATTCTTTGGTATTTTCACAGCTTGAATTTGTATGATAAATCACGTCCTTTTTTAAAGAATTACTTCATATATGAACGTTACATAAATTCAAATTCACATTACTAAATTGCATATACAATAGGAAAGGTGCATATTTACATATCAATGAAAATATGCACCTTTCCTCAGTAATATCATCAGGCATTCGCTTCTATTACAAAGATTTCTATGTCTCTACCAATTACTTTTTACATTATCCCCTTAAAAAGTAATGCTCTTAATATATTCATTATTCCCTACACTTGATATGCATGCAGGTATTGGTCTCCCCTTTTCGTTCATTGCGTTGCATCTTTTGCACTCTCTACTTTTCAGTTAATGAAAGGGATGTTTCTTTTATCCCTTCAAATTCATTTAATAGGTACTTAGCTATCTTTTCAACTGCGGGGAAGTCTACTATTTCCTCATGTGATCCAGGGACAGAATACTTATTTACTCTTCCTTTTAATAAAGGTCCCCAATCTGTAAACAACTCTTTTCCTTCCTCAGCACTAAAGTAGAGAACTTCTCCAGAGTATGGTATTAAATCATGCTCTGCCATTATATTCAGGCATTTCCTATGAGCATTGATAACTTGCTTCAAATTGATAAGATCTGCATCAGGCGGGAGTACTCCTTCCATAATTAATCGCTCTACAAGCATATCTTGTTTATGGAAGAGGCCTTCTTCCTGCTCAGTAAAATCTCTAGGAATGAAATGCTCATATATATATGAGAGCATATCCTCCCTTGTTTTATGATCCTGCTCTGAAGGTACTTTTGTATCCATTAGTACCAACAACTCAACTTCCTCACCTTGACTCCTTAGTACAGTTGCGATTTCATAAGCAATCGCACCGCCTAAAGACCATCCTCCAAGACGATATGGACCTTCTGGCTGAACACGTTTTATTTCTTCGATGTAAAGTTGAATTACTTCCGGCAAAGTTAACTCGTCAATTTCTTTCTTTTCTATAAGAGGATTCTGTAAACCATAAAATGAACAATGGCTCTTAAGCAATCTTGCTAGTTGAATGTAACAGAATACATTCCCCATAAACGGATGAACGCAGAAGAAAGGTCTTTTCTCTGATTCTTGTAGTGAAACTAGCGCTGCTACTGATTTCGTCATATCATGCTTATCACGAATAAGGCATGCGATTCCTTCCACTGTTGGATTCTTAATCAATGTAGACACCTTAATCTCTTTTCCAAACTTCTCCCTAATTTTTGAAACTAATTTAATTACAAGGAGAGAGTGTCCTCCTCTATTAAAGAAATCATCATTTACATAGACATCTTCTATCTGTAACACATCCTGCCAGATTTTAATCAACTGATATTCAATTTCATCCCTTGGAATGATTGGTGTAGAGAAGTTATTTTCTCTATGAATAGTTAAATTGTTCAATGCCTTTCGATCAACTTTGCCATTTGTTGTAAGAGGAATCTCGTCTACCTTAATAAAGTGAGCGGGAACCATATAATTTGGTACTTGTGTCTTGAGATACTCACGCCACTCATGCATACTACCATCTCCAACTACATAAGCAACCAATCTCTGCTCTCCTAATTTATCCTCTGTTACCAAAACTACTGCTTCTTTTACCAATGGATGCCTCTCTATACTCGCTTCAATCTCTTCAAGTTCAATACGAAAGCCCCTAATTTTCACTTGATTATCAATTCTTCTCAAGTAATCTAAATTACCATCAGGTAAATAACGAACCAAATCTCCCGTACGATATAAACGTTCTTCTTCATTAAATGGATGACGGATGAATCGCTCTGCTGTTAATTCTGAGCGATTCAAGTATCCTCTCGCTATACCTGCACCCCCAATATATAGCTCACCTGTTACACCAACTGGAACAGGTAACAAATTTTTATCTAATACATAAGTTTGAACGTTCGGCAACGGACGGCCAATTGTTACTCTCTTACTATCTTTTTTGATATGATAGCATGTTGCATCAACCGTACATTCTGTAGGACCGTATACATTATAAAAATCAATTTTTTCTGTCTCTACTAGCTGTTCCCATAATGACGGCATAATTGCTTCACCACCGACTAATATCTTACTCGGTACATGAACATCAGCACTTATTTCTAGCAATCCTCCATCTATAAGTAATTGAAGTAATGAAGGTGTCATATCAAACATTTCCAATTTATTCTCCCTAATATAGGACACAAATTGTTCCGGATTAGTGCGAACTTCACTTGGGATAATATATAAACTTGAACCATAAAGCAACATTTGTAATTGCTGAATAGATACATCAAAGGCAATTGACGCATTCAAACCGACGCGCATATTATTAGGTATTTCATGTGAGAAAACTTCTTTTTGTAAACCATAGGATAGGTTTATTACAGAATGGTGCTGTACTAAAGCCCCCTTTGGATTCCCTGTCGAACCAGAAGTATAGATAACATACGCTAAGTTTTCCCCTGTTACCTCACATATTGGTGAAAGTTTGCTTTCTTGAGAAAGCATTGCTTGGTCCCTATCTAGGCAAACTGTCTTGATGTCTTTAGGTATCCAGCCTAGTAATACTTCATTTGTAACTAACACTTTAATTCCTGTGTCTTCTAAAATATATTGTAGGCGGCTTTCCGGATTCGATGGATCTAATGGAACATAGGCTGCTCCAGCCTTCCAAATTCCCATGAGACCAACAACCATCTCAACTGAACGCTCAAAGCAAAGGCCAACTAATGACTCTGTCCCAATTCCACATTTCTGTAAATGATGTGCTAATTGATTAGCTCTTTCATTCAGCTCTCGATATGTTAGTTGCTGTTTTTCATCTACCACTGCCACCGCGTCAGGTGTACGATTTACTTGCTCTTCGAATAGTTGATGAATTACATTCTCACGTGGATAGGATATAGCATTATTATTCCATTCTTCCAATAGCTTTCTTTGTTCAGCCTCCGTAATATATACTAGCTCCGATAGATTTTGATCAATGTTTTTGAGCATTTGCATTAACACTTTGTGTAAATGACCCAGCATTCGTTCAATGGTTACTCTATTAAACTTACTACGGTCATACATTAACTTTAACGATAACTGAATTCCTGGAACTACAGCCAATCCTAATGGATAGTGGGTTTGTTCTACCCCTTTCAATTCACCAATTTCCAGATTTTCTGAAGATTCTTCTTTCACTGGATAATTTTCAAACACATATAAACAATTGAACAACGGTGTACCTCTAGGAACCTCACTCCACCCCTGAATCTCTGTCAAAGAAGCATACTCATATTGTCTTCTTTCTATCTCTTCCTCTTGTAACTTCTGCAACCAATCTATTACTTTTATATCATCCATCAATTGAATTCGCGTCGGTGACGTTGTAATGAAAGGACCTACGATGTTTTCAACACCAATAATCTCCGTAGAACGCCCTGAGCTTGTTACACCAAAAACAATGTCATTTTCTCCACTATATCGGCTCATGAGATATGCCCATGCACCTTGAATTACTGTACTCAAAGTAAGTTTATTTCGTTTCGCCCATCCTTGTAACTCTTGAGTCTGCTCTTCTGATAAATACGTAACCTTCTCTGTGTAACCTTTTTCTTCCTCTTTACTTTCTAAGCCCAGTAAAGTTGGTGCAGTAAAACCTTTTAGCTTCTCTCTCCAGAATTGTTCCGCCTGCTCCTTATCTTGTTCTCTGAGCCATTGGATATATTTCTTATATGGTGAGGATTTAGGTAACTTCACAGCTTCTCCATTCATTCTCTTCTGATAGACTGTAAGTAATTCATTAAAGACCAATGGTAAACTCCATCCATCCAGTAAAATATGGTGATGTGTCCAAACAACCCGATATTCTTCCTCACCTTCTTGAATGACCGTTACCCGCATCAATGGTGCTTCATCAAATTGGAAGGCTTGTTTTCGATCTAATTCCAAAAAGACTTTTCTTTTTTCTTCTATCTCTTCACTTGTCATTGTACTCCAGTCTTCTTTGTTCACTTTAAATGGGATATTTTCATACACCACTTGTACAGGTTCTTCAATTTCGTCCCATACAAATGCTGTACGAAAAATTTCATGCCGCTGAATTACAGATTTCCACGCCTGCTCAAATGTAGGAATATTCATTTTTCCTCGAATCATAAAACTCAATTGCACTATATACGGTGCAACATGTTCATCCCCTTGATCATGCAATGTGTGGAAAATCATACCTTCTTGCAAAGGTGATAGTGGATATAAATCAGTAATCTGATTGTTCTTTCCACGATGCATTTTGTTTAGTACATTTGTCAAACCTTCTTGGCTAAGATTAGCCATTGCAAAATCCGAAATGGTCAGTGCAGATTCTCTATCTGAAGATTGAATCAATCTACTCAGTTGATATAGCATATTCTGTGCAATACTTTGAATCGTTGATTTGGCAAATTGTCCAACATTGTATACCCAAGTGAACTGAAGTTTTCCATCCGTTACAACCCCAATTACATCAATTACATGCGATCGCTTGGAACCGGCAGCATGATCTAAACGCTTAAATTCGTTCTCTGGAATAAACATTGCATCGCTAGAAAACATTTGGTCAAATTGTCCAAGATAGTTAAAACTAATAGACGGTGTATATTGGGAGCTTAATTGCTCACACATTGTTGCGTTCATGTAACGCAACACCCCATAATCAACACCCTTATTAGGAATTTTGCGAACTTGTTCTTTAACTGCTTTTAATGCTGCAATTGGCGTATTAGTATTAGTAATATTTAAATGAACTGGGTAAATACTTGTAAACCATCCCACGGTTCTCGATAAATCAACATCTTCAATAATCTCTTCTCGACCATGCCCCTCTAAATCTACGCTTAATATCGGCTGCCCCGTACATGCTGCTGTAGCTTGTACTAATGCTGCTAATAATACTTCATTGATTTGGACACGGTGAGTGCTTAAAGTCTCTTGCAATAACATACGGGTCTCATTCTCGTTTAACACCACAGTAATTCCCTCAGTTACTGAGCTTACTGGATTACTTATAGTACCATCTACTGGCAGTATAACTACGTCTTGTTCAGCCTGCTGCTCCCAATAATGTAGCACTTCTTTTGATATTCCAGTTTCAGCGTAATGATGTAATTTCTCCGACCATTCTTTAAAAGATGTACTCTTCATAGGTAATTGAATTTTCTGCCCTTGGACTACTTGCGTATATGCTGTTTGCAAATCTTCCAATAAAATTCGCCAAGAAACACCATCCACGGCTAAATGATGAATTGTCCAAAATAATCGACCAGCGTGCTCACCTTCATCAAAATACACCATTCTCATTAGCGGACCATCATGTAAATTCAAACTTTCTTGTGCAACATTAATCTCTTTTTGAATAACCTGATGCCAATCAGCTTCCGGCACTTCGTCTAATGAAATGACAGTAAGCATCAATTGTTCTTCTATTCCTTCATTCCACTGTTTCCAAACCCCATTAGGTAAACGTTCATATCTTAATCGCAAGGCATCATGATGAAGTAGAAGGTTACCTGCCGCCTTTTCCAGTGATCCTATGTCCAATTTCTCTTTCGTTCTAAAGAACATGGATTGATTCCAATGATGTGGATTAGGATGATTTTGTGCAAAAAACCTTTGCTGAATAGGTGTAAGTATCGTCTCTCCAGTTATAATTCCCTGTTCAGCTTGTACACCTTGTTCTTCTTTGACTACTTGCGCCAACTCAGCAATCGTTTGGTGTTCAAATATTTGTTTTGGTGTCAATTGTAAACCAGCTTGCTTTGCGCGAGAGACAATCTGAATGCTAAGAATTGAATCTCCACCAATTTCAAAGAAGTTATCATTCATACCAATACGTTTTGAACCTAGCACACGTTCCCAAATGATAGAAAGCTTATGTTCACGTTCATTTCTTGGGGCCACGTATCCTTCTTGTGTTCCTTGATAATCTGGTATAGGTAACGATTTTCGATCAATCTTTCCATTTATGGTTAGCGGTAATTCTTTCATTTCGACAAAGTAGGAAGGTATCATATGGATTGGCAGTTTTGTTTTAAGATACTCTCGCCATTCTTCTAAACTACCTTCGCCCACTACATAAGCTACCAGCCTCTTATCTCCTGACTGATTTTCCCTAACCATTACAACTGCCTCTTTTACCAAGTCATGCTCTTGAAAAGTCGACTCAATCTCTCCAAGTTCAATTCGAAATCCTCTAATCTTCACTTGATTATCCATTCTTCCTAAGTAGTCTATATTACCATCAGGAAGATATCTCACAAGATCACCTGTTCTATATAACCTCTCGCCTTCTTTGAATGGATGAGAAATAAATCGTTCGGATGTTAACTCTGGACGATTCAAGTACCCCCTTGCTAGACCTGCTCCTCCGATATAAAGTTCCCCCATCACACCAACTGGAACTGGCAACCTATTTCTATCTAATACATAAGTTTGGATGTTAGGCAATGGACGCCCAATTGTTACTCTCTTACTATCTTTTTTGATATGATAGCATGTTGCATCAACCGTACATTCTGTAGGACCATATACATTATAAAACTGTATTTTATCAGTCTCTACTAGCTGTTCCCATAATGACGGCATAATCGCTTCGCCGCCAACCAATACCTTACTTGGAACATGAACACCATCGTACGTTTCTAACAATCCGGCATCTATAAGTAATTGAAGCATTGAAGGCGTTATATCAAAGATTGCTAACTTGTTCTCCCTAATATAAGCTACAAACTGTTCCGGATCACTTCGTACTTCATTCGGAATAATATACAAACTTGAACCATAAAGCAGCATTTGTAATTGCTGGATAGATGCATCAAAGGCAATTGACGCATTTAGACCGACATGCATGTTAGATGGTATCTCATGTTCGAAAACCTCTTTTTGTAAACCATACGACAAGTTTAGTACAGAATGATGCTGTATCAAGACACCCTTTGGATTCCCCGTTGATCCTGAAGTATAGATAACATACGCTAAGTCTTCTCCTGTTACTTCACATTTTGGTGAAAGAATGCTTTCTTGCGAAATCATTGTTTGATCCCTATCTAGACAAACTATCTTGATTTCTTTAGGTATCCAATCTTTCAATGACTCGTTCGTAACTAATACTTGAATTCCAGTGTCCTCCAAAATATATCGTAGGCGCCTTTCTGGATATGATGGGTCTAATGGAACATAGGCTGCTCCAGCCTTCCAAATCCCCATAATACTAACAACCATCTCAATTGAACGCTCAAAGCAAAGTCCAACCAATGATTCATTCCCAATTCCGCATTGCTGAAGATAGTGGGCCAATTGATTAGCTTTTTCATTCAGCTCTTGATACGTTAACTGCTGTTTTTCATCTACCACTGCTACCGCATCAGGTGTACGATTTACTTGCTCTTCAAACAGCTGATGAATTGTACTTTCCTGTGGATATGCTACAGCATCATTATTCCACTCCTCCAACTGTTTTTGCTGTAATCCTGACAATATAGGCAACTTAGCTAATGATTTATCAGGATTCTCCACGATTATATTCAACCAGTTCCCAAAATGTTCAGCCATGGATTCAATAGTTAAGCTGTCAAATAAATCAGTTCTATAAACAAAAGTAAGTAATAAACCCTCTTCCACTTCTGCAGCAGTTAAACTTAAATCAAACTTAGCGATAGGAGCATTACTTTCCATTACTTCTATATTTCTTCCATATAGTTCTGGTAGCTTCTGTCCCGTATTTTGCAAAGTAAACATGGTTTGGAAAATCGGAGAATGGCTTGTATTTCGTTCAGGTTGGATAACCTCTACAATTTTCTCAAACGGAACATCTTGATACTCATACGCCTTCAATGCTTTTATCCGCACTTGAGACAACAACTCTTGAAATGCCGGTGCATTACTTAAATCAGCGCGATAAACCAATGTATTGACAAAGAAACCAATCAGCCCTTCAATTTCTCGATAATTTCGATTTGCAATTGGGCTGCCAACAATAATATCCGTTTGTCCCGTATAACGAGCAAGGAAACTTTGATACGATGCCAATAAGGTCATGAAAAGTGTGGCCCCTTCTTGACGACTTAGTTCGTTTAATTTATCCAGTAATGAGCGCGATAACAAAACATTATGAGTTAATCCATGGTGGGTTTGCACTGGCGGACGCGGACGATCCATTGGCAACATTAAGACTGGTAACTCACCGGATAATTCTTCCTTCCAATACGCAAGTTGTTGATATAGTACTTCATCTTTCAACCATTCTCTTTGCCACTGAGCAAAATCGGCATATTGAACTGGTAGTGATTCCAGCTCTGCTTGTTTTTCACCAATCGTATTCTCATAAAATGCCATCCATTCTTGAAGCAAGATTTCCATCGACCATCCATCTGAGATAATATGATGCATATTACACAGAAGAACCCATTCTTCTTCTGAAATTCTTATGAGTTTCCCACGGAACAATGGCCCTTTTTCTAAATCAAATGGAGATTCGACTTCAGTTTGAATCCATTGCTCCAACTTTCTTTCTCGCTCCTCTAATGAAAGCTTAGTTAAGTCCATTTGCAGAAGCGGACGGAAAACGTACGGTTGAATCTGCTGCATAGGATGGCCATCCTCTTCATAAAATACAGTCCGCAAAGATTCATGACGCTCTATCAACTGATTCCATCCCAACTCCAATGCCTCAGGTAACCAATTCCCTGTAAGACGGCATGCCATTGGCATATTATAAAGTGCACTATTAGGTGCAAATTGATCAATAAACCATAAGCGCTGTTGGGCATAAGACAGTGGAATATTTCCCCCTCGTTCCATCGGCATCAATGGTGGAATTTCTCGTTTTTCGCTCCCCTTACGTAACTGATCTATTCGTTTCGATAATGCTTCGACCGTTGAATATTCGAACAGTTCACGTACTGGCAATTTGATTTGAAAGACTTCCTGTAAGCGTGAGACCACTTGTGTAGCAAGTAGAGAGTGACCACCGAGCTCAAAGAATGAATCCTGAACATCAATGTCTCTTATTCCTAGCACTTGACTCCACACTGAAGCAATAAGTTCTTCCAGCGGAGTTCTTGGGTATACATTATTTTCAGCGGATTGTTCACTAAGTATAGGCAATGCCTTCAAATCAAGCTTTCCATTCGGTGTAAGTGGTAAAAATTCCATCTCAATAAAGTTTGTTGGAACCATGTAATTTGGTAAATGTGTTTGTAGATGTTCTCGCCATTCATGGACACTTCCTTCACCAACTACATAAGCTACTAATCTCTTATCACCTTGATTATCCTCTCGTACCAATACAACTGCTTCTTTCACAGAAGAATGTGCCTGCAAAACAGCTTCTATTTCTCCCAATTCAATCCGGAAACCACGAATTTTTACTTGGTCATCTATACGTCCATGGAACTGGAGATTACCATCAGAAAGATAACTTGCTTTGTCTCCTGTATAATAGAGACGTTCTCCTGACTTGAAAGGATGTGGAATAAATTTTTCCTTTGTAAGATCCGGACGATTAGCATATCCACGTGCAAGACTCTTCCCTCCAATATAGAGATCTCCAATTACACCAATTGGTACTAGCTGAAGATGAGAATCTAACACATAAACTTCTGTATTCGCAATCGGTCGACCAATCGATGGCGTACCTGTTGTCACCCCTACAGGTACGTAACAATCTGTGGTAACAACGGTATTTTCCGATGGACCATACTGATTAATTACCGCAAAAGGAATATCGCTAGATGGATACTGCGTTAATTGATCCCCACCAGTAATGATAAAACGAAGATCCGTTTTATCTGGCCAAGATAATTTCAAGAGTCTTTCCAGAATAGGCGTAGGTGCAAAACTAGCTGTTATTCGTGAATCAATGAGCCAGTCCCTTAGTGCTTCTGGATTAATTCTCAGTTCCTCTGTTGACAAGTAGAGTGCTGCGCCAGCAGTTAGATACGGCCAAATCTCCTGGACAGCCGAATCAAAAGCAACCCCTGCAATCTGAGTCGCACGATCCTCTGCTGAAATATGATAAACTTCTTGATGCCAAGAAACCATATTCATTAATGAGCGATTTTCAACCATGACACCCTTCGGTTTTCCTGTAGAACCAGAGGTATAAACAATATAGGCTAAGTTCTCTGGATTTATTTGACGTGTAGGTGCGATTACGCTTTCCACTGTTAGTTCTTCTAACCTCACCATTTCGACGTGTGCGAAATGTCCTTCTTGTCCTTCCGCCGTCACTACAAATTGAATTCCTGCATCTTCAATCATGTATTCTAACCTTGATTTTGGATATAACGGATCTAAAACAACATAAGCTCCACCAGCTTTTAAAATGCCTAGTAAACTTGCCATTAGCTCAGCTGACCTCGGAAGATAAACTCCTACCACTGACTCTGGGGCTACTCCCTTTCGCCGTAAAACATTTGCCAACTGATTTGCTTGTGTATCCAGTTCACCATAAGTCCACTGTTTTGTTTGATCAACTACCGCAATCGCATCCGGACGCCTTGCTACTTGCTCCTCAAATCTGTCGCAAATAAGACCCTGATGAGACATTTCCATTACAGTGTCATTCCATGTTTCTAATAACAAAGTACGTTCGGGTTCTGATAGCATGCTCAGGTCATGCAACGGATTTTGTGGGCGATGAGAAACTTCATGTAGCCATTTCTCAAAGTGTCCTGCCATCCGTTCAATAGTAGTAGCATTGAATAAATCCTTATTGTACTCAAAAGTAAAAAGTAATCCCTCTTCCGTCTCAACTGCCATTACACTTAAATCAAACTTTGCAATTGGACTATGGCTTTCTATCATTTCAATACTTCTACTAGATAACACCGGTAACTCTTGTTTCATATTTTGCAAGATGAACATAGTCTGGAAGATTGGCGAATGACTTGTACTTCGCTCCGGTTGCACAACTTCTACAATTTTTTCAAATGGAATATCTTGATATTCATACGCCTTCAATGCCTTTTGACGAACCTGATACAGTACATCTTGAAATGTCGGTCTACCACTCAAATTAGCTCGATAAACCAGCGTGTTAACGAAGAAACCAATTAGTCCTTCAATTTCTCTATAATTCCGATTCGCAATTGGGCTTCCGACCAGAATATCTTCTTGTCCCGTATAACGAGATAGAAAACTTTGATATGCAGCTAAAAGCGTCATGAAGAGCGTAGCCCCTTCTTTTCGACTAAGTTCATTCAATTTATCATGTAGCGTGCTTGGCAGAACCATAGTGTATGTCGACCCGTGATGAGTTTGTATTGCGGGACGCGGGCGATCCACAGGAAGTTGGAGTACAGGAAGCTCCCCAGACAATTCTTCCCTCCAATATTGGAGTTGTTGATCAAGCACCTCCTCCTTTAGCCATCCTTTTTGCCACTGAGCAAAGTCGGAATATTGAACCGGTAATGGTTCAAGTTCCGCTACCTTTCCATCCGTTGCTTTCTCATAAAATGCCATCCATTCTTCAAGTAGGATTCCCATTGACCATCCATCTGAAATGATATGATGTAGAGTACAAAGGAGTATCCATTCTTCCTCTCCCACGTGCAAAATACTTGTCCTGATTAATGGACCCTCTGTTAAATCAAATGGCACTTCTGTTTCTTGTTGAATTAAACGTTTAACTTCTTCTTCTTGATCTTCAGAAGAAAGCATGGTTAAATCCGTTTTCGGAATTGATTGAAAAGCATACGGTTCAATTTGCTGTACGGGTTGACCATTCACTTCTTGAAAGACCGTCCGCAGCGATTCATGACGTTCTATTAGTTGATTCCATCCCGTTTCCAATGCTTCAAGTAGCCAATTCCCTGTAAGACGGCATACCATTGGCATATTGTAAAGGGCACTATTAGGTGTAAATTGATCAATAAACCATAAACGTTGTTGGGCATAAGATAGTGGAATAGCTTCTCCTCGTTTCATTGGTATTAGTGGCGGAATCTCTCGTTTTTTATCTCCTTTACGTAACTGTTCTAATCGCTTTGCCAGTGACTCCACCGTTGTATATTCAAATAGTTCACGTACTGGTAATTCGATTTGAAAAATTCCCTGTAAACGTGACACTACTTGAGTAGCTAGTAGTGAATGACCACCGATTTCAAAAAAGGAATCCTGAACACTAATATTTTTTATTCCTAACACTTGGCTCCAAACGGAAACGATGAGCTCCTCCACTGGTGTTCGTGATGAAGTAATATCTTCACTTATGAACTGTTCTTCTAATTCCAATAATGCTTTCCGATTCACTTTACCATTTGGAGTAAGTGGCATACCTTCAATTTGGAAAAAGTATGCCGGAACCATATAATGTGGTAATTGCTTCTTGAGATATTCACGCCACTCCCCAGCATCCCCTTCACCCACTACATAAGCTACTAACTGCTTATCTCCTGGTCGATCTTCCTTCACCAACACGACTGCCTCTTTTACAGATGAGTGATCATGTAAAGCTGCTTCTATTTCTCCCAATTCAATTCGGAATCCTCTAATTTTAACTTGGTTATCTATTCTTCCAATATATTCTAAGTTACGATCATTTATATATCTAACCAAGTCACCCGTTCGATATAATCGTTCCCCGTCCTTAAAGGGATGCGGAATAAAACGTTCAGTAGTTAAATCCGGTCGATTGAAGTAGCCACGTGCTAATCCTACTCCTCCAAGGTAAAGTTCCCCTGCCACACCAATCGGGACCACTTGTTGATATTGATCTAACACATACAACTCTGTATTATCAATCGGACGACCAATCGGAATAAGCATTGGTTCTTTTTCTAAATCACAATCGTAATAAGTCACATCCACAGTTGCTTCAGTAGGACCATACAAGTTAATTAACTTTGTTTGCTGAGCATTGTAAAAGATCCCCTTAAACCGGCGAACCTGTTCAGTGTTTAACGCTTCTCCACTAGTAAAAACTTGAATTAAAGACGATACATCCCTTTTCGAATTATATAATTCCATATAATCTAAGAAAGTAGATAACATCGACGGAACAAAATGCATGGTGGACACACGGTATCGTTCAATATACTCCTCAATCACCGCAGGATCTTTCTCTCCTCCTGGTGGAAGTAAACAAACACGTGCTCCTACAAATGACCACCAAAATAATTCCCAGACAGAAACATCAAACGAAAACGGTGTCTTTTGTAGGATTGTATCCTCCTCAGACAATGGGTATTTTTTCTGCATCCACTGTAGGCGATTTATAACAGAATGATGTTCAATCATTACCCCCTTTGGATTTCCTGTCGAACCCGAAGTGTATATAATATAGGCTAAGTTATTTGCTGTTACTCCACTCACCGGAGCTAAATTACTCTCTTTAGAAATCATTACTTGATCCCGATCTAAACAAATTGCTTGAATATCTTTAGGTAACCAGTCCTGTAGTGCCTCTTTTGTTAACAGCACTTGAATTTGTGAATTCTCCAAAATGTATCTCAGGCGGTTTTCGGGATAACTTGGGTCCAGTGGGACATAAGCCCCACCTGCCTTCAAAATCCCAAAGAGACCGATAATCATATCAGGAGAACGTTCAATACATATACCAACCAATGATTCAGGTCCGATACCTCGTTTTTGTAGAAAATGTGCCAATTGATTCGATTTTTCATTTAGTTCTTGATACGTTAGCTTTCCACCCTCATAAACTACCGCCACTGCATCAGGTGTCCGTGCAACTTGTTGCTCAAATAGCTCGTGAATCATACAATCATGACCATAAACTACGTCCGTATCATTCCATTCTTCTAGGAGTTGTTTTTGCTCAGTATCCGATAACATTGACAGCTTTGTATATGATTCATCTGGATGATACGTGATTTCATTTAGCCAGTTCTCAAAATGTCCTGCCATACGTGCAATGGTACTACTATCAAATAAATCCGTGTTGTATTCAAATGAGACGAATAGACCTTCTTCCACTTCATAGGCAGTTAAGCTCAAATCAAATTTAGCAATAGACATATTACTTTCTACCATTTCAATACTTCTATCAGGCAAATCTAGTCGTTCTTGTTTTATATTCTGTAGCGTAAACATGGTCTGAAATATAGGGGAATGACTCATGCTTCGTTCAGGTTGCACAGCTTCTACCACTTTTTCAAATGGTATATCTTGATATTCGTAAGCTTTTAACGCCTTTTTCTTTGTTTGGTTCAAAATCTCCCGAAAGGTAGGGGTGCCACTCAAATCTGATCGATAAACCAACGTATTAACAAAGAAACCAATTAATCCTTCTACTCCCTTATGGTTCCGATTTGCAATCGGGCTACCAACTAGAATATCTTTTTGTCCTGTATAACGAGCAAGAAAGCTCTGGTATGCGGCCATTAAAGTCATAAATAAAGTAGATCCTTCTTGTCGGCTTATATCCTTCAATTGACTAAGCAATTTATAAGGAAAAATTACATGATGCGTAGCCCCAGAGTAAGTCTGCTTAACCGGTCGAGGTCGATCCACTGGCAGTTGTAAGATAGGAAGTTCACCAGACAATTCTTCCTGCCAATACGTAAGCTGACGATTTAGCACATCACCTTGCAACCACTCCTTTTGCCACTTCGCAAAGTCTGCATATTGAATGGATAGTGAACTTAATTTAGCAGGATTTCCGCCCGTTTCTTCTTCATAGAAAGCAAGTAATTCATTCATGAATATACCAATGGACCAAGCATCAGAAATAATATGATGCATCGTACACAGTAATAACCATTCATCCTTCTCTAATTGAACAAGCTGCTTACGAATTAAAGGACCATTCATTAAATCAAATGGTTCTTGCGCTTCTCTCGCAATTAAACTATCTACCTCTTTTTCTTTTACTTCTAGAGGAAGTTGAGAGTAATCCCTTACAGGTAATGCTCTAGGAAGGAATTCGACAATTTGTTGCACAGGCTGTTCTCCTACTTCTTTAAAAACAGTTCGTAATGATTCATGACGTTCAATGAGTCGATTGAATCCCTTCTCTAATGCTTCAGGTATCCAATTTCCTTTTAGATGCCATACTGTTGGAATATTATATAAAGAACTGTTTGGGTTAAATCTGTCCATAAACCACAAACGTTGTTGTGCATAAGACAACGGGAGTGCTTCTTTATTCTCCTTTTTTTGCATTTGCTTCTGAAGCCATGCTCTCTTCTCAGGAGAAAGTGAACTCAGCTTTGCAAGTAAATCACTTCTCATTTTTTTACCCCTTCCTCAATCAAATTACTCTCGAATATCCCATGTGCTTCTTCCTCTGATAGCCCTTCTAATTGCTTAAGCAGTTCTAGTAATTCTTCATCATTACTGACTTCTGCTTCTTTTTGAATATAGTCTTGAAGACTTACATTCTCTTTACTATCATTCTGCATTTCTTGATTTTTGTTATAGAGCAATTGATCAATCTGTTCTGCCAATTGCTGCACCGTATGAAACATAAATAAATCATGCAATGGTATCTCGATTCCAAAAGCCTCTTTAAGATTGGAAACAGCTTGCGTAGCAAGTAATGAATGTCCACCAATTTCAAAAAACGAATCCTGAATTCCGATGTTTTCCATACCTAAAACTTCATGCCATATCGAAACAATTGTTTTTTCCGTAGACGTACGAGGAGCAATATAACCACTTGCTATCTCCTGTCTCTCTGGTGCTGGTAAGACCTTCCTATCAATTTTCCCATTAGGAGTGAGTGGAAATGCATTTAATCCAACAAAATAGGCTGGAATCATATAATTTGGTAGTTGATCCTTGAGATAATCACGCCACTTTTGAGCATCCCCGTCTCCTACAACATAGGCGATCAAACGTGGATCGCCAGGATAATCTTCCCGCACCATCACAATAGCTTCGCTAACTAATGTATGCTTTTGTAATACCGCCTCGATTTCTCCTAGTTCAATCCGGAATCCACGAATTTTCACCTGATGATCAATTCTTCCAACATACTCCAAATTTCCATCCGGCAAATACCTTACTAGATCTCCAGTCCGGTATACTCGCTCGTCTTCTTTAAACGGATGCGGTATAAATCGATTTTTCGTTAAGTCAGGGCGTTTTAAATATCCACGTGCTAACCCTGATCCACCAATGTATAGCTCACCAACTACACCAATTGGAACCATTTTTTGTTCAGCACTCAATACATATACTTCTGTATTGAAGATTGGTTTACCGATTGGTGGTACCCTATGCATGACACCCTTTTCTAATTCCATATACGTGGAATACGTAGTATCTTCAGACGGTCCATATAAGTTGAACACCTTCTCAATCGTACTTCTCTCGTATAAATCTTGAACAAGCGGATATGGTAACGGTTCTCCAGCCAAATTTATTACCTTTACTGAAGAAGGAATTGTTTTTGCTCGAACCAGTTCCTTTGCTGCCGATGGCACAGTATTAACCAAAGTCACACCTTTGGTAGACAACTTGTCTAGATGTAGAGCATTTTCAGCGACAATCACCTTACCACCCATCGTTAAGGGAACAAATACTTCAAAAACGGATAAATCAAAAGATAGTGAAGTTGAAGCTAATACTCCCGCTAATTCCTTTCGAGAATACGTGTGATGCGCCCAATGAATCATTGTTACTGTATTCCTGTGCTCAATCATTACTCCCTTTGGATTTCCAGTGGAACCTGAAGTATAGATAATATAGGCTAAGTTATCGCCCGTCACTTCACTCGTGCATACCGTAGTAACTTCCTGTTCTATTTCTGCTCGATTACGATCAATACAAATGACGTTGACGAATGTAGGTATAACCATTTTTTGTTGTAACTTTTCCTGTGTCACCAGTACCTTTATTTGAGCATCTTCTAAAATGTACTGCAGTCGACTTTCCGGATACGCTGGATCAATTGGGACATATGCTCCTCCCGCCTTCATAATTCCTAAGAGACCGACAATCATCTCGGATGAACGTGTAACGCAAATCCCAACTAATGATTCGCATGTTACACCATTTTTTTGTAAATAATGTGCCAACTGATTTGAGCGTTCGTCCAACTCTCGATATGTTAGTTCTTCATCTTCGCACACTACTGCAATTGCTTCTGGTGTTTTTTCCACTTGTTCTTCAAACATTGTATGAATCGTACTATCTTCTATATCTATAACGGCTGATTCATTCCATTCCTCTAGTAGTTGCTTATATTCTACTTTCGATAACATATTCAGTTCTGATAGTATACATTTTGGATGAGAGACAATTTGATTTAACCAATGTTTAAAATGACTTGCCATACGTTCAATGGTTGTATCATTAAACAAATCAGTATTATATTCAAAGGTTAGTGATAATCCTTCTTCCGTCTCAGAAGCAAATAAACTCAAATCAAATTTGGCAACAGAAGCATGGCTTTTCATGAGTTCCATTTGTCTTTCAGATAGCTGAAGAAATTCTTGTTTCGTATTCTGTAAAGTAAACATAGTTTGGAATATTGGTGAATGACTTGTATTCCGTTCAGGTTTTACGGATTCTACCACTTTCTCAAATGGGATGTCCTGATACTCGAATGCTTTTAGCGCTTTTTTTCTTACCTGCGACAATAGTTCTTGGAACGTCGGATTTCCACTGAAATCAGCTCGATAAACTAACGTATTTGCAAAGAATCCTATTAATCCCTCAATCTCTTTCACATTTCGATTAGCGATTGGGCTTCCAACTATAATGTCGTCCTGTCCTGTATAACGAGAAAGGAAGCTTTGATACGCTGCCATCAATGTCATAAATAAAGTGCATCCTTCTTGCAAACTTAAATCTTTGAGCTTTTCCTGTAAGGAATTCGCCACTATTAAGGACTGACTTGCACCACGATGGGTTTGAACTGCAGGTCGAGGACGATCCATCGGTAATTGTAAAACCGGTAGTTCCCCAGATAATTCTTCCTTCCAATATTGAAGATGCTGATTCAAACTCTCCTCTTTTTGCCATTCCTTCTGCCACATGACAAAATCTGCATATTGGATAGATAACTCCTTCAATTCCACTGGTTTTCCGGTTAGTGCTCCTTCATAAAAAGCCATCCATTCTTCAAGTAAGATTCCCATTGACCATCCATCTGAAATAATATGATGCATCGTACAAATGAGAACCCATTCTTCCCTGTCCACTTTTAATATTCGTGTTCGAATCAGAGGACCCTGTCCAAAATGAAATGGTTCCTCCGCCTCGTTTTGAATAAGGCGTTTCATTTCTCTTTCCCTATCTTCCAAAGAAAGATCTGTTAGATTCGTTTGAGGAATATGCCTGAACACATGAGATTGAACCTGTTGAAAAGGTTCACCCTCTTGTTCTAGAATTGTCGTCCTTAATGATTCATGACGCTCCAACAATTGATTCCATCCGACCTCCAATGCTTCAATTGACCATTTACCTGTTAAGCGACACGCTGCATGAATATTGTACATAGCACTATTTGGCATTAATTGATCAATAAACCATAGACGTTTCTGCGCATAGGAAAGTGGGATAACTTCTTCTCGTTTCATAGGTACAAGAGGAGCAACCTTTCGTTTTTTATCTTCCTTTCGTAACTGATCCACTCGTTTCGCCAATGCTTCCACTGTATCGTGCTTGAAAAGTTCACGTAATGGAATTTTAATTTGGAACAGTTCTTGCAATCGAGAGACGATTTGAGTAGCAAGTAGTGAGTGCCCACCACGTTCAAAGAAGGAATCCTGAATGCCAATATTTTCTGTTCCTAACACTTGACTCCAAACCGAGGCAATAAGCTCTTCCGATGGCGTCCGAGGTAGCACATTTAAATCTTCAATAGCTTGCTCATCAGGTGCTGGCAAGGCCTTTCGGTCAATTTTCCCATTCGGAGTAAGCGGGAAATGTTCTAACTCTATAAAGTGCGCTGGAATCATATGATTCGGTAATTGGTTTTGTAAATACTCTCTCCACTCTTCGGTATTTCCATCGCTTATTACATATGCAACCAATCGTTGATCACCTGGACGATCTTCTCTAACTAATACGACAGCCTCTTTAATAAACGAACATTTTTCTAAAGTTGCTTCAATTTCTCCTAGTTCAATCCTAAAACCACGCATTTTGACTTGATGATCCATTCTACCTATAAATTCTATATTTCCATCATTTAGATATCTTACTGAATCTCCTGTTCGATATAGTCGTTCCCCCAATTGAAATGGGTGCGAAATGAATTTTTCAGCAGTAAGATTCTGACGATTTAAGTATCCACGCGCTAAACCAACACCACCAATATATAACTCACCTTCAGTTCCTATTGATTGCAAGCGTTGATTTTGGTCTAATACATATAATTGCGTGTTCTGTATTGGCTTCCCAATAGAAACAAATTCTTGATTAGGCTGAATATCAAATGCATTCACATAAATAGTGGCTTCAGTTGGCCCATAAAAGTTGGTTAATTTCACTTGTCCACTATAATCCCATTTCTGTTGAAAACGTCTAACTAACCCTGAACTTAGTTCTTCTCCACCAGAAAATACATGGCGTACGGACGAACAATTCATGTTCAATTCAATATGATTGAAGTAATCTAAGAAAACAGATAACATCGAAGGTACAAATTGAACTATAGTAACCTGATGTTGTTTAATCACTTCAGCTATAATAGAAGGATCTTTTTCTCCACCTGGAGGTAGGAAAGATACACTTGCACCAACGTGAATGCCCCAAAACAATTCCCAAACAGAGACATCAAATGAGAATGGCGTTTTCTGCAAGACCACATCTTTTTCAGAAAGCGGATATTTATGTTGCATCCATTCTAGATAATTAATTACTGAATGATGCTCAATCATTACTCCCTTTGGATTCCCTGTAGATCCTGAAGTATACATAACATACGCTAAATTTTCTCCTGTTACACCACTTATACATGGGGTTGTTTCTTCTTTTTCAATTGCAGTGTAATCTTTATTCATACAAATCGTTTCTATATTTTCAGATACAAACAAATTTTTAGAATTCTCTTCCGTCACTAGTACTTCGATTCCAGCATCCTCTAATATATATCGAAGTCGACTCTCTGGATAAGTAGGGTCAAGTGGAACATACGCTGCTCCTGATTTTAGAATACCTAATAACGCTATCATCATTTGTAATGAACGTTCCATATATACCCCAACTAGAGACTCTGGGCCTACACCATGCTTTTGTAAATAATGAGCTAACTGATTTGCACGCTTCTCCAACTCTTTATAGGTAATTTGTTCATTTTCGTAACTAGCCGCGATTGCTTCCGGTGTTTTTTTTACTTGCTCCTCAAACATCGTATGAATCATGCCTTCAGCCGAATAATTAACTTGAGTATGATTCCATTCCTCTAGTAACTGTATTTGTTCTTCTTCTGTTAAATGAGTAATTTCAAATAGTTTTGAATCTAGGCTCTTCGTCATCTGAATTAATATTTGCAATAAGTGATTCTGAATCCGATTTATTGCTTCTTCATTAAAATAGCTTCGATCATACATCAACTTTAAAGTAATTTTCTTACCGGGCATTACAATGAGTGTTAAAGGATAATTTGTTTGTTCCGTGCTTTTAACATCTAGTAATCTTAAATCATCATTTCTCTCACCTTGAATTGGATAATTTTCAAACACATACAAGGTATGAAATAAGGAGCAATTTCGCGGAACCTCACTCCAGCCTTGAATATCTATCAACGAATTATACTCATACTGTCTTCGTTCCATGTCTTTCATTTGTATTTTACGAAGCCAATCTACTACTGATGTATTATCCGTTAATCGAATTCTGGTAGGTAATGTGTTAATAAATAGCCCCACCATATTCTCTGCTCCTATTAAATCAGTAGGACGTCCAGCGCTAGTTACGCCAAATACGACGTCACTGTCACCGCTATACCTACTCATCAAATAAGCCCATGCACCTTGTACTAACGTATTCAACGTTAATCGATTATTTCGTACCCACTTTTGTAAACTCTCAGTAAGTTCCTCAGATACTTGATAAGCACACTCTCCATAACCCTTCTCTTGTCCTTGATCCTTTCTTTCCATTGCTAATGGAGTAGGTGCATAGAACCCTTTTAATTCTTCTTTCCAAAATTCCTCTGCTTGACTTTGATCTTGTTTATTTATCCATTGAATATATTTTTTATAAGGAAGAGATTTAGGAAGATTCAACAATTCTCCCTTTATCATCTTGAGATAAACTTCCATCACTTCACTAAAGACCAATGACACACTCCATCCGTCTAGCAAAATATGATGATGTGTCCAGATAATTCTCGTTTCCTCTTTTGCTTCTTTAATCGCAGTGACTCTCATCAATGGTGCTTCATCCAATAAAAATCCTTTTCTACGATCTACATTCAAAAAATGTTGTAATTTCTTCGCCCTTTCCTCATGTGGATGGGTGCTCCAATCCTCTTGATGAATAGTAAAAGGAAGACGTTGGTAAACCGCTTGTAATGGCTTTTCTACTTCCTCCCACACAAATACTGAACGTAAAACCTCATGTCGATTAATAACATATTCCCAAGCCTTTTCAAAAATATCAACATCCAATTGCCCCCCGAGCAAGAAACCTACTTGTACAATATAGGAAAAAGAATGTTCATCATCTTGATCGTATAAAGTATGAAACAGTATTCCTTTTTGCAAAGGTGATAAACCATATATATCAATAACGTCTCCCATTTTTACACCCTCTTCTTTGTTAATTTAAGTAATACTTTGCTCAAGCTTTCTTCCGTAAGATCCTCTGCATCAGCAAAATCTGATACCGTAAAAGCAGACTCTGTTGTTGGTTTATTTATAAGTTGACGGAGATGCCTTAACATACCATCTGCTATCAATTGAATTTTCAATTTAGAAAACTGTTCTCTACTATACATCCAAACAAAATGTAACTTTTCATCTTTCACCATTCCGATAACATCAATTAGATGAGATGGTTTGGAATCTGGAGCATGATCTAAAAATGTAAATCCTGTCTCTTGCATAAACAAAGAGTCCCTTGAAAACACCTGATCAAATTGGCCCAAATAGTTAAAGCTTATTGAAGGCTTTTGCTGATAAAACGGAAGTAATCCTTTATTCAAGTAACGTAAAATACCATAGTCAACTCCGCGATTTGGAATTCGACGTAATTGTTCTTTGACAGCCTTTAACCCTTCAATAGGTGTTTGAGTTCCTTGAAAATTGAGATGAACGGGATAAATACTCGTGAACCAGCCCACTGTCCTTGATGAATCAATACCTTCAATCATCTCTTCTCTTCCGTGTCCTTCTAGATGAATAGAAACGGTTTGCTGATTTGTACAATCGACGATAGCTTGTCCTAATGCCGTTAATAGTACCTCATCAATCCTTGTCTTATGAGTGACTAGAACTTCGTGTAACAATGTTTGTGTTTCTTCTATTCCTAAAGTCCTCGTCACTTGATCAATCGATTCTTCTGTTGTTTCTTGTATTGGATAGTCCATTGGAATTTTCATCGTTTCTTTTTCTACTTGTTCATTCCAATAATTTTGTACTTCTTTTGAAATACCCGAATCACTGTATGTCTGGAGTCGTTCAGACCACTCTTTAAAAGATGTACTTTTCGCAGGTAAGCGAACTTCTTGACCTTGTTTCATCTGGTTATATACCACCTGTAAATCTTCCAATAGAATCCTCCATGACACTCCATCTACTACTAAATGATGAATCACCCAGAATATTCGATCATTTCTAGTCAAGTTATCTTCAAAGTACACTACTCTCATTAACGGACCATTAACTAAATTGAAACTAGCTTGATTAATGTTCATCTCTTCTTGTATTATTTTATTCCACTCTTTTTCATTAACTTGATTACGTTTTACAACATGGAGTACTGACAGCTCATCAGTCCCTTCATTTCTCTGCCTCCACGTTCCGTTTGGTAACTGTTCGTACCGGAAACGTAAAGCATCATGATGTTTCAGTAAATTTAATATCGCTCCCTCTAGTAATTTCACATTCAATCTTTCTTTTACTCTTAAAAGCATTGATTGATTCCAATGCTCTGTATGTGGATGTTCTTGCTCGAAGAACCAGCACTGAATTGGAGTAAGAGGCACATCACCTATCACAATTCCCTGCTCCGCTTGTACTCCCTGCGTTTCTATAGCCACTTGTGCCAGCTCAGCGATAGTTGGGCATTCAAACATTTGCTTTGGAGTAAGTTTTAACCCCACTTGACTTGCTTGAGATATGATTTGAATACTGAGAATCGAGTCGCCACCAATTTCAAAGAAATTATCATAGATTCCCACCTTTTTAACACCTAATACTCGCTTCCAAATGGTAGTCAGTATCTGTTCGTTACTATTCCGAGGGCCAACACATTCACTATTAATCTGCTTTTCCTCTGGCATAGGTAAGGCCTCACGATCAACTTTACCGTTAGCTGTAAGTGGAATAGCTTCCATCGCCACAAATCCCGAAGGAACCATATAACTTGGTAGTTTCGCTTTAAGATACTCTCTCCACGCATCTACATTTCCATCTCCTACAACATATGCTATTAATCTTTTATCGCCCGGCTGATCTTCTCTTACAATTACAACTGCCTCTTTTACATATGCATATGTATGTAAAGTAGACTCAATTTCCCCAATCTCAATTCGGAAACCACGTATTTTAACCTGATGATCAATTCTTCCACGATAATCTAGATTCCCATCTGGCAAATACCTCGCTAAGTCTCCTGTCCGGTATAATCTTGCTTTCAGATCACTACTAAATGGATGAGATATAAAACGCTCTGCTGTTAATTCAGGTCTATTTAAATACCCACGTGCAAGCCCTGCCCCGCCAATATAAAGTTCACCATCGACACCTATAGGAACAGGTTGTTGATAAGCGTCTAGTATATACACTTCTAAATCGGGAATCCGCTTTCCAATATTACTTCTTGAAGCATGCTGCACATCATCTAGAGTAATTGGATAATATGTAACATGAACTGTAGTTTCTGTAATTCCATACATATTAATTAACTGTGGATTTTTCTCCCCATACCTTTGAAACCACGGTAACAAGCTAGTAGGTTCTAACGCTTCTCCGCCAAATATGACATAACGCAGCTGCAAATTTTTATTCTTATCTTCTTGTTCACACACTCGTATTAATTGTCGAAATGCGGAAGGTGTCTGATTTAGAACTGTGACTTCTTCCTCCACCAATAATTGATAAAAATCCTTAGGTGATCGACTAATCCAGTACGGAACAACAACTAATTTTCCACCATATAATAATGCTCCCCAAATTTCCCATACTGAGAAATCAAATGCATACGAATGAAAAAGCGTCCAAGTATCTTTTTCATTAAACTGATACCAACAATCCGTCGATTTAAATAACCGAATGACATTGTGATGCTCTATCATAACGCCCTTTGGATTTCCCGTTGATCCCGAAGTATAGATTACATATGCCAGATTTTGGGGACCGACACTAGAAACCGGCAAAGTCTTACTTTCTTTCCCAATCTCATCTTGATCACGATCCAGGCAAATCGACTCAACATTTTCTGGTAACCAGTTCAATTCTTTTAAACTTTCTTGCGTTACGAATAACTGAATGCTAGCATCTTCTAAAATATATTGAAGTCGTTGCTCTGGATATGTTGGATCAAGTGGGACATAAGCCCCACCAGCCTTCAAAATCCCTAAAATACCTACAATCATCTCGTGGGAACGTTCAACGCACAGTCCAACTAAAGTATCAGGTCCTACTCCTTTTTTCTGCAGATAATGAGCTAACTGGTTTGCACGTTCATTAAGCTCCTTATAAGTAATTTTTTCTTTTTCATACGTAACTGCAATAGCATTTGGATAAATCATCGCTTGCCGTTCGAACATTTCATGAATAGTTACTTGAGGCGGGACATCCAGTTTAGGATTGTTGAACTCAACTAAACTTTTTCTTTTATCTTCCTCAGAAATGATTTCTATTTCAGCCACCTTCTGCTTTGGGTTTTCAAAAGTGTTTTCCATTATCGCTAACATCACGTTAAAAAACTGTTTTATCTCTTCCTTAGAAAATAGCTCCTCACGATAATCAATATGTACATGTAAAGAGTCTATATCAATTAGATTTTCAATATGCACTGCAAAATCTTGTACTTCTTCACGGTTTGGAATCCATAGTGAGTCACCACTTTCATCACGATCCCTATAATCAATCGTAGTTCCGAAAAGTCTCACATTACTGTTATTCTCTTTATTAATCCGCTTTAATAACAAATCAAATGGATATTTCTGATGTCTTAATGATTTACTTTGTTTTCTGGACACCCTACTAATAAATGAAAGTACTTCTTCTTCTGGATCAATATCCATTCTTAAAGGAACTGTACTCACCATCATTCCAATCAATTTTCGTTCCATTTTAGTCATACGGTTGCCGTAAGCCATTCCTAAACCAATATTAAGCGATGAGGTCCACCGATACATGGACAACGAGAAAGCAGCAACAAAAAGGGTGTATAAACTAAATTTTGAATCTTCAGAAAATTTCTCTATCTTTCTCTTCAAATGCTCCGTTAATATAAACGTCTCACGTGATGCTTTGGTACTAACTTGGTACGTATTATAAGGCTTCAATCCAGTCGCAGATGGCAGTGTTTTAAATTCCTCTAACCAGAATTTTTGATCTTTTTGAAAGCGACTACTATTCAAGTATGTTTGTTCATTGGTCAGAAATTGAACATATGAATTTTTAATTTCGCCTTCTTCATTCTCGTTATGCATGTCATAATAATATTTTGCAATCTGCTCAGTAAATATTTGAATTGATAAACCATCCATAATAATATGATGAACATTTCCAAAGACTGCACATTCATTATCGTTTAATTTTATTAAAGCGAAATAGTATAAATTCGAATTAAATAATGTAAACGTTTCTTTTGTTTTCTGCTCAATCCATTCCTCAAGCAAATTTGTATTCTCCACATTACTGAAATCAAAAAACTCAAATTCTTGTTCTTCATGTTTAATAAAATATTGTTTCGGTTCCTGATGCCCATTTTCTTTTAACCTAATGCACAGACCGTCATTTTCACTGATAACGCGATTCACAACTTGGTTTAATTTTGAATAATTCATTTTTCGATGAAGTTTAAATAAAAATCTTAAATTACATATTCCTTTATCAGAATGAATAACTTCTGTATACCATATTCTTCGCTGCGGATGGCTTAATGGATAACATTCCTCATTGGTCATAAAAATCTTCCCTTCAAAAATTATTTGCTCTTATAGGTTCGTGTTTATGTTTACCCCATAAATATTTCTGCATTGAAACTCCAATTACTCCAATAATAACAAGCCCAATCCCTCCATAAACATAGAGTTGAGTTACTCCAAACAAATGCACTAATGGGCCACTCATAGCAGGAGAAATAATTAAAACTGCGTTTGTTAAACTACTTTGAATACCAAATACTCTTCCTACTTGATCTTGATCGGATTCTATTTGTAATATGACTTGATTAGATACAAGCATCAGCCCACTTCCGATACCAGCGATAAAACTAATTAAATAGGCTAAAACGAAGACCGTACCGGGCGTTATCAAACCAATCCCCCCAAAACCAATTCCCATTAAAACCATACCTCCACATACTACCCAGCCATATTGAAATTGTTTTAATTTCTGAGTTAGTAATGCACCAAGTATCCCGCCAAGACCAATAATAGAAATGATATATCCCATTTTACTTTTATCATGTGGGAATAGGCTCTTAAATAAAGTTGGGAATTGTGAGTCTACTAATTGTAATACTGCCATGGCTATTGTAACGAAAATCATGGTTGATAATATTATCCGATTAGATAACACATAACCCCACCCTTGTACCCAAGCGGTCCAAGTACTTTGTTTTTGCTTTTCAACAAATTCTTTCGATATAGTTTCTTTAAATTTTATTGTGGGTATGAGAACTAAGGTAGCTAATAAACAACTTATAGCTCTTATAATGAGGCAGAACTCTGGTTGAAACCAGCTCAGCAACATACCCCCTATAAGTGGGCCTACTATTTTGGTACCCTGCTCTACTATTCCGTTGATACTTACTGCTTTAGTAAGCAAATCCGGGGATACAATCTGTCTTGTTAGTGTTTGCTGTGCAGGATAATAGAAAACAATAAAAATGGAACGAATCATTAATGCCACTAAGAGCCAGTGGATATCTTGTACAAATAAAAGAGCAATCGTTATTAGACCAACCATTAGATTACAGAACATCATAATTGGAATTTTTCTAAAACGATCTGCAATAACACCTGCCCATGAGCCAAAAATAATTCCTGGAAGTGCATATGCAACAGGAATCAATCCAATCATAGTAGGATCTACTTCCCATTCAAACCCAACTATAGTCATAATCGCTAACATATCAATAAAAACACCAAGCATAAGCAATGAATAGGCAGAGAAAACTTGTAAATATACCCTATTTCCTAATAGGCCTTTTGAATCGGTAGTTTTCATAAAAGCAAGCTCCTTAGGTTACTAATATAAACGCTTTCGCGTATAAGGTACCTCTTTATTAAACCAAATTAATCATTATTGACATCTCACCTAAAATTTAACTTCGTCAAAACTTAAACTATTATTTTTTATATCTTTAAAATAGTCAGATAAAATAAAGCGTACCCATTTCTTCATTTTTATATCAACTGTTACAAAATATATCTTTCCCTTACACTAATAACAGCTAAACGTTGCCTTAATATAACCCTTTACAGTCGTTTGCACATTCAATTCACATCCTTTTTAAAGTTGGCTTTTTTCTATCTCAAATACTATCACACAAATATTTCACCTACTATATTCATAAAGTTGAAATATTTGAATCAGAAAATTCGGATAAAAAACCAAATCCAAAAATCATACCAAACAATTATTTAGTTATATTGCCATTTTATAGATGGCTTTAGCCATAAGGATATCAAAAATTAAGTTTTTTAATTTTATTAACATAATAGTTTAAAGAGGCTATAAATCCTACTAAACAAAAAGATAAATATACAATAAAGTATATTTATCTTTTCTTATCCTACATATTTTCTATGCAAATTAATTCCAATAACTAAAATTGATAATAAAAATATAATACTACCAATTACTAATGTACTCATAACAGAATTGAATAATATAGTATTAATACTTCTGCACCTACTACCTATTTTATTTATTGGATATTTATACTTCAAAAAAATTACACATTATTCACAATTAGGATACATACCCAAAATATGATTTGAATATGTTATTATATTTTAAGATAATATAAAATCAGTTTTTCTATAAGAGAACTTAATTTTTATGTAGTACGAAATTGTTAGTAATACAGTATATATTTTAATTTAGTTATAAAAACGTTTAAAGATCACCTATTTCCATAAGTGATCTTTCTTTGTGATTCTACATTTATGCACTACTGTAGAAATATATCGTAGATACGCTTTGTTTGCTAAATGTTTAGTTCTTTCCATTTACTAAAAAACATAGCTTAATACAATTAATACCATATTCGTTACATTGCAAACTATTATTTTGTCTTCTGTACAGGCAAACTACTTAAAATTAATTCAGCAACTTTTACATATCCTTTTGAGTTTGGATGAATTAAATCCTTAGACCAAAGCGTATTGTCATTAACTAAATGATGATTCCAAAAATCAACATGATGAAGCTTATACTCTCTGCTCAATGAACGTATAACTTCATTTGCCTCTAATAATTGTTCTTTTATTACTTGTTTTTTTTCAAAAGCAAAAGGAAGCCTAACTGTAAAATCCGGAAGGTTTGCTATAATAATATCAGCCCCTGCTTTACTTAATGTATCTACCATAAATTCCATATCGTTCTTATATGCATCATGATTCCAACGTCCTTTTAAAACATCGTTTGCCCCTGCAATGAGACTAACCAAATCTGGATTAAAAGTTAGCGCCTTTTCCAATTGCTGCGAGCGAATTTCTTCAGTTACTAACCCACGCTTTGCAAAATTGGCATATTCTATATCGTTTTCACACAGTTGAACAAAATGATCTACCCAGCTTTTTAATGCAATTCCCTCAACTTCATCCCCTATCCCCTCTGTAAAACTATCGCCAATTGCTACAAATCGCTTCCACATATGTATTCCCCCTTTATTATTAACCATATCTATACTATACAATAGCTCACACCGTAATTGTTATTTCTAAGTGGTTTTCGATTTCAATTATATTCCACTTTACTATATTTACATTTAGAATCTAAAATTGACCGATTCCTAAGTATACTTAGGAATCGGTCATATTCATATATTTACTAAAGAAATACAATCTATCTAGGAATTATACTTTTTTCAAAAAATTTGTTGTTCTTTGTTTTGCCCAGTTGATACATTTCTTTTCGATTAAATGATATGAAACTATAGAAAAAAGTAGTGTCATTGCAATGCACAAAGTAAGAAGGAAAAAGATAGGTATCTTTGTATACAAAAGTTTAAATAGTACCATCATGATTGGAAAATGACATAAATAGATACTGTATGAAATTTCTCCTAAATATACAAATACACTCTTATTTAAAAATGCTTTTACTTTTAGGTTACTCATAGCCATTATAATAAATATACTAACCCCCATTACGACACCCCAATCTTTTATTAAGAAAGTTGTATCATTACGGGAAAAACCATAAATTAAAATGGAATATAAATATAGAATAACCCCTAATGTAATAAGAAATCCTTTTTTAAATTTTTTCATATTCCTATATGAGTAGATAAGTTTTTCCTGATACTTAAAAAGTAACATTCCAACCATAAACATAGATGTAAAATGCAGTGTATCAGCATAACCATTATAAAACCCTTCAGCTTTCCCAATATGCAACATATTAAGAACAACACTAATTAATGAAAAGCTCAAAGCAAATAGTATCGTTTTCTTCCAATTCAGTTTATAAAAAAGTAGGAATAACAAAGGAAACACAATAGATATACGCATTTCTTGAGCCAATGACCAAATAACTGGATTATAATTTTCCGTAAAAAAGTTATTAAGAAGCACAAAGTGGTTTAGAATATCTAATTTTGTTATAGGCCCTTGCCACCTATCATAGAACCAATCCCGTAGTCCTACCACTTCATACGACGAAAATAAAATAAATAAAACAAAGGTAACGATTATCCAAAAATAATAAGGAATATAGATTCTTACAAATCTCTTAATTAAATATCCCCAATAATTTGTTTTTGAATGATAAAGTGCCATAGATAACACAAAACCACTTAGTACATAAAAAACGATAACAGCTTCCCCACCCGCCCATAAAAACCTAAGCGGGGAAAATTTAATAGAATTAGGCAACGATGGTAGCATTAAACAAAAATGTCCAAATACCACAGTAAGTGCTGCTAACCCTCGTATCGAATCTAATTCTTTTATTCTCTTACTCATAAAATGTTCTCCTTGTAAATTGTAAATTTTGCTGTTCATAAAGGCCACTATAAGAATGTAGTGGGAGAATTGTACATATTGTTTCTTTAAATTCCTAATATAAGCAGTACAAAGTTAATTTGACCTCCATTTCTTTATATACATAATTTAAAACAAAATATTTAATACAAAGAAAAGATTTTATTAAATTTTTATAAAGTGAAACTTTAATCAGCCCTCGCCAATCGGACGTTTACGGGCAGCAGGGCCCCCACCTAACTTCCTTGCTTCCGCTGAATTTTGAGGTGGGGGTCTTACTGCCCGGCAAATAGCGGGATACAATCTAATTACAGAAATACGTACCGGATATTAATTTTTTATTGTCATTTGATGGAATAGTGGGTGTTTTTTCATCATGTAACTTTATTAAACTAACCTTGCACCCGAATCCTTTAAATCGAAAGATTCATAATAAACGCCATCCTTTCTGTATATTTCTACAAAAAGAATAGCGTTTTTGGGATATATGGATACAAATTTATTTTAGCTTGATAGAAATACAAAAAATTCCGAAGGACCCAATTTGAAAAGTAATACACTCTTTCATTCCAAACTATGCACCTAAGAATCTATAATACTTTGAAACCTTTTGTTTCAGACTAATATTTAGTTGTATCCTAGAAAATTAGCTTTTTACTATATCAATCGCACTATCCCACATACCACTAAAAAAAGATCCTGTTTTACGTATAAAACGTGTAAACCAATTTGCTTGTTCCACATCAGATTTTGTTACAAGGTCTATTTGTAATGATTTACCTGATAAGAACCCAGGATCTGTATTATCTTTAGGCGAGATAATCATTTTGCTAATTGTTACACCTTTTTTAATAGGCGCTTCTTGTTCTTTATTCAATACTTTAAATTCTTTTTTATAAATATCTTTATTGCCCTTCGGCATTGGAAGTGAAACAGCTTGCTTCGTTTGAACTACTACATCTTTGTCTTTTGCATTTGCCACTCGAACTGTTTCATATCCTTTTATTACTGAATCTTTTCCGTAGACATTCTTCACTTCAAAATTCGCAAATCCATAATCGTATAATTTCTTTGTTTCATCAAAACGTGCCGTATGAGATTTTGCTTTTATCACTACAGAAATTAGGCGCATACCATTTCTTTCTACTGTACCAGTGAAACAATCTCCCGCTTCTGGAGTCGTTCCTGTTTTCAAACCATCTACACCTTCATATTGCTTAATTAAACCTTTTAACATCCAGTTAAAGTTCGCCATATCAATTGGATATTTACCACCCTCTTGGAATGTTTTTTTAGGAATTTTTGCTGTATTTAATATTTGGGGGAAATCTTGAATAAGACGTTGTGCTAAAATTGCACAATCCCTTGCAGACATTTTATTTTTCTCGTCTAGAGTTGTCCCTTCTAGGTGATATCCTTTTAAATCTTGATTTGTTAAGCCTGTAGAGTTTACAAATTTATAATCTTTCATTCCAAACTCTTTCGACTTATCGTTCATCATTTTTACAAAATTAACTTCTTTACCAGCAATCTGTTCAACTAAAGCAATTGTTGCACCATTTGCAGAGTAAATTGCCATTGCCTCATATAACTCTTTTACCGTATAAGAGCCACCATTTTCTAATGGAACGTTTGATAATGAACGATCTTGCGAAATCTTATGTGCATATTCAGAGATTTTAACTTTTTGATCCCATTTAAGTTTTCCTTTATCCACCGCTTCATGAACTAAGTATTCGCTCATCATTTTTGTCATACTAGCAATTGCCAATGATTCATCTACATTTTTTTCATATAAAATTTTTCCGGAATTTGCTTCTATTAAAATTGCTGATCCCGCTTCAACGTCTATAGCAGAAACTGTTTCCGCTGCTGCTCTTCCAAATGTAACGAACATGCTACAAAATATTGTAAGCACTGTTACTATTGCAATAACTCTATTGCAAAACATACCTTTCACTTCTGTTACCTCCAATTTCTTTGTACTTAAAAAAAGCGTTATTCTAACATAATCCCGCAAAAAAATAGAAAGTGTTCTCAAATTGTATATACATATAAAACGTTAGAATCGCTTTCATATAGACCATCTCATCCGACATTTTTAGGTGCGCTAATACTTTGTATTCCCACACATATCCTTATTTTTAATCCCCTTATATTTTTCAAAATGATTCACACTTTCATATTTTTTTAGGATTACAGTTAATAGACAATCTAAATAATACATTTGTTCCACAGTTACAAAAAATAAAAAACTACACCCTATACTGGATGTAGTTTTTCTAACTGATTTATTTATTTTTCACTTCATTTTTATAAAAAGCAAATAATGGTTCGATGGATGGACTAGATAACAGCAGAATTGCCTTCTCAATCAATTTCCTATCCCAATCAAACCAACGCATTTCCATTAACATGTTTATTTCTGTATCAGTGAATCGTTTCTTTATTTCCTTAGCAGGATTTCCACCAACTATTGTATACGGCGGAACATCTTTACTTACGACTGATCCTGCAGCAACAATTGCACCTTCACCAATAGTAACGCCAGGCATTATTATAGCATTCATTCCAATCCAAGCATCACTTTTAATGACTGTATCTCCCTTAGGTTCATATGATTGTTTAATTTGCTCAGCAAATGGATATACTGTAATCCATTCTGAGTGATGATTATGGTTACCACCCATTAAAATGACTACTCCACTTGCAATGCAAACATAATTCCCAATAATGAGTTTATCAAGATGCCATCCCATCTGTTCAATTGGATTGAAAAGTGCTTGAGACTTAGCATCCCCCCACAAATACCTTACACAGCCATCTTCAAAATTTTGATGACTATAATAGCCTGAATAATAGGAGTACTCTCCCACTTCAATGAGTGGATTTGTTACTATATCTTTTATATACTGTGTTTCTGACCAATGATTAAATAATGGATACTTCATAACTTTATTCCTCGCTTCTAAGTATTATATATTTTGCTATTTACTTAGAAGCTTACTACGACAGCTACATTTTTTAGCTTTCTCAAACGACGAATCATTATCTTCAAGCCTTTCTTTTATACTAAAAAAAGCATAACGCAATACATTACACTAGTCAAATTGTGTAATTTTGAACACATCTTAAACAGCGTAATACTGCAATAAGAACATGAAAACACTCTAACTTTGATCCAAATAATATTTTGATTACATTTAGTTCATATTTTGTAAAAAAATTTTAATTGCCATGACAAAGCAAACAATAACCACTATTGGTCGTATTAATGACGTCCCTTTTGTAAGCACCATCTTCGCTCCAATATATGATCCTATAATTTGACCAAGCATCATAATCAACCCAATTGTCCAATCGATTTGGCCAAAAATAATAAAATATAACAAAGCGGCGAAATTACTTGTAAAATTCAAGATCTTAGCATTTGCAGTTGCTCTTGTAGCACTATATCCACATAAAAGAATGAATGCTAAAGCAATTAAACTACCTGTTCCTGGGCCGAAGAAGCCATCATAAAATCCAAGGAATGGAGCCACTGTTAACGCAAACAACAACATACTTATTTTTCTCGGTCGATCTTCGTTTGCTATATTTGGAGATAATAGAAAATAAAGACCAATAATAATAAGTAAAAAAGGTAATATCATGATTAGATATTCTGCCCGTATCTGTAAAACAAGCCATCCACCGAAAACGGATCCCAAAAAGGTCATTAAGATGGACAAACGCATATCTTTGAGATTAATTTCTTTCTTCTTAATAAAAATCATTGTTGCCATGAGGGTTCCGCTACTCCCTTGTAGTTTATTAGTTGCTATCGCTACAGAAGGAGACATACCTACTAATAACATTATCGGGATAGTTATCATACCACCGCCCCCAGCAATCGTATCTATCCATCCTGCTAATACAGCTACTAAAAATAGTAGTATGAGTAATTCAATAGTAAAATCCATACAAAGAATATGGGAAGGCTTGAGCTATTATACCCCAAACCTCCCCATCTTCCCTCCTCTCTTTAAACTAGTTAATTAAATCTTTAAAGTAACTTTCTTTCTGATCACGTAATCGGCTGGAAACGTATTGCCTGCAAACAATTCTTCTTCCGTATTTATTATTTCCAATCGGGATTTTATATTCTTCCTCAGATAACCTTTCTCTACCATGAGTTACATTTGTTTGTTTACCATAGTATGAATTTGGTATAAGTAATAAATCTTCAGATGTTAGTGGAACCTTATAAGTAGGCGTTGTTCGTAAGAGTTCTAAAAACATGTCAAATTTCAATTTTTCTTCTTCACTTTCTCCCACATAAATCAATCTATTTTCTGCTCCATTTAAACAAGTTGCAATAATATCGCCATTATCATCCAAAAATATAATTTGGTTTATTTCCCCTACAAATCCAGATATTTCACCATCAGCCATTCCTGCGATATGAGCAATAGGCATTTTACTTATCGCCAATATGTCATCTTTACTGAAGTGATTTTCTTCAAGATGCTTTTGAAGTAATTTTGGCGTTCCAATATGAGTTTGAGTTTTTAAATTTAACACTCCTTTTAATAAAAGAGCATCAACTCTAGTAAATTTACCACAAGTAATTTCAGACACTATTCGTTCCACGGATTTATTAAGTCTATTTGATACAATTTCTAAATTTGTATTGAATGTATTCAATCTCGCTTCAATATCTGACTGGTCTTTCATATCTGTATACACTGTGGCATCGTTATGTTGATAAAAGTTCCCGCCACCGGTGCTTGCACCGACATTTCGCAAAACTTCATCGTTATTTAAAGGCGAAATAAGATGAAATCTATTTTTCCCTGCATGTTCGGATGGGTGAATTAAAGCATCATAATTAAAAAGTGTGGCAAAAAGCCATGTGACCCATTCTGCATAAAAATATTTTTTCATTCTATCGTGTTCGTCTTCACCATAATTAAAACCTTTGCGATTCTCCCCAGGTAATAGTGTTTCTATAGGATCACATGGAGTATTTTTAATAAGGATAGGCGGTACGTTCCCACCACAATTCGCTATTTTTATCATATGTAGTAGGTTTTTCATATCTGAATTCGGATTTTTCTTTGAATAGTCAATCAAACAATTAAGCCACTCTTTTGAAAAATATGCTGCTATTTCTTGATCACAAGTATAAGGATTATGAGTTTTTAATTCATTTTCTATCAGATTCTTCATTTTATCCTTCAATAGATTCGGAATAGTAATTTCTTCAATTTCTGTAATCTGCAGTATTCCTTTATTCATTATAAAACCTCCGTTGTTTTATTTTTTCACACCATATCTTCTATTAAATGAACTACCTACTTCTTTTTTGCTCCTTTGCTTTTCTTCAAAGCTATTAGAACTACCAATTTACAGATAAAAAACGTGGAGTATAAGAGATTTCTTCTTAGTCACATTTCCCCCACGAATCTCCGTTAAATTGGCAAATTTAATTTGAAAATCTGATTCATTTTCATACTTTACTTTCAAACTATGTTTATATGATTTTCAATTCAAGTAAGAGTATTTCATTTCCTAAAGTTTTCCCGAGTTTAAAATCAGAATTTTCAAGATAAATATATTGACACTAAAAATATAACACGAAACCAAAAAATGTAAATAAATAGTTTTTTTATAAAAAATAGTCAGACTATTTATAAGGTAATTCGTATTTCATTGAACCAACTACGGCCTCTCAATTTTATTGATAACAATAAAAAGGTCCCCTAAATGGTGATAGAGGACCTTTTTCCAAGTATATTCTATTTTAAATTTCTTACTTACCTTTTATTTTAAAAGATATTGCTGTAACTTCTTTATTAACAGTTCCATGCCGTTTGGACTTACAATAATCTTCCCATTCGCTAACGAAATATTGCTGTCTGAAATATCCCCTGTAAGTGCACAAGCTCTTGGAGATTGATATTTTCGTAAAATAATCTGATCCTCTTCTATAAACATTTCAAGAGAATCTTTTTCTACAATTCCTAAACTCCGTCTTATTTCCATTGGAATAACAATACGCCCCATGCTATCTGCTTTACGAGTAATCCCTCTTGTTTTCATAAAATGCCACCCTTTATTTTTATCTAATATTACGGTACTTATTTTAGCAATAAACAACAATTAGGAATAGTTCGTATTACAGCACTTTTTTTAGGAATAAATACCAATTAGGAATAACTTATGTTAGAATTATTTCTTGTTTATTCTTGATTTTTAATATATTTATCCTTGATCATTTTTACATATTGTTTTCTTTCTGTTAATTCAAATATAAATAATGCCTTTTTTATGTATGTTAAACCAACTTCATTAGAGTGCTGAACTTTTAATAAAATTGCACCTTTTTCAAAGAATAATTCACCTAATAAGTATAAAGTATTCATATTTATGGCTAATTTTATGCCTATTTCACTATACTTTATTGCTTCTTCATATTGATTTGCAAGGTGTAAACATTTTGTTAACGTATGAATGAGTCTTAATTTGATTTCTTTTTCTCTAGGAAATTCTATCTTATTAAAATTAATTAAACTTTGTTTTAATATATTTATACTTTTCTCATACTCTTTATTTTCTGCATGTATTATAGCAATTGAATTCATTATGCTTATTTCTTTTTCTGATAAAAAGTTACTACTACTTAAGGTTTGTTTTAGTGCTCTATTTAAAATGTCAAAAGCATTAATTGTTGCTCCATTTACATAATATATAGCAATCGCTTCATGCCATAATAGAAATTGTTTATCTTCTTTTGATTGGAAATTATTTTCGTTTTTCTCTTTTTTCACTATTTCGTAAAGCTCATTATATTGTTTTTGTTTCACACAATCTCTCATTACATATTTTACATTTTCAATATATTTTATTTTTTTGTTTTTGGTTAGTGCAAATATATAATTTGGATCAATACCAAGTCTTTCCGATAATTGATACAACAATATGCTAGATGGATAAATAATACCTTTTTCTATCTTACTAATTTGACTTTGTGAACATATTCCATGGCATAATTCAGATTGTGACATGTTTTTTTTCTTTCTAAGTTCTTTAATAATAATACCAAGATTGTAGAATTCCATCTTTCCTCCCTCAAATGTAACACTTTATGAGTATAAGAATATTTTCCAACTTTTAATGTAATGTAAAATTAATATAGTTACAATTACTAATTATATGGATTTATAGTTTCTTTTACAAACTTGTATCACAATACGAGAAATTATTAAAATATGGTTCACTAATAATCAATGGGAGTTTTATTCATGCCCACTGATTATTAGTCCACTCCAGGCAGGCATTTACAGAGAGTCCGACTTCTTTGCCACAGCTAAATTTTGAGGTGGGTATCTTACTGTCCGCAAATAGCGAAATTAAAAGAACTAAATATGATTTTCCACCTTTATTTCTTTTAATAGTTTCTTTTGATTTTTATATAAATCATTTCGAAGGAGCGTATTTTATGAAAAGAATGTTGACCGAAAGAGAGTTAGAAGTGGCTATTTATGTAGCAAAAGGATTTACAGATGTAGAAATTTCAAAAAAAATATATGTTACCCCTCGAAGAATTTCAACGATAATTAATCATATTAAAGAAAAATGGCATATTAATTCTAGAGTAGAATTAGGTATTTTAGTTTATCATTATGGTTTTATAGATGCACCCTTATTTTCAAATAAAGAAAATCATTTATTCGAAAAGGTTGCACAATAATTGACCAAGTATAATGTGGTTCATTTACAAATAAAAACAGAAAAGTCGCTGAACTTTTATTATTTAAGGTAATTCTGTATTCTGAAGGTAATGGGCATGTATGGCTTGCTAAAAGAAAAAATATAGATTGTATTTAGATATTTTAGTAAGACTAATTGTACCAGGAACTTTTAAAAGGTAAAAACATACCTTTAGACAATGTTTCTTCCGTAACAGCAAGTATAGCTTTTAATGTAGAAAATCCATCCATTTTGATTAAGCTTTTTCAAAAAGGGTGGGTTTCTTCAGTTTATAGGAAAGGTATACTTAACTTATAAACTGAAACTTTAATCATTCGAGCTGCCCGTTAATGCAGGATAAAAAATAAAATAAAATAGGTAAAAATGCCATCGCATCTTTACCTATCCTATAGATAAACAGGTTCTCATAAGAAATAGAAAACTTCCCTAAACACTATAAATATATTATTTTAAATTAATTGGTTGTTGTTGAGTAATACAATGGATCATACCACCATTTTTATAAAGCTCTCTTACATCAACCCCCACCACTTTACGATCAGGATAAAGTTTTTGAATCGTCTCATTTGCTATTTTATCATTAGGGTCATTATAGTTAGGTACTAAGATAACTTGATTCGCTATATAATAATTAATATATGAACCTTTATAATCAAGTTGCTTTCCGTTTTCTAATGTAACATTATTCTTGCTTAGCGGCAGATATACATACTTGTACTTATTACCCTCAGCATCTTTTGCCTGCAACAACTTGTTAATATCTTTATCAGACGTTCCCCATTCAGCTAAATCTTTTTTGTTTAATGTTATAATAGTAGATTTATCGTGGAATTTTGCAAATCCATCAATATGAAAATCAGTAATATCTAAGTTAGGTACTCCATCTAACCAAATAAAATTTGTTACCCCAAGGTCACTAATATATTTTTCAATATCTTTTTCTGACAATTTTGCATTTCTATTTTTATTCGTTACAGCACTTCTAGTTAGTAAAGCAGTTCCATTACCATCTAATTCAAATGCGCCACCTTCAAGAACAAATTTATTCCAATCAATTCTTTCAATTCCTAACTGTTTACTAAGATTCTCACGAAGACGAGCATCTTTCTTATATGGTGTTTTCTTTCCCCATCCGTTAAATCCTGGGTCTAATATCTTTAGATTTTTGTCATTATCATAAACAAAAATTGGTCCAGTATCTCTCGCCCATACATCGTCAGTAGGTGCGATAAAGAAATCAATTTTCCCCATATTTACCCCGTGATCTATTAAAACCTCAGTAATTCTTTCTTTTTCTTCTTGATCATATGCAACAATATGAACTTTTTCGCCTTTGCTTAAAGCATTTGTCATTTGAATCCAAATTGGCTCTACTTCTTGCTGATATTTTTGCCCATATGTAAATTCATGAGGCCATTGTAGCCATGTTCCTTCATGTTTGCTTTTTTCATCTGGCATTGTATACTTTCCTACTTGTTTTCGTACCTCTACTTTCTTCATATCTTTTCTTTGCGTTTTTTCAATTTCCTTCGCCTGAACTTTCTCAATCCCTTTCCCTAGAGCATAACCACTGAAAATAGATGTGGTTAGTATAGCACTCATACACAAATTCGTTATTTTTTTCATTTCTTAACCTCCTTTTCTGTCTTACTGTAAACCTTTACATAGTGTGAAGGTCAAGCTTTTCCGTTTGAATTATTTAAATATTTTAAATGTAAAGTGCAATTTGAATCGAACTCTATACAAAATAAGTAAGAATCAACTATTCCTACTATAATCATCATTTTTTCATAATATCTTACACTCTTTTTTTGTTATCCTTTTTATACCATGTACTGTATTATTTTCGAAAATAATACAGTACATGAAATTTCATATTAAATACATATATATATTTTTATTCAGTTTATATTTAACTATTCAAAAGCAGTTACAATTCTCTCTTTCATTTTCTGTATTACTTCACTGCTCAATACTTTTTGACCAGCAGGAAGTTTTAATATGGCAGCGGCACCTTTACTAAGGTATATTTCTTCATCATTATTTTGATTTACTACCAATATTCCTTGCCCTTCAAATTCGAAATAAATAATATCTTTTGTTTCATTTGTATTATTTTTTATTGATTTATATAATCCATATAAATCTTTACTTCTATTTTCTCCGCCCGTTCGAATCGGTTCAGTATCATTCGCAACAATCAGTCCTTCTGGCTGCTCATCCTTCATAATAAACCATAGCTTTTCATTTGTTGGTAATAGTAAATACTTAAATTCAGAGCTATTTAAAATTTGCTGTGCTGGAATTGTTTCATAGATTGGTAACGAAAATGGAGATGTTGTTATTTTTTCAAAACTTAAATTTTCTGAAGAACCTCCCTTACTATATTGATAATCTTTTAATGCAATCGATTGTACTGATTCACTTTTATTTTTTGATGCATAACTAATTTTACTAGCAAAAATAATAACAGTCATTAAGCACATGCACGGTATCACAAGCTTAAGTAGTTTTCCCATTTATGAACCCCCGCTTTTAATATTATTAGTTTGCATGGATATTATAAACAGTTTCACTCCACCAAAAATTATTATTGTTATGGAACGTACTGAAATTATGATTATAATGATCACCATACCAAGGGTCCATGTATGTTATATAATCTGTTCCATTTGTCCCTTTATAAAACCCATCGAGTACTAGAAAGTGTCCGATGTTAGCTCCATTTTGCCACATAATGAGTGCAATCATCGGCTGATTACTATTAATTTGACTTTTGAACCAATCATAAGATTTTGCTCCAGAACTTATAGCTGAGCTAACACCATATCCCGATAATCCATATTGTATTTCACGTGAAGTTGCAGGATTATTATATGATCCACCCTTAACATACCTAACGTACTGATCTTGTGATGGAGTTTTCCCAAAATAATTTAAAACTGAAACCGAAGTGCCTGCCCAACACCAATTTGACCTTTCTTGTAATATGTTAGGTACAGATAATTTACGATCTATTGATGTATTTGGAGGATTTCCATTAATATACGCTGACGTTACATATACTTTTTTTCCATCTTTAAAATAATAAAACCAACGATTATCTAAATTTCCTGTCCAGTAATCTTTAACCGCTTCACCATACTCCCATCCTTTAAAAGATACTTTTGTATTTCCGGGAATCACATCTACAATATTTGCATTTAAACTTTTTGCCTCTCTAACATTTACATTCAATGGAGCTGTTGTTCCTGAAAATTCAACTTCTTCTGCTATTATTTTCTGAACACCAATAAAACTAAATGTGAAGAACAATAAAAACATACAAACAATAAAATGCTTTCTTTCCTTCATTTCTCCACCCCTTCATCAGTACTAAAAAACATCAACAATTCATCCTTATTAATTGTTCAAGCTTAATATTACATACTAACGAAAAATGACTTCTCATAAAGTAAAACTTTAATCAGTAGTGGTTTTATTCATCCCCCACTGATTATTAGTTGAACCCATCGGGCTTCCCGGCAAATAGCGGGATAAATTCCAATACAAAAAAGGAGCCTATAAATTTTTATAGGCTCCTTTTTATTTCGTCGTTATTACTTAGCTAATTCTTTCGTACCCTTCATTACATCAATGAAGAATCCCCAGTTATTCACTACAGAAGAGATACTGATATGTTCATCTGGAGTGTGGACGTTAAAGATGTCTGGTCCGAATGAAATTGCATCTAATTCAGGCATCTTTTGAACGAATGCGCTACACTCAATCCCCGCATGTACAGCGAAGATTTCAATTTCTTTATTGTATTTTTCTTGATGTACTTTTTCAAATAAATTACGAATTTGTGAGTTTGGATTGTATGGCCATTCTGGATACTCTGACTCTATTTCAAATGTAGCACCAACTAATTCAGCAATATATTTGATTTCTTCTGCAACATGTTGTTTTAAACTACTTACAGAACTTCGCACTTCGTTACGTAATTTAATTTCATCTCGCAACGTTTCAATAACACCTAAATTCGTTGAGCTTTCTACAAGGCCTTTAATATCCATGCTCATACTTTGAATGCCATTTGGAATTAAGAATAATGATGAAGTAAGCTGCTTTTGTGTCTCTTTAGCAAATACTTTTTCAACTGTTTCATCCAATTTTGTCAGTGTAACATGAACATCTGGATCAACAGCACGCATTTCTTCTTGTAATACACGTGTCCATGATTCTAGTTTTTCTTCTACTTGTCCTACATCTTCTGTACGAATTAAAATTGTAGCTACACTTTCACGCGGAATTGCATTCGTTTTTAATCCGCCGTGAACTTCACTTATGTAAAACTCCGTATGTGCTGATAAATCACGTAATACTCGTCCTAATACTTTGTTCGCATTACCGCGTTGTTTATCAATTTCCATACCAGAATGGCCGCCTTTTAGACCACCAACATATAGACGGTATGCATCCATATTCGCTGGCGTTTCATCCCAAATTACGGGAATTGTTTCAACAGCTTTCGCACCACCTGCACTACTTACAAGTAATTTATGATCTTCTTCAGAATCAATATTTATAAATATCTTTCCTTCAAAATGATTTGGATCAATAGCAAAAGCCCCGCCCATTGTCGTTTCTTCTTCAGTAGTGATAACGACTTCAAGTGCTGGATGCGGAATTTCTTTTGAATCTAATAAAGCTAATGCATACGCAACTGCAATACCATTATCAGCACCTAAAGTTGTTTGATTTGCATATAACATGTCCCCAATGATTCGTAATTCAATTGGATCTTTTTCAAAATCATGTACTGTTGCTTGATTTTTTTCGCAAACCATATCCATATGACCTTGAATAATAATAGCTGGTACATTTTCATAACCTGCTGTTGCTTCTTTTTTAATAATGACATTTAATGCTTCATCTTGAATGACTTCTAAGTTACGCTCTTTTGCAAAGCCCACTAAATAATCACTAATTTCCTTTTCATTACCTGATCCTCTAGGAATCTTTGAAATTTCTGCAAAATGATAAAATACAGGGTGCTTTGTTAATTGTTCTAAAGTAGAATACATTTTTCAAGCTCCTCTCAAAATGAAAAAATAATATGTAAGTCTCATATCATTATACCACGATTCATTATTTTACCTTTCTTTTAACTTTTATTGTTCATTTTATGTACAACACTCTTACAACATTGTAAGGGCGTTGTAAGCTATATCGATTTTTCACATTTAATAATAGTCGTATACTTTTTAAAGAAACACATTAAAGGAGATAAAGAAAATGAAAAAGTTTTTAGCAATTATTACACCATGTTTATTATTTTTTAGTTTTACTATTGGCTGTGAGAGAGCGTCACTAAATAGAATTGGTAAAGATGTATATTACATGCAGATAAAAGGCGAAGGAACTATCGAAAAGGTAGATGGTAGAAACTTACGAAACTATACGCTGCCCGCATATGATGAAGATGGCGTCAAAAAACAAATTACATTTAGAAGTATAAAAAAAGAAAACAATCATAAATTAAATGCAGACGCGTTTTTACGCCTTTATGTAGATCAAGATGATAATAATAAAAATGAAATATCATCAATTGAAGTAAAGTCCTATGAAGAGATTCAGAAAGCAGATTTGCCTGAAAAAATAAGAGAAAAGTTTACTATTAAATAAAAGAACAAAAGAAAATGCTCTATGCATTTTCTTTTGTTCTTTTCACCTGTATATATTTTGAACTACTATTATTCATCAGTTTCTCTAACCGATTTATATTCTCCGTTAATGCACCTTTCACAAGAGAGAAATCTGTATTTGATTCTTCTTTTTTTTCTTTAAAAAACGAAGACTTTTGTACATTGACTTCAGCCATCTCTTCTCCCCCTTTTCAAAAAGATACAACCTTTTATTTATATTATATAGCAAATGTAGAAAGAGTGTACACTTATGATTTTCTTTTTAATTCTTCTTCTAATTCTTCTACTTGCTGCAACGTATCCCCTTTTATTAAAGAGAAATCTGTTGTATCTTCGTTATCTTCTTTAAAAAAATCATTGTCATAATCTTTTACCACTACAATCACCTCTACATGCTAGTGTAGGAATGATTGTCCAATTTTATTCAACTTTGTCGGATTTTGTTTTTAATTTATGTATAGAAGAAAAGGACAGAAAAAGATTCTGTCCTTATTTACTAAAATAACTATGATGTATTGTTAAATTATATACATTTTCAAAATCCCGATCTTGCAGGTTATTTTTCTTTCCATCAATAACAATGAAAACGTCACTTACTATTTTTGCTGGTATAATCCCGACATTTTCTACTTGCACCGCTTTCTGCTCATTCAATTGCTCGATATGTTCTAACGGAACGATAATACTAAATTGCGAGCGAATACCACGAAAGTTTGTATTTAATTCCTTCGCGGCTTCAAAAACAACAATTTTCGCACCAATCTTTTCCCCATATGAATCTAAAAATGCATTTAAGCTCTTTGTATATTCCTCTTCCGTATGCCATTCCATCGTACCGAATACTGATGGATTAACATTTTGAATAATTGTCGTGTATATTTCTCCTCTCGCTTTAGATGCAATTAATGATCGTTTTATTGATTGAACTGTCTTGCCAATATCGCTAAATTTCGCACCCCATATTTCAGAAATATTAGGTGTTAAAATGAACGCAATATCAACAAAAATAACCATTGCAGTAAACATTAAAAGATTTTTCCAGAGGGTTAAATCAATTCCTTTTATCATGAAATACACGGTGACAGATATGATAAACAAACCATACCAAGTCTTTCTAATACGTTGCTTTTTCTCCTCGTATAACTCCTCATTTTTCCAATAAAAGAAAACAAGGACTACAAAGACAATCGCTAAAACAAATAAGCCAATTCGAATGTTAGAGATCATTAATCACATCACCCTCCATTCAAAAACTACTCACGATATCATTACATGCGCAAGCTGCTCTCTTTATGACAAAAGACGTGGACAAGCTTCTAAAATTAGCTACATCGCATATATATTAGAAAGTACCACGTCTTTTATCCTGTTATTTGTGGGCAGTAAGACCCCCACTGATTAAAATTTCACTTTACCATGAGTCTATATTGTATATGTAGACAAGCATTCATTTCAAATTTTCGTATTAAAAAGAAATATGTTTCGGAATTTCCCCTTCAGGTACTTCTCCATCCATACTTAAATAATAATGACGAATCGGACGTAAGTTTTCGTCTAATTCATAAACAAGCGGAATGCTAGTTGGAATATTTAATGAAACTACACCATCACTTGAAAGGTTATCTAAGTATTTTACTAGCGAGCGAATTGTGTTACCGTGTGATGAAATAATTACTTTATTACCACTTTTTAATGTCGGCGCAATTTCTGAATGCCAATAAGCAAGTACTCTCTTCTCCGTATCCTCTAAACATTCAGTTAATGGGAATTCACCTTTTTTGAGTGTTTTATATCTTGGATCATTCGCTTCATATCGAGAATCGTCTTCAGTAAGAGCCGGTGGTCTTACATCAACACTTCTTCTCCAAATATGAACTTGCTCCTCACCATATTTTTGAGCAGTTTCATCTTTATTCAACCCTTGCAATGCACCATAATGCCTTTCATTTAGCTTCCAAGATTTATGTATTGGGACCCAAGTAAGATCCATCTCATGAAGTACAATCCATAACGTCCGAATTGCGCGTTTTAATACAGATGTATAAGCCACATCAAAAGTATATCCGTTTTTCTTTAATATTGCTCCTGCTTCTCTCGCTTCACTTAATCCATTCTCTGATAGATCAACATCTGTCCATCCAGTAAAGCGATTTTCAAGATTCCATAAACTTTGTCCGTGACGAATAAGTACAAGTTTTATCATTAAAATTCCCCTTTCGGAAATGTGAATTTTATTGTTCCATTGCGTACACGTATAAAGTATCTAGTAATGTATCTTTTTATCCATTCACTCTATGACCAAACGATAGTTGCCAAATGTATGGATAAAATTTGTTCTTTTTCAAACGATAAAAACAGAAGTTTTTTCATTATTTTTGATCGACTGGTATTTCCCGTTTTGATACCCAAGCATCAAAACCTGATCGGCTATTTGCCATTTCATTCATAACTTGGTGCCAATTGTCCTCACATGATTCACCAAATTTTGAAAAAATAGCACCCATTTGTTGTCTTTGTACATCACTCAGTTTTTTCTCTAAATCTGCACCTTTTTCTGTTAAAGACAACTGTTTTACACGTCGATCATGCATAGCCTCATTACTCTCAATTAAGCCCTTTTCCACAAGTTGACGTAACGGTCCGTGAAGAGCTTGTTTACTTATTTCTAATAGTGATAATAACTCATTTACACTTATCCCTGGAAAACGTGCGATAAAAAATAAAATTCGATGATGTACTCGTTGAATGCCATATTCTTTTATAATTTCATCTGGCTTTTCAGTAAATGTTTTATATGCAAAATAAAATAATGCTAATGCCTCATTCATCTGTTCTTCTTTATGTTGTGTCATCTACTTTCCCCCTGTATGTAAATTATACCACAATCTAGTAATGAATATTTTAATCAACGCATTAGAACTTGTTCAGTCTATTGAAACATTCATTGCATAATTAGGAGCTGATTCATTTGAAAAAACAATACACTGTAAGTACATATTTATTGGATAGACTACACGAATTAGGGATTGAACATATATTTGGGGTTCCTGGTGATTATAATCTTGCCTTTTTAGATGATGTGGTAGCACATGAAAAGTTAAAGTGGATTGGCAATTGTAATGAATTAAATGCTGCATATGCAGCAGATGGGTACGCTCGCATAAAAGGAATCGCTACTCTTATTACTACTTTCGGTGTTGGAGAATTAAGCGCTATTAACGGTATTGCTGGCTCATATGCGGAAAACGTGCCAGTTATAAAAATCACGGGTACGCCACCAACAAAAGTAATGGAAAATGGAGCAATCGTCCATCATACGTTAGGAGATGGAAAGTTCGATCACTTTTCCAATATGTATCGAGAAATCACTGTGGCACAAACAAATGTAACACCTGAGCATGCTGCTGAGGAAATTGACCGTGTTTTACGCGCATGTTGGAATGAAAAACGCCCGGTTCATATTAATTTGCCGATTGATGTGTATAATAAACCAATTAATAAACCTACAGAACCAATTTTATATAAACCGATTTTAAGTAATAAAGAAGCGTTGGATAAAATGCTTCTACATGCCACTTCAATAATAAATAACGCCAAAAAACCTGTAATTTTAGCTGATTTTGAAGTAGATCGATTTCACGCTAAAGAAAATTTACATCAATTCGTAGAAAAAACTGGGTTTCCCATCGCGACGTTAAGTATGGGAAAAGGAATATTCCCAGAAAAACACCCTCAATTTATAGGGATTTATACCGGTGATGTAAGTTCTCCGTACTTGAGAAAAAGAATTGATGAATCTGATTGTATTATTAGTATTGGTGTGAAGTTAACTGATACTATTACAGGCGGCTTCACACAAGGTTTTACAAAAGAACAAGTTATAGAAATTCATCCCTACACTGTGAAAATTATAGATAAAAAATACGGTCCAGTTGTAATGCAGGATGTTTTACAACATTTAAGTGATTCAATTGAGCATCGTAATAAAGATACCCTTGACGTTAAGCCATTTATTTTAGAATCATCACCTTTTACTGAAGAGTTCATTCCAAAAGCACAAATGGTCACACAAAAACGTTTTTGGCAGCAAATGTACCATTTCTTACAAGAAAACGACGTCTTAATTGTAGAGCAAGGAACACCTTTCTTTGGTAGTGCTGCTATCCCTCTACCTAATAACACTGCATATGTAGGACAACCGTTATGGGGATCTATCGGATATACACTGCCCGCTCTACTTGGTACACAGCTCGCCAATTTATCATGGCGCAACATTTTAATTATTGGTGATGGTTCTTTCCAAGTAACTGCCCAAGAGTTATCAACTATACTACGTCAAAATTTAAAACCGATTATATTTTTAATCAATAACAACGGATACACCGTTGAACGTGCCATTCACGGCCAAAACCAACCTTATAATGATATACAAATGTGGGATTACAATAAACTATCAATGGTATTTGGGTCAGAAGAAAAAAGTCTAACATTTAAAGTAGAAAATGAAGCAGAATTAGCAGAAGTCTTAACAAATATAACTTTTAATAAGAATCAACTTATCTTTATTGAAGTTATAATGAGCCAAAGCGATCAACCTGAATTGTTAGCTAAACTCGGGAAAAGATTTGGTCAGCAAAATTCTTAATATAAAAGCATAACCTAATTATACAATTGGTAGTGTAAAACTTGTTTTGAGAATAGTTTCGACACTCAAAATACATAAGGAAAAGGATGGAAAGCACCATCCTTTTCTATTTTAAGAGCATTCTTCGACTAACGCCCCGTATGACAAGCAAAAATTCTTAATCCATCTTTAACTTTATAGCTTTTGTCGCAATAAATGTTTTAATATGCTTATCTAATATCCTTGTCCCACCAAAATCATCCTCATAAAAACCTGTTATAGCAAAACCAGCTTCAATTTGGCCTTGGATTTGGTCTTCTAAAGTATGCGCATATTCTATTGTTTGATTTGAATCGATGTAATCTTGAACTTCATCCTCTGGTAAATAATCCAATGTTGATGAAGGAATTGAATGTTTAACATCAAGAATACCTTTTTGTTCTTGGTTATCATCAAAGATCCATAGTAACGGATTTGTAAATCCAGCAATAAGAATACCTTTATTCTTTAAAACCCTAGAAACTTCATTCCATACAAGATGAACATCTTTTACAAACAAATTAGAGACAGGATTTACAACAATATCAAAATAATCATCCTCAAAATCACCAAGGTCTGACATATCTCCTTGTACGGTTTTTAAAGACAAACCATCCCTTTTTGCTACCTTTTCATCTTGTTCCAATTGCTTCTTAGATATATCAGTTACTGTTACATCTGCTCCAGCAGCAGCTAGAACAGGTGCTTGTTGTCCACCACCTGATGCTAAGCAAAGTATCTTTAATCCATCTAATGACTTTGGAAACCACTCTCTAGGAACTGATTTTTCCGTAGTGACTGTAATCTCCCATTCACCTGATTTGCTTTTCTCAACAATCTCGCTACTTACAGGCTGCGTGTATCTAGAACCTTCTTCAACCTTCTTATCCCATGCATTGCTGTTTTGTTGTGTAGTATCCATCGCGATTAGTCCTCCTAACGATCTAGTTGCATTCAATGTGTAAGCTTAATGCTTTCCTTTTTCTATTAACCTGCCTGATAGTTCATACATAGTTGTCTATATTTATATTAACAGATAAATGCAAATAATTACCAAAGAATTCTAAAAAGACAAAGAATTACACATCTATTCCATTCATTTAAACTAATCGTAGAATTGGTAAGTTTTAAACAACTCACTTCCACATAAAAAAAGCATTCCAAATCTGTTAACAGTTGGAACGCTTTTTTATGTTATTTCATTTTTCAAGCTTTTAACTAAATCCTTTAAACAAATAAGCTATGATTTTTCTTTTTTATTCAGCAAGAGTTAACTGCCAAGATACACCATACTTATCATTTAACCAGCCAAACTTTTTACTAAACGGATAAGGACCTAAAGGCATAAGAATTGCTCCATCCTGCGCTAGTTTATGAAAGACCGTATCAATTTCTTCTTCTGTCTCACAAGTTACATAAAGAGACATAGCTGGAGTGAATGTAAAATTATGATTTACATAACTATCAATACACATAAACTCTTGGCCATTTAGCGTAAAAGTTGCATGAATTACAGTTCCCTCTTTACCAGGTCCATTTTCATCGTAGCGAGAAATACTTACAATTTCTGATTGATCAAATAGCGAAGTATAAAAATTCATCGCTTCCTCAGCTTTGCCCTCAAACATTAAAAACGTAGTAATTTTTTGATTTGCGTTACTCATATGGAGACAGCCCCTTGTTATGTATTTATGTAAAACATACGTCACTCAAAAACCGAACGTATATTCCTATTAATATATATTCTATAAAAACGATGAGTTTGTCAATTATCTACTTTATTATTTCTTCTTAAATAATGCTGTCCAAAGAAATGATTCTCCAAACATTTCATTCGGTTGTTTCATTTGTTTCATCCTTCTAATCTCAATTACCTCAAATTCTTTAAATATCTCTCTTAACTTTTCTTCCGAGTATGCAAGACCACCTTGTAGACTCCACCCTCTATATACATCCCAATCTGTTATTTCTGATCCATTTCGCTCATCTAAATCGCCTGCCGCAAAACATGTTAATCCGAAATAACCACCCGATTTTAATGAGTTTTTAATTAAATCCACATAATTTATTCTTCTATGCGGTGGAATGTGGTGCAAACAGCCCGAATCGTATACAAAATCAAATTCGTTTTGAACCTCTAAATTAAAAATTGAATTACAAATAAAATGAATTCCTATTCCTTTTTCTAATGCCCTCTCTTTAGCCCAATTAATGCCCTCTACAGATAAATCCACTGCTGTTACATCAAATCCTTGAGTCGCTAAATAAATGGCATTTCTACCTGGACCACATCCAAGTTCTAATACTTTCCCTTTTGAAACTCTCTCTTTTTTTATATACGAAACTAGATTCTCATCTGGAATATTTTCAAAAAACGGAACATCTTTTTCTTTATTCTCATAAAACTCATTCCAAAATGGTTCTGCAGGTCTTAATAATGAATCAAGCATTTTTAAAATATCTTCTTGTGTGTGTAACGTTTCAGTTTTCATTTTTATCCTCCATATTTTAATAGTCAGAAAATTATTATATATCTTTTTGAACTTTCAAACAAAGAAAAAACTCCTACTATTTGTATTGGCTTACTTATCCTATACTTTGAAAATGAATCTATTAATACAGCGATGAATTGGAGTTCTACCGACCCAATAATTTTTTTACTGATATTAACAGCTTGGACCTTTATTGGTGGCCTTATAGGAATGAATACGCCAACTACTGCGAAAACAACGATTAGAAGTATAATTACAATCACACTTACATTGTTCTTACTTTTGTACTTAATATTAATAGTGTGTTTTTAGTATCTTTAATCGCATCGTAATTATTAAATTCATTTTTTTGATTTAAATAGAATAAAACTCAATATTCCGTTAATACTGTATATGACATTAGATTTTCTCCTTGTTCCCCCTTGGAGAACCGAGCAGTTAGCGTTTGCTAGCTGCTCTTTTATTTTCTGCAATTGGTTACACTTACCTGATGTTTTTAGCGTAATATTAAGTTAAGATATATAAGAATAAAATATATTTGGCTGTTATACCATTACCCTAGGAAACTAGGGTTTTAATTTCCATAAAATTAAATTTTTGTTAAAAACAATATACTTACCAAATATTGTTTTTGTTTAAAATAACTGCTCTAAATAAATTAGATACATTTAGTATGTTTACCACAACATTCATGTTAAAATCCCTTGTGAGTACGACACAACTCGACCTTATGAAGCCTTGCAGCCATTATAGCGGGGCTCTTTTTTTAATTGAATTAACACTTTTGTATAATTTTCTAACTTTTCCCCCACTTTACATTATTAAATTCATATATATAATAATTAATATAGTTGTAGCATTTTATTATTAGGAGGTGTAATTATGTCATTTGCAGCATGGAGTGCAATTTTTATGACTTTGATTGGAGCAATGTCCGGAGCAATATTTGGTACAATCTCTTCTAAAAATAAGAGCAAAAGTAGGAACTAAAAAACCTAATATTAAAAGTTAATATCTATTTCAGTACCAGCTGATACGCCCTTGACATTTCAGCTGGCATTTTCTATTTAAATAAGAATTTTATTAAAAACTTATATGGATATATTCTCCAATACATAATTAATATATTAGAAGTGTTAGTAATGCTAAAAATAATAATGATTTTGTTATACATTTGTTTCGGAGTAAGTTCAGTTTTTAGATTAATAAAGGAATTTCAAAAGCCACAGAAAAAACAGTTCTTGATTTTAGTTGATTCTCTAATTTTGATAGGAGCAATATTTTTAATGGCTAGTTTCTTTATCTAAATTACATAAAAAAACTTCCAGTGAGTGAAACAGCTAGCAAAAGCTAACTGCTTTTTAATTACAATTACTAGTTTGTTTAAATTCACCTTAATTCATATCAAGTTTTCTTAACATTCTCTTTAATAACCTTATAATATAATTAAACTATTTGTATGAGAGGTGATTATTATGAACTGGAAACAAAAATACAATCCGAAATATCTCTTTTACCTAATGTATAGTTATATTTATACAGCCCTTGATAATATATCATGGTCCTTAAAATAACGCTTTTGTTCACTTTTTTGATACATTTACGAAACATTCATGTGTTATCTTCATTAAGTTCTTTTTCTTTTTATAATATCTTGTGAGATATACCAACAGAGTAAGCCCTAGCCCCCCTAATCCTAGGGCTTTTTTTATAAGAATTTTATACATTTTATTATTTCCAGTAAACTTTTCAAATTGTATATACATAATATAAAATTTTTATGTTGTTATATTTTTTGATGGCCTCTTATCTTTCCGTAAAAGGCCCTTTTTTCAAATAACACTTTTGTTTAATTTATATTTAAAAAGTTCCTTTTCATAAAGACTTCCCTTATATGCTATACTCATTCTTAAATAATTGTATAAGGAATGTTAAAAATGGATGATAGATTGTCAAGACAATGGAAATTGCGACAAAAGTTAAGAGCACTGAAAACAAAAAACAGAAATGATACAAACCCTTTGTTTAATGAATGCCTTGAATCCCTAGGAAACGAAACTTTCATTTTCTCCCAAGAAAAAAGCCAGCAGATTGCTACTATTTTAATGAATTTATTTCCTATAACTGTCTCGGGAAGAATAGATTGGGAACAGATAGATAATCAATTCATAGCTTCGAACAAAGAACAACTAATTTCCCTTATTAGAGCAAACCAACTAGATTTTGATGAACAGATTTTTATAATATGGGATAACTATGAAATCCCTGTAGTAAGTACAAATCTTGATAAAGTATTCCAATCACTAGTTGACGTTGATGCAGTCAGTTTTTATTACTGGCTATTAGATAAAGAATATAGATTCGTAATTGAAATAAATGATGAAGAATTGATTAGGGTTGGGTTTCGCTAATACTCTAAGCATATGAAGCTAGTTCCCTTCATTCGATAATATTTTCTTCGTCACCACCGCTATTATTATCATTATGAAACTAATAGCAAATATAGGTAAATAAATTTTCGCACTGAATCCTTCAAACATAAAACCATATACGACTTGCCCAATTGGTGCCATACATTGAGATACCGCTGTTATAATTGCCATTACTTTTCCTAGATTTTCATTTGGTGTTTTCTTTTGGACTACAGTAATCACATAGATGGATACAATTGTCATAGTCATTGCGATTAGAAGAGAAGAAAGTATAAAGAGGATAAATGGTGGATAGTATCCTAAATTAAGAGTAAACGGTGTAACTGATAGTGCCACTGGTATTACTAATAAAACTATGATAAGCATCCAATTATATAATGTTTTCATCTGTAACTTTTTAGCAAAGAAACCGATTGACAATGCACCTAATATAGTTGCAAAATCAATTAATCCCATTCCAATTCCATACATCGTATCGCTACTCTGCATAGTTACTCGTAATATAATAGGTCCTCCAACAACAAATAACGGTGTCAAAATTAAGTTTAGTAAAGCTGCAAGTAACATAGCCTTCAAAATAAAAGGTTGCTTTAAAACATAAAGAAAACCTTCTTTCATATCTTTTACAATTATCGGTACGATATGGCCTTCCTGTATTCTTTTTATAAATGGTATTGTAATAAACATTTCTAAAATTGCAGATAAAAAGAAAGCGAGACAACTTATTATTACGAGCATTTTCAAACCAATTATGCCGTATAATATTCCTCCTAGTACAGGTGCAACTATATTAGATAATGCTTGCACACCATTTACGATACCGTTTGCTTGTTCTAACTTTTTCTCTGGAACTAATTGAGGAATACTCGCCATTACAACTGGTGCGTACATTGCACTAACGACTGCTAGTAAAAACATCATTGTTCCAATCATTAAAATAGATACCGATTCAGTTAATAACAAAACTATAAAACTTAATACAATAGCAGCGTTTATAAAATCAAAAATGACCATTACATTACGGCGGTTGAAACGATCTGCTATTGCTCCGCCAAGAGGTGCTAGCAGAAACGGAATACTCGTTACCGCATATAACCCTGCGAATATATCTGCACGCCCTGTTATATCTAGCACATATAGTGAGAGAGCAAAACGTAATAGTGTTGAACCTAAAATAGTAATAATTTGACCACTTACCATTAAGTGAAAATCTTTCAAGGAAGATTGAATACTTGCTGGCATCCTCGTCACATCCTTCATTTAACCTAGACCGACTGTCGGTCGATAATACTCAAACAGAAAATCACTATTTCTGTTTAATTAAAACTTCCATCATATAATCAAAAGATCCCTCTTTCGCTCCGACAGATGCTTCCATCATTTTGATATAAGCTTTAGCTCTGTTTATCATTTCTTCAGGTTTCCACTGGAATAAACTATCATCAAATATGACTTGCGCTGAGGAAATTAACAGTTCAATCGTTTCTTGTGGGTATGAGGTACAAAATATGCCTTCTTCTATTCCTTGCTCTAAAACTTCCGTTAATACAGGAGATAAATGTATAATGGACTGCACTAAACTTTTCTGATGCATTTCTGCATTATTTGGTTGATGGAATTGTTCAATCATTTTTTCTTTTACATCTCCCGATTTTGGTGATTGTTCCATTAAAATTTTAAATAACTTATCTAAAACTGGAATATCGGGATTGGAGACAATCCTTTTCGCCTTAGTGACATCCTCTTTAATAATCCTCATAATGATTTCATCCATTACTTCCTCCTTCGACTTAAAATAATGATAAAACGTCCCCTTTGCTATACCAATTTCTTTTAAAATGTCATTCACGGTTGTTTTCGTATAGCCTTTCGTAAGAAACAAACGCTCAGCTATTTCTAAAATTTCCTTTCTACGCTCCTCATACTCTTTTACAATTCGCATTCAAGTTCTCCTTCTCACTAGACCGACTGTCGGTCTATTAAAATTATATGTTTAGTTTGCAAAAAGTTTCCTATTATCGTACATATACAACACCATACTTTCTATTTCCTTTATGGATTTTTTAAAATATTTTAATACGGTGAATGAAATTTCAAGAATTACTCTTTAACACCTCCCTTGTACTTGTATCGACTTCTTTGTATAAAAAAAGAGCCGCAACGCTTTGCGACTCTTTGACAATAATACCTATTTAACGGCCACGTCGTTGCTGACCTTGCTTTGTACTACCTTTTTTATTACTTGGCTTATTAAATGATCGGTTGTTTTCATTTCTCGAACTATTTCTTGAATCATTTCTTGAGCTATTTCTAGAATCACGTCTTGATTCACTTCTCGAACCTTCGCGGCTATCTCTTTGACGATTTTGACCTGATTTCTTCGGAGCTGGCTTTGGTACCGGTTTTCCATTTTCATCTACACGTTTTATCTTCGGTTGTTCGATTATTTCTCTTTGTATTGGTGCACCAAGCGTTTTTTCAATTTCTTCTAAATGTTTTTCATCTTTCGCTGCAACGAACGTAATTGCAAGACCTGATCCACCTGCACGTCCTGTTCGGCCAATGCGGTGAATATAACTTTCTACATCTTCAGGGATATCAAAGTTAAATACGTGCGTTACACCATCTACATCAAGTCCACGAGCTGCTACATCCGTTGCGATTAAGTACTGAATTTTAGCTTCGCGGAAACTCTTCATAACTCTTTCACGTTTCGCTTGAGGTATATCACCATGAAGTTCAGCACAATTATAACCTAGTCCTTTTAAATTATCATAAAGCTTACTTGCTCTAACCTTTGTACGACAGAAAATAACTGCTAAAAATGGCTGATCACGATCCATAACAAAACGAAGTGCATCTGGCTTTGCACGATCTGTCGTCTCAATGACACGCTGTTCAATTGTATCTACCGTTACTTCTTCACTTTGTACTTGAATCATTTGCGGCTCATCCATATAACGTTTCGCCAATTTTTTAATATCTTTTGGCATCGTTGCTGAGAATAACATCGTTTGTTTACTACCAGGTGTCTCATCTAAAATATCTTCAATATCATATAAGAAACCGAAATAAAGCATTTGATCCGCTTCATCTAGTACAATCGTTGAAAGATTACTTAAATCAATTGTTTCACGTCGTATATGATCTAATAATCTTCCTGGTGTTGCAACAACAATATGTGTATTACCTTTTAATTTTCTCAACTGTTGTGCTACATCTTGCCCACCATAAATCGCTAGTACATTAATATCTTCTCTTTGAACAAGCATTTTTTTAATTTCAGTTGTAATTTGCAGGGCTAGTTCCCTTGTTGGTGCAACAATTAAAGCCTGAACATCACTAGACTCTGGATCGATTTTTTCTAAAATCGGTAACACGAATGCTAACGTTTTACCCGTTCCTGTTTTCGCCTGCCCAATAATATCTTTACCTGACATAATAACAGGAATTGCCTTCTCTTGAATTGGTGTTGCTTCTGTAATTCCATTTTCACGTAATGTATGATTAAAAGTTTCACTAATTCCTAATTCTAAAAAGTTTTTCAAATAGACCACTTCTTTTCCTTATTTTTCACATTAGCTTTCATTGTACCATTTGTTTCGCCAAATATGAAAAATAAAAAAATTCTTATCTTCTTTTTTTATATTCATCCTGTACTAGATGAACAAATTCTTTTTGCTTTTTCTCAGATTTTATTAATGCTTCCATGTTAGTAGAAGACAAAATGAACTTCTTAATTTTTCTATTACTCCAAATTAAACTTGTATACTTCGGATCTTCATGTAGATTTCAAAACCACTCTAATTCACTTAATTTTGCGATATGGTGTTTCAATTTCATGTCATTTCGAGGATAAAATAAAATGATATCTGCTATTACATCAAATAACGAACCCATCTTCTCCCCCCTATACCCTTGCTCAAATTATATATATTCTTCTTTACATATATACTTCAATTTTACCGAAATATAATGTTACTGATTTGGTTGAACTCGCAAAATATATGAACTAAAAAACCGATCTTTTCGATTTAGGAAAGACCGGTTTTCATTAGTTTATACAGTAAGCTTTCCTCCATGATAGCAATAATACTGTGCTGCTTTAAGACTTTTAATCCTATTTAAAGACTGTTCCGCCCTTTCTATATCTAAACAAAAATTCGGATTAGCTATAACTAACTCTCGATTCTCTTGAACCGCTGCATCTCCTGTAATTACACAGTCTAAATTGGGAAAATATAATGAAATATGCCCCGAGGTATGTCCTGGCGTTGCCACTACTTGACATTCATTATTCAAAATCATTTGACCATCATGTACTTTTTCATCGACGGAAATATGTTTTATATTTTTTAACTGTTGTATAAACCATCTACCAAATTCTTTTTCTTCATTTGGCATACGTTCTAACATTTCTTCAGCTTGAACTAACCTCTCTGATTTTATATCACCATTAATATAGTTAGATTCAATTTCACTAGCAATAACATTAATATTTGGATATTTCACTTTGAAATCATATAAAGATCCTATATGATCGTCATCATAATGGGTAATAATTATATTCTTTAAGTTTTTCATCTCATATCCATGTTTTAATATTGCATTTTCAATTAAAGGTAAAAAACTTGGATATCCTGTATCGACTAACGTTAATTCATTATGTAATATAATTAAACTTGGATAAATACATTGTTTTTGCCCGTTAAATTCGAATTCAATTGGTAGTTCTATTATTTTCATTTTTCTTCCCCCATACCGCTTATAAAATGCATAATAATAACTAAATCACCCACATACATTTTACAATATATATACTATGTAACGGAACACTGTGAATCGTTGCATAATCCACATTATATTATTTTGAACAGGTATTCCCCTATTTTTATGGAAATATATAATTAAGAAAAACAATAAAATTGATTAACCTCTCTCTTCTTTGTCCATCCTTTTAAAAAATCTATGTTTTTGTAAAAGGAGTGTTTATATGGAGAAACAGACACTTTGGAAAAAGTTCAAAAAAAGCTCTGTAAACCTCGGTAAATCCAGCGTATATGAAAGTATTATCTTATTCTACACAATGAAAAAGAAAGAATTACCTACTAAAGCGAAATTCATAATATTAGCCGCTTTATCTTATTACGTATTAACAATCGATTTCATTCCAGATATAGCTGCTATTATTGGGATTGGCTTATTAGATGATGTTTTAGCAATCGCTGTAGCGCATAAATATGTGATGCGCCATGCAGATGCTGAAATTCGAGAGAAAAGCAAGGTAAAAATGGAGTCATTATTTACTTCAGCACAAGCATAATTAAACTATCTAGTCATTTACCATGAGAGTATTGCACAATATAAATTCCTAAAAAGTAAAAGAATTTCTCTTAGTCCTCAAACTGTAAACAAATAGGGTGTCAGCACTTGTTCCTAAGTTCTGACACCCTATTATTTGTTCTTATATTTGTTATGCAATTGATTCATGAAAGATTCCGGTAGAGAGATTCTTTCATAACGAAAGTCAATAACAGTGCAGATAGTTTATATAGTTGCATGTGTCCCCTTATACAAAACTGCTATTGCCGCGACTATAAGGATCATACCCATAAAAGCAGGTGCAGTATGACCAAGTGATACATAGATTTGTCCTCCAATAATAGGACCAATCATTCTTGCTAAAGCTTGAATAGATTGGCTTCCACCTTGAATCCTTCCTTGTTCACTAGAACTAACAGACTTTGAAAGCATCCCGTTGAATGAAGGCCCGAAAATTGAATCCCCAAAACCATACATCAGCATTCCAACGATAAGTAGTGGATAGAGTGAAAACAAAGCTGATGCCGCAATAAAACTGTATCCTATAATCTCCGAAACCATCCCAAGAATTGCTATTTGTTTATCACTAAGCTGGATCAAAAGCTTTGGCATGATAAAACTTTGTGAAAAGATGTCTTGAAAGCCCAAAATTGAAAACATAAGTCCGATTAATGCAGGTTTCCAACTGAAAGTATCCATTGTAAATTGCGTGAAAATTGCTTGTAAAGATCCGTTAGGTATCCAAAGTAAAAACGCTGAGACAAGTAACCATTTTAAACTTTTCATGGAAAGTATGTTTGCTAGCTGTGCAAAAGGATTTAACCTTACAAAAGTAATCTCTTTCAACCTATTATTTTTTTCAAGACTCTCAGGCATATATTTGATCCCATATACAACATTTATTAACGTTATGATTGCACCAAAATACATAGGTACAGTATCACCAAACTTGGCAAGTCCCCCCCCAATGGTTGGACCAATGATAGTTCCCGCACCTACAACTGCACTCACCCATCCAAAGTATTTCGTTCTCTGCTCTTTTGGAATGATGTCTGCAAAGTATGCGAAGATAGTACTTATGCTCCCGCCTGTTATTCCTTCTATTATGCGTCCAGCAAATAGTACCCATAAAGCTCCTCCTATTCCAAAAACTAAGTACCCAATTGCAGAACCAAATAAGCATATTAAAAGTAATGGACGACGGCCATACTTATCGCTTAAAGCCCCGAGTACTGGGGCAGCTAAAAACACGCAAGCCGCATATACGGAAGTTAGTAGTGTTACAACTAATGCTTGTTCTTCCGGATTACTTATATATGGCTGTACTAAGAATGGGACTACAGGCATGATGATACTGAAACCTATACCACAAAGAAATACAGAAATAAGTCCGAATAGTAAAGCATGTTTATCTATGCTTTTTTCAGTTTCCCTTTCATTTTGTGATCTAAATATAGACATTTAACTTCTCTCCTTAAAATACTTTGTTGCTTCGTCAACAAAATAATAACTCTGTTTTGTTGATTAGTCAACAAAAATGACATAATAAAAAAGCAGCCTATTCGCATTAGAGTAGGGCTGCCATTTCATTATTAAAATGTATTACGATTTAATATGTATACCTTGTTTCTTTATTTCTGCATCCAAATGTCTACTATACTTTTCCACGAAACGAATTATACTGTCGAATTCTTCTTTAGTTACTTGCTCAAATACAGCTTTATCCCGCTCATGAAACTCTTTGTGCAGATTTTCATGGATTTTATAAATTTCTTTCCCTTGTTCGGTAAGCCTAAAATAAATTTCTTTCTTATTTTCTGACTTTTGGTAGCTTTCAATAAAACCTTTTTGTATGAGCTTCTTAGTCATTCTACTTATAGCACCGCGAGTCACATAAAAAGCCTCTGCGAGTTGTGTCACGTTAGAATCTGCATTGTTTTCAATATATTCAATGCAGTGAACTTCAGAAGACTTAAAACCTTTAAGACCTTCTTCCATCTTATCTTTATTTAGCCAAACCAGCTTATTATATAATTCCCTGAAACCGTTCATGACCTGTTCTTCTTTATTCATGACCTGCCCTCCTCACCGCTCATTAGCACATTAAAACTATTATATTAAATTTCTGCTTATGTTTCGACAATATTGAAATAATTATTGTAACGTTCAAGATATGTGTAAAAATTGGCGCTTAAATAAAACAATTCATTAAACAGCAAAATTATTGATACTTACAGTAAACGGTAGACAAAAAGTAAGAGCTAAGATCATTTCTCTTAGCTCTTCTTTTATAAAACTATTTCACTTCATTAGCGACAAAAAAGTGCTCACATACACTTGATATGCGCTGTAAGTCCACGTTTCCACCGGATATAACAGCTACTACTTTTTTCCCTTTTATATAACTATCAACTGTTCCTGCAAGAAGTGCAGCAGTTGCTAATGCACCTGCACCTTCTACAACAGCTTTCCCACGTTGTAATAAATCTTTCATCGCTACTTCCAGTTCTTTTTCTGATACAGTTACAATATCATCTACTAATTCTTTTACAATTTCAAATGTTAATTCCCCTGGTATTTTAACTGCGCAACCATCTGCAATAGTAGGTGCCTCATAATGTTCTACGATTGCTCCTTTATCGTAAGATGCCTTCATTCCATGAACATTATCTGCTTGGACACCAATTATATTAATCGATGGATTAAAAGATTTTAATGCTACAGAAATACCAGAAATAATTCCGCCTCCACCTATTGGTACAATAACAGTATCTACATCCCACATATCATCAAGAATATCTAATCCAATTGTACCTTGACCAGCCATTACCTCTACATCATCATATGGATGTAAGTATGTCTCACCTGTTTCCCTTATAATTTCTTCACATTTTGCCTTTGCATCATCAAAGGTTTCACCATGTAAAATCACTTCAGATCCATATCCTCTAGTTGCTTCAACTTTCGCCTGCGGTGCAGAAATTGGCATAACAATTTTACTCTTAATACCGAGTAAATGAGCAGATAATGCAACTCCTTGTGCATGATTACCTGCTGAACATGCAATTACACCTTTTTCTTTTTCTTGATCCGTGAGCCGCGACATTTTATTAAATGCGCCACGGAATTTAAAAGAACCCGTTAATTGCATATTTTCTAATTTCAAATGAATTTCTCCGCCCGTTTTACTAGTCAAGTAAAAAGATTTTACTAATGGCGTTTTACGAGCATTTCTATCTAGAATCTTGTGAGCTTTTTTAATATCGTCTATATGTAATGGTAGTTTTCTAGTTATCATACTTACACCTCTTCCAATGTTCTATTCCTAAGTTTTCGTAAGTCGTAGCTCCTTTATACGAAAAGAAAAAGTCTTTATATATGTACCCCACTCTGAAATAAACACATTTGCAAACAATTTAACATCCTCTTCATATCACGTTCTTTATAATGATTCAGGCATACAATTTGGATCCAGTTATTCTTTTGTAAATACGCTGATTCATAATGGACAATATATCCTTGTAAAGCTAACGTATCACCTACCGTTTTAGAAGACTGACCTTCGCTTAATTGAATTGTAAATATAATTTTCGCGGCATGTTCTTTAGGTGAAACAAGCTTTAACCCCATATCAGTAATAACTTCTTCAACATAATCGTATGTCTCTTTAATTTTTACAAATGCCTTTTCATCTTCAAATCTCTTCAACGCTTCTTGCAATGCATAAATTAAATTCCATGATTGTGAGTATGGAATGCTTTCATTTTCTTCATACATACCAATGTCCATATAAGCCGGCACAGCCTCGTTTATTTTTACAATGTGGTTATGAAAAATGAAAGAAATTCCTGTATATGATTTAATCGCTTTACCGCTAACACCACTTGCAAAATACACATCCTTCAAGTCTATTGGTATTGCTCCAATTGAGCTTATGCAATCTACACATAGTTTCATTTGATTCTCGTTACAAAGAGTATTTAGCTCGTTTAAATCGTTTAACATTCCAGTAGATGTTTCATGATGAACAAACCAAAGCCATTCATAATTTCCGGTTGTCATTATTTCTTCTAATTCGTTATAAATAAACGGCTCTCCCATTTCCTTTTTATACGTATCAAAATGTAATTGTGCTCGTTTTGCATGCCCAACTAATCTATTTCCAAATTCTCCATTTGTTAATACTAGTCCTTTCCCTTTTAAAGAACGTAGTTGCAAAGCAATTGCATCATTTGCTAACGTCCCTGTTCCTAACATAAGCTGTACATGTTTTGCTTTTGTCATGTGAAGTAACCGTTTTTTCACATTGTCCATCGTCACTTGAAATGACTTAGAGCGATGCGAAATAGGCCGCGTAGAAAATGCCTTTCGAACATTCTCTTCAATATCTACTGGACCAGGTAAAAACGTGTATTCTTTCGTCATAATACTTCCAACACTCGATTCTTCAAACATAGCAGGGGTAACATACATTGGCTGGAAGGCTGCTTCTTCTGTACCAACTAACGTATGGAAAGATTTGAATCCCATTTGCTCATATAAAGCTAGTTCACGTGTTGTTGCAGAAATGAGTGCCAATTCATATCCATTTAGAAGCAAATAACGATGTAGAAAACGAATTAATCCTAATAACGCTCTTCCATTCCTATATTCACGTTCTACTGAAAGTAAACGAATTTCATACACTTTTTCTCCATGCTCTTGCAAATAAATATCTAAATTTGAAATTTTATAATCTAACGAGAATGGTCGTTTTCCCCGCACCGCGACCATACCTACTAATCTATCCTCATCTAAACAAATTAAATATGTATTTTCTTCATGAAACCGATCTATACGAAACCGGTCTTTCGTTTCTTCATGTTGCGGAATCTCTTCTACAAAAGTTTTATAATTCAATTTATGTATACTTTCAAATTCCCAATCTTGATCAGCAACTTTATAAATTAACCCCATGCCTTATCTCCTTTATCTATTTAATAAAAAATGATAAGTGGAGATTATCCCCACTTATTAAACATTCATTTTATTCTCGATTTACATATAGAATAAGTACAATAATCATTCCACTTAAAATAGTCGTAACAATAGAATAAGAATAAAAAATCATACAAATTGGTAAACAAGCAATCGTAATTAGTCCTGGCTTCGTAAATCCTTTAAATATTAAATAAAATACAATAAAAATGCCTATGAGGGTAAGCGCTATCAAATAATCAAATGCGATTAATCCTCCAATAAATGTTGAAATACCTTTACCGCCCTTACCTTTAAATAAAACTGGGTAAATATGTCCAATAATAACGGCCAATAATGTTAACATTACGAATGTAGGATCTTCAAAAAGATATTTTGCAACAGTAACAACGATTGCCCCTTTAATCGCATCACCTAAAAATGTAGCGATGAAATACCCTTTTCCATATACGCGCCCCATATTTCTTGCACCAGGATTTCCGCTTCCTTCACCCCTGATATCAACGTTATGTCTCAATTTTGTTACTATATAAGCGGTCAAGATGTTTCCAATTAAATAAGAAGCCATCAAATATAAAAACTGCATACTATTAATCATGTAATCATTCACTTTCTACATGGGATTACATATACAATATTCAATTACTACGTATATTGTACGTTTTAACATACATCCCTTTATACATTTTAACATCATATTTTTACAAATCATACAAAAATTCTCATACGCTATTTTTAAAAATATATATCCCTCATTAAATAATATGTTCCTTTCACTGCCATTTCTGCTTGTGATACAAATACAATTTCTTTAATACTTTCTTCACAGCATTTCTTAAATGCAGCAAATATTTCAGGAACTAAACGCAATATACTGCCACTTACTGCAATTGGAGTTGAGCGCTTAAATTGCATCTTGTTATAAACATCTACCGTAATTCTTGCTAATTCCTTTCCAGCTCGCATTATAATTTCATGCGCATAATCATTGCCATTTCTCGCTGCCTGAATAACTAATGGCGCGATTGCTGCAATTTTATCTTTAGAAGAAGTATATACTAAGCTTTTTATATGAGACGGTGTCAACAGTTGAAACTGACTTTGAATATTCAAACTCAATGGACAAAGACTGATTCCTTGATCGAATTGAATTGCCATTTTCTTTAAAGCTTGTAATGCAATCCAATATCCGCTCCCCTCATCACCTAAAATATGTCCCCATCCACCGCTATACTCATACACTTCTCCTTTCTTTCCGATACAAATTGCCCCTGTACCACCTATAGTTAATATTCCATCCTTACCTTTTAAAGCAGCTGCATGCGCAATCATTGCATCATTAAAAATTTCAATTTCTGTTCCGTATTTCTTTTTTAATCGTAATGTTAATTTATTTGTATTCGCGCCACTTATGCCGGCTAACCCTAAACAAACACAAACGCAATGCCCATTTATTAAACTCTTCTGGCATTGATCAATTGCTTCCATAATATGCAAAAGTGCCTCATCAAAATCTATTAATACATTTCCAAATCTGCTCATACCTCTTACAACTTCATTTCCATTTTGATCAAATGCAATTGCCTCTGTCTTCGTTCCCCCGCCATCTACTCCGATCATATACTTCATATGTTCGCCTCATTTTCATTTACATATTGGAGGGAATGTTACATTCCCTAAAACCACGGAATTCTTAGCACCTGTTGCGCTCGGCACATTACTCGGATTACGATAATACGTTTCGTTTGCTAAAACCGCAAAGGCGATCGCTTCTTTCGCCGCTGAGGAATAGCCTAAATTTTCTTGAATAAATATTTTGCATTTTTCTTCCTTTAATCCAAATCGTATCATTTCAACAAGTGTACGATTATAACTTCCGCCCCCGCCTAAAATTACTTCATCGATTTCATAATACGGAAAAATAAATTCCTGATAATGATGAACAATTGAACTTGCTGTAAACATCGTGACAGTTGCCAATATATTTTCTCTACTATGCTTTTCAAATCGATTCAATAATTCAGTCACAAACGCTTCTCCAAACTGTTCTCTACCTGTTGATTTCGGTGGATTTATTTTCAAAAATGGGTGGTTCATACAATATGTCAAAATTTCTTCTACAACTACCCCCTGTTTTGCAATCTTACCATTTTGATCATATGACAACTGAAATAACCTTTGGCATACTTCATCCATTACCATATTACCTGGACCTGTATCAAATGCTATAACGCTCTTCTCACTTAGTTGACTTGGTATTACAGTCACATTACCAATCCCGCCGATATTTTGTAGTAGTCTATTTTTAGTTTGGTGACGATATAAAATAATCTCTGAATATGGTACAAGTGGTGCACCTTGTCCTCCAGCTGCCATGTCCATCGTTCGAAAATTAGAAATAACTGTCGTATTCGTTTCATACGCTATTACTGCTGGTTCCCCAATTTGCAAAGTTGAAGAAAGAATATTACCTTCTTGCTTTGGCTGATGATAAATCGTTTGTCCGTGAGAGCCTATTAAATCTAATTGTCTCAAAGGAAAATTGGCCTCTTTACAAACTTCCTTTACAGCATTGGCGAAGCATAAACCAAGTTTAAAATTTAAACTACATATAAGTTGGACATTCGAAGTTTCAATTGATAACGCTTGTTGGATCTCATTTTTCATATCATTACAAAATGGAACAGTAGTAAAATGGATGAGTTCGATTTTAGAATCTACACCACTTCCTTCTATATGAACGAGCGCTACATCTATTCCATCTAATGAAGTACCAGACATTACCCCTGCAATATACATAACGTGCATGACCTCCTATTTACTAAAAAACAATCATGTAAGTAACGAACGTACAACCAATCGAAAACAATATAAATCTAAAAAACAACTGAGCTTTCGATGCAAACGATCCATCAATGAAAGAAACAACTACCGTAAGCAAAACGCTTGCCGCAATACTTGTAACGAGCCACATACTATGCATTTGTGATAGATTTAGCATGCCTAATAAAGGGACAAAAAGTAAATTTGCACAAATCACTCCAAATAGTAATAAAAACACACCTTTATAACTAAATTTTATATTCATTCTATTTCCCCCTTTCTAGTTTTAATGTGAAAGAAGTGATAGACAAAAAGTCTATCACTCAAAATAACAGCATGTAGATTAAGGATTAACCGACTCTCCGTCACCATTCTTTTCGATTTCAAGCATATTTTTGTCGTATATTTTAAAGAATGGTAAATAAATAAGGAACGATATTGTTATATTTATAAAAACTAATACAATCGCACGCCAATCTCCACCTGTTGCTAAATATGCACCAATTGGAGCAGGTAATGTCCATGGCGGCATAATATGCGTTGGTGTTACAAATCCCATTGCGGTTGCAGCATACGCTATAGTAGCTGTTACTAACGGGGTAATGACGAAAGGAATAATTAAAATTGGATTTAATACAATCGGCAAACCGAATATAACCGGTTCATTTATATTAAAAATCCCAGGGACAATACATGTTCTCGATAATGCTTTTGAATATTTTGATCGACCAAATATAATCATAGCTAACACAAGCCCTAACGTTGCACCCGAACCACCAATCCAAATAAACCATTGATAAAACGGTTCTGGTGCAATAAACGGAAAATGACTCGCTCCACTTGCTACAGCTTCACCGTTCTTTCCTAAATACACATCCCAAAGTGGCCTTGCCACAGTACCTACAACTGATACTCCGTGTATCCCGAAAGACCAGAAAAACGTAATTAAAAATACAGGTATAATAACGCCAAAGTAACTATCACCAGCTTTTACTAACGGTGCGGCTAGTTTATCTACAACGTAATGTAAATCAACTTTAAAAACGACTGTAATAAGACTCATCATAATAATAACGAATGCTGCAGGTATAAGTGCTTCAAATGAACGTGATACTGACGGTGGTACTTGTTCTGGCATTTTTATCGTTACGTTATTCTTCTTACAAAACCTTAAAATCTCAACTGATAAAATAGAGACGATCATCGTCACAAATAATCCATGACCTCCAAGATTTGTCATCGGAAGCATGAATCCTTTTTTATCAATTAACTCAGGCGTTAATGTTAAAAGTAGTGAACATACCGCAAGCTGTGCTCCTGATAAAGCATCTAATTTATAACTTTTCGCTAAATTATATCCTATTCCAAATGCTATATATAAGGACATAATAAACATAGTTAAACGATATGGTATCAATATACTTGTTTGATTCTTTAATGCCCAAACCGATATGAAACTATCTTTCGGCAGTGGTGGAAATGCTACTATTAAAAAAAAGCTTCCTACTATAATAAATGGTAACGCCGAAATAACTCCATCACGGATTGCTTGTAGATGCCTCTGCTCAGAAAGCCTTGCCATCGGGCCAGATAAGTTTTTATCAAGAAACGTGACAAACTTATTCATAACGCTTCCTCCTAACTAATTAATTCATTTACAGTTTTTAATAAAGTCGGGCCTCCAAGTGGCGTGTATGCTTGCGGTGGAATGATGCCACACGGAATAGATTCCTCCTCTGCAAATTTTTTTACAGAGTCAAATCGGTGTCTTATTTGAGGTGCCACCATTACGACATCCCAGCCATTCTTTACTTCTTCCTCTACCTCATTCGTTCCAATTGCATGCACTTCCATGTTCACACCATTTTTCTCCGCTTCTTTTTTTAAAGCGTTTACAACAATTGCACTGGACATTCCTCCAGAACAGACGAACAAAACCTTCATTTATTAATCCTCCTATACTTATAATTTATTACCCTTCAAATGAAAGGAAGTTTCACTTTACTAACAAGCATATGAAGTAGTAAATGAATTTAGTTATAATGAAAGTAAATTTCATTAAAAATATTTTTCCTATTAAATTAATGTTTCAATATGCAATTTTCTCTATTGCAAGGTCAACCTTGCCTCAGATATTATTTTAAATAATCATATGATAGGGAGGCGTATAAATGATCGTTAAACGTTTATTAATGATATGTTGTATCGTTATCTTGTTCATCCCTTTCTCTTTCATTCCCCCTCACTCTACTTATGCTGAAGTAAATACTACGTACAAAAAACATGAATTACGTGCTGTATGGATCGCATCAGTTCTGAATATTGATTGGCCATCAAAAACTGGCTTACCTATTGAAAAACAGAAGCAAGAATTTATAAGGTTATTAGACAATGTAAAAAGCACTGGTATGAATACAGTTGTTGTACAAATTAAACCAACCGCTGATGCTTTCTATCCTTCAAATTACGGTCCTTGGTCTGAATACATTACGGGTACACAAGGAAAAGATCCTGGTTATGACCCGCTCGCATTTATGATTGAAGAAGCTCATAAAAGAAATATAGAATTCCACGCTTGGATTAATCCATACCGAATAACGATGAATCACACCGATATAAATCGATTATCAAACTATCACCCTGCAAGGCAACATCCCAATTGGGTTGTCCCTTATGGCGGAAAGTTATATTACAATCCCGGTATTCCAGAAGTGAAAAAATTTATAACAGAAGGTGCTTTAGAAATCGTACAAAATTACGATATTGATGCGCTGCATATGGATGATTATTTTTATCCATATAAAGTAGCCGGTGAAGAATTTCCAGATCAGAAAACGTACGAAACATATAATAACGGTAGATTTACAAATATAGAAGATTGGCGACGTAACAATGTAAATGAACTTGTAAAAGATTTAAATAATGCTATAAAACAAGAAAAATCATATGTAAAGTTTGGCATTAGTCCGTTCGGCGTATGGAGAAATATAGCTGACGATCCGACTGGCTCTAACACAACCGCAGGCCAAAGAAACTATGATGACCTTTATGCTGACACACGTGAGTGGATACAAAAAGGATATATTGACTACATTACACCGCAAATATATTGGAATATAGGTTTCACCCCAGCTTCATATGACATATTAGTAGATTGGTGGGTTAAAGAAACAAATAACAAACCGCTTCACCTATACATCGGTCAAGCGGCCTATAAAATTAATAATAACTCCGTCCCTGCTTGGTCTGATCCAGAAGAATATCCAAAACAAATTGCATTAAACCGGCTATATCCTGATATAAAAGGTAGTATGCATTTTAGCTTAAAAGATATTAATAACAATCCACTCGGAGTTAAAGATAGACTTTCAAAAAACATATATAAACATCCTGCATTAATCCCGCCTATGCCTTGGCTTGATCATGATCCACCAAAACAACCGACTTTAAAAGGCGCCATTCCAAGAGATGAAGGTATTGCAATCGGTATCATTGACAATAGAGATAATGATTCTGCTTATTACGCTATTTACCGCGTGAATGGGAAAAATGAAGTGGATATACAAAACCCCAAAAATTTACTTACTACTGTAAGAAAAACAAAACTTGGAGAAATTTATGTAGATAAAACCGCTATTTCCGGAGAAACGTATACCTATGTCGTAACTGCAGTTGATCGATTGCATAATGAAAGTGTGGCTTCTAGTCATACTACCGTTAGAGCAAAATAAAACCTCATAAAAAAAGCGCCTTAAAGCTGTGATATTTAGCTTTTAAGGCGCTTTTTGTTATTTATTCTTAAACTTCTCAGTCGCTGCTCTCATCTTCACATTTAAATCGTGATCAATCGAGTCGCGAATATCTCGCTCTACTACTTCCATTTCTTTTTTGAAATTTTCCAAGTAGATCTTCAGTTCTTCTTCCTTCTCTGGTCTTTGTGAAGGTGGTAATTGTACTACCAACGATAACATGGCCGTTAAATCTTTCATTAAGAATGTTTCAAGTTTATGTTGTTGTTCAAACATGCGTTGCTCTTGATAGTACGGAAGTGCATTTAATACTGAAATTGTAATATCATCAACCGTTCTTTGTAATGAAGGATTTATTGAGCGTTTATACGCTTGAATTGCATTTAATGCGTCTGGATAACGGTCATAAAAATACAATTTGTAAAATGATAAGTCTGTCGGTTTTACAGTTTGCTGCGTTTCTTGTCTTAAGAAATCTTTCACTTTCATCGCAGCCACATCAATATCTTCATTCGTAAGCTTTTTCGTAGTTTTTGCCATTACATGCACTTTTTTCTGCTTTTCTTTCGGTAACATCGAGAAGACTTGCTCTCTCGTACGTTGACCTGATGTACAAAATAGAGTATTTAATGTATTTTGTTCTTTCTTTCCTTCGGTGCGAATCCAGCGATAAAACAGTGGATGTTGTGTAAATTCTTGTAGAAACGGTATTGATTTGTTTGATATCTTATCTAGAGAATCTTGCGCTCTTTTATATGGCTTCGTCCATGAAAAATACAGTTTCCGCCCGAAGTATACGACTAAAACAACGACAGTAAATGCTATTAAAAGCAATGTACCGAGTAGTAATAGTACTGTTTGAATGAAACTCATTTGTTCACCTCCTCTAATAATCAGTTATTTCCTTGGACGCTGAATGAGTTTCTGCTTCATCTCATCATTAAATGTGTCTAGTTCAATAACGAACTTCTTACTTGACTCAATAATACGTTCTGAAGATTTTTCAGATGCTTCAATTGCAGCGAACACATTTTGGAATGATTCACGTAATTTATCCATGCTAATAGCAGGGTTTTCAAGCAATTTCGTCGTTTCTTCTGTATTTTGTTTTAACGCTTGAGAATTACTTAATACCATCGATTCAATTGCTTCATTCGTCGCATTTACTGCATCAATTGTTTTACGTTGATTCGTTAATGCAAGCTGAATAGCAGCTGAAACTGTTACAACGTTTTGCGTCATCGTAATCGCATTACGTATTGCCTCTGTTAATTTTTCGTTATTTTTCTTAATGATGTCTACAGAAGCTATAGATTGTAATAATACACTTTTCGCTTGCTGCATATTACGTGTACGTACAAGTATCTTTTCTAATGCATCGTTAATTAACGGAATATCCCTTTGACGCTCTGGGTTTTGTTTCTCAGCTTCAAGCATGCCAGCAAGCTTTTTCCCTAAGTATACTTGTTTATCAAGAGCATGAATTTTATCGTGCGATTGTTCTTTTAACATTTCAAGACCAACTGTATCCTCTTGTAAGTTATCACGACCAATTAGAAGGGATCTAATAATTTCCTCGATTTGTTTATCTATAGATTGGTATTTATGCACGTATGTTTCAAGTGGATTTTTCTTGAATACTTTAAACATTATTTTCTTCATACCACTTGCTTTAAGTGAATTGGGATCAAGCTCTGATACCACTTTTCGTAATTCTAACAATGTATTTGGAATTTCTTCATTTTTCCCATTCATCATCGCTGTTACAGGGCGTTTTAAAGCTGATAACGTTTGTCCTGCTGCTTGTTGCTCTTTATCCCCTAAATCTCCTAGCTGAGACAATACTTTTGATAAATCTGTATTTTGCTCGCTATTTAACTTTTGTACATAAAGATCCGCTTCTTTATTTAGTTCCTCTAATTCTGCATCTTTTATAACTGTATCAACTACTACTTCTACATTATTATCTTTCACAATGGATACAGGTTCTTTTTTCTCGAGTTCAGTCAACAAAATCGCTCCTTTATTTATATGTGCGAATTTATATGCACTATATTTCATCAATTATATCGTATTTCATATACATTCTGACTGCTTGAAATCGACTTTTTTAGAAATGCCTGTTTATGCAGCCATTCCCTGTTTCTTACTATAAGTATACCTGTAATCAACATAATTTTCCTCAGACTTAAGACCTAGAGAACAACATGCTGAAGGCGGATTCTTCATATATTTCCTAAATAATTTACGTTCTTTCAATCGTGCTACACTCAATCTTTTGACATTCACCTGTTTTCAATGTGATAATTCTATTACACTCACTTCTATTTATTTTTGCGAGCTACAAATGCTCCCTTTTGAAACGCTAATAACACCGTTTCAAACGTATCATCTTCTTCAATCATTTTTATAAACTCATCTAATTCACTCGCATGAGAAGTTGCATTATCAACAACAAGAAAACCTTTTGGTTGTAACATACGTTTTATATGCTCAAACCACCACATGTATTGCGTGCGCTCTGAATCTAGGAAAATAAAATCAAATGAATGATCTAATTGCGAATCTAAAAATGCCCCGGCTTCTTGATTATGAATATCGATTCTTTGTAACAGGTTTGCCTTTTCAAAATTGACAAGTGCCTCTCCAACTCGTTCTGAAGAAAGCTCTACAGTTGTTACATTTCCATTTGTTTCTTCTACCGCATTAGCTAACCACAATGTAGAATAACCATTAGAAGTTCCAATTTCCAAGATATTTTTTGCATTACACCCTTTTACTAAAATTGATAAAAATTGCCCCATCTCACGAGAAACATTCCGTAATTTTTCTTCCCTTGTTTTTTTATTTCGATCATGCTCTTCTCCATATTGTTCAAGTTGCAATAATAATGAATCTACTGTATCCATTCTTTTCATCGCCTTTCCAAGCAATATGATGAAAAAGCTCTTGCTGCCCGTCTACTTTTTATTATATGCGAAACAAAAACCTTTTTCCTGTTATATGACAAAGATTTATAATTTTTTATAGCATATTGTTTCGTTTTTTGGTAAAGTTAATTTCTACGTGCAATTATTCCATTCATATTATTTCATATTAAAATTGCAGTTATTAAATTATATAAACCCCATTTAAATGAATCGGTATTTCAAATTCAATTAAGCGCCCTTTTCGGACGCATTTTCTTTGTTTATATATTTCCAGAAGAAAGGATGCTTACAAATGAACGTGATTAGCTTAGATGCTGCTCGAAAACGAAAGCAGCATAAAAAATTAATGATTACTATACCGATTATTACACGTATTTATGAAGAAGACGGGGAAATTAAATTTGAGGTAGCGGGCGAAAAAGATGTACCTCTTGAAATGTTAGAAAAATAATAAAAAACGCATTTCTGAAGAAATGCGCTTTTTTATATTTTTACATTTAAATGCATAAGTTTTTCAGGATTAACCATCATATAAATATTTGAAATTTTCTCATCCTCAAATGCAAACGAAAGAACATACGTTACTTTATTATTTATTGTAACTATAACTCCTGGTATACCATTTACCATTTTGAAATCAACAGTGTACTCTTCTGTCAATCGTTGTGCAATCCCAAAGAACAAACGTATAATTCGATCCGCAGAATAAATCGGATTAATCGCAGTCGTAACTTTACCACCACCATCAGCTTTGAGTATAGCATCTGTTTTTAATACTTCTAACATACCTTCCGCATCCCCACACTGTAATGATGATACAAACTTTTCAACATAAGAAGCCATTTTCTCCGTGCTTAATTTTGATTGCTTCGGTTTCTCCAAAATGCTTTTTCGTGCACGTTGAAAGATCTTCCTGCAGTTCACACTACTCTTATCAACAATTGAAGCTATTTCTTCGTATTCATAACTGAAAACCTCTCTTAATATGAAAACAATCCTTTCTACCTCAGATAGTTGTTGTAAAAGTAATAAATATGCGGTGGAAAGGGATTCTTTCATTATAAATGACTTTGATGGCTCATCACTCTCGTCTACAAGTGGCTCTGGTAACCACATCCCTACATACACGTTACGTTTATGCGCTGCCGATCGTAATTTATCAATTGAACGATTTGTCGCCATCTTACATAAATATGCTTTCATATTTTCTATAGATTGAGGATCTTCTATATTATTTAGCGAGATAAATACATCCTGAACGATATCCTCAGCATCCATAACACTCCCAAGGATTCTGTATGCTAACGAAAATAATAATGGTTGATACGCTTCATATAACTGCTCCGTTTCCATGATGAACTGCCTCACTTCCATATTGCTTTAAAATGTGTAACGCTGCTCGTTTCCCGCTTGCTACCGCAGCATCAGCTAATATTTCATCATGCCCTGCCCAATCTCCTGCAACATAAACACCTGGCATTTCAGGTATATTAGGACCCGGCTTTTCAACACGGTCAATATGAGGAAAATCATGTACTACTGTTATTTTCGGTAAATATTGCTGTGCAACAACTTCTCTTTTCCAATTTGGATGTAACAACTCCATCGTACTTTCCAACTGTTCTTTATCTTCATGAATATGATTCATCTCTAGCATAGGATTATGGTACTTAATTAGACTCACTGCAATTGATCCATCTTCACTTAATTTAGCTGCTCTCGATTGATTTGTGAAAAATATAGGTTGATCTAATCCTAATACAAATTGATGTGTAGGATTGGGTAATTGTCTCAAGCCAATATCTAATGCAGCAACAGTAACCGGTACCGATTGTTCATTCCATCTATGCAAACTTGTTCCTTCTGCACCTTTTATTATTTTACAAGCCTCTTTTGGCGGAGTCGTCACGATGACTGTATCTACTGCAAAAACCTCATCATCAACACAATGTATTCTTTGTTTATCTTCATAATGCTCTATTTCCAAAACATGCTTTTTAGCCAAAAATTTTACCCCGACATCATTCGCTAAATCTCTTAATTTTGTTATTATCGTCTCCCAACCACCATCTACATAAAGCACTCCTTCTTTTATAGAAAGCTGTATTTGCTTTAATACAGATGATGCTAATTGTATTGTAGGAGCAAACGTATATGTTGTTGTCCGGCATAGCGCATAAAATATATTACGAACCATTGGATCTTTTATTTCATTTTCTGCCCATGTAGTTAGACTCATTTTCGGAACTTCTCCTACATCTAAATTTCCTAAACGAATCATAAGACGTGAGAATTGTACTTTTGCAGACCACGAAAGTAGTGGTGTTGATAAAATTGAGCGAAAATCTGTTGGGATGGTGAATATATCCCCTTTCCATATTCCATGTGCTTTTGTAGATGGTATTCCACCTGGAAGATTCGAACCGAGCTCATTAAAAGTTATAAACGCTGCCCCGCCTCTATATAAAGCATGTGCACCAAGATTCATGCAGATTCCATTTTTATTTATAGTCATCCCTCGGCCACCGAATTGACTGGATTTTTCTAATACAATCACTTTCTTTCCAGCTTTCGCTAAATATATAGATGCTGTTAATCCAGCAAGCCCACCGCCAACAATTGCTACATCAAATGTATTCATAATAAAATCCCTCCTTATCGTTCTACATACAAGACGAACGATTAAGGAGGGATGTGACATGAAAATAAATTTTTATTACCCTACTTTATTTCATTACTTTTTAATTCGGTCATATTGCATACGAAATAACTCAATTGCAAATGGAATATCCTCTTCACTCTTTATATAATAACTGATCCATCCTGATTCAGGTAATACGTGATGTGGTTTTACCAATCCTTGCTTCACTAATTCATCTCGCTTTAACTTCGGAAATGGTAAATCAGCTAATTTATCACCATGAAGATGGCCAAGTTCTTTCTTACCATAATTTATTTCAATACCACCAAATCGATGCGGTTTTTCAGAAACACCCGCCCAGCTGAGTACTTCATTTCTAATCATTTCACTAAATGACATGAACATTCACTCCTTATAAATGATTGATGTACTTTTAAATTAACATTTTCATTACTTTTTTCCATCAATCCAAAGTATGAATGGGAATACGAATATAGTTTAATCTTTATACTTTATTCTTTATGGAATAAGTGAATTTATTAAGCTACCGACAACAGCACAAAACAAAGACTAGACACATATCCTAATTTTGTAACCTAACTTACCTATAGAAAGGCGGGTAATACAATTGACTGCCAACATCGACTATACCTCCCCCTCAACCAATTTTACTTATGATGTAAATAAAAGTAATTTTTTTCGGAAAGATGCCCAAAATTATATAAATGTACTTGGTATTAAACAATTAAACACTTTAGAAAATACTTCTTTATTAGATATTTATTTAAGTACAGGAAATGTTGTAGAACCACATATTCATCAAAATGCAGCTGAACTTGTTTATTGTATTTCAGGGTCTGCTGTTGTTTCTTTACTTAATCCATTTACGAATCAAATATTAAACTTACCGATAAAACCGGGGCAAGTTGCCAACATTCCACAAGCGTGGTGGCATTATGAAATTGCTACAGCTGATAATACTCATTTATTAGCTATTTTCAATGCCCCAGCGCCAGAAGTTATTTTCGGTTCTGATATTTTAAGATTAACTCCGGCTCATATGATGGCCCATACTTACTGCCTCAATGAACAACAATGGAAACAAGCGGTTTCTCCTATTCAATCAACTACTGTTATTGGCCCTCCGGCAAACTGCAATCAAAACCGTGGAATGAAAAATTACCCAACCCAGCCCCTCCCTCAACAACATAATCCGTATCCCCAAGATTCTTATTACTTTCCTCTTTACTGGGGCTATTAATTTGTAAATTTTTAAAAGAATCATCATTTATCTCCTAGGAAAATACCGAGGAGATTTTTTTATTGTATGTTCTCTTCCTATTAATAATAGTAACAATTGATAGTGTACATACATATAATATTTATATATTAAATCGGAGGTGATAGTACTATGAGTAATTATAACTATCGAAAAAACTACTCTTATAATAAAAATAGTAGCTCTTCAGCATCCTCTCAATCTTCCAATTCTCAATCTTCCAATTCCCAATCGCAAAGAGACTTAGCCGAGCAAGGCTATGTAAAGAAAAAAGGATGTAACTGTAATAAAAATAAATAGTTTATTTTATGGATGAATTCTTTTTTAAAAGAATTCATCTTTTTTTGCTGATCGGAAATTTTTAAAGTTACATAACTTATGCCTTAAATGAGAAAGGGTAAATTATACTTTTTTATACGAACTTAATAAAGAGTAATTGTTCAATTGATTTATTACTTATTTCCTCAAAAAATATAGTCCTTCCTAAATTTATTAGGAAGGACTATATACAAACCCCTGTTTAATTTCCTACTAAACATTGTAACAAATTAAACGATATTAATACCTGCACTTACAAATCCAGCAACTGCAGCTATTGGACTTGCTGCTGTTAATGAAACATACAGTAGTATTTTATCTCCAGCCGCTACTGGAATAGCTTCAGCAATGATTCCTGATGCTGTAGAACCAATCGCTATTGCGGCAAATGCTGGTGTTAATAAAAGAGGTGCGCCTTGTACTGTAAACGTATTGCTTGCTGCAGGTGCAGTTAATATTTGTATTTGCACTTGAACAGGTGATAATGGAGCTAAAGCAGCTGTTGCACTAAAGAAACCAGCTAATGACGTAATAACCCCTGCGCGTGGTGCTACAAATGCATAATCACCTACACCTAATGCTAATGTGATACTTGTTCCACCAGTTAAAGCTACACCAGGCTGACTAAATCCAAATCCAAGAAGAGTTCCTGTATTAGCTATTAACGCGTTAACTAACGCAGATGGTGTTGTACCTGAAGCAAATGGAATAATAGCTCCGCCACCAGTTGCTCCTGTTGCACCAGTTAAGCCTGTTGCACCAGTTAAACCTGTTGCTCCCGTTGGACCTGTTGGACCTGTTGCTCCTGTTGGACCTGTTGCTCCTGTTGCTCCTGTTGCTCCTGTTAGGCCTGTTGCTCCTGTTACTCCTGATGGACCTGTTGCTCCTGTTGCTCCTGTTGGGCCTGTTGCTCCTGTTGGACCTGTTGCACCAGTTGCTCCTGTTGCTCCTGTTGCACCAGTTGCTCCTGTTACTCCTGCTCCTGTTGGACCTGTTGCTCCTGTTGCACCAGTTGCTCCTGTTGCTCCTGTTGCTCCGCCTCCTGGACCTGTTGGACCTGTTGGACCTGTTGGGCCGCCTCCTGGAGTAGCACCAATTAATTGAGTTAATAAGTTTAATAAAAGTTGTAAGCTTGCAGGGTCAATAATTAAAGAGAAGAAGAATGGTGCAAGAGCACTGTAGAATTGTTGTAATAAAGAAAGTAATTGACTTAGATTTGGGTTAGGAGATTGTAGTAAATTAATAATACTTTGAATTAATTGTTTTAAGAAATTCCCTTCTGGAGAAGGTGCTAATTCATTTAGTAAGTTCAATAGTTGAGTAAACAAATTGAGTAAAGCTAATCTGTTTGCATCACTTGGATTTGCAAAAAACGCTGCAATAGCCGAAATTAAAGAGTTTAGTAAAGTAATTAATCTACCTAATTGCTCACTAGTAATTGGAACTGTTTGTGGATTGTTACAGCAATCTGGAGTGAAAACAATCGGATTATTGCAGTGGTTATGACCGAAACAATTATTACTTGTCATTTATGTCCTCCTTACTTGTTTTATATTTGAGTTTTTCCTATTATAAGGATCATAAAGTTGTAAAAGAGTATGTGTTATATATTGACTTAAAATAGGAAACATGAAATATAATTAAACTTGCAAACGCTATTTAATTATGTTCATGACTCACATATTAATTATATGTTTTTAATAATTGACTGCTTAGATTAAATACCTAAACTTAAGAGTTTATTTTATTTTTCCACGTTTATCTCTTAGGTTCAAAGACACATTTTAATTTGAATACAAAAAACCGAATTTACGATTAACATATATTCCGCAAGTAATAACATCATTTTTTCATATAAATAAAGAACATTTCTTTACTAAAATTGGGCTCACCTTATAAAGGTGAAGCCGTTTCTATTATAAAAAACTCTCATACAATATAGTGGACAAGTTATTTTATACTTCGTTCTAATAAAATATTGTAAGGAGTGAAAATTAATTGCCTATCATTCAACCATTTATGGCATCTAGAAGATTTACATCTACACTAGGAGCCGGCACAGGTACAGGTGCAGCTTTTGCAATTGCTGCCACAGCTTGTTTAAACGATGCGGGTACTACTGCAACCGCTTTTCCGACTTTCACGTATTACAACTTATATGTGAACGGTATTCTTCAACCAAGCGTGAACTCCAGTGTTACTACTGGTCCTACTGGTGCTATTACAATTCCTGGTGGGGATGCATTAGACGGCGGAATTCCAATTACAATTGAATTTATCGTCACTTAATGTTAACGAATGTAATTCAGAACAAAAAAGACAGATTCCTTTTCATTAAGAATCTGTCTTTTTTAATTAATAATAATAAATTGTAAAATAATTGAAGAACCTTGCGATGGTGGTTGGTTATCCAATAAAGTTAGTTTACCAGTACTAACTTCATAGAATGGTTGTGGTTGCAAAATTCCATTGATAAACAAATTTATATACGAAACCTTACTAGGTGAAAGTATATTCGTTGTACCATATTGAGCTATGCCATCTGCATCTGTATATATAAGTTTCTCTCCATCTGAAAAAGTGTAAAATAACAAATTAGTTGTTGTTATAGGGCCAATCCCCCCAGTAGGACCTGTTGCTCCTGTTACACCCGTTGCTCCTGTTATTCCTGTTGCCCCCCTTGCTCCCGTTGCTCCTGTTATTCCTGTTGCCCCCCTTGCTCCTGTTGCTCCTGTTGCTCCTGTTATTCCTGTTGCCCCCCTTGCTCCTGTTGCTCCTGTTGCTCCCGTTGCTCCTGTTACTCCCGTTGCTCCTGTTATTCCTGTTACTCCCGTTGCTCCTGTTATTCCTGTTGCCCCTGTTGCTCCTGTTATTCCTGTTGCCCCCGTTGCTCCTGTTGCTCCTGTTGCCCCTGTTGCTCCTGTTGCCCCTGTTGCCCCCGTTGCTCCTGTTGCTCCTGTTGCCCCCGTTGCTCCTGTTGCTCCTGTTGCCCCCGTTGCTCCTGTTGCTCCTGTTGCCCCCGTTGCTCCTGTTGCCCCCGTTGCTCCTGTTGGAATATATATTGGTGGAAGAGCTGGAAATGTAGGTCCAATATTCTCAGGTTCTATCTTACCTTTATTTATTGATAATTTATCATTCCGCTTCAATTTAATTCCTCATTCCACATATTTTTAATTAACTTACATAAGTATGAGTCTATTATTAAGGAATACTCTCATAACTATTCTTTTTTCTTGCCAAATGATTCATACAGTTATTAAACATTTTACCGTTGCTTTAACTACTACTATTAATATAATAAAATGATAGTTCCATTCCAAAAACACGAAACTTATTGCATTCTAATTTAAAAATGAGGTGATTTAAATTCAAGATAAAAATGAAAAAAGAATAGAAGAACTAGTATCAATAGCTCTTGAAATTATTCTTCCATACAGACTTACTGGACCTACCAGAAATACTGGGGCAATAGTTACAACAAACTCTATGTTCGCTAATAATACATTAGGTGGTCCCATCTCTGTGATATTAGGTGGAATTAATATTCCTCTTTCTAATAACCAAAGCCTCGGTAATTTTACAGGTAACGCCTCAAACGATATATTTACAATTCCTGTAACCGGAAGATATTATTTAACCTATCAAGTTAATACGACAACTGCTCTACTCGCTGGAACAAGACTACTATTAAACGCTTCTACTCCACTTCCTGGTTCTATTTTTTCTCCCGCTATATCAACTTCAAATTATAATAATAATTTAATTGCCGGTAATACAATTTCACTTCAATTATTCGGCGTATTATCCATCGTTAATTTGGTTGGAGGTGGTTCAACAGGTGCCTCTCTAACAATTATACGAATCGATTAAAAAATGATTCATTCTTTTTCTAATAAACATTATTAAATACTAAGTCTGTCATAACAAGAGTTTCCCAATTATTTCATAAAAGTGATGACACATTAAAGAACAAATTGCACTATATTCATAGTAGAAACTATCTATACTAAATTTTCCGTATATATATTATCAATTTACACTGACTTCCACCGATGTTACATTAAATATGAAGACAGTTTCTCTTTTACGAACCATCTCAATACGTATTTGAGAAACATACTCCAATCCTATACGCGAGAGCAATACTGTGTTGACACTCAGATGAGTGTCTTTTTTTGTGAATGATAAAAAATAAAAACCATCTCTTATAGATGGTTTTATCTTTTGTTACTATAAATACACACTTATGCAGTTGGATAATAAATTGTCATGCTTAATCGAGTCAAAGATTCCCCTAAATTACGATAAGAGTGTGATCTATCGGCCTTAAAACGAATTGAATCTCCTCTATTTAATGTATATTGACAGTTATTCACTTCTACTGTCAATTCACCTTCAAATACCGTAATAAATTCTTCTGCGCCTTCTTTATGCCCTTCTGAACTTAATTTCCCTTCTGTTTCTATTTCTACTGTATACATTTCAAAATGTCTATCATCTTGAAAAGGAAAAGAAGGATACACTTTATATTTTCCATTGTCTTCAGACAATACTTGAATATCTTTTCTTAAGATCACTTTCGTATCAGGCTGAGGATTGTTGATTAAAGAGGTAAAAGAAACTTTCAAGCCATTTGCAATCTTCCATATTGTTGTTAGTGTCGGGCTTGATTCTCCTCTTTCAATTTGTCCAATCATCGTTTTACTCACACCTGTTAATTGGGAAACTTTTTCCAAACTTATTTTTTCTTTTTCTCTTATAGTTTTTAAATTTTTCGCCAATATAAGTTGAATTTCTTCCATAAAAACACTCCCACGCTATATACAATATAACGACCTTTATGTACAATAAAAAGCACACGTTATATTGTTCCTTTCGGTCATTATAACACACACAAATAATTAGGGGGTTTTCAAATGCCTATATTTTCTTTTTTATTATTCGTTTTTATAAGTAGCTTCACACCCGGCCCTAACAATTTTTTAGCGATGACATACGCAAATCAACACGGATTAAAAAGGAGCATGAAGTTTTGCTTCGGAGTAGCTTTTGGTTTTTTCATCCTCACTTCTTTATGTAGTTTCTTTAATGTTGTACTACTTAATATCTTACCCATAATCGAATTCCCTTTAAAAATTTTAGGTGTAGCGTATATGTTATATTTAGCTATTAAAATACTTACTAGTAAAAGCAGTACGAATCCCGTTGAAAAAGATAATAAAAACTTATTCACAGTTGGGATTTCTCTTCAATTCGTTAATCCTAAAGGGATTTTATTCGGACTGACTGTAGTATCGACTTTCATACTCCCTTACTACAATTCATATTCAAGTTTTATACTTTTTTCATTATTTCTAGGTGTAGTCGGTTTAATGAGTACATTTAGTTGGAGTTTATTTGGTTCAATATTCCAAAAATTATTAGTGAAACATAACCAATTATTTAACATCATTATGGCCGTATTATTAGTTTTCAGTGCCGTTTCAATCGTTATACACTAATTTGATGCTCATTTTAGATTTTGTACTTTTTAATACCACTCTTCATCAATCAGACTACTTTATATACTAATCCATCCACATACCCTATATGTTTTAAAACTTTTAAGAGGAAACCTTCTAACAATAGGTTTCCTTCCATATCATATTAAATAAGAAGCAGGTGAAATACGGAGGTGATTTTGATTAAGACTACTTTAATTTCTCATTTTTACAATGAAGAATATTTACTTCCATGGTGGTTAATGCACCATACAAAGCTATTTGATCACGGTATTCTTATTAACCGTGGATCCACTGATCGGTCAGTGGAAATCTGTAAAATATTCGCTCCTAATTGGGAAATACGAAACTCAAAATCACTCGAATTTGATGCTTATTTAGTTGATCAAGAAGTTATGGAAATTGAAAGAGAACTTACAGGATGGAAAATGGTATTAAATACGACAGAATTCCTGTGCTGTTATAATAAAGAACAATTTTTCAAATCACTTAACACTATGAGCGGCAATATGTTTTCAATAAGAATGATTATGATGATTGATGAACCGACTTATGGCTACACTAATCCAAGATATAGTTCTCCGCTTGTTAAACAACGTTATCACGGCATAATAATTCAACCTAATCCAAATCAACTATATCTTAACGGTAGATTAATTCACAATAATTCGCACGGGAACTATAGAGTCGGGAGACATGGTTCGCATTATCCTTATAGCATTTACATAGAACCTGCTTTTATTTTTAAATTTTTTTACAGTCCATGGAACGATCCAATGAAAAAACGAAAATTACAAATTGGGCCGACTCTTTCTCAACATAGTGTACAGCGTGGACTAGGTTCTCATCACTTAACAACAATTGAAAAATTAGAAACAAAATACAAATTCTATGCAACTTTAACTACGGACCTCCGGTTATTCCCAGAATACCAAATTATATTTCCTGACCTTTATCCTTAATGTCTTGAATATTTAGTTTCCACATCCATCCTTTTTTTATTAACATACCAACTCCAACTAAATACTTTTCTCTAGTAGAAATCTGAGCTAGGACTCTTGCTGCACGCAGATTCCTCTTATTTAATCTCGTATCACTAGCCTATAATCTTTCATACCATTTCATTGAGCACCTGATGTTGGATCAGAAATAAAAAATGGTAATTCATTTGGAAAATTTTAAATTTCAAATTATATACCTTCTAAAACAAAGAATTCAAACAATAGAACCTAAACTAATGTTTTAAGTTATGGCTTTATTTTTTTCTTATTATTCACTTTAAAATCTTTTTATAAAAATATTGAAAAATACGGTATAATATAAATCACTGTTCTTTGGGAGGGTTATAATGTCTGATAAGTATAAAATTTTCATTCTTATTGTTACCGCATCTTTTTCTTTCTTTTCCTTAATAAAAGATTTCCGCAACACTTCAAAAAGTTTCTTTTGGGGTAGTTTTGTAATTCTTACAAGCTTCATAATACTTTTAACACTCGCTTTAGATTTAACTCCAATACTCCTATATTCAACGCAAATTGCGCTTGAGGTTATTACAATACCACGTAAACTCTTTCTACCATCTGTCACTGAAGCCGCTAGTATTTGCTAACAAAGTATTTTAATTTTCTTATGCATGCCAAAATATATTTTGGTAAATTTGACACACATTTATATCAAACAAGCATATTTTATTGTATGGTGACTATCTAAAAATACAAATTTTAAATTTTTATAAGATCTTTTTATTTTTAATTAAAAATTTACAACATTCTAAAACAGTATGCACATAATATCCTCAATTCCCTTTTTCAACATGAAACTTGTCTCAGAGCGCCTTTAAAAGCGCTCTTTATCTTTAATAAAGGTTTTATTAAAATTTAGGTTAAAAATTAATACCCTATAGTCAGGATAGCTATTTACTGTTTCCAAAATAAGTTGCATTAATAATATAGAAATGAAATACCTATAAAAATTATTACTTTACTATTTCTTTAAACATGCTAGTGAGGTGATTTCGATAGATTATCAAAACAAAGATATGTTCATTAACTTTTCACTTTTAGATATTAACCGTATTATTCTCCCACATTCTCCTACTGGACATACTGGCTCTACCGGCTCTACCGGTTCCACTGGACCTACTGGGCCTACCGGGCCTACTGGGGCTACCGGCTCCATTGGTTTCACTGGTTTCACTGGTTTCACTGGTTTCACTGGTTCCACTGGTTCCACTGGTTCCACTGGTTCCACTGGACCTACTGGACCTACTGGACCTACTGGACCTACTGGACCTACCGGTTCCACTGGACCTACTGGCTCTACCGGTTCCACTGGACCTACTGGCTCTACCGGTTCCACTGGACCTACTGGGCCTACCGGTTCTACTGGTTCCACCGGGCCTACTGGGGCTACCGGTTCTACTGGACTTACTGGCTCCACTGGACCTACCGGTTCTACTGGCTCCACTGGTTCCACCGGGCCTACTGGGGCTACCGGCTCTACTGGTTCTACCGGTTCCACCGGGCCTACTGGGGCTACCGGCTCTACTGGTTCTACCGGTT
>NZ_JBXAHT010000001.1:1132892-1532089 GCF_058795375.1 Bacillus sp. GW823-FHT06A10 | reverse complement strand
TCCACCGGGCCTACTGGCTTCACTGGTTCCACCGGGCCTACTGGCTTCACTGGTTCCACCGGGCCTACTGGCTTCACTGGTTCCACCGGGCCTACTGGCTTCACCGGTTCTACTGGGGCTACTGGACATACTGGCTCTACCGGTTCCACCGGGCCTACTGGGGCGGCTAGTGTAGGATTAACAAACTATCTATATGTTTTTGATACTACTAACCAATCAATTGCAGTAGGAAGTAGTGTTACTTTTAACACAAATGGACCTATAACAGGAACTGCCCTTAGCCACATCACAGGTACTGGAAATATTATAATTAATACACTAGGAACATATGTAGCAGAGTTTCAATTACAAGCTTCTCGCGAAAACCAATTCTCCCTCGAACTAAATGGTACACCAATTTCAGGTGGACGTTTTGGTACGGGGTCACCACATACAATAAATCAAGGTACTGCTGCTTTTACCGTAACAGTGGTTCCTTCAACATTAACTTTAATAAATAACACCTCTTCAGCAGGTACTATCACTCTCTCAAATAGTGATGGTGGCTCTTTAACAAATGTATCTGCAAGTATAAGTATTTTTCAGGTGGGATAATTAATTTGGTTAGAAAAGTAATTCATAAAGTTTACAAATAAAAAAATGAGGCTTCTCTTTTCTAGAGAAACCTCATTTTTTTTATTAAATTTTAAACTGACTCGTATACAAATCAAAATAAAACCCTTTATCTTCCATGAGAGATTCATGATTCCCTCTTTCTAAAATTTCCCCATCCTTTATAACAAGGATTTGATCTGCTTTTTCAATTGTTTTAAGTCGATGGGCGATCACAAAACTTGTGCGACCTCTCATTAAATTATTTAGTCCTGCTTGTATTTGTAATTCTGTTCTTGTATCAATATTAGATGTCGCTTCATCGAGAATTAATATATCTGCATCTGCTAAAATTGCTCGTGCAATCGCAAGAAGTTGTTTTTGCCCTTGACTTAAATTCGATCCTTCTGAAGTAATTTCTGTTTCATATTGATTTGGCAAATGCTTAATAAAAGAATGTGCAGATGCTGCCTTAGCTGCAGTGATAACTTCTTCATCAGTAGCATCTAAGCGTCCATAACGGATATTATCCATAATCGAACCAGCAAATAAATACGTATCCTGTAAAACTACTCCTATTTTACTTCGTAAAGAATTAATATCATAATCTTTTATATCTTTTCCATCAATATGAATTTGTCCTTGCTGTATATCGTAAAAGCGAGTTAACAAATTAATGATTGTTGTTTTCCCTGATCCAGTCGGACCAACTAAAGCAATTGTCTCTCCTGGCTGCGCTTTAAGACTCACTTCTTTTAAAATCGTTTTATTTTCTGCGTAGCCAAATGAAACATTCTCAAGTGCAACATGCCCTTGTAAATTTTGTACAACGAATGCGTCTTTTTTATTTTGAATTTCTGGTACCTCATCCATAATTTCAAAAACACGTTCTCCACCAGCAACTGCCGCTTGAATTGTATTCATTAAAGTCGCAAATTGACTTAGCGGCCTTGAGAATTGACGAGAATAATTAATAAAAGCCGCAATAACTCCTACTGTTGTCATTCCGTTTAAGACCATAACTGATCCGGTCCCAATGACAAGCCCCATACCTAAGTTATTAATAAAGTTCATACTCGGAAAAATAAAAGCTGAAAATGTATCAGCCTTCGTAGCTGAAACTCTTAGCTGTTCATTAATTTTATTGAAATTTTGTACAGTTTCTTTTTCTTTTCCATACAACGTTGTAACATCCGCACCTGTAATTGCTTCCTCAATAAATCCATTTAATTCACCTAAATCTTTTTGACGCTTCGCAAAGTTTTTACCACTATATGCAACTAGTTTTTTTGTAACGTAAAACATAATAGGTACTGTAATTAAAGTTACAATTGCTAAAATCCAATTTAAGGCGAACATTGCAATCGTTACACCTATAAAAGTTAATGCTGATGAAATAATTTGTACAACACTTTGTGTCAAAGCTTGATTCAAATTATCTATATCATTTGTCACACGGCTCATTAAATCACCTTGAGAACGCACATCAAAGAACCGTAAAGAAAGCGTTTGGATTTTCTCAAAAATATCTTGTCGTATTTTTTGAATTGTTTTTAATGCAACGTTAATCATGACAAACGTTTGTAACCATGTTAAAAGTACAGTTACACCATAAATCGCGATAAGTAACATACACATTCTTGCTGTACCACTTAAATCTTTCGGTACAATATATTGATCTATAATGACTCCCATAAAATAGGGACCTAATAATCCAAGTAATGTAGTAACAACGACTAGAAATATAACAAACATAAGAGCAGCTTTTTGATAGCCCATATAGTTCCATACCCTCATTACAGTTCCTTGAGCATTTTTAGCTTTTCCCATCTTTGGGGTGTTTCGTCCACCTTTACTAGCAAATTGCCCTTGAAAATTACGCATGTTCTTCCCCACCTTCTTTATGCAAATTACCACCTTGGGAAAGATAAATTTCCTGATAAACCTCACTGCGTTCTAACAATTGTTCATGTGTACCATTGCCAACTAATTCACCATTATCTAATACAAATATTTTATCCGCATCCATTATGGAAGAAATTTTGGACGCAATTAATAAAGTCGTTGTGCCTTTATATTTTGTTTTTAAAGCTGTTTGAATAGTAGCCTCTGATTTTGCATCAACTGCTGATGTAGAATCATCTAATATGAGAATCGGTGGTTTTCTCACAAGTGCCCTTGCAATTGATACACGTTGTTTTTGTCCACCTGATAGATTTGTCGCGCCTTGTGTTAAATTATATTGATAAGATTCTTCCAGCTTATTGATAAACTCAGTCGCACAAGCTGATGCAGCTGCTACTTCCAGCTCGTCATGTGTTGCATCTTCTTTACCATAACGTAAATTTTCTTCTATACTGCCTGAGAACAACAACGCCTTCTGAGGTACAAACCCTATTGAAGCACGGAGTTTTTGCAAATCATATTTTTTAACATCTATTCCATCTATACATATTTCACCATGATCCACATCATATAGACGTGGTAACAGTTTCGCTAAGGTAGATTTACCACTTCCAGTTGATCCAATAATCCCTACTTTTTCACCTTTTTGTATGCTAAACGAAATATCTTTTAAAACGTATTCATTATTTTTCGTATAGCTATAACTAACATTTTTAAATTCGATATTTCCTTCAATTTTCTCAGGTTCGATCGCATACGCTTCGCTTATAATATCAACCTCGGTATTTAACACTTGCTGTACACGATCCGCAGATGGAAAAGCTCGCGCAATTTGAATAAATACCATGCTAATCGACATAAGTGACATTAAAATGATATTCAAGTAATTAATAAATGCCAAAATCGCTCCTACTTGAAGCGTTCCATCGAATACTTTTTCTCCACCAATCCATAATGTTGCGACAATCCCGCCACTTACAACTAGCATAATGATTGGCATCATTAAAGAAATAAGTTGCACAGCTCGAATATTTATCTTCGTTAAATTTGTATTTACATTTCCAAATTGAGCGATTTCGTATTTTTGTCTTACATACGCTTTTATAACACGCACACCAGATAAATTTTCTTGTAGCTTTGTATTCACTTTGTCTAATGCCTCTTGCACCTTTTTAAATGTACCACTTGCTTTACTTGCAATTAAAATAATCGCAAGTAATAAAATCGGAACAACTACAAGTAATATTGGAAATAACTCTCGCGCTGTTACAAAAACAATAATTATACTTCCGATAAATAACAGTGGACCACGAACGAGAACACGTAATGTCATCGTCATTGCCGATTGAATGGAAGTGATATCATTTGTCACGATCGTTAATAATTTACCTGTTCCAAATGAGTCCCGATTATTACTAGAAAATGTTTCTATTTTCGCAAACACATCTTTTCGTATGTCTGTAGCGAAATTAACAGCTGCTTTTGTAGAATACATCATACACCCAAGCCCTCCAACTAAACCGAGTGCTGCTGCTCCTATCATAAGAAGCCCCATTTTTATTACATAATTTAAATCCCGATTTGCAATCCCAACATCAATGATATGTTGCATAATAGTCGGTTGAATTAAGTCCATCGCAACCTCAAGTACCATAAATAGCGGCCCAATAATAGCGAAGAACATGTATGGTTTTAAATACTGTAATAACTTACGAAATGATTTCATACATAATCTCCTTTTCCCATGAAATTACCACTGAATAATTCATATCCCTCCTTATTTAAGCTATATATTTTGTAATTTCTTTATTACTTCTATTATATTATGTAAATTAATATTTAACATTATTAAATGATAAGTATTAATGACTTTGTAGTCAATAAATGTGCTTTATATTATATAAATACAAAAACCGTATTCTTAATGAAAAGAATACGGTTTTTCATCTATATTTCTTCAATTGTAAAATGTAAAAACTCAGTCTCAAATCCCTTATTTTTAGAAGGACTACACGTGTAAAAACCTATTTTAACAGGCTCCTTCCCTATATCCTCCATTAAATGAGCGATTCTTATTTGTTCCCATTGATGGCCCTTTTTCACATATATTGTGTAATCACCGCTTTTTCGAATAATTCGAAAACGAAGTTGTTGCTTAGCTGCTTCAGTTGGATAATTTTGCGTTGACCAGTCAGAATATCCATTATTCGTTACGACAGCACCTAAGTGAGATGGCCCTTCAGGGATATATTCTAAAGATGTTTTTAGCCAACAGTTCTCCGAAATCATAACAAAAAGACCTGCTTGATCGAATTTTGAATTTGGATTCATACGTAACTGAACTTCCGCTTGAAAGTCTGTCATCATCTCATTATAAAATACATGACCATTCATTACTTCAAAACCATAATGTGTTTTAAGCCAAAAATCAGTTTCTGCTTTCGAACGGACAATAAACGCATGATTATTATTAATTTTATAGTATTCAGGTACATTCATTATAGTGAGTTGCTCAATATGTTCTGGTATATACGATATATTCATAGCTCCTCCATAATAAAGCATTTATATAGACATTTAAAACTCCGCTAATACTGGGAATTTATAACCTTTAAAATCTAACTCTTTATCACTTCGAACCATTAAATACTTGCTAGACTGTACTTCTGTAAACTGTACATCCTCAACCCCTAATTGATCTGGAGAAAAATAAAATTCGATTTCAGTAAACCTTTCATTGATTTCTCCACATAATTCATCTAAAACCGGAAGTACTGGCGCAAATACTCCAAATAATTTCAACTTTTCATTGTCTACTTCATAAACGATTAGAGCATCTAGTTTCTCTGAATAATACAATTTCTCATTCCATTCCGAATCATACATATTCAAATAAAATGAAGGATGGAAGTTTAAAGTTGAAAAACTATTTGAAAGTCTTTGGCTACTATCAATAATTTCATGTATTAACTGTCTATTCTCTATATTATAGAAATTTAACTTTTTAAGTAGTGAATCGTTATTATTAATATTTTTATCATATGGTATAGTCATCAAATATTCCTGCACAACTTTAAACCCAAATGCTGTATATAGTTCAGGTTTTTCCGTAAACAATAATGCACATTCACATTTCTTATCGATTTCTTCTATCATTTTATCCATTAATTGTGTCATTAGCCCTTGTCTACGAAAATTAGGGTGTGTCATGACTGATTGAATACCCGCCGCATTTATTTTTTCACCATTAATTAATAATGGGAGTGAAAATGCAGCAACATTTGCAATCACTTTATCTTCTTGTAAAAATGATAAAGCTTTATATGTATCATCCCAATACCCTTTATCCGAAAAATCATTCAATGTTTGAGTTGTAATTCCAAACACTTCTTCAAATAAAGGAAATAACTGCTCTCTTTTCGGTTCTTCTATTAGAAGACTTACCAATTTTTCAACATTCCCCATGTTGTACCTCCAAATGTTAAATTCCATTAAATTAGATATACTTATATGACCTACTCTTAAAAATAGAGGTCTTACCAATCAATATACTATCATAAAACATAAAAAAAAAGTCTAATTAATTTTATGTTTCGACTATTTGAAAATAAGTCGAATAAAAAAATATTAAGATTTTCGGATATTAATTAGTTTATTTTATAAAAATAGCGCTTTCTAATTAGCTTTTACTAATAGAAATACACTATTTATAATAAAATATTTTTATTCTTTTATCCCTTCAAGTCTTTCCTTCGTATTAATTTCTTCTCCACTTATACGCTTTTCAAAAGACTTTCTCCAACTATTTGAAAGTGCATTTACTTCTAATATCCTTTTTACCCCTTCAATATTTTGTTTTTCCTTATGCATAATACGGTTAGCGAATGCTACTGAAACACCTTTTGGATCAGACTGTAGTCTTTTTAAGGTGTCGACTGATGATACCCATCCTTCTTTTAATACACGAAAATAAAATCCTGTATATCCTGTTTCTTGAAAATATAGTGGTAACTTTGGAATATTATATTTTTTTGCTAATTTAAAACAAGGTTGCCTTGGTTGTGTTACCTGTACGATTGCCTGTCCTAGCTCAAATGTATCACCAATACAAACATCCTCTTCGCTCATACCACTAACTGTTATATTTTCTCCGAAAGCCCCATATACAAGATCTTGATTCAATTCTTTTTCCCAGTATGGATAGTGATCACCAGTATAAACACAAACTGCTTTATCTACTCCTCCATGATGAACTAAGTCAGCTTGTCCATCCCCATTAAATTTTACAAAGGATAAATATACCGGTTCCTTTACTTGTTTCTTATTTATGCCTGTATGAACTACCTTTCCACCGTATGTAACCTCTTTTGGTAATCCTATATTTAAAGATAATAATTGATATTCATTAGCCATTCTATTTCCTCCTTTAAAGGTGTTACATGTATTTTCTCTCAATTAATTTTTACAACCCTCTCTGTTATATAAAAATGATTATAAAACCTCTAAAATCATTGTTCAATTCAATTATTTATATAATAATGATAGGTATAACCTATTATTATACTTGAGGTGATTCCAATCGAATTACGACAACTTGAATACTTTTTAGCTGTTTCAAAAGAATTACATTTCACAAAAGCAGCTGAGAAATTAAATATTTCACAGCCTTCTCTAAGTCAACAAATACGTGCATTAGAGCATGAAGTAGGAATGCCACTTTTCGATCGAATTGGTAAAAAAATATCTTTAACTGAAGCAGGAAAGATTTTATTATCACATAGTAAAATCATTTTTCATGAAGTCGAACAAGCTCGTTCAGCTATTCAAGACCTAAACGGATTACAGCAAGGTTCCTTAACAATAGGGGCTTTGTTAACCGTCCTAAATTATTTACTACCACTAACTATTTTAAATTTCAATAATTTATATCCCAATATAGAGCTTTCTGTATTAGGGCTTCGCACAGGAGATATTCGTGAAAAATTATTACGAAACGAACTAGATATTGGAATTACATTTCTCCCGGTGCAAGATAAAGAGATTATCTCTATCCCTCTATACAAAAGCGATCTTACATTAGTCGTGCCCACTGGTCATCGATTAGCTGAACGTAATCATGTATCTATTGCTGAATTACAGAACTACCCTTTAATTCTTTTACCTAAAAATTTCTTTTTAACCGAACTAATTACATCTCATTGCCAAAAATTCAACTTTAAACCAAGACCAATTTTAGAAATTAGCACGATGGAATCTTTAATCCAAATGGTTTCCAAAGGAATGGGAATTACAGTTTTACCCAAACCATATATAGACTTTTTACAAAATAAAAACATTCAAGCTATTAAAATAGAAAACCCTACTCCAATAATTGAAATAGGGCTAATTTATAGAAAAGATAAATATATGTGTGCTGCAACTCGAGAATTTATTGAGCAACTAAAAATCACAGTACGTTCTTTCCAAAACTAAACAAAAGAGATTATCCTATGAAACCGTTTCACAACAATTTAGTAGAATAATCTCTTTTCAAAACAAAGTAAACATTATATTTAACTCTTATAAACTTTAATGTACCTTTTTAGATATTGGAATATATTTAGTAAAATATGCACCAACTAGCAATAATACAATTGAAAATAACCATGTAAAAGCACCGCCAAAATGAAACCAATATGCAAACATATTTAAGATTGCAAGTGAAAAGAAGCAAATAGAAGTTACCGCACTTTTCAATCCTTTTATCCCAGACTTTTTTCTCTTTTGATAAGCAATATACATCGCAATAACAAGAAAAAAGATAAGAACAAATGGTAACATAACTTTTAGTATTGATAATCCCTCCAGTATAAATGCACTCTTTACATCACCATCTTATCCCATTTATCTTTTAGGTATCAATTCATTCTTATCTTCCTTCCAAAAGTCAGTATAAGTTTTATTTTTAAAGTTCACGTTCACCTCAGAAAACGGCATATTTCCTCCAACTTTCAATGAATACCAGTCGTTTAAAAGTGGTGATCCGAAACAAATCTTCATTGTACGATCATGTAAATCGAATAATACAGAATGTAAAGTTCCAAACCATTCTTCATAGTTATGCACAGTAAGTCCAGCAGGATATTCTTCTTCTACTAACTTTTTTAAAGACTCTATGCTTACTTGTTCACATCTATTTAAATGCTCATGTAAAAGGTGATATCTCTTTGTTGATTGTTCTAATTTCCTATTATTTAATTTCTGAATTGATGAACTAACTGCATGGTTTGTTGATACAATAAAAGCTTGTTTTTCACCATCAATCGTTATTGTGGATTTATGACCGTCAAATATTTCAATATATGCTGCATTTAAAGGATCAGCTATTATTAAATTAATATTACTAGCAATTGGGATTTCTTCTATTAGTAACTTAGCTTCCTGCACATTTTTACATTTCTCCAACAACAATCGAATTACCGCAAAACATTGTAAACCACTCACCATTGGCTTTCTTAAACCTGCAATATTTCCTACTGGTTGACCACATGCTGAAAATGTAACAGCTAATCCATGCTCGTTTATCCCTTCCGTTCGGCCAAAATATTGAGTAGAAAAGCCACTATGTGCATACGCACCTTCAACATGAGTTGAACAAAAACGCATATCATCTATTACTGGTGACAAATCATAATTCCTTAATACATATGTGTGCTCTAAATCGGTCTTTTTAGGTAATACTGCACAATGACTACAACCTGCTTTCAATAGTGTTTGATAGTAATACATCATATTTTTTGAAGGAATTTTTAACACTTCACAAAACCCCTCAATTTCTTCATTTATGCCTGGACAATGTTTGTTTAGTATATTTCTCGATTCTGTCCAATGGTTATTAGATATTACATTTTCTTCGTGTATAAATTGCGGGATAAGATACGGATTTTGTTTCACGAATTCCCCTTGTTGCTTTCCAATCTCATAATAACTTCCTTTTAATGATGAAAAATACCCCTTTACTTGATACATCAAACTCCCCCTCACATTGGATATATCCATATCGTACCAAATGGGTTTCATTCATCCTTGATGTTTTTTACTATCTTTCTTTAACACCATCCCATTTTAATATCTCCACTAATAATTATTTACTAGACAATTAAAGTTTTGTTAATATTGCTGTAATAGCTTTATTTCAAAATAAAGTAGTTTGGATATCAAATGAGCAAAATACTTTGTTAAACCCACTTATAAGCAATCATCTAATTCATGAAATCAAAAAACTTATTTATCAAAATAAAAGGAGAATTTATGTATGAGTAGTTGCAAACCAATTGATAAATTAACTATTGAGGACCTAAAACAAAACCCCATTTGGGAATGGGCAATAGATGAAGAGGAAAACGAAGAACATGACGAAACATGGGTAAAACCAGCGGCAACTACTAATTTTACAGAAGAATTAAACGGTTCAATCGTACTAGGCGAATTATTCTTACATAATGGTGAAAAATTCCCTATGATGTGTGAAATTGATATTGAAGGTGACGAGGCCGTAATTCGTTCTGTTGTTTATTATAGGAAACAAAAAATGAGTATATTGCTATAGAAGATATTGTGAAAACGGTCGAAATGCCGTTATCGATTATTATTAATCTTACAATTCATGCAGAATCCAAAACTTTACGCTTCACTGCACATAAAGTAGATATTTATAAAAATTCAATAACGACTAATTTTAATTAAAGTTGGCCGAAATAAAGAAAACAATTATGAAATAAAAACTGGGGAATCATTAACGATTCCCCAGTTTTTTAAACTATATTAAAGTATCCCCTTTTCCACTAAAGTCTCTGCGATTTGAACTGAATTCCAAGCCGCACCTTTTAATAGGTTATCGGAAACAATCCAGAGGTGAAATCCGTTTGGCGTATCAGGATCTTTACGTATTCTTCCGACAAATGTATCTATTTTCCCTTCTGCATATAATGGCATTGGATACAGCTGTTCACTAGGGTTATCCTGCAAAATAACACCTGGTGCATCCATTAGTATTTCCTTGATTTCCGCAACGCTTGCTTCTTTTTCCAGTTCTATATAAACCGATTCTGAATGCCCCGATACAACTGGAACACGTACACAAGTAGCTGCCATTTTCAGGTTTTCATCTTCTAATATTTTCTTCGTTTCTTGAATCATTTTGACTTCTTCAAAAGTAAAATCATTGTCTGTAAATACATCTACTTGAGGCAGTACATTAAATGCTATTGGATAATGTTTTTTATCTTTTTTCACCGGTAATATATCACTCTTCACTTCTTCACCTGCAAGTATAGACTTAGCCTGCTCTCGTAATTCATGAATCGCATGAATGCCAGAACCCGATACAGCTTGATATGTTGAAACGATAATTCTTTCTAAACCAAATGATTTTCGAATCGGCTGAAGTGCTGTTACCATCTGTAATGCTGAACAATTTGGAACTGCAATGATACCTTTATGCTGTTTTAAAGTGTGCGCATTCACTTCCGGAACAACGAGCGGTACACCTTGTGCCATTCGGTACTCACTTGTGTTATCAATTACAATCGCACCACTAGAAACTGCATGAGTTACAAATTGTCTAGATACTTCTCCCCCAGCGCTAAAAAAGGCAATATCTACACCTTCAAAGCTAGTTGTTTTTGCCTCTTGTATAATTATCTCTCGTCCTTTGAATCTTACTTTCTTACCAGCGGATCGTTTTGACGAAAGCAATGTAACTTCAACTATATTAAACTTCATTTCATTCTCTAACAGTTCAATAATTTTTTGCCCTACCGCACCTGTAGCCCCAACAACAGCTACATGATAGCCCTTTTTGATCATCTTTTCTCCTCCAATATCACCTGAATGAATATTTCTACAATTTCATTTTATACAGAATTTAATCATTTGGAAAATTAAAATACATGATATAATCATTCACAAATCATGATAATAAAAGAGGGATCGCTTATGGAAATGAGACATGTTAAAACATTTTGCGCCATTGTGAAGTATGGTAATTTTTCTAAAGCTGCGCACGCGCTAGGTTATGCGCAATCTACTGTTACAGCACATATGAAAGCTTTAGAGAACGATTTACATATTCCTCTTTTCGATCGGTTAGGGAAAAAAGTGCTACTTACAAAAGCAGGTCATCAATTTCATCCTTATGCATTAGAATTACTTTCAATATATGAAAAAGCGCAAGAAATCCCCCAAAATACAGATTATTTAGAAGGTACATTAAGTATTACATCTAATGAATCATTAGCGGTATACCGATTACCACAATTATTACGTACTTACAAACAGAAAAATCCGAAAGTAAATATCGTACTTGAAACAAACACAAATGAACAAGCATTACAAAAATTACGTGAAGGAGAAACAGACGTTGTCTTCATAATTGGAGAAAGTATAGAACATAATGATTTTATTACGCGTACTTTTAGTAATGAAACATTTGGATGGATTTTACCAGCTTATTCCGCTGCACATACAAATCCATTCCAGTTATTACAGGAAACTCAGTTCATTTTTACAGAACAAAGTTGCGGCTATAGGACAATGGTAGATCGTTTTTTACGTCAAAGCGGAAATATTCCAGCTAAAACATTTGAAACTTCCAATGTTGAAGTCATTAAACAATCCGTCATGTGTGAGTTAGGCATTTCAATTCTTCCTTATATCGTTGTAAAGGAAAGTTGTCAAAAAGTACAACTATGTTTTCAGCCTATCGAAACTCCATCCGTTATTCAAAGTCATGTAATCTATCATAAATCCAGATGGATTTCCCCGGTGTTACAGTCGTTTCTTTCCTTACTTGAACGAGATTAAGATATTAAGAAGTACATATAAAAAGAGTAATTGCCTAATAAGCAATTACTCTCTTACATTAATTAGTATATTATTTATTAGTCTGTCCGCCACCTGCAATTAATTTACTCCCTGAATATGTACCTTTGTTCATAAACACTTGATTAATTAATTCTTTTTGCTCAGCTTCCGACATTACTCCTTTTCCTTCTCCTAAATTCCCACTTTGTAATTTCCAAATCTTATTGTGATCTGCATCAACTTTTTCATATTTTCCTTGTTTCCATCGTTCTAAAATTTCTACATATGTACTTCCCTGTACAAGATCATTACTCTTTACAATATCAATTAAGCTTTCAATCCGCTCTTGTGTAATAAAAATATAGCCCCATTTTTGATCAGCTTTCGCTTTTTGATGTGCCATTTCATGTAATGCTGTCTGTATGTTCTCATCTGTCCATTTAAAATTTTTATTAAAACCACTATTCGGCAATGAATAATTGCCATTTTCTAAAAGCTTTGCATTTTCTGCTTTTACGTTACTATCAGCTAGTACTTCTACTGCTGGAGCAGCTGGTGATGCCTTTTTCGCAGCTGTTTTACTATTATTTAAATAATGCAGCATACCATATGTTAAACCTACTCCGATTACCGCCATACCAGCTAGAATACCGATTATTTTAAATAGTGTTTTCATCTCGCTTGTTTCCTCCCAAATATCTCTGTTCTGACTACCTAATTATTTTTTATATAAAAACTGTTACTTCATTTAAAATATCGCATCCCATCCCCTATCATATTATTTATATATACTTTCTCATATTGTATTTCTTTTTCTTTAAAATTGAAAGATTATTCTGTTAAATATTGAAAGTATTCTACAAATTTTTCCTTTATATTTATAAAGAAGCAAAATAACAACGAGCGCGTTCTACAACACTCGTTGTTTTTACTTTATGCACGATTTTCTTTTAACCACTTCGTAATAGCATCTAACCTCGAAACATCAAAACGTCTTTCTTCACAAACATTTAAACTGTTTAAATTATTTACAATTTCTATTTCATTCGATTTTACACTTTTCGCCTCAATTAATTTACAATACCCATCTGTAACAGTATTTAAATTTTCATAATAACGCTGAAACGATTTTGATATATGTAAATGTTTTTCAAAGTTTCTCCTTCTTTTCGTTTCATCATATACTTTCCGCTTTCTAAGTTCTTCATCGTTCGTATATAAATAAAAATATTGATCCGGAAAACCAATTTCCCTATTTACCATCTTTTCTTTATAAAAATTTTCTATTAAAGATAATGGCTGATTAAATATATCAAAATGAAAACACCAATTATAACTAAGTGGTTGATACATATCCCCATCAAGTATTACGAATTCATATTGCTCCGACTTCTGAACAGCTATATTCCAGCGCTCAACTTGTTTTTCAAAATACCATGTTCTATGTTCATTTTTTGGCCTTTCAAATAAAGAATTCACTTCAGGTATTATATAAGCACCATAATTCTTTTCTAATTCACGGCACGTGGTACTTTTACCAACAGCGCTTGCTCCCTCAAATGCTATTATCCCCATAGTTTCTCCCTCTTTCATTAACTAAAATTTCGTTGTTTCACTTTTCTTCCCCATAACTTTCTCCATAAAACAATTGAAGCAATAGCGAGCATGATTGTTGTAATGATACTACCTTCAATTCCGAACGTGCCTCCATGAAGGAATTCGGGGCCATTTGTTGCAGGTTTAAATAGCGGAGTTGAATATATGGTCATCCCGCTAACTGCAAAACCGTAGACGTTATATTGTGCCCAATTCCAAATGGAATGCCATGCGCAAATCCCCCACAGACTACTGTCTTTTAAAACGTAAAAAGCTGCAAATACACCAACTAATATTATATTCGATATTGAAAGAATTGTAATACCTGGATTAAGTAAATGAAGAAAACCAAATAAGAAAGATGTCACAACAATCCCAACCCATATACGACTTCTAACAGAAAGAACCGGGAATAACCAACCTCGTACAATAATTTCTTCCGTTGCCCCTTGTATTAAAAATGCAACTAAAGAACCTACAATACCCAATATAGCGGTTAATGTAATTTTTTGTATTTGTAATGTTACAACTCCTGCTAATAGGAGTAAAATTACTGGTATTGAAATGAAAACAAATCCTATTAATGTACCTCTCAAATATTTTCTTATCCATTGATTTCTCCAAAAACCAATGGATGAAAATGATCTTTTCTCTACAAATCTAATCCATAAAAACACAAAAAATATTGCGCCGCCAAACGTTAATATCATCTCAATGTCGCTATAAATCGCCTTCATAAAAGTTGTTTCTGCTTTCGGTAAAATCAGCATAAACAACATAAATAATTCACCTAAAGTTAAAAATATAATCGCGAGTATGACAGCAAAAACAGGATGAACTTTTCTTCTTCCTTCTTTTGCTGCTTCAATTATTTTAAATTGTTTATTTTGCAATATTCTATCCTCCTAATTATGGTACGCATCAGCAATATTAAAATAATATTTAGCCTTCTATTTAAACTTATTTTTTCATATAAATGATTTTTGTTTGGAATAAATTCAAATTAGGAATAATATATAACTAAAAGAGATGCCTTTGTGCCTTTACTATTATCACCCAGATTAGTCAGTGGTATTACCAGCACTTGCTATTTCCCACCATTTGTTGTAAGATAGTAATTAAGGTCAATTTAACACTATATTTTCTTTGCATATTATCAAGTATCAATCAGGGACATTTTGTACTCCTTATGGGTTTTTGATAATATGTGAACTTTTATTTTCATTCAAATAAGGCCGATCATATTGTAATTTTTCTACTTTTAGGAGGCATTACCATGACATTAACAGGTAAAGTAAAATGGTTTAACAGCGAAAAAGGTTTCGGTTTCATCGAAGTTGCAGACGGTAACGACGTATTCGTTCACTTCTCAGCTATCACTGGCGACGGCTTCAAGTCTCTTGACGAAGGTCAAGAAGTTAGCTTCGAAGTTGAAGAAGGTAACCGCGGACCTCAAGCTAAAAACGTTGTAAAGCTATAATTCAAACAATAAAAAGGTTGTTACCAGCAAGGTTAACAACCTTTTTAATATATAACTAAAATTTTTTACATAAAAGGAGTGGTTACATGTATCGCAATCGAAAGAACGATGTAGCAGAAGTACCACCAGAACAAACCCCTGTTTGGGAATGTGAATCAGAGGATTGTTTAGGATGGATGAGAAAGAACTTTTCATTTGAAGAAGAGCCTAAATGCCCTTTATGTAAAAGTAGCATGAAAAGCGGAGAACGTTTATTACCTAAATTAGGTTAATTTATAATAAAAAAAACCTCTTTTAATTAAGAGGTTTTTTTTATTATAAATTTATGTCCTCAATATCAGTTCGCACTATAGAATACAATAATGCATCGTGTTGCTTATTTCCTTGATGAATATATCCGCGCAATAGACCTTCCTTTTGAAAGCCGATTTTAGATAACATTCTACAAGAAGTAACATTTTCAGGATATGTAATAGCTCCAATTCTAAACAAACCCAAATCTTTAAACCCATAATCAATAATTTCTCGAGCCGCTTCTGACGCATAACCATTTCCCCAATAACGAGGATGCAGGTCATATCCAATCTCAGATCGTTTACTCCATAATTGTAAATTGTTTAGTCCAATTGTTCCTATTAAAACGTTCGTTTCTTTTAACACAATTCCCCATCGTATTGCCTTTTTTTCAAAGTAATTTTTCGAAAAAGATTCGATCATACGTGAAGCTTGTCCAAACTCCGTAAAAGAATTCATACCGTAATAACACGTTACTTCATCCAATGAAAAGATTTCATATATTTTTTGACAATAAGATTGTTCTATTTCAACTAAACGTAAGCGTTCTGTTTCTAATATAGGAAATGCCATAGGATCACTCCTTTCTCTCTACTCATTCATTATATCAGAAAAAATATTTATAATTACTAAAGTCCTTATTGTTCCATAAATCAAACATTTCTAATGACGCATTCCCTCTTTATTCTATATACAAGAATTGGATACCTTCTGATTACTACTCAAACATTACGCTATAATTTCCATAAATCGAATTTCAAATTATCAAGAACTGTAAAAAAAATTGTTTCTTCATTTTCTCCTTCCAAACAACCACCCTACTCCATACATTTATGGTAAAATATAGTTAATATATTATTTTATTGTGGAGGTGTAAATTTCCTATGTATATATTCATCGGCTTATCCCTCTTACTCATATTACTTATTTTTTTATTCGCAAAAAAATTCACACCAAACTCTTTCATGATGACTAACTTTAAAGGCAATAGCTTTAAGACATTTTCAATCGGTATTTTAATCGCTGCCATACTCTCACTTTCATATGGAACTTATCATGCAGTAACATATCAACCTAGTTATTTAGATATTAAATTAAAAAATCAAAACTACACTGTTTTCGGTAATGTAGGCGAATTCGGTTATTTCTCCGAAGAATTATTAAAAAAAGATACAGAAGTTCAACTATATTTCGTCTCTTGGAAAAAAATGCAGTTAAAAAATCCGGTAATACTTATAGAATATCCTTCAGGAAAACAAGAAACATGGAAGCCAAATATCGTATTAATACCGATAAGTAAATTACAAGAAAAACATGATATAAAAGATATTTATCAACTATCACCGTATTCATTTAAAGAATCTGGAGAAATAACATTAACAATAAAAGAAAACAATGTAAAAAACAATAAAATTTCCATTCAAATAAAATAAATAAAAACTGTTCCTTCATTTTGCTGAAGGAACAGTTTTTATTTATTCTACAGTATTATTTATTTAATGTAGCCATTATTTCATTGGCAATATTCTTTCCATTTCCAATACACGCACCAATTCCAACACCGTAATATGAGGCACCAGCTAAATATACATTTGGATAAAGATTTGTCATTTTTTCTTGCAATGCTTGAACCGCTTGATTATGTTCTAAATGATATTTCGGCATTAAATCTTTCCAATTTGTAACTTCAACTACTTCTGGTTCACCTTTAATTCCGAGACTCTTTTCAATATCATATAAAGCTACTCGTACTAATTCTTCTTCACTGTAATCCTTGATTGTTTCATATACCGGATTGGTACTCTTATAAAACATTCTAACTAATAATTTTTGTTTACCCGATGTATGTTTCCACTTTCGACTTGTCCATGTACAAGCATCACAATGTAAATCACTGTTTTCCGTTACAATAAACCCCGTACCGTCAGCTGGTAGTTGTTCATCTAGTATGTCAAATCCTAAATAAATACTAATAAGAGATGAGTTTTTAAATGTATTAAACTGCTCATTTAACTCATTAGACTGTAATAAAGTTTGCGCTATATCATGTGGAGCTGCTAAAACAACATAATCTGCTTGTATTGTTTCATGATTTGCAAAAGAAATCTCATATCGATCTTCTTGTTTACTTACAGCCGTCGTTATAGCACCTTTTTTTACGACAGTTTCAGTCAGCACTTCTTCTAAGCGATTAATTATCGTAGATAGTCCACCTTTAAATGATACGAATTTTTTATTTCCTGCTGATTGAAATTGTTTTTTATTCTCTTCAAAACCTTTAATAATACTTCCATACTTATTTTTATAATCCAGTAAATACGGTAATGTAGATGCCATTGTAAGCTCATTCAATTTACCAGAATATACGCCTGAAAGCACAGGAGCAATTTGTCTTTCCACTAACTCTTTCCCTAAAAAGCTTTCTAAAAATAGAGCAAGTGATGTATCTTTCGTAAACTCTTTATTTTTCGTTATGAAATCTTTTAAAGCTACGATTTTCCCCTTCGTTGAGACTAGCGTACTGCTAAACAACGACCGGGCACTCATCGGTATCCCAAATATAGTATCAGAAGGAATTGGATGTAACATGTTTTCAGAATATATGTAAGAAATACCCGTTTCATTATATACCATTTCATTTTCTAAATTTAAATCTTTTACAAGTGGCATAACGTGTTCATTACGAGCAACGATTGAATCCGCCCCTGACTCCATAATGAAATCCTTTTCTTCCACACTATGGATTTTACCACCTAAATGCTCTTCTTTCTCAATAAGAATTAAATTTAAATCGATATTATAATCCTTTTTTAATTTTTCTAAATAAAACATAGTAGAAAGTCCCGTTATACCTCCACCGATAACAACAACTGTTTTCATATGTGCTGCGCTCCTAACCGATACAATTAATAATTCCTTTTTATTATAACCAAAAGTCCTTATATTCGACTAGCAAGTTGCGCATTCTGTAAGAAATTAGACAATATATTTTAATATATTTTCAAATTACCTAATAAAAAAGAACTATAACATTTACAAACCCCGTCATAGTTCTCTTTATTTTAAAAACATAAAGTAATTGATTAATTTGTCTAGTTCTTGACTCAATGCCAATACTTTTTCATGTTGAATTCCATAATCCGATACTAAATATAAAAGTTCTTCTTTTTTTATTTCAATTACTTTTTCCAATTTCGCTAGTTCCATGTCGTTTTACATCTCTCCAAAAATAAAATGTATGTATTTCAGTATAGCCTACTTACATAATTAGTAAAAGTAAAATACGCATGTAAAATCTTACATATTTGAAAAAATAATATACTACTAACAAAAAAAGAAACTAGATTAAACTTCCTTTTACAGATCATTAACGTTCATTAAGAATTAATAACATAACGGAATTTTTCTAATGTGATATCTTTATAATTTGGAGCTCTCTGTATATGATTAAAATAACTATATGAGAATTTAAATACATGACCAAAATCCCAATCGAATTCAATATAGTCTTTTATCCAAAATATATTTTCAGTTGGTAAAATATTTGCACGTTTAGATTGAATTAAAGGTAATCGATCTATAGGTGAGTGTAAAGTTATTTCCGTATTCAGCTTGAGCTTTTGGCTAGCTCTTAGTACGTATACTAGTTTTAACAGCGGACGTATCCCTCGTTGAAATATATCTATATGTCCTAAATCGTACATTATATTAATTGCGTGGGAGTATGTAAGCAAATGCCCAATTAAATCATGATGTGATTCCGCTCGATAAATAATATTAAATTTCGATAACTCATTTAAAATGAACTGAGATACTTGTGTTGGATTACTCAATTCACTTTGTATCTCATCTTCAAAACTTAATTGTTTTACTTCTTTCGTCGTATAACCAATCCACGATCTACCTGGAATTGTTTTTCGAAATGATAAAATAAGAGTAGTAATCCCTTCAATTGCTTGATTATCACCCCATTTTTGTAGCTCTTTCATAGCTAATAAACTCAATGACGCATAAATGACGTTATGCCCCACCCAATGAAGCTCATCAATCGTTTGTTCTAAAGATTTTATAATCATATTCTCCGCAATTTGAAAATTCATTTCTTTTTTATCATCAATCATCTCACCAATTTTTTTCTTGTTCAGCATCATCCTTGTTTGCGAATACATATTACGAGCTGTTTCTTCATCAATATTATTATCTTTCATAAAAAAATAACTAGCAATTGCAGCTGCTCCAAAATGTGCATGCCAAATATCATTTGTTTCTTTTTTACATTGAGAAATAATTGAAAGGCCGCCTTTTAAAATACTATCGTTTTCCATTTTCTTCCTCTCCTAATAAAAATCACTATATTTTCATCCTAAAGATGGTGTCAGGACAAATAAAATGTGATTCGATTCATCACTTTTATTCAAAAATCGATGCTTCACATTCGGTGGAATACGTACAACATCGCCTTCTTCTAAAAAATATTCTTTTCCCTCCAATTCCACATACACTTCCCCTTTCATAATAACAGCAATCTCTTCCTTATCTTCATGGGAATAATGGCTTTCTGTTGTGTTTGCTTGTTTATTTAAATCCATCATTAGCATTTCAATACGTGCTTTCATAAAATCAGGTGTTAATACATCATATACAATGTGATCATTGTTTTCCCGATATACTTTTTTTCGATCTTTTTTCTTAGAAATGAGTGAATCTGTATCAATATCGTTAATAAAAAGTGTAAACAGCGGTACATTTAATGCTTTTGCAATTAATTCCAAAACATTTAAAGAAGGATTAGCATGTCCTCTTTCAATTTGGCTAATTAACGACGTACTAATCCCTGCATAATCAGCGAATTCACGAATTGTCATATTATTTTTCTTACGATAACTTAATACCGTTTGTCCAAGCCTATCATGTATCACAGTAAAACTTCCTTTCGTCCATCATAATGCATGTTTCGTTGTCTTTGTGCTGACATACTAAACAAAGGCAAATAACCCTTCCCTATTATCTCCGGGACTTATATACTTACTTTTGTACATTATATCGTATTAAGTTTATTATAATAAACATTCTATCGGAGGGACAAACTTTGAAATCACCTATTCTTTCATATTGCATCTTATTTTTTGGTGTATTCGCCTTATCAACTTCAGCTATTTTTGTAAAATTGGCAGATGCTCCTGCGACAATCATTGCTTTTTACCGATTATTCTTTGCCACACTAATTCTGTTACCGTTATTACTATTTAATAAAAATAGTCGAAATGAGCTAAAAACTTTAACGAAAAAACAATGGGCACTTGGATTCGTATCTGGGCTATTTTTAGCTGCACATTATGTACTATGGTTTGAATCATTACAATATACTTCTGTAGCAAGCTCTACAGTTATCGTAACGTTACAACCTTTGTTCTCAATGATTGGTGGTTATTTTTTATTTAAGGAGAGATTTACGAAAGGAGCAGTTATTGGTTGCCTCATCGCTATTTCAGGTAGTATCATCATTGGCTGGCAAGATTTCCAAATTAGTGGAGAAGCTTTATATGGAGATATTTTAGCACTTATCGCTGCCGGTATCATTACTGCTTATTTTTTCATTAGCCAACACGTTCGTAAAGATTTGTCACTTATACCATATTCGGTAATTAGTTATGGAAGTAGTGCTGGCTTTCTTGGCATATTTGCTTTCACACAACAAGAATCTTTCATCCATTACTCTACACAAACTTGGTTGTGCTTTATTGGATTAGCTTTCATTGCTACAATTTTAGGACAAACCATTTTTAATTGGTTATTAAAATGGATAAGTGCTACTGTAATTTCAATGAGTATTTTAGGTGAAACAATTGGCACTTGTATACTAGCGTACTTTATATTACATGAGACCATTTCTTTACAACAAGGACTAGGAATTACCGTTATTTTTATTGGTTTAGTATTATTTTTAATACAGCCAAATTCTAATAAAAAAGCATGACAGTATACTGTCATGCTTTTAACTACTAATTATGTACAATTAAACCATCCGGTCTAAAACGACTCATCATAATTTCATTAATAAACTTTCCGTGAGCTTTCAAATTCCCTATCTTTACTCCCTCTTCTACAAATCCAAATTTTTCATATAAAGCTTTTGCTTTTGGATTCGTTTCTAACACACCTAGTTCTACTCTCTCTAACATTAACCAATTATCAGCCAAATCAAGCATCTTCGTAAGAAGTGCTTTCCCAATTCCTTTATTATGATATTCACTATCAACCCCAATGAATAAATCGCCTGAATGAGATCTTCGGCCCGGACTTTGTGTTAAACCTACAAATCCAACAATTTCTCCATCATATTCTGCAACAAATTCAAATTGATTTGGTGCTAAATTTCGAATTCTATTTTCCATAGCTTCTACACGCATGCTAGGTAAGAAAACCATATACGGTAAAACGTCATCCTGTATACATATACGATGAATTGCTCTAGCATCTTGTATTTCTACTGCTCTAACATTGATCTCCATCTTTCTCTCCTCCATATAAATAACAATATATTTGTGTGTATTCTAGAAACGTTCATGAATGACCTTCTCGCCCGTATTTCTTTATGTCATTTTTACATAATTATTTCGATATAATACTTAATTTCCAAAAAGATAAACAACTATATCTATATGGTTAACTTTTCACTTTATTATATAAATTAAGCAAATTTTCGATCAGAATACCATTTAGTTTCATGCCGACTATATCACAATTTTCTATTTCAATATTTTTCAGATTACTATTACTTATGGTGCTACCTTCCAAATCACATTTATCGAATAAAATAGGTTCCTTCTCATCTCCGAGACTTGTATTTTTAAATTGCACTCCACCTAAAGTCACCAAATTAAATTTACTACCAGAAAGATTTAAATCTGCATATGATGACCATCTAAAATTTATATTTCTAAACTTTGATTGACTTACATTACAATTACTCATATTCGTATTCATTATATTGCTACCAACAAATGAACTGTTTTTTAAATTCACTTGATAATACTCTGTATTTGCTAAATTACAGTTTTCGTATTGACTATTTTTCATATCTTTATTTGTAACTACACTCTCTTTATTTGAGCTTGTTTTTATTCTTTTCACGTAACAATACTCATCTTCCGATTCAAAAATCATTTGGTAGCCCATCTTTTTATAAAAGTGATGATTATTAATTTGTCTACTAGATGTTTCGAGATCCCAAATCTTTATGTTTGGATATTCCTTTTCTATTAATTTCATAACATGTGATCCAATGCCTTTTCCTTGATAAACAGGATTTAAAAAAATACGATCAATTCGACCGTACGACTTACCAGAAATCGTAACTATTATCCCTCCGATTATTTCTTTATCCATTACAACTTTGAAAGAATCCAATTCTTCAATGGAATATTCCATCATTTCAACTGAAGAATATCCTGGCGGTTGAATGTTATAATCAATGACATCATCTTGGCCGTATAGCCATTGTTTTGCTTCTGCATCAAATGTTCTTTTCATTATTTCTGTTAATTTCTCAGCATCTAAAATTGTAGCTTTTTCTATAGATATCATTGTTGTTTTCCCCTTCATTATTACAAACCAATAATTTTTGTGAATGCCATAATTATCAATTCACTTTTGTTTTTAATGCTTTTCCCATTATTACATATGGAACATCATTTTTACTTGGATGAAATGGCTCCAATACATTTATCCAATCTAATCTTTCATATAACGAACGTGCTTTTTCATTGTTTATTTGTGTTGTTAAAACACTCGTTGTATTTGAAACTCCTTCTAGTAATTTATTATGTAATTTCGTTCCAAGACCTTTATTTTGATATTGTGGGTGAACTGCTAACTCTACAAATTCAAAACAATCTTGCAACCATTCGTCTACTTGCCCTAGATGTAACGCTTCTCTCATTAATTGATTATAGTACTGTCCCTCCATTGAGCGATAACCATAAGTAAAACCAACTACTTCATTTTCATCATTTATTGCTACTATACCTTTAAAACCTGTATATTCTATATGCCTATTCATTCGCTTGATCATTTCATTGAAATTTGTTTTCTCAAATACTTTACAATACAAATTTGCCATATTCCCAATTAGGATCTCCTCTTTTTCAATGCTTACAAATTTCACTTTACTCCCCCCTATTAAAACATTTATATCCTTTTTAAAAACTAAGAAAATTAACACTAATCACTCTCTTTACTATTAAACTACAAATCACCCTATATTTTCCACAGTTACTTAGTATTAATGAATAATAAAAAGAGACCATGTAATATAAACATGTTCTCTTCTTTTATTCATGTTCAATTTTATCCCGCTATTTGCCGGACAGTAAGACCCCCACCTCAAAATTCAGCGAAAGCAAAGAAGTTAGGTGGGGGATCAATTGCCCGTAAAATCCCGATTGGTGAGGGCTGAACCCCCCCACTGATTAAAGTTTCACTTTATATAATTAAAAATTAGATATTACTTAAGCCACTCATTGCAAGTATTACTTAACTGCTGTAAATCTTCTATAAATTTACTCGCATCATATCCATCACAAACGGAATGATGTACTTGCAATGAAACTGGTAGCATAACCTTGTTTCCTTCGTTAAAATATTTCCCACAAGTTATAATTGGCAATAGAAAATTTTCATCATTATTAATATTAAGATTAAATCCAGTAAAACTAGTCCAAGGTATGCTAGAAATCGGAAATACATTAGGCGGAATATTTTCTTTCGTGAAAAGACCATGAACACTAGCATAGTATCTCATATCGTCTTCATACTTTTTATAGAAAGTGCGGAAATCACTTGAATAATCCGTCCATATACTTGAAAAAGACTTATCAGCTTTATGAAAGATTGTATAACTCGGTATCATTTCCTCCCAATAGCCTAAAACTCCTTCATCGTTAAAACATGTTCGAAATTTTTTATGATTATTTACTACTCTAGAAATTAAATATATAAAAACGGGATAAAATTTTATTCCCTTTTGATATACTTCCTCTAATAACATCGTGATATCAACATTCACAGTCATACTAAATGTACATTTCAACTTTAAATAATGCTCAAAATACCGCTCTCTATTCCAATCTTCTCTATCAATTACATGAAACTTCATTCTAATAGCCTCCTAAAATTTTCTTTTTATTTTAGAAGGCTAATTCCCTTGCTTTCACCATAATTGTTCACTCCTAACAGTTTAAAATTCACCCTAATTATTCATTTAATTATATAACATATGTAAGAATCAATTCACATATTTCTGGAAATCCATCCACATACTATAGATAAATCAAATGAAATTTGGAGGATACATACATGAATAACAAAAATATGAATAAAAAAGAAAATGTTACTGAAAACACTACATCTATTCAAAATAATAATACTGCAAATCTTACTATCGAAGAACAAGCAATGAACGGCTTATACGGAATGCCCGAAACAACAATTGAAGATGCTGATCACGCTGCAGCTGATGATTTGACTTCAAAAAATTAATTAACTACATTGAAAAAAGCCAAGGAAAATATCCTTGGCTTTTTTAACTATGCATCCACCTTTTGTATTTCTTCACTCTTTCTTGAAAGTTTACCTGGCCAAAAAGCAAATCGGCCTAAAACTACTGTAATCGCGGGTACAAGTAACGGTCTTACGATAAACGTATCTAGTAATACGCCAATTGCAGTTACAATACCAAATTGAACTAATACTTGAATTGGAAGTGTACCTAACACTGCAAAAGTTCCTGCTAAAATTAAACCAGCCGATGTAATAACACTACCTGTTTGTATTACACCATTTTTTACTGCATCCAAGTGATTTTGTGTCTTTCTGTTTTTCCATATTTCTGAAACCATAAAGATATTATAATCTTCACCTAAAGCAACTAAAAATACGAATGCGTACAACGGTATCGCACCTTGAATGGCCGGCGCACCCATACCGTAATGAAGTAATATCCATCCTGCTCCTAACGCTGAGAAGAATGATAAAACGACAGTTACAATTAAATAAATCATCGCAACAACCGATCGTAAGTAGACAAGTAATAGTAAAGCGATAATGCTAATCATTACTGGAATAATTACTGATTCATCACGTTCCGTAATTTGCTTTGTATCATATAATGAAGCTGTTTCCCCACCAATCCATAATTGATCTTTAGCATTAATAATCCCAGCACCTTTTAATACTTTTTCTATACTACTTTTCAATTTAGGAATTTGATCTAACGCTTCAATTGAGTATGGATTTTCCGCTAAAGAAACTTCATACATTTGTATTTGCTTATTTTCTTTTCCCTCTTTTGGCTCTTTCACTGTATTTACGAAAGAAAATTTCTCTAGTTCTTGTTTAATAGGAAGCTCTTTGCCTTTCGTATCAACAACAACTTTTATTGGTGCTAGTTCACCAGCTGAGAAATGATCACTAATTAACGTAAATCCTTCACGAGAAGGCATATCCTTTGGAAACGACTCTAATAAGTCATATGTGTATTGAATACGTGGTACGAATGAAGCCAATCCGCCTAATACAAATACAGTTAGCATAATTATTGTCCACGGTCTTCGTACTACAATATCTCCAAGTTTTTTACTAAAGGAGCCTTTTGATTTTTCAACTTTTACAGCCCTCTTTTTCTTTCTTGCAAACTCCTCATTCATTGAAGTTGTTCTCGGTATAAACGGGAAAAATGCAATCCTACCGAATATTAATAATAGTGCTGGTAAAATCGTTAAAGCAGCGATTCCCATTATAAATACAGCAACACTAAATGGTACTGCAAATCGATGAAAGGCTCCATAATGAGCAAGTAGTAATGTTCCTAATCCAAGTACAACAGTTAATGCACTCATTATAATTGCACCGCCAGAAGCTTTAATCGCAAGTTGTAATGCTTTATATTTACTTTCTTCTTCTAACAAGTACTCTCTATATCTCGAAATTAAAAATAGACAATAGTCCGTTCCAGCGCCAAACAATAATACTGTCATAATTGATATCGCTTGGGCATCTACTTTAATCCATCCGTGATCAGCTAAAAAACCGAGTGTAGGACTAATAATACCGTATGCAAAGCCAACAACAAGTATAGGTAAAATCGCTAAAATTGGTGAACGATACAGTAAAATTAACAAAACTAACACTAGTAGTACAGTAGCCACTAACAATTTCACATCTGCTTGACTAAATAAACTAACTGCATCCGTTTGAATACCTACAGGTCCTGATAATCGAACATGTAAACCAGATTCACTTATTTTTTGTTTAAATGGATCTTCATCCACCTTACTATTCACTATTTTTCTAAACTCTTCAAGATTTCCTTTTAATATATCTGTACCAGCAGATTTATTAAAAAATACCGGTGTAACAAATGATGTACCATCTTTTGATGCACTTTTTGATAATACTTGCTCTGGGATTGTATCAAATGGTGGTAACGTTGATTGTTCTTTTAAAGGACTAGCTTTTAACTCCTTATAAACATCTTGTATGAGTTTATAATCCTGTGACTGTAATCCACCATCTCTATACCATACTACTAACAACGGATTCCCTGCATTATTCGGAAACTCTTTTTTCATAAGCGCTTCCGCTTGCTGTGACATAGCTGTTTCAGGTAAATTTTTCGGATTCGGTTCTTTCGTACTGTTTACTTGTGGTAACGTAAATGAAAGTAATAATGTAATAAGAATCCACACCGATAAAGTGATCCACTGCGTATTTCTCCCTGCTACAAGCCTCCCTAACATATGTAACGGGTGCTTTTTCATAAAAACCCACCTTCCTTTTTTCCTCCATTATTAATTATATATACTGGTCGGTTAATTAATCAAGAATGATTGAAAATTATGTTATAATTATCTCAATCATAAATGTCAGGAGCGAATGTATTTGGAACAAAAACAACGTCCTCTCGGAAGGCCGCGTCAAAATAAAAATACAAAATCTACAAAAGAAACCATTTTAGAAGTAGCAACCCGCTTATTTCTTACACAAAATTATCAAGTCGTTTCTATGGATGAGGTCGCAAAAGTTTGTGGTGTTACGAAAGCAACTGTCTACTATTACTATTCAACAAAAGCCGATTTATTTACTGCTACTATGATCAAAATGATGGTACGTATACGTGAGAATATGTTTCAAATACTCTCTACAAACAAAACGTTAGAAGAAAGATTATTAGACTTCGCTAAAGTTTACTTACACGCAACGATGGATATTGATATGAAAAATTTTATGAAAGATGCAAAACTGTCGTTATCTGAAGAACAATTGAAAGAATTAAAAAATGCTGAAGATAATATGTATGAAGTACTAGAAAAAGCACTCGATAATGCGATGCACATCGGCGAAATCCCGAAAGGAAACGCTAAATTTGCGGCTCATGCTTTCGTATCTTTATTATCAATTGGGAATTTTAAAGATGAAAATCACAATCCTATTCTTGCAAATATAGATGAATTATCACAAGAAATCGTTTCTTTTTATTGGAACGGATTAGGTCATTCATATTAAACTGATTTGCTTTAATAAAAGAGCATGTTTGAATTTTTTCAAACATGCTCTTTTATAATTTATTTATATACTAATAATCAGATTATACTTCAATGCTGTTTAACACAAAATTTCACTTTAACTTTTACAAATTTTGAAGTTGAACATTTATATTCCGCTTACTAAATCCCCCATGGTAACAAACTACAGATTCAATATGTAAATTTAAATACTTCTTCAAAGACTGCCGTGCTTCCATAATATTTAAAGTTGTTGGGGCATGAATTCCTCCTAACACTCCATTCACACTATACATCGAGTCTCCAGCGACAAGAATTTTGCTTTGTTTCAAATATAAACTAATATGACCCGGAGTATGCCCTGGAGTATGAAGAATTAGTATTCCACCGCAATACGGAAGTTCTTGCCCGTCAATCACAGTATCACTCACTTTTCCTTTTGGTCGGTTCTCTATATTTCCGTTCTTCAATAAAGGTAAATCCCCCTCGATATATGGCTTATCTAGTTCGTGCGCATAAACTTTAATATTACTTCGACAGCGCTGCAACAACTCCGGAAGACTACCTATATGATCAATATCCTGATGCGTCAAAATCACGACTTTTAACTTATCAAATGATACCCCAACCTTTTCCATCTCTACTTGTATATCTTCAATTTGTCCTGGGAAACCCGTATCTATTAATACTGCCATTTCATCATTCCATAAAAGAATTGGATGAATAACAAATTCTTGAAATTCAAGTTGTAACATTTCTATCCCTTTAGCAATCTCCATACAGCCATTCTCCTTTATGTTGAAGTTTGAAAATATGTACGAGTAAACTGAAAATATAAAGTGAAACTTTAATCAGTAGGGGGTTTTACTACCCGGCAAATAGCGGGATAAAGCACCTCTATCTTATAATATGTTTTGTCATCCCAATAGAGAATGCTTCAAACCCTATAGATTCATAGTAAGATTGCAACTTTTCTACACACATAAGTTGTGGAATAACCTTGTTTTGTTCACAGTGCTGGATTAATCGTTTCACTATTTCTTTTCCGATGCCACTAGACTGATATTTTGGCAATACACCAACTCCACAAATAATGCCTGTTATGACTCCATCTGATATGACACGCCCCATCCCTACTAACCTCTTATCATCAAAAACATAAATTGCATACCAACTTTGCTTACACATTCGTTCTAACTCGTTAACCGTTAATTTAAGAGAATTCCATCCTAAAGATTCGTATAAGGATAATAATCCATTAAAATCTGTAGGATGTTCACTTGTGTAGCGTATACTATTTTCCATGTAAATACTCCCTATTCTCTGGCTTGTTTATATTTCATAAAATTCCCTTTACACAAATCTGATTGATGTAAAAATAACTAGAACAAACTTCAATAAGAAAGATAGAATTCCTTCTCAATATAAAGTAAAAAGAAGTTATCTCACTTAAGATAACTTCTTTTATATAAGACTCTCATTATATTATCAACCAAAAAATATACAACTGCATACGATTAGCACAAACAAAACTAATAAACCATTTGAGAAATAACCCATAGAATACTACCCCTTTATTTCATTATGTAAAAGATTTTATCATAAAATTATTTACAACATAATAACCGAAAAAGACATTGTATTCATTAGTTATATACGTTTAGTAATATTTTTTTCGGTTATATTCTCCTTACCTAAAACCACTTCTCGCGCCCTTATAATTCAGTCCACATAAATTCAAAAAAACAGTTATTAGTAAACATTCATTTACTATAAAGAGTAATTTTAATTGATTTATAGTAAATTTAGTAATAAAATAATAACTAAATTCATAAAGGAATCAAAAACAATGACCCAAAACGAATTATTAAACGAATACATGAATTTATTATTAAATATGTCAGCTACTTTTAAATTACTATCGGAGAAATCCTCAGAATTTACACATTTAGAACAACACGTAGTAGAGTATATCGCCCAGCAAAAGGTGCCTGTAAACTTAAAAATGATTGCTAGTTATTTAAACATCCCTAAACAACAATTAAGTGTAACAGTGCGTAACTTAGAACAAAACGGATACATCATAAAAAAGCAAGATATGGTAGACAAAAGAGCTATATTAATCTCTCTGACAGAAAAAGCTGAAAAAGTACATTATGAGAGATGGAAACAAATATATAATAATTTCACAGTAAACCTCGAAAAGTTATCTGAAGAGGATAGACGGGATTTAACTTATGGACTATATAAAACAAATACAATGCTCTCAAAAATGTTAAATAACGACTAGATATATTGTTTATTATTAAACGGAGGATGTTTCATGGTTAAAGAATTAGATTTGCAATCTGTACAAGGTACAATGCTTATTCCACTATGGGGAAGAGCATATGGCAGTGAGAAAAATAAGGATATTTTAGATGATATAGAAGCTATTCGAATAATTAAAGAATGTGATTTTGACTTCTCAACAATAGCAAATACATTTGGCGAATACGGATGTATCACATACATTACCCGTGCACGAAAAATTGACGATACGATAAAACAATTTATAATAAAACACCCGAATGCTACTATTGTAAACATCGGTTCCGGACTAGACACTACTTTTTCAAGAATCGATAACGGTACAATACATTGGTACAATCTTGATTTGCCCGATGCAATCTCTTTTCGCAAAACTTTAATTGAAGATACCCCTAGAAACATTAGCATTGCTAAATCATTTTTTGATACTTCTTGGTTTGACGATATAAAATATAATCCAAACGACGGTATTCTTTTTATATCAGCAGGTGTGTTTTATTACTTTAAAGAAGAAGATTTAAAAAAGATCGTAGTCGCTATGTCAAAACGTTTCCCTGCAGGAGAATTATATTTTGACGCTGAATCAAAGTTCGCACTGAATCTTTCGAATGCTACTGTAAAAAAATCTGGTAATAACAGTGCTATGATGTATTTTTACGTAAATAATCCAAAATCAATAGAAAAATGGTCCTCTACAATAAAAGTATTGAGCTGCTCCCCTTTCTTTAAAGATATAGCTACAAATAAAGATTGGGACGGTAGTACGCGTATAATGATGAGAATTGTAAACTTAATAAAAATGTTGAAGTTTGTTCATTTACGGTTCAAAAAATAAAAAAGTAAAGAAGAGCTCAATACATTTATACTTAGGTCATAAATGTTAATTTTAATAAAATCAAAGGCAGAAACATAATTGTGAAGTGAAACTTTAATCAGTGGGGGCTTTGCTCATCCCCCACTGATTATTAGCCCTCACCAATCGAGCTTTTACGGGCAGCCCGAACCCCACCTAACTTCTTTGCTCTCGCTGAATTTTGAGGTAGGGGGTCTTATTGCCCGACAAATAGCGGGATAAAATCTTGCATGCACTTTACGTAGGAGCTAAAATGTTGAATCTCATCGATTTCCAAATCATGTACACCATCTTGCAACATATGTTGAATCACTTACCCTCTCTTCTTATAACCCACTTACTACTTTTTAATTGTATATGTTCTGACCGTCAACATTTTACCTTTAAATTCTTTAGACCCTATCCTTTCTTATATGAATAGCTTTCTTATTCGAAAATAGATTTTTAAAAATACCTACTCCCACAATTAATAAACCTATACCAACTAATTTATTTATTTGTAATGGAATGCTCTCCATTCCAAATAATCCGAATGTATCAATGCATAACGCAACGACCAATTGAGTAATAAGACTAATTAGCACCGTATATGCTGGACCTAAGCTCTTTATTGCACCCATTATACAAATAATTAACCCGATACCAAACAACCCACTTACATAAAACAAATAATTTGTAGTATACACTTTAATGTTAATACTGTTTTCTGTAATGATATAAAATAGAATAGAACTAATGAGACCTATTCCAAGGACACATGTAGTTGTTAACCACTGTCCTACATTTTCATTTACTTTTGCATTAAAAACAGATTGTACGCTAATTAATATTCCTGCTAATATAGCTAAACTAAATCCAATCAAAATCTTCCTCTCCCTTTCATTGCTCATATATATTATCTTTAGCGACTTCCTTCATTCTAGAAAAATCTTTAATGACAATAACTCCATTACTTTTTTCAATTAATTTTTCATTATAAAATCTTTGTAATACCCGAATTACGTGCCTATAACTTACCCCTATAAAGCCTGCAATACTCGTTACCGATGTCGTATCCAAATCCCCTTTGTACATATTTCCGTTACTATCTGTTGAAATTGAAAGTAAATAACTAGCTACACGTACTTCTACAGGATAAAGTAAATTAAGAGCAGTAAAACGAGTCGATATTTTTAACGTGTTCGCAATGTTTTCAAGTAAGAATTTCATAAATATAGGATCATGTAATAACTTGTTTCTAATAACCGTATTAGAAATGGAAATCGCTACAACATCTGAACAAGCTTCAACGACATTATGTGCTTTGCTATTTTGAATTAATTCAATATCACCAACAATTGCGAGTGGATTAATAAAGCGAAGGATTAGTTTCTTCCCTTCAGGTGTAATCGTATAAACTTTTACTTTACCTTTAACAACAAAATATAAACGATTCATTTCGTCATCTATATTGCAAATAAGCTCGCCTTTTTCAAAATGATTTAATTGAAAATATGCTGTATCTATTTTGGAAAAAATCTCGAGCGTTTTATTGATTTTCAAATAATGCGTAATTAAACTTGATCTATTCTCCATATTCATTTCCTCCTTTCATTTACGTATTAAATACAACAATACCTATAATCATTACTATTGTTCCCACAATATGATATCTCTCCATCTGTATCTTTTTTATATGAAACAGTCCTTTCATTTCAATAACTGTTGCCGTTAACAATTGAGCAACCATTAGTGTGCCAGCTGTCAATGTAACTCCTAGTGAATATATCGCCATAGTTTCTGCACAAATAATGAATCCACCAAATGCACCCGCTACTAAATATATTTTTTTTACACTCTTTAAATCCGTTACTTTCTCTTCTTTCTTTAACAAAAATACAGTTGTTGCAATAATGAATCCAATTAAATGGGTTATAATACTCGTCGACCATATACCGATATGTGAACTAAGTTTCGCATTAAAGGTTCCTTGAAGTGTTATAAATATCCCCGCAAAAACAGCAAATAGAATACCTTTCAAAAAATCATCTCCTCAGCCTTTATTTCTGACTTAATTAAAAACCATCATCCTATAATGGCAAAAGGACAAATGTCACATCACTATGAAAATAACTTGGAATGAAAAAAAACACACCTCAAAAATACGAGATGTGTTTTATAATTATTTATATATAATGTTTTATAAATAAAAATTACGCTACATTAAAAGATTTCTTTTTCATAACAAATTTTGCAAATAAGAAACGTACAAGCGGTCCCATAATAATTAATTGTAATGGATATGCCATTATGAAATTTTTAATAAAAATCGAAAAATAAATTGAAACAAATGAATCTCCTTGTAGTCCACCATGTAAATGCATCATAGCCATACCGAAAAATGACATAAAGAACACCATTCCGATTACCATAGTTGTCGCCATTGCAACGATAATATTTGTTTTCTTAGATTTATCAAATGGCAACATGAATACAATTTTTTTCGCACAAGGTCCAACTATACTTATTTCAATTAATAGCGCAATAATAAAGCCAATTAATAGTTCTAATGCAATCTCTTTAATATAAATTGGTCCTCCTGTTTCATTCATTAGTGAATTGTAAAACGTCATTACGATAACCATTCCAAAGCACATCATCATGCCAAATTGGAAGTTTTCCTTTCTTGTTGTTGGCAAATTTCATCATCCTCTCTCTTTGAGTCTTTGTCATTATATCGACATTGGAAACCCCTTCGTAAGTGAACATTTTGTGAACAAATTTAAAACGTTTTCATATATTTTCTTTACTTTCAACTCAAATTCTCACTTTTACTTATAAAGGTTTTATATATTTCAATGTTGAATTACTAAATTTAACATTGCATTACACTATTACTAGGAGGATAACCATGAATGAAGCAGAATTTTACGCATATCACATCGTAACAAGGAAAAAAATGCATATCAGACAAATGATTCCTTTTAACAAAAATCAACACAATACTCTATATCACTTCTTTTTTGAAAGAGAACAATTAAATGCTAATGGTGAAGATGGCATACAAATTTTAAATAATCACTATAAAAATGACGAATTACATATAAATAATGAAAGTGCTAAAGTAGTTATGAGTTATATGGATCAAACAATTAGAGCAGTTAGAGAAACAATTGTAGAAATGGTTAGACTACAAGAATTCCCTGAATACCCTTCCAGGTTATCTTGTTTATACGCTTCAAAAAGCTATGAAGATGCTTTAAAATGGAAAGCATTATTTGATTCTTACAATCGAGAAGTTTTACAGATTGTTAAACTACGAGTAATCGGAAGTTCTTTTGAAGGTGACGGTAATCTTTTACCGAAAGAAGATGGTATTCCTTTTTCTCAAAAAATCGAACAAGCTAGAGAGTATTGGAAAGGAAATATTAGAAATGAGCTTCCTGAGCTACTGATTAATGGAGAAATTGAAGTGGTGGAAATTATTGATGACTTTTCCTCAATTCATATTTAATTTCTAACTAAATCATATAGGATGGAGATTACAATGAAGAAAAAAGTGTACTTCAATCATGATGGCGGCGTAGATGATTTAATTTCATTATTTTTATTACTTCAAATGGAAAACGTTGAACTTACCGGTGTATCTGTTATCCCAGCAGACTGTTATTTAGAACCCGCAATGTCTGCAAGTCGTAAAATTATTGATCGCTTCAGCAAAGATAATATTGCAGTAGCCGCTTCAAACTCTCGTGGGCAAAACCCGTTTCCGAAAGACTGGCGGATGCATGCATTTTATGTAGATGCTTTACCAATTTTAAATGAGTCTGGAAAAGTTGTAACACCCATGGCAGCAAAGCCTGCACATCACCATTTAATAGAAACACTTCTACAAACGGAAGGAAAAACAACTTTATTATTTACCGGGCCCCTAACTGACCTTGCTCGTGCATTATATGAAACTCCCATCATCGAAGATAAAATTGAACGTCTCGTTTGGATGGGTGGTACATTTCTTACAGCAGGCAATGTACATGAACCAGAGCATGATGGAACAGCTGAGTGGAATTCGTTTTGGGACCCTGAAGCAGTAGCTCGTGTATGGGATGCAAAAATTAAAATCGACTTAGTGACACTAGAAAGTACAAACCAAGTTCCGTTAACTATAGACATACGTGAACAGTGGGCAAAAGAGAGAAAGTATATTGGTGTTGATTTCCTTGGTCAATGTTATGCAATGGTCCCCCCTCTCGTTCACTTCTCAACGAACTCTACTTATTATTTATGGGATGTACTAACTACCGCGCTTGTCGGAAACACTAGCCTTGCAAAAACTGAAACGATTAATAGTATCGTTCATACATATGGACCTAGCCAGGGGCGTACAGAGGAAACTGCTGATGGACGACCTGTAAATGTCGTTTATGATGTAAAACGTGATGTATTCTTTGAATATATTACTGAATTAGCAAAGAAAGCTTCTACTTGAACCACTATCTATACGAAAAATAAATAGAATAAAATCAATTCAGACGATGAACCCCTATATTTAGAATTTAGTTGAAACTACATATTTAACTATTGAAAAGAGTATTGAATTAAATTTCAATACTCTTTTTGTGCAATTTAATTATATTGGATTAATGTAGTGTCTTATTGATTATTCATTTCATAACCATTGACAAAATACGTTATTGTTTCTAACTCATCTTCATTTAATTCTCTATCTAGTTCTTGTTTATACGCTGCCTTTATCTTCTCTTCATCACCTTTATGAGCTTCTGTATAAGTTCCTACTGTTTTTAACATACGAATCTCTTGTAAAAACTCCTCTCGATTTATCGCTTCCCCATGAGAGAGAATATATGTCTTAGCATCAAATTTCTCTAATTCATCTATCAATTTAAACGTTCTTTTCGTCGTATAGTTCCACTTCGAAGAAAAAATATCTGCATATATACAGTCTCCTAAAAATAATATCTTTTCTTCTTTCACGTAAATAACAACTGAATCATGTGCATGATCTCCGCCCACATGTTTTAACACGCATGTCACCTCACCAAGATCTAATTCCATTTGATCCTGGAACGTTAAGGCCGGAGGAATAATGTTAATATTTCTCGCTTTTTCTTCAAACTCTTTCTTGATGCAATCCGCACAAAATTCAATTTCAGTACCCTCTTTTACGCGTGCATCCAAAGCTTCATCTGTCCATTCATAAGAAACAAGTGTACGCATCTCTTTTTTCGTTTCAGAATGTGCAATAGACAATGCATCTTGTAGTACAGGCAATCCAAAAATATGATCCCAATGCCAATGGGTTAGTGCTACGAAATCTGGATTCGATACATTTTGTTCTTTTAACATTTCTAAAAATAATTGTGCATGTTCTTCTGAATTCCCTGCATCGATCATTAACGTTTTTTCTTTTCCAACAACCATTCCTAATATAGGTCTATCTGTTTCAGAAACAGGTGTCATATACCAAAATGAGTTTCCTATTTTTTTAATTTGTTGCATAACCAATTCCCCTTTTCATTTCCTCACTTAAGTTTAATATATAGATTATAACGAATCACTACTTTTTTCTCTATACTCAAACACAATTACTTGGACTAATCTAACTTTTCTTTTCGTAAGCTAAAAATAAGGGAATAGAATCGGAGTGTGATACTATGGAACGTTTATGGATCCCAATGATTGTAACATTTTTTTCGTTCGGTGGATTACTATTAGGCGGTGCTGTTGGAGTAGCAACACGCCAACTCATTGAAGAAAAGATGCATCGTTTATACGCATTATGTGGCGGTATTTTGTTTGGGTTATTGTCACTTGAAATTATTCCTGAAACATTTTCAAGCTATGAAATGATTGGACCTATACTTGGTATAGCTATCGGTATTTTAGTTATGGGCTTATTAGATAACTATTGTCACCATCCAATGATACATAAAAAAGATCAACAAGCATGGCAAACCTTTCTTTTTCTCTCTTTCGCTATATTTATTCATAATATACCGAGTGGATTTGCGTTAGGTACAGCTTTTATAAATCATAATGACTCTGCCATTCCCTTTTTAATAGCAATCGTCGTTCACCATATTCCAGAAGGATTAGCTTTAATTATTCCATTTCTTTTTACAAAACATAAATATATTTCCTTTTTATTAACGACTTTATTACTTTCTCTTATTCTCGGTACTGGCACAGTTTTTGGCATTTTGATGGAAGGAAAAGCTCTTCACCTGCAAGGCCTCATTATGGGAAGTGCTATTGGTTCACTTGGATATGTCACAATTCATGAAATGCTTTGGAAAGCTAAGAAACAGCTCTCTTTCCTTACATTTCTAATGTGGGCAACTAGTGGTTTTTTACTAATAACAGTGTTCACTTTATTCGCTGGTCATCATTAAAGTTGCTAAAGTGAAACTTTTGTTCCTCCCACACTGATTCTTGGATTACAAATAACCAGATAAATTTTCTTATTTGTATATTTTCCCTTTTTATCCAAAACATAATGTTATCTACCTATTATAAGGAGGAACAATTATGTTTGGGAAAACAGCCGGTGAAGCATTAGTTGATTTATTAATTGACTGGGGAGTAGAACACATATACGGTATGCCTGGAGATTCCATCAATTCTATCATTGAAGCTTTAAGAAAAAAACAAGATCAAATTAAATTCATTCAAGTTCGCCATGAAGAAGCTGGTGCATTAGCAGCGGCTGCCTATGCAAAATTAACAGGAAAACTTGGCGTTTGTATGGCAATTGCAGGGCCTGGTGCTATTCATTTATTAAATGGTTTATATGATGCGAAACTCGATAAAGCCCCTGTTCTAGCAATTTCAGGTCAAGTAGAAACCGATTTACTTGGAACGGACTTTTTCCAAGAAGTAAATTTAGAAAGAATGTTTGATGATGTTGCGGTTTATAACCAGCGTATTATGTCAGCAGAGCAACTACCTGCCGTAGTGAATCAAGCAATTCGAATGGCTTATACGAAAAAAGGTGTATCCGTTCTTACTATTCCAGATGATGTCCCAAAATTCGAAGTGAAAAATGGTGCCCGTGTTACAAATACTTCTTTTACTTTGCCTGAGTTGTTTCCACAAAAAGAAGATTTAGATGCAGCGAAACTCGCAATAAATGAAGCGAAAAAGCCTGTGATTTTAGCTGGAAAAGGAACAAAACATGCGAGAGAATCTTTACTTGCATTGGCAGAACATATTGGTGCTCCAATCGTACTTACATTACCAGCTAAAGGAATTATTCCTGATGAACACCCTCTTTGTATTGGTGGATTAGGATTAATTGGAACGAAACCTTCTTATGAAGCAATGAAGCATGCAGATACTTTAATTATGGTCGGTACTTCTTATCCGTTCACCGGCTTCTTACCTGAAAAAGCAAAAACAATTCATATCGATACAGATCCTGCCCAAATCGGGAAACGTTATGCGACAGATATTGGTTTAGCTGGTGATGCTGATAAAACATTACGATGGTTAATTGAAAATGTTGAAGAACACACAGACCATTCCTTCTTAGAACATCACCAAGAAATGATGAAAAAGTGGGAAGAAAAATTACACGATCAAGAAGAAGACTCTTCCATTCCAATTAAACCACAACGCGTTATGCATGCTCTGCAGCAAGTAGCACATGATGACGCAATTCTATCAGTCGATGTCGGAAATGTAACAGTATGGACCGCAAGACACTTCCGTATGACAAACCAGCAATTTGTCATTTCTAGCTGGCTCGCAACACTTGGCTGCGGTTTACCTGGTGCACTTGCTGGAAAAATTGCTTTCCCGGATAAACAAGTATTTGCAGTTTGTGGTGATGGTGGATTTGGAATGACGATGAATGACTTCGTAACAGCTGTAAAATATAAATTACCAATCGTTGTCGTCGTATTAAACAATAATAAAATTGCGATGATTAAATTTGAACAAGAAGTTATGGGTAATATCGAATTCGAAACAGACTTAACGAACCCAGATTTCGCAAAATATGCAGAGGCGTGTGGAGGTATTGGATACCGTGTTGAGAATTTAGATGAGCTACTTCCCGCTTTCGAAAATGCAGTAAAACAAAATAAACCGTGTATTATTGATGTAGTTGTAGATGCTAACGAAGCACCAATGCCAGCAAAAATCACATTTGGTCAAGCCGCTGGTTATACGAAGCATATGATAAAAGAATTATTTGAAGAAGGTAAGATTGATTTACCTCCACTTTAAACGAAAAAAGATAGCTGAAAACAATTTGTCTTCAGCTATCTTTTTTTATTTTTGTATCTCTTTATAAAAAGAAAAGTCATTCATAGTTGGTTGTACTTGTTTCTCTACTTGCAATTCTTTACTCTCCTTCTCTGTCCTTCTCACATTTCCTAGCTTAATCGCATCTTGCATGCTATTACTAATTAGGTTTCCAGCTAAGATTGTCATACTATAAAAAGCAATCGGTATAAGTACAATCCATGTATGAGTAGTTAAGTGCCGGAAGTTTTGACCAATTAATCCTGTCCATTCTTTTGTTACACTATCTGGATCCATTCCACTGAAGGTTATTGTTCCACCAAAAAATAATTGCAACAAACCAAGGTGTAAAAGAAGTAATAAAGTACTCACAAATTGTTGTGCTACTAATAAAAGAAATGATGGTAACATATGAGGCCATATATGGCGCTTCAACCTCTGCCATTTACTCCCGCCAAGCACAGTGGCTGCCAACATAAATTCTTCTTTCTTAATACGTTTAACTTCTTGCGCTACATACAACATAACTGTTGGTACAGCAAGACATGTAAGAACTATAATTTGAAATGTCACCCGCAAATACAACGGCACAACTTCCGCTCCACTATCAAACGTTAAAACTTCATTTAACATAAAATAAGAAATCATAACCATTGGTACAATACTAAAAGGATCAAAAAAGGATGAGATAACCGGAAAAGATCGCTTACCATACATACCAAGAAGTAAACCAATCCCTCCTCCAACTATAACTCGTAAAGTTGCTATAATTATACTCGCTCCAACTGTCCATTTCGCGCCTTCTATTATTAATTGGACAAGGTCACGGCCTTTGGTATCACTTCCGAACCAAAATTTACTTGATGGCGAAAATGGAGCAGCCTCTAGTTCTCCTTTTTCATTATACATCATCGTAAGTTCACGAATATTCCCATCGAAAAATAACGTATATCCAATACTAATAATCATTAGTACACTCAGAAAAGTAACACCTATCCAAAATCTCACATCTCTTTTTACAACTTGCCACATGTTACACACGCTCCCTTATAACATTTTGTAAAAGCGTATGTAATATACGAAATAGTATAAAAAGCGGAACGTATAATATAACTAGACTCACTGTAAATATTTCTAATTTAGAATTTTCTTTTACAAATACAAACATTCCATATGTATTAAAAATCCATTCGATAATATATAAATTGGATAGCATAAATAAAATATTTGTTTTCGCATAGTAAATTGTCGTCAATAAAACATTCCTTGAAACATGATGTGTTAAAATATGCTGCAAACTTAGTCCTTTACTCTTCGCAAATATACTATAATCTTTCTCCATTTCTTCTTTAAAACGTAATAACAATAGTTTAATAAATAATAACGTTGTTGGTATTGTAAGACATATAATCGGTAACAATCGTACTCTCTCTTCTCCTAATCCAGCAAGTTTTATTGGCATAAAACCTGTTTTTTGAAAAACAATTACGACAAGAAGTTGTGATAATAAAATAAGTAATATATCCGGTATACTCTCTAGCGTAAGAAAAACTCCATTCCACATTTTTTGCTTCATATGAGAACGCTGCAATACCCAAACAACAAGTACATACGCTATAAGCAAAGATAGTAAAAAAGCTGATAGAAATACAATCATAGTTTCACTATAATGAATCCATATTTGTGGAAATAATTTCCTCGAGTCTCGAAATCCAAATGTAATTTCCCATGGTCGGAGTAACTTTCCTCCAATAAACACAATCGTGTTCCAAAAACCGATTAAATCAATTTGCAATCCCTTAAATAATCGAGGGAGCGCACCTAAACAGATTATACATAGAATTGCAGCTAATAATTGTAAACAAGTAATCCAACACCACTTAGCAGTTCGCATGAACATAACTATTACCCCTTACCATTCGATAGAATATCTAGAAACAAAAAGAGCTAAATATGTCACATCTCTTTAGCTACAACATGTACTCGCTTTTGCCCACTAGGTAAAATAGCTTGGTATAAACACGTAACAAAAAATAATAAACCAAATAAAATAATATACAAAGTATCCGCCTCAATCCATTTTGGGAATAACATAGCTATCGCTCCAAGAGATAACAATTGAAACCCTGTCGTTAATGGACTTAGCAAACTTTGAACACGCCCCATAAACGATTCTTCTACGATCTCATACATCCATCCTGATATTGCAACATTAATAAACGGTAAAAAGAATGTCGCTAAAGCGATACATACATAAAAAGTCCATACGTAATTTACAAAGTAACACATACCAAAGAAGACTCCTGAGCCTGCCATACCAAAAACTATAATAGATTTTGGCGCATATTTCTTACCTATACTCGTTGCTACTATGCTTCCAATTAGTAATGAAATCCCTCCAACTACACCGCCCACCATTGCTAAACTTTCATACGTTTCTGGAGCTAGTTTGTATTTTAATATGTAAGTAGTGGATACACTTAAAACACCATTTAATAATCCAAATACGATAAATCCTAAAAGTAATTTTTTTAAAGTTTCATTTTGGTATATATACCTAATCCCTTCTTTAAACTCTGTTATTAACATCTTCAAATTAACTTCTTTCCATTTTGTTCTACCATTTGGTAAACGAACTTTTTCTGGAATGGAGATTGTTTGAATCAAAATACCACTCATAATAAAAGTGAGCGTATTTACTAAAATGCTCCCGTAAATTCCAAAAGTCCAGTACACCATCGTTGCAATTCCTACACCAAACAAAGCATACAAACTATTTACCATTTGATTAATACCCGCTGCTGCACCGTATTGGTCTGATTCAACTACTCCCTGTATCATCGATTGTTCTGCTGGAGAGAAAAATTGTATACACGCATTTTCCAAAAATAAAAATATAAAGACAAGTATAATCATCCCGTAATAAAGCGAAATTAGGATTCCAATATTACAGAGCGAGCAACATATGTTACTTACTGTACATATACGTTGTCTATCAAATCGATCCACTACTGTCCCTACCAATAGAAAAAAGATTAATGCAGGTAATGCAATCATAATTTGTGTCATCGTTGCGTAAACTGGTTGTTTTCCGTATTGATCTAGCAAATAAAACATTAAAGAAATTCCAGCTATCATAGAACCGAGTCGCTCTAAAATATTTGCTAGAAAAAAACGTGCATACACTTTGTTGCGAAATAACTGTAGCATTTCTTTCATACTTCGTATCCTTTCTCTCGACAAAATAGTATTGTTTTAGTCATTTCTTGGAAGTTACATTATATTTTTCGACCATTATCCAATCTTTTCCTTCTTTATAAAAAACATAAAAAAAGAGCCCTTATTCTCAACACAAGGACTCTTTTCATAAACTATTTAGCTACCTCTTCTTTCGGCATTACCATACCTTTATAAAGTTGAACAGTTATCCAGTAATAAATGAAATAAATGACTAAGAAAATTCCTATTGGCACCCACACTTTCACAAACGGGTCAACTAATATAAAGCTAAATAAGTTAAGCCCTACTAAAACGTGAGAAATGCCAATGATCGCTGGGAAGATAAATAAATATGAAATTTCTTTATATATACTTTTCGTTAACATACTGCGTCTCACACCAATTTTTCGTAACATTTCATAACGGCGTACGTCGCGAGAAGCACCTGTTAATATTTTGAACATAAGGGAACTTGCCATCATTGCTAAAAAGGCAATTCCGAGGAAAAATCCCATAAACATTGTTCCGCTCATGAAGCTGTTCATAAACTGATAAATTGTCATTTTCGTAAATAAGTCTACCTTTTCACCTGTTGCTTTTTCAATTTGTGCTTTTTGTCTCTTGTCTATTTCGATCAATAACGGTTTATATTTTTTCATATCATCTACTTTTGCTAATATTACAGTGTGTTCTGTTCCTTGAATTCCTTTATAATGCTCTTCGTCTGCAATTCTTACTGGTTTTCCGCTAAATTGATTATGCGTAATTTGTATCTCTCTTACAACTGCGTCTTCCCAATCCTTTGGCATTTGAGGGAATTTTGCTAATTCAGGAGCCTCTAAAGCTGAATATACAGGTTCAGTTAAAGGCTCAGTCACACGTTTACGAACAGGCTCTTTTAACGTTTTTGTATCAAAATGGTCTGAAACAAGTGGTGGTTTCGCACTTAAGTCGTTACGTAAATAATAAACCGCTTCTCCATCTACTTTATAGTTGTACTTGCTTTCTTCAACAATTTCCATTTCTTTTAAGGCAGCTTTGTCTTGATCATTCGGATCATGAATTACAACATCATATACACGAGAAAAGTCTGTCATAATACCTACATTTTTTTGGAAAGCCATACCTGCCGTCATCGCACCTGCGCCTAATGCAATTAACATTGCTACAGTACCTAATACTCTCGATAAACTATTTACTCGAAAGCGTAGCTGTGCATATGTAAAACTATTTAGACCAGTTTCATTTCGTTTTTTATTCCCCTTAATTTTCATCACAAAAAATGGGAGTAATGAACTAAAGATAAAATATGTTCCAAGTGTTGTAACGATGGTTGCTATAATAAAACCTAATTCAGCATATATTTTTACATTGATCATAAAATAGTACCCTGTACTTACTAGTAATACACCAAGTACTGTCATTATAATAATGCGAGTTTTACTTTTCTTTACTTCATCTAGTGTTTCATCTTCACGAATTAACTCTAGTTCAGTTTTACGTAACAATCGGACACTGTTCATTAAGCCAGTAATGAAAAATAGTATTAAGAAGAAAATAGCTGTAACTAAAATTGCTGGTGTGTATACAGATGCATAACTACCTTTTGCTGAAATTTCCATTCCATTCATTAAAAAGTTTCCTGCTACACTTGCAAGTAACATCCCTACTAAAATACCGATAATAATACTGACAATACCCATACCGAATGTTTCAATAAATAATAACTGTGCTACTTTTTTCTTTTTTGCACCAAGCATCACGTACATACCGAGTTCTTTTCTTCTTAACGTGAGTAAGAAAGAGTTGGCATATATAATATAAAATACAGTAATGAAAGATAATAGTATTGCACCTACCCAAAAGACGAGTCTAATACTACTAATTAGGCTATTATCTTTCGTAAATTCACTATTCATCGCCATTGTTTGGAACATGTAGAAAATACTAATACTAATAACGAGGCCAATAAGTAAAACCATATAATCTTTTAACATCTTTTTCATACTATGACGTGATAATTTAAATAACATAGTTTCGCCCCCCTACTTAGACTCAGCAGCTGAGCCCATATGAGCGAGCACACCTAAAATGTCTTGATAGAAATTCTCTCGAGTGCCTTGACGATTTAATTCTTTATAAAGAAGACCATCTTGAATAAATAAAATACGCTCACAATAACTTGCACTAAATGCATCGTGTGTAACCATCAAAATACTTACATTATAATTTTCATGTAAATCTTGCATCGCTTCTAATAAACTTTTTGCATTTTTACTATCAAGCGCTCCTGTCGGTTCATCTGCTAATACAATTGCTGGATTATGTACTAAAGCTCTTGCCGCCGCTGTTCTTTGCTTTTGTCCCCCAGAAACAGCCGTCGGATATTTTGTTAAAATTTCAGTGATGCCTAATTTCTTCGCAACGTCATTTACCTTTCCAGTAATCTCACTTGATGGTACGCCTTGCAAAGAAAGTGGTAAAGCGATATTTTCATAAATTGATAAATTTTCTAGTAAGTTAAAATCTTGAAAGATAAAACCTAATTTTTGAGATCGAAAATCTGATAATGCATTACCTTTCATAGAAGTAATATTTGTACCAGCTATCGTCACACTACCACCTGTCGCCTGGTCAAGTGTACTTATCACATTAAGTAATGTCGTTTTTCCAGATCCAGAAGGCCCCATGATCCCGACAAATTCTCCTTCTTTAATACTTAACGATACGCCTCTTAATGCTTTTGACTGATTCTCATTTCTTTTCCCATACGTTTTTTCTACACTTTCTACAGTAACTACATTTGTTGACATCTCTTTCACTCCATCCCTTTTGTATAAAATCAATTTCTCACATATTTCTTATTATTTTGTCATGTAAATTCTTAAGAATTTTTTAATTATTCATCCAATAAGAGTTACACCCTTAACATGAACCTATTTCCTACTTCATATTCTCATTTTTCTACAACTCGTTCCCTCGATTTCGCTTACATTTACCTTACATTTTTGTAAGATAAAAAAGAAAACACACTAATTTCTAATAGTGTGTTTTCTTTACAATCAATATTTTCTATTCTTTATTTCTTCTTCAATACTTGCCACAAATACATCTAGCGCAACAACTTCTGACTTCTCTTCTCCATATTTACGTACATTTACAGCTCCGTTTTCCATTTCCTTATCCCCAATAACAAGAATATACGGTACTTTTTGCATTTGTGCTTCTCTTATTTTATATCCTAATTTTTCATCTCGTGCATCCTCTTCAACACGAACTCCAGCTTGTGCTAATTTATGTGCAATCTCATTGGCATATTGTTCATGTACTGCATTTAAAACTGGAATTACTTTCACTTGAACTGGTGCCACCCATGCCGGGAACGCCCCTCCAAAGTGCTCAATTAATATTGCTAAGAAGCGATCTAATGACCCTAAAACTGCCCTGTGAATAACAACTGGTCTTTTCTTTTCATTATTTTCATCTATATAATTTAAATCAAATTTCTCTGGCATTTGGAAATCAAGCTGGATTGTTCCGCACTGGTGACTTCTATTTAAAGCATCTTTAATATGAAAATCAATTTTCGGCCCGTAAAATGCACCGTCACCTTCATTTAGTCTATATTTATAATTTAGCGATTGTAATACATTTTCTAATGCTGCTTCTGCTTGCTCCCATAATTTATCGTCACCCATTGAATCTTCTGGACGAGTAGAAAGCTCTACTTCATATTCGAATCCAAAAGTTTTATATACGTAATCAATTTGCGCCATTACGGATTTGATTTCATTTTCAATTTGTTTTGGAGTTACAAATAAATGTGCATCATCTTGGCAGAAAGTACGTACTCTTAATAATCCGTTTAACGCACCACTAAATTCATGGCGATGTACTTGACCGAATTCACACATACGAATCGGTAATTCACGATAAGAATGCAATTTATTTTTAAACATAAGCATGTGCCCTGGGCAGTTCATCGGTTTTAATGCAAAACTTTTATTATCTACTTCAGAGAAATACATATTATCTTTATAATGTCCCCAGTGCCCTGATCTCTCCCATACTTCTTGGTTCATCATGAACGGAGTGCGTACTTCTTGATAATTGTACTCTTTTTGAATTCCTCTTAAAAATGCTTCCAATTCGTTACGAATCATTTGTCCTTTCGGTAAATAAAACGGCATTCCCGGAGCCTCTTCAGAAAACATAAATAACTCAAGCTCATTGCCTAACTTACGATGATTTCTTTTTGCTGCTTCTTCAACGAAATGTAAATACTCTTCTAATTCTTTTTGAGAAGAGAATGCAACACCATATATGCGCTGAAGCACTTGGTTATTACTATCACCTCGCCAATATGCACCGGAAACGTGAGTTAATTGAAATGCTTTCAAATAACCTGTTGATGGTAAATGTGGCCCTCTACATAAATCTACAAATTCACCTTGTTTATATAGTGTTACACTTTCCCCACTAGGAATTGCTTCTAAAAGTTCTAATTTCAAGCGATCGTTCATTTCTTGAAAAAGTTTTGCTGCTTCTTCTCGAGAAACCTCAACTCGTTCTATCTTTATATTTTCATTTATAATCTTTTTCATTTCTTTTTCGATTTTTCGTAAATCTTCTATGTTTACACTACTTGGAAGATCCATATCATAATAAAATCCATTTTCAATAACAGGCCCTACCCCAAGATTTATATCACCATACATTCTTTTTACAGCTTGCGCTAAAATATGTGCCGCAGAGTGTCTTGCAATTTCTACACCTTCATTTGAATCTATAGTAATGATTTCTACTTCCGCATTTTCTTCAATATTTCGGCGTAAATCATATAATCCATCATTTACTTTCCCCGCGACTGCTTTCTTTTTCAAACTACTACTAATAGATCCCGCAATTTCTTCTAAAGTAATTCCTTTTCCAAATTCTTTCACGCTACCATCTGGAAATTTAATTTCAATCATTTGTTCTTTCATTTTTCATCTCTCCATTTCATAATAAAAAGCACACTCATCCCTAAAATAGGGACGAGCGTGCTTATACCCGTGGTTCCACCCAGATTCCCATCACAAAATGCAATGGCTTCTTTTACGGTAACGTCGTTTATACGGCACTAGATACTTAATTTCCCCAGTGCAGCTCTAAGGTGGTAAGTTATTTTTCTGCGTTAGGAAGTTCTCAGCTTTCCTTCCTTCTCTGTATAACCGGGTAAAATAACTCGTGTCCTTTTCTTCGCTTATTATGAAATTGAATGCAAAAAAGCATATTCATCCCTAAATATAGGGACGAATATGCTTATATCCGTGGTTCCACCCAGATTCCCATCACAAAAAACATAATGGCTTCTTTTGCGATAACGTCGCATACACGGCACTAGATACTTAATTTCCCTAGTGCAGCTCTAAGGTGGTAAGTTATTTTTCTGCGTTAGGAAGTTCTCAGCTCTCCTTCCTTCTCTGTATAACCGGGTAAAATAACTCGTGTCCTTTTCTTTGCTTTTTGTAAAACATCCATTTATTGTTATTTAATATATCTTATTCATTTTATTTTTGCAAGTGTTTAAAAAAATTATTTATTTAATTAAAAAAGTGAAACCAAATTTTTTTGGTTTCACTTCACAATTTTACCAATCTTGTGGTTCGTAATTTAAGTCTGCAAATAGACGTCTTTTCTCTTTCTTCGTTAAATCTCTCCACTGCCCAACTGGTAAATTATTCAATTCGATATTCATAATTCTCGTACGTTTTAACGTGTATACTTGATAACCTAAAGCTTCACACATACGGCGAATTTGACGATTTAGCCCTTGTGTTAAAATAATTTGGAACTCATATTTTGATAACTGTGTAACCTCACAAGGAAGCGTTTTTGTTCCTAAAATTTTAACACCCGCTGCCATTTTCTCTAAGAAATCAGGTGTAATTGGCTTATCTACTGAAACGATATATTCTTTCTCATGTTTGTTTTCAGCACGTAAAATTTCATTAACAATATCACCATCATTCGTTAATAAAATTAAACCGTCTGAGTCTTTATCAAGACGTCCAATGTGACTAATTCGTAAAGGATGGTTCACTAAATCGATAATATTACCTTTTACAGCTTTTTCACTCGTACATGTAATACCTACTGGTTTATTTAAAGCGATATATACGTGATCTCGAGCAATTCGAAGCTGCTCTCCATTTACTCGTACATCATCACCTGGGTTCACTTGGTCACCAATTTTTGCAACCTTACCGTTAATAATTACTCTTCTCTCATTAATTAGTTTATCCGCTCCACGTCGAGACGCTTTTCCAGCTTCACTAATAAATTTATTGATACGCAAATTAGGCACATCCTTTTCTAAAAAAATTTCAAGCTCACACTGCTTCTACCGTACAATACAAAAGGGTAAGCCTCCTATTATAACTTAAATATATTAACATGAAAGGGTATATAACGTCTTCTATTAATTAGTTGTTTATAAGAAAATATCGTTATTATACAATCATTTATGCACTTTTTCATCGTTTAATATACAAGCCATTCTTCCTTACATACAGCTTGTTTTCCTTGTATCTTTTCTATCTCTTCATGAATATTAGCTAATTTATATAAATCTGGGAAAATCTCTTCCACATAATGTTGGTGCGCTATTTCATCTTTCCAATACGTTAACACTATGTAACGATTTTCATTTTTTAAAGACTTCCCAACTACTCCACCTAGCATTCCTTTTGCTTTTTCCATTCCTTTATTCCAAATTGTTTCTTGCTTATGTAAAAAATACTTTTCCTTTTCCAACTTTACATCACATATAGCAACTCTTACGAATGCCCCCTCTATTACAACGTCTTTCAAATGCATATCAGTTATATCATACAACGTTTGAAATAATTCAATTTCACATGAAAGAAACGTATCCTCTTGATTACTATTTAAATAAATTGTATCGTGAGCTCCATTCATAAATGATTGATATACACTTCTATCTTCCCATAAAGTAAATACACATGCCTCATCTTCATTCCATCCACCAAATTGTCCATGAAAACCCTCTAGGTGTTGTATATCACGCCATTTTTCTTGCGCACTGGAAAACAATTCTTTTTTCTCTTCTTCCACCTTACAGTAGATTGTTTTTAGTAACATTTTTAATTCCCCCTTATGATTCGATCCATTTCCCACTCGCCATACTTTCTATTTTTCCATATACACAAACGTTAATTTATTTTGTTATCAACTCCATTACTTATTCAAAGTTTGATGCCCTCCGTAAATGTTGTAAGTTGATTATTGGAATACTTACCGTGTAAAAATACATCTAAAATATAAAAATTAAAATCTCTTGCTTTCTTACCCTGTTTATAGTTTACATAACGTTATTATGTATTACCGATTATCTATATCATTCAATAAAACATATTATTTTATACTATACGCATAATAATTTTAATTCAAACAATTCAGAATTAAAATCCAAAAAAGATAGAAAGTAAACAATCTTACATTATCATCTACTCCCTATCTCTTTTATCATCAATTATTTTTCAAACAAATAATACGTAATTTCTCCTGGATAATGTAATACAGTTACCTTCCGCTCCCCCTTTTTAAAACTAACAGTATGCCCGTTTTCCCCTAAGTTCTCCCATCCACTCGCCTTTGTAATTGGCATTACACTTATATATTGATAATCCTCTTCCTTATCATCGTTAATATGAATTGCTGACATTGGTACTGGAAAACCTTTAATTTTAGATTCTTTATTCATAAATATGAATGCAATTACACCAACTAATAACATAGCCATTGAAATACTTGAAACTAGTTTTCTTCTATTCATTTTCACTAAAAACCCTCTTTTCTCACATATAACTTTCATCATTTTACTAACTTTAATTATTTATGTATAGAAAAGATATAATTTAAATCATTTCCAACCTATTTTCTCTACTCCAAACAACATTATTGTTATATATTATAATTATAAGTTTTTAAATTTTGGAGGCGTTACATATTGCAGAAATTACTTTTTACTAAATGGACAGTTATTATTTCTATTTTCATCATTTTCGGTACAATTTTCTACGTTACTAATGTTAAAAATAACAACGAAAAAGCACCTGTAGAAACAGCGGATACAAAAACTTTCAAAACGAAATTACAACCTAAAATTAATGAATTGACTACTAATTATAATGAAATCATTGAAAAAGATTGGTTGCCTGCCTGGGAAGAGATTAACACGAATGGAGATTCAGTAGATCGAAATAAACTATTAGTTACAATGAATGCCGTTTCCAAGCAGTATGAAACAATTATGAACGAAATAGACACACTTAAAATTGAAGAAAACATCACAGATATAGATATACAAAAACAACTAATTCAATTCACAACTCAGTTTAAATCCGCATCAAATTTCATGAAAAATGCAGCAAATTTGATTATAGACGGAACAAATAACTCTATTCCAACCAATGAAACTATTGAAAAAACAAAACAAGCTTTAGGACTTGCGGATCAACATATTGTCATCGCTTTATCTACTTTAAATGAAGTTGAAGATAAATTAGGACTTACAAAAAAATAAAACTATTTACTATTTTAAAATAAAAAATGATTGCAATTCACAATTTGTATGTCTATAATATTTTTATTGATTTACAATCAATGTGTTTATAAATTTTATAATTCGGATGAACCATTCAGGAGAAGGTCTATTGATCTACCGACGGGGCAAAAAGTTGTTATACCAACTTTGAAACTCTCAGGTCTTGGTTACAAGTAGAACTGCATGGGGACGAATCTCTGGAGAGACTCCCTCTCGCTTTTATAGAGCGCGGAGGAAAACGAGCACCGAAGGAGCAAATCCGCTACTTTAGCGGATAATCTCTCAGGTAAAAGGACAGAGACAAGCGAAAGAAAAAGCCGATTGTATCGGTTTATTTTTCTATCCCTTGTTTCTCCAGAGACCATTTCATTTACTTGAAGTGGTTTTTATTTTTTCTAAAAAAGGAGAATAAAGATGGAGACAGTAAGTAAAGTATTAGAACAACTAAATCAATACGTGTGGGGATTACCAACTTTGTTGCTACTCGTTGGAACTGGTGTCATTCTCACAATGCGTTTGAAAGGTTTACAGTTTAGTAAACTATTATACGCTCACAAACTAGCGTTTAAAAAATCAGAAGATACTTCTTCTTCTGGAGATATTAGTCACTTCCAAGCACTCATGACAGCTATGGCCGCAACGATTGGTATGGGAAATATAGCCGGTGTTGCAACAGCTGTCACTATAGGTGGACCTGGTGCAATATTTTGGATGTGGATTACCGCATTGTTCGGTATGGCAACAAAGTATGCTGAAGCAATACTTGCAGTGAAATACCGTGTTAGTAATGAAAATGGTGAATATTCAGGTGGGCCAATGTATTATTTAGAACGTGGTTTGGGTAAGAAATGGCTAGCAGTATTATTCGCTATATTCGGTACAACTGCTTCTTTCGGTATTGGTAATATGGTGCAATCTAATTCAGTTGCAGAGGCAATGCGAATTAATTTCTCTTTCCCTCCTGCTTTAACTGGTATACTAATGGCATTTTTAATCGCAATTGTTATTTTAGGCGGTGTAAAAAAAATCGGGAAAGTGACGGGATATGTCGTTCCTATTAAAGCTTTCTTTTATATAATTGCTGGTCTTATAATTATTTTCTATCACTACGACCAAATTCCTGAAGCATTTTCACTTATTTTTTCTGGTGCATTTAATGGTACAGCAGCTGCTGGTGGTTTTATTGGGTCAACAGTTGCATCAGCTATTCAAATTGGAATGGCGCGTGGTGTATTTGCGAACGAAGCTGGTTTAGGGAGTGCACCAATTGCTGCTGCGGCTGCAAAAACTGATTCACCTGCAAAACAAGCTTTAGTTTCAATGACTGGTACTTTTCTAGATACGTTTATTGTATGTACAATTACAGGACTAGTATTAATTACTACAGGTGCTTGGAAATCTGGTAAAACTGGCGTTGAAGCTACAACACTTGCATTCCAATCTGTATTTGGTACTGCTGGTAGTATGATTCTCGGTATCGCAATTATTTTATTTGCCTACTCTACTATTTTAGGCTGGTCGTATTATGGAGAAAAATGTGTAGCTTATTTATTCGGAGAAAGTGCTGTTAAATATTATAAAGCAATCTTTATCGTCATGATTGCAATTGGTGCTAATTTAAAGCTAGGAATCGTATGGACATTTGCTGATATTGCAAATGGACTTATGGCCATTCCAAACTTAATTGGTCTAATTGGATTAAGTAGTATTGTTGTTGCTGAAACGAATCGCTTTTTACAAGCAGAGAAATTGAAAGAAAATAATAAAAAACAGGCAAGCTAATCTATGAAAAAAGGAATGACTCATACATGATGAGCATTCCTTTTTTCATCCCCTCTTTTACTTAATTACTATCATTAAAAATATATTTATATCAATGTTTACTCCTTTTTATTCCTCCAAAAGTTTTTCACATAAATGTCATAAATCGTATGGTCTAACTATATAGTTGAAAAGGAATGCGACATTAAAGTGTCGCTGAAAAACTCATCCAAGAAAAGGGAGGAAAAATCTTTTGAAAAACAAAATCATTGTTTTCCTATCTGTTTTATCATTTATTATTGGTGGTTTCTTCTTTAACACAAATACTTCAAGCGCTGAAACATCATCTACTGATTACGTTCCTAACCAATTAATCGTTAAGTTCAAGCAAAATGCATCTTTAAGTAATGTGCAATCTTTTCATAAATCTGTCGGAGCTAATGTCTTATCTAAAGATGATAAGTTAGGTTTTGAAGTCGTACAATTTTCAAAGGGTACTGTAAAAGAAAAAATAAAGAGTTATAAAAATAATCCAGATGTAGAATATGCAGAACCGAATTATTACGTTCACGCCTTTTGGACTCCAAACGACCCATATTTTAAAAATCAATATGGATTACAAAAGATTCAAGCTCCACAAGCTTGGGATAGCCAACGAAGTGATCCTGGTGTAAAAGTAGCTATTATTGATACAGGAGTTCAAGGTTCACATCCTGATTTGGCTTCGAAAGTAATTTACGGGCATGATTATGTTGATAACGACAATACATCTGATGATGGTAATGGTCATGGTACACATTGCGCTGGAATTACTGGAGCACTTACGAATAACAGTGTCGGAATTGCTGGTGTTGCCCCACAAACTTCAATTTATGCTGTCCGCGTATTAGATAATCAAGGAAGTGGTACTCTTGATGCTGTAGCGCAAGGTATTCGAGAAGCTGCTGATTCGGGTGCAAAAGTAATTAGTTTAAGTTTAGGAGCTCCAAATGGTGGTACTGCATTACAACAAGCCGTTCAATATGCATGGAATAAAGGCTCTGTTATAGTTGCAGCTGCTGGAAATGCTGGAAATACAAAAGCTAATTACCCTGCTTATTACAGCGAAGTAATTGCAGTTGGTTCTACAGATCAATCAGATAGAAAATCTTCATTTTCTACTTATGGTAGCTGGGTAGATGTTGCAGCACCAGGTTCAAATATATATTCAACATATAAAGGAAGCACGTATCAATCATTAAGTGGTACATCTATGGCAACACCTCATGTTGCAGGAGTCGCTGCTCTTTTAGCAAATCAAGGATATAGTAATACACAAATTCGCCAAATTATTGAGTCAACTTCTGATAAAATTAGTGGTACAGGTACGTACTGGAAAAACGGTAGAGTCAATGCATATAAGGCTGTACAATACGCTAAGCAATTACAAGAAAATAAAGCTTCTTAAGAAAACTTTAATCAGTCGATCTACCATGAATGCGGAATAAAATAGAAGGAGAGACTTCTATAATTAAAGCCTCTCCTTCTTACAAACTATATTACTCTCCCTGCTTTTTAACCATATGTAAATACAGTACAAAATCCATCATTGTCGACGAATGACCAAGTTGACGGATCATCGCTGTTATATTTCCTCTATGATATGTACCATGATTTACGACATGTTGCACTAATTCTAAAATCGAAGTTTCTAATTTCCCTACATATGGATTCTCAATAACAAATACAGCATTCACATCTTGTATTGTAATTAAAAAATCTTTATATTGATTTGCCATGTTTTCAAACATTTTTTCTAATTCATGTAACGATTTAGTTTCAATTTGTTTTCGTAAATCTTCTCGGTCTTGTATTGCTTCATTCATACTTTTACCATGCAATATATGTAACCACACTTGATCTGTAATATAAATATGCACAAAAGTATCCTTAATGGATGGAAATACACTCTGTATCTGCTCCTTAAAAATGGTCTCATAGTTTGGTAACTCTTTTAATCGATTGAATAATCTTGTATTAGCCCAAGCATGATAATCACACTGTTTTAATATATAATCTTTCAATTTATATTACCTCCTTATTGTATGAAACGAATGGTTTGTTTCTTCATTTCTGATTCTCTATCAGCCTTTGCAATCCCTTTTTCTTTCATTTCATGCTTATTTATCGTTTTATATTTTACATACGTATAAAATTCCGTTTGAAATGGAAATGGTGTAATCCGAATTGTTTCCTCATCCACCCATTCAGCTTGAATAAGTTTCTCCTCTTTACTATTAAACATTTCTGTTCCTTCAAAACCATCTTTAAATAAATCAATTTCATCTTTCTTTTTGACACCAGGCTTATTCATACATACGTATAAAGAAAGTTCATCACAAAACTTTAATAATCTATAATGTTTATCGAACATCGCAAACTGTTCCTTTGTTAACGTTTTCAAGATTCTTTTTTGTCGTTCTAATTCATGTTTATAAAATGACATCATCTCTTCATCTTCCTCGTTTAGTGGAAATGATAAAAAATGTTTACTACAAAGCAATGCCCCGTATGGATTAGAATTTTCAATTTCATTCAAACCAATCGTATAAAAAACAAAACGTAATGGGCTTGGACAATCCATAAATGTATATGGAATATTTTTAGCATCATTTAAAATTGGTACTTTATCAAGCTCTATCCATCCTCTGTCATGCTCATATATTGCATCAACTGTTTCTTTTAAATATGTTTTACCTTCAAAAAAGTGTTCTTTTATATGCTTTGCAATCTCTCCAGCTAAAAAACCATGATCATGTTGACGAATTAATATACTTTCCTTCTCATTTTTTTCACGAAAAATCATTCGTATACTCCCCCTCATCCTCATACTAAAGCTTTTTATATGCATCGATTCTTAATTAATCCCCAAATAATAGAAGGGATTCAGTCTCTTGCAACGAAATTAACATAATTATATAGTATTCTTTCTAATCATAGTGATAGCTTTATCTTTACTATCTATTATACTAAAACATTCATTCCAAAAATTTTTTTATGAGGTGAAAACATGAACAAAACAGAATTAATTAAAAACGTAGCACAATCAGCTGATATTTCTCAAAAGGACGCTTCTGCAGCTGTACAATCCGTATTTGACACAATTGCTAATGCATTACAATCTGGCGATAAAGTTCAATTAATCGGATTTGGAACTTTTGAAGTGCGCGAAAGATCTGCTCGTACAGGACGTAATCCGCAAACTGGCGAAGAAATTCAAATCGCAGCTGGTAAAGTTCCTGCATTTAAAGCAGGTAAAGAATTAAAAGAAGCTGTTAAATAAACAAGAAACCAGCCATTTTATAGGCTGGTTTCTTGTTTTTATTTAAGCAATTGCTTTATATTCTCTGCATGATACACTTCACAAATATAAAATACACATTTGCAGTTACTGACAATTTGATACTTTCTAGTTGGATACACATTCGCTGTAACAGAACATCCATCAAACAATTCGATAATATTTCCAGATGGCTGATATCCTTCATATAATACGTTTCTTCTTACTTCCATCTTTTCTATAAGCTTTTCAACAGGAATATTTCCACTCTCTAATTCACTCTTTATTGCGTCCGGTAAAAACGAAGTGTCTGCAAAAATTAGATTTTCAGATAACACCTTGCCTTTATAACTAACATTAGATACACGGTAAAGAAATGTTCCATCTTTATCAAAGAAATTCTTTGCTTCTTTCGGAATGTACTGTCTACCAAGTGCCTCTTGTTCAAGAACATCAAACTGAACTGTATCATTTAAAAGCTTTTCTAAAGCATGAATGGATGATGTATCTCCAGAAAATAAAATATTTTTAATTGCTTGTATGTTATAAGTGAATTCATTCTTTCTATTTTCCGCCACTAACATGAGGAACACCTCTTCTATAATTTTTTTATTTAAGATTTAAAAGTGCTACCGCGTCTAATTGCGTAATTTCAGTCACTTCCTTACTGAATACTGCAACAGAAGCCATATAATCTAAACTAGGCCTTACATCTTCCATCATTGTATTATCTGCCAACTCTTGCTTATCTTTAAAAACTAACAATTTTGGAGGAGTATTTGGAGCTGATACTGTAATATGTACTGGTGGAATCAATAGTCCTTCGCCTGTCGCTTTCAGCACCGCTTCTTTTCGAGTCCAATATGTTAAAAAACCTTCTATTTTCTGTTCATTTGGTAGTTTCATAACTTGCACTATTTCAATGTCTGTTAATACACCTTCTGCCATTTTCATAACATCTACATTTGGATTCATTTGTTCTACATCTATGCCAACAGGTGCAGATTTTGTAAATGCAACGACAACCCACTCACCTGAATGCGAAACAGATAATTGCGGCATACCTTCTGGTAATTGTGGTCTACCATGTTGCAATTTACATACTGAGCACATTCGATCAATTGGTACTTGGACTGGTGACATAGAAAGTATTTTGCCGAGAACTAATCTACTAATTACGCAACCTATTATAAAACGAGCTCGATCTGCCGAATGATGATACGAATTTGCTTTCTCTCGCTCTATATCATTTAGTAAATTGTAATGCCATGATTGTAAATCTGAAATTCTTGCCCACCATATTTGACAATCATTCTCATTCAAAGTTGGAACAGAATCTGCAACTTTACTTTCTATCATGTAAACTCTCCTTTATTCAACGAATATCAATTTTCATAAAAAAGCATACGTATATTGTTATTCATTGACGAGTGCTTTCTCTTTTTTTGATACAGATAATGTTTTTTCTTTCTTATTTGACATTACCTCTTTATCGGAAATACGTAAAGAAAATAGTAGTGCTATGAGCAAAAATATTGCTGATCCAATTAATGCTGCTTGATATGGTAAAAAATCGGATTGAACGTTATTACTTCCAAAACCAGCTAGTATACTAGCTAAAACAGCTACTCCTATCGCTGAACCTAATCGATTTTGCACATTGAATATAGTAGTCGCTCTCCCCATGGAAGGCGGCGTGATATTGTTAAAGGCAGAAAATTGAACCGCACCGACAGATTGACCTAAGAAAATACCGATACCAAACAATAATGCCCGAATTTGCCACGGATTCGTATCGTGATTTACAAAACTTAATAAAACAAAGATAATCGCCGTACAAATTAATCCTATAGAAATTACCTTTCGAACTCCTAATTTCTTATATGACCATGGCACAATTTGTGAAGAAATCATTAATCCAATCGCCTCTGGAAATGTCGTAAGTCCTGATTCTAGCGCGGAAACTCCTATCACATTTTGATACATAAGTGGAAAAACAAATAACATTCCTAGTAAACCAGCTGATGAAAATAATGATATAAGGCTCATCTTTCTAAAGACTGGTTCTTTTAATAAGCGTAAATCTAACATTGGTTGCTTTACTTTCAGTTCTACGATTATAAACAATGTAATGAATACAACCCCAGCTATCCCAGTACTCATAATTTCTGGAGAAATCCACCCTTTTGATGGTCCCTGGCTGAGTGCATATATGAGCATCGCAAATCCTGGTGCTGATAAAATAAAGCCGAGAGAATCAAAGCGACCAGCTGATTTTTCAACATGCTCTCCTAAAAATAGAAGTCCAAAGAGCAATGCAACGATTCCAAACGGTAGATTAATATAAAATGCCCAACGCCAAGACATTTGATCTACAAAGAAACCACCGATGATAGGACCAATTGCTGGTGCTACAGCAATTGGAAGTACAATGAACCGAGAAATCTTCGGTCTTTCCTCTGGTGAAAATGTTCGAAATAACATCGCCATTCCGACCGGTGTTAAAAGCCCTCCACCAGCACCTTGAATAATACGGAAAATATTCAATGAAGTAATATCGTTAGCCATTCCGCATAAAGCAGAGGCAATTGTAAATACGAAAAGAGCAATTAAAAATACTCTTTTCGTACCAAATCGATCTCCTAACCAACCAGAAATCGGAAGGAAAACAGCTAAACTAACTAAATACCCAACATTAACCGTCCCCATTGCAGATGGAGGTACTTGTAGTTCTTTACTTATCGTTTGTAGTGCTACATTTACAATCGTTGCATCCATCGCAGCCATAAACATCGCAGTTATATAAACGATACTTACGACTACTTTTGGATTTAGTTTTGCTTTCATTATCGTTTTCCTGCTAATGTTTTTTCACGAATTTGATTACTTTTTGGATTCAAATCTTTCCAGTTATATTCAACATATTCTAAGCAACTCTGCCTACTAGCTTCTTCATATACGACACTCCAGCCAATAGGTACATCGAGAAAAGCAGGCCAGAGAGAATACTGGCCCTCCTCATTTATTAATACTTTATATGTGTAATTATCATTTTCAAATGGATTCGTCATACTCTACTTACCCCTTTCTTATTCTGCAAATATTTCGCTAATACTTGTCCAATTTCCGTAAGTGGACCTGGCTGACATAAATCTTTATGTCTACAGTCAATATCATGCTGCACAATTTGCCCATCTAAATAATTTAGCCACGTATTTGGAGAAATAGGATCAAACCAGTCTGGTATAACAGTAGATCTAAAGAATAAGATGTCTCCGTTATAAACTTTCGGTACATATTTCCCTAACAACCCTACTGAATTTACATATGTTTCTTTCAAGTTCAATATAGTCTCTTCTTCAAGACTTGCTAATGCACTTCCATCTTTACGAAGGATTTCAACTGCACTTTCCATTGTAAGTGGTTTACCATCCATGTTATCTGGGTCATATCCGCCTAAAGCGAGTAATGCGATTAACGCTTCCTCTTCAGTAGGCGCTTCCGTATTCGGTAAGAAGTGTCCAGGATAAGAATCAAGCATAACGAGTAATTCTACTTCTTCCCCTTCATTTTGTAGTTGCGCCGCCATTGCATGCACAACATTTCCTCCAAGCGACCAACCTAATAAACGATATGGTCCATGAGGCTGTACTTCGCGAACGTGTTTCAAGTAATCCGCCGCCATCTCCTCTAAACTTTTTGGAAGTTCTTCATTTTTAGCGATACCACGTGCTTGTACACCATAGATTGGATAATCTGTTCCTAAAGATTTCATAAGTCCTGCATAGCACCAACTTAATCCACCTGCTGGATGTACACAAAATAGTGGTAATTGCTCCCCGCTTGCTCGTAATGGAAGCAACACATCAAGTGCACTTTGACCATTCCCCATCTCAAGTCTTTCAGCTAACCCTGCAACAGTCGGTGCTGCAAATAAAGTACCAATGTTTAGTTCCACTCCAAGCGCCTCTTTAATGCGGCTCATAAGCTGCACTGCAAGGAGTGAATGGCCACCAAGATCAAAGAATCCGTCATCAATTCCAATTTGAGGTACACTTAGCACTTCTGTAAACAAGTCACATAACATTTCTTCTTGCGGTGTTCTTGGACCACGACTAGAAGATGATGCGATAAATTCTGGAGCTGGCAATGCCTTTCTATCTAACTTACCGTTTGGAGTTAAAGGTAACTCATTTACTACTACAAAAGCGTATGGAACCATATAATCTGGTAAACTACCACTAGCAAACTGACGCATTTCATTCGTATCAATCGCTTCATTATTTGATGCAACGATATAAGAAACTAACCGTTTATCCCCTGGTTGATCTTCCCGTACAATAACGGCTACTTGCTCAACTTTAGGGTGCTTCATTATGACTGCTTCTATTTCTCCTAATTCAATTCGGAATCCACGAATTTTTATTTGATGATCTGCACGTCCTATATAATCTAGCGTCCCATCTTTACGCCAGCGAGCTAAGTCTCCTGTACGATACATTCTTGTACCTGGCTTGCCAAATGGATCTGCGATAAAGCGTTCAGCCGTTAATCCTGCTCTTCCTAAATATCCACGCGCAAGCCCTGCACCTGCAACATACATTTCTCCAACTACTCCAGGTGGCACTGGTTGTAAATAGTTGTCTAACACATACACTTTAAGGTCAGGTATACTGCACCCAATTAAACTATTTGCTCGTAAAGAGACGATAGTTTCATCTAATTCAATATAACTAACATGTACTGTCGTCTCCGTAATACCGTACATATTAATAAGCTTTGGTGCGTTATGAGGATGTCGACTATACCAATCTTCTAAGCGACTTAGCTCAAGTGCTTCTCCTCCAAAAACAACATATCGTAAAGATAATTTTTGGCCAATCTCTTCATTTTCACGATCTGCTTGCATCAATTGATAGAACGCTGATGGAGTTTGGTTTAAAACCGTAACCTTTTCTTTAACAAGAAGCTGTAAAAATTCTTTCGGTGAGCGACTTACAGTATGTGGCACTACAACTAAACGCCCTCCGTATAATAAAGGTCCCCAAATTTCCCAAACCGAGAAATCAAAAGCGTATGAATGGAACATCGTCCAAACATCGTTTCCGTCAAACTGGAACCAATGATCAGTTGCTCCTAAAAGTCTTACTACATTTTGATGAGGTATCATAACGCCTTTCGGTCTACCCGTTGAGCCTGACGTATAAATAACGTAAGCAATATGTGATGGAGATAATGGCTTAATTCGTTCCACTTCATCAATATTGTCATCACTATATTTCTCAACTTCTGCTATTACTTTCACATCATCAACTAAAACTTTTAGTGCCTCATCACATTCAATTTCCACTTCTGAATTCGTTAAAACACATGATGGTTTCGCATCGTGTAGCATAAATGAAATGCGGTCTGCTGGGTAATCTGGATCTAACGGAAGGTATCCGGCACCAGCTTTAAGAACAGCTAATAAGCTTACAACCATGTTTAATGATCTTGGCATCGCTAAAGCAACGAGTTGATCAGGACCAATCCCTTTTGCTATTAGGAATCGAGCTATTTTATTTGCTTTTCTATTTAACTCTTCATAAGTTAATTTCTTATTTTCAAAGACAACAGCTATAGAATTTGGATTTATATGAGCCTGCTTTTCAAACAATTGTGGCAATGTCATTTCTGGTGCAATTTGAAAACCACCATTCCACTTTTCTAACACTGTATTTTTCTCTGCTACAGTTAATATTTCTAATCTGCCAATTGATTGATCCGGATTTGTAGCTGCATCATCTAATAACAAAATGAATCGTTCTATTAGTTTTTGAACCGTTTCACGTTTATATAAATCGGTACTAAACTCTAGTAATCCATATAAACCGTTCGGAGTACCATCAACCTCGTTACTCTCACTAATTTCAAATGTTAAATCAAATTTTGCAGAACCAACGCTTTGAATTTCAAGGCTCGCTTCTAAATCTGGTGCATTAAACGTTGCTTCTGGTGTATTTTGAAAAGCTAACATAACTTGAAACAACGGGTGGCTGTTTCGAGTACGTACTGGATTTAACACTTCAACAAGCCTTTCAAATGGAACATCTTGATTTTCATAAGCTGCAAGATTTACCTGCTTCACTCTATTTAATAATTCTTTAAAACTTGGATCTCCTGACGTATTTGTACGTAACACTAATGTATTTACAAATAAACCAACGATATCTGAAAGTACATCATCATTTCTTCCAGCAATCGGACTTCCAATTGGTATATCAGTGCCTGCACCTAATCTTGTAAATAGTGCACTAAGCCCTGCTTGCAATACCATAAACAAACTAACTCCATTTTTACGTGCAAGCTCTACTAACCTACTATGCATACCTTCATCTATATGAAAATGAATTGTTTCCCCGCGGTAACTCGTCTCAATTGGACGCTGGAAATCTGTAGGTAACTCCATTTGGTCTGGTAAACCTTTAAGTTCTTCTTTCCAAAAATCTAATTGTGTTGAAATAAGACTCTCTGGTGTCGTTTCATCACCTAGCAATTGCTGTTGCCAAAGTGCATAATCTGCGTATTGAACTGGTAGTGTCTCCAGCTGAACTCTGTCACCTTGACATCGTGCTTTATACGCCGCTGTAAAATCTCTCGTTAACGGCTGTAATGACCAGCCATCACCTACAATATGATGTAATAAAATTAATAATACATGTTCGTTTTCACTCACTGTAAAAAGTTGCAAACGAACTGCCGGCTCAATATCGAGGTTAAAGCTATATCTTACCGCCTCTGAAAGTACACTTTCTAATTCATCTTTACATGTATTAGTTATAACCATTTCTAGATTTAAATTTTCCATATCTAAAATTTTCTGATAGGAACTACCTAATACGTTAGGGAAAATTGTTCTAAGTGTTTCATGTTTCTCAACTACATCATAAAAAGCACCTTGTAATGCTTCCCGATTCAATATTCCATTCATACGAATGACTAGCGGAATATTATAAGTAGGACTTGGACCTTCTAAACAATTTAAGAACCATAACCTGCGCTGTGCAAATGAAAGTGGAACTTCATTTGGCCTACTTGCTTTCTGAATAGCTGGTCTTGCGCTTTTTGCATGGTTTAATTGTTTCGCCAGTTCGGCAACAGTTGGTGATTCAAATAGTTTCCCAATTCCTAATTCCACACTTAACGTTTCACGAATTCTTGCCATTAAACGAGATGCGAGAAGTGAATGTCCACCCATTTCAAAGAAATTATCATCAATGCTAATTCGAGAAACACCAAGTACTTCTGCAAATAAATCACATAATATTTCTTCTTTCGGATTTCTAGCAACTCTCTCGTTGTTCATTCCATTAAAATCAGGAGCAGGTAATTTCTTTCTGTCAACCTTACCATTTGGCGTTAATGGTAATTCTTCTAGCACAACAAATGCCGATGGTATCATATAATTCGCTAAACTTTCTGAAACATAAGAACGAATTTCTGAAAGATTAATCGGTTCCTTTTCTTCTGCAATGATATACGCAATGATGCGTTTATCATTTGCACGATCTTCTCGTACCATTACTACCGCTTGTTGAATATTTTCATGTCGTTGTAATACCGTTTCAATTTCAGCTAATTCAATTCGGAATCCACGAATTTTAATTTGATGATCTGCGCGACTAATGTACTCTAACGCACCATCACTACGCCATTTCACAAGATCTCCTGTACGGTACATGCGCTTCCCTGATTCTCCATAAGGATTTGCAACAAACCGTTCAGCTGTTAACTCAGGTTTTCCTAAATATCCGCTTGCAAGTCCTTCCCCTGCAATATATAATTCACCAATAATTCCAGGTGGAACTGGTTGTAGCCCTGCATCCAATACATACACTTCTGTATTGCAAATTGGCTTTCCAATAGGTGGTATACCCTTTTCACCTTCATCAATGTTCATGAAAGTAGACCAAATCGTCGTTTCAGTTGGTCCATATAAATTAGTTATTGAACAACCTAATTCTTTTAATTTATTTGCTAAATGCGCTGGGAGAGCTTCACCACCAACAAGTATATTTAGCCCTTGTAGCTTCTCTGGATAATCAGTTACTAACGCCTGCCAAAGCGTCGGTGTAGCCTGCATAATTGTCACTCTTTCTTCTTGTAAAAGTGTCGTTAATGCTGATGGCTCTTGTATGTCTTCTTTTTGCGCAATTGTTAAACTTGCACCACTAATAAGAGGTAAATAAATTTCTAGAGCAGAAATATCAAACGCAAACGTTGTAACTGCTAATAAATGATCATTTTCATTTAATGAAAACTTTTGCTGCATAGCCATTAAAAAGTTACTTAAACCTCTCATAGGAACAATTACACCTTTTGGGTTTCCTGTTGAGCCTGAAGTATATATTGTATAGGCTGGGTTTAAAAGTGATACATCATTCTTACATGCTATATTCATACGAGAATATGTATGTAACGCTAGTTTCGTTTCTTCGTCATCTAATACAATTTTTTTCATATCCTTTTCTATAACTAACTTAGATGAAACAGATGAATGTGTTATGATACAAACTGGTTTTGCATCATTTACTATATAATTAACTCTTTCTGCTGGGTATTCTGGATCTATTGGTAAATACGCTGCACCAGCCTTTAAGACTGCTAGCATACTAACTACCATTTCTATTGATCTAGGGAATACTAAAGCTACAAACTGATTTGGTCGTATTCCTTCTTCTACTAAATAATGTGCTAGTTCATTCGCTCGTTCATTTAGCTCTTTATACGTAAGGATTACACCGTCACAAGTAATCGCTAGTTTATTTGGATTTTTTTGCACTTGTTTTTCAAATGATATAGGTAAACTGATTAACTCATCGTCTTCCTTCGTTTCATTCCATTCCAATAAAACTTTATGATTTTCTTCAGGCAGAGTAATGTTTATTTTTCCAATCGGCTCGTTTTTCTCATAATTATTTATTACTAATTCAAATAGATTCATAAATCTTTCTTTATGCAATGCTAGCTCTGCGCCATTATATACTTCGGGATTCGCATCAAAATGAATCATTAGCTCATTTTGATCAAAACGTTTATATACATTTATCGATAAATCATCTACAGGTCCTGCTGATAAGTTATGCGTAATACCACGATTTCCAGCAAAATTAAGCCCGTAATCAAAAGGCATAACATTCACTAACGGTCCAAACAACCTTTGATTTTCACCTAGTAACTTTAAGTCTCTTCTTAATTCCTCATGACGGTATTTATGATGGTGACGTACATCTCGGATTTCTTTAGAAACTTGCTGCAATAATTCCGCAAGAGTTATATTTGGAGTTACTGTAATACGAAGTGGAACTAAATTCATTACCATACTTGGTGTATGAATAGATACAGAACCTAGACGTCCCATCATCGGTAAACCTAAAACAATATCATTTTCACCTGTTAATTTATGCATATAAATACTTGTTACAGCCACAATGAATTCCGGCCAACTTGTTAACGAAATATTGATATCTTCTAGTAAAGTTTTCGTGCTAGAACTAGATAAATAAGCTGTTTCTCGTGAAAATCCATTTGATGTTCTCGGTGCTCGTTCTGCCAAACTTACAACTTCTGGGGCATCTGCAAACTTTTCTAACCAAAAAGTACGATTTTCCTGAAATTGTTTAGACTCACGATACTCGATATCTTCTTGCACGACTTTTGCAAGAGAACCAAATGGCTTTTCACTCTTGTTTGTTTCTTCTATAAGTGATGTATACTCATTCGCTACCTTTTGGCTAAGAAGTGAAAATCCATAGCCATCCATCACAATGTGATGGATGCGCTGATACCAAAAGAAACGATTATTTTCAACTTGAATAAGTGCTTCAGTAAATAATGTATCTTTTTTCAAATTGACTGGTATAGATAAATCATTTTTCATCCATACTTTAGCAGCTTCTTCAGGGTTTTCTTCTTTCCGAGCGTCAATAAAATGCATATGAAACTGTGATTCTTCAATAACTTGCCATGGGCCAATTTCATCCTCTTCGAAGCGAACGTGAAGTGCTTCTGCTTCCATTACAACTTTACGTACAGCTAATTCAAAAATGTCTTGATGAATATTCCCGTTTATTTCTACATATTCCCCAGTATTATATATCGGATTAAGCGGATCTAATTGTTGCGCAAACCACATACCAGACTGCGCAGATGATAACGAATGACGAATCTTTTGACTGTTAGGCATTCTTTACTACCCCTTTATTATGTAGTCTATTTGTTACAGCACCTGTGCTGTTTGTGAAGATAATAAGCTGTACCAACCTGCAACAGTTGGACGTTCTGCTAAATCTGCAAACGTGATTTCTTTCCCTTCACGACGCCACTTCTCTACTAAACTCATAATTCTGACCGAATCAAGCCCTCTATTTAATAAGTCCTCATCAATATCAATACTCTCTACTGACTCACGAAGTAGTTGTGCAACTAGTTCATGTACTTGCTGTATAGTGATTCCTTCACTCTCATCACCTTTTACACTTTGTAAATCTTTTAACAGTAGGTTTGTTGATGTCGTTACTGCGCATCTATTAGATGCATACTCCAATGCTTGTTTATGATGCTCTAGTGAAAAATCAGCAACTGCATCTGCTACAAAGAACGGCTCTATACCATCCATAAATGCTTCACAAGCTGTTAAAAGGCATCCAATATGCGCATAAATACCGCAAATAATGAGTTGATCTCTTCCTTGTTCATTTAAAATTTCTAATAGATTTGTCTTTTTAAATGCACTATATCTCCATTTTGTTAGGAATATATCATCCTCATCAGGAGTAAGTTCATCAACAATTTTCTTTTTATCTGGTCCAGCAGGAATACCGTCACCCCAAAAGTCTTGTAATAAACCTCTTTGTTCTAACGTTTGTCCACCAGGTTGCGCTGTATAAACAACTGGTATACCAAGTTGTTTACATTTTTCTCTTATCATTTTAATATTTGAAATAAGTTCTACTTTTGGTGATTCTTTATCGCTATATGCATCAAGAAAATATTCTTGCATGTCATGAATTAAAAGTACTGCACGTTTCGGGTCTGGTGTCCAATTCACTTTATTTTTTGGTAGTTCTGATTCAATTGGCATTTTATATACTGAAATAGATGGGATAGCCATCTAATCACTTCCTTCCGGTTTTTATTATTGTTTTACTGTAATAAGTTTTTCAGCAATGACTTTACGTAGTTCTTTTTTGCTGACTTTTCCGACTCCTGTTTGCGGGAATGATTCAATAAATTCAATTCGATCTGGAATTTTATAAGCCGCTATACCACGTTCTCTTAAAAACATTTTTAATTCACTTACTGCCGGAACTTGTCCGCGAGCTATAACAAAAGCACAGGTGCGTTCACCTAAATAATCGTCAGGCATAGATACAATTGCTACGTCATGGACCGCATCGTGTGCTAATAAATGATTTTCAACTTCTTCCGCAGCAACTTTCTCACCACCACGGTTAATTTGATCTTTATCTCTTCCTTCTACAATGATGTATCCTTGTTCATTTACTTTTACAAGATCACCTGTGCGATAAAATCCATCCTTTGTAAATGATCGTGCATTATGCTCTTCAGCTTTATAGTAACCACGAATTGTATATGGACCTCTTGTTAATAAACTACCTACTTCGCCAGGTTGTACATCGTTGTCATTTTCATCAACAACTCGTACTTCATCGAGTGCAGACATTGGTCTACCTTGTGTATGAATAATAATTTCTTCCGGATCGTCTAATCTTGTATAGTTCACTAATCCTTCCGCCATACCGAATACTTGCTGTAACGTACATCCAAATGTAGGGCGTATACGTCTTGCAACCTCAGCGCTAAACTTAGCACCACCTACTTGAATAACCACTAGGCTCGATAAATCGGTATTACGAGAAGATGCAGCATCAAGCCAAATCATTGCTAATGGCGGAACGAGCGCTGTAATTGTAACTTTTTCTTTTTCAATAAGAGCAAATGCCTCATCTGGACTACCACCAGTTGCCAATACCACTTTTCCACCCGCATAGAAAGTTCCAAATGTCCCTGGAGAACTCATTGGGTAATTGTGTGCTACTGGAAGAACTGCCATATAGACGCTTTCTGCATTCAAATTACAAATTTCAGCGCTTACACGTAAACTATAAATATAGTCATCATGTGTTCTAGGAATTAATTTAGAAAGACCTGTTGTCCCTCCTGATAATTGGAGAAATGCAACATCACTTGGCTGAACTTCTGGTAATGAGACGGGATCCATATACAGATCATTTATGTTCACAAACTCTTCTTCTTCCCCCACTACAATTACACGTTGTAAAGTTGGCACTTTCTCTTTCACTTCTCTTGCTAGTTTTCGATAATCAAAACCGAGAGCCTTATCTGAAATAACGTAAGCGCTCGCCTCGCCAAACTCACAAAAATAACTAATTTCACTGCTTCGATGTGAAGGTAGTGCAAAGACAGGAAGCGCTCCAATTCGAAATAGTGCAAAACATATTTCGAAAAACTCGATAATGTTAGGTAACTGGATTACAACTCTGTCCTCTTTCTTTATTCCTAAATTCAGTAAACCTGCTGCTAAACGATCTGCATTTTTATCAAGTTCACTATATGTTATATGCTTCTTACCACTTACAACCGCGATTCGATCTCCATATTTCTCAGCCCGCTCTCTTAACACTCCTCCAAATGTTTCACCAAGCCAACATCCTTCATCTCGATAATGATCGGCAAATTCTTTTGGCCATTCTGTATAACCTACTAGCATTCTTTCTTCCCCCTATTTTTCATTAAGTGAACTATCTCTTAACCCTAAAGCTTTTAGCATTGTTTGGAACTTAGCTGATGTTTCTGCTAACTCATCTTCTGGTTTTGACTCAGCAACAACTCCAGCTCCTGCATATAAACGCAGTGTATTTTCTTGTACTTCAGCACAACGAATTGTAACAATCCATTCTCCATCTCCATTTAAATCGCTCCATCCTAGCATTCCTGTAAAGAACTCGCGGTCAAATGGCTCAATATGCTGTATAGCCTCTCTTGCTTTTTCCATCGGAGTTCCGCAAACTGCTGGCGTAGGATGAAGGGCAATTGCTAATTGTAAAGAAGAAGTATTTGGATCCTTCAGTTCACCTTTCACTTCTGTAGACAAATGCCACATCGCTTCACTATGAATAACTGATGGCTTTTCTGGAACATGTAATGTATGACAATACGGACGAAGTGCAGCGGCAACCGCTTCAACTACTACCGCATGTTCATGTAAATCTTTTGGAGAAGAAAGTAATTCCTCTGCTCTTCTTTTATCTTCTACTGGGTCCTCACTACGTGGCCTTGAACCAGCTAACGGATTAGAAATAACTTGCATACCATTACGTGAAACAAGTAATTCAGGACTTGCTCCAATTAGCGTCTTACTGTTCTCTTTTTCATCTTTCGGTAAATTCACAGCAAATGTATAACCATGCTTATTATGTTCTGCTAATTCTCGCAGAAGTTTTTGCTTATCAATCTTTTCCGAAGATTTAACATCTAACGATCTAGATAGAACGATTTTCTTTAAATCACCGTCCTGTATTTTTTTAATTCCTTGCTTCACACCATTCATATAAACTTCAGGGTCTGGTACTGGCGTCATTTCAAATGTTACGTTCTCATTTGTTTCAAGCTGATTTGTTGTATCCAATTGTAAACGCTCAGAAATCCTACTATATTCTGGTACGATAAGTTGGACTTCTTTTCTACGATCGAATGGCAAAGCACCCACAACGATAGGATTTGGATTTCCAGCTTGTTTCGCATTACTTAATGTCGCTTGCACAAGCTCTGGGAAATTTTCAATTTCACGATGCTTTACTGTAGTAAACTCTCCTTCTGCTAATATAGTTCGAGTTGGTGAAGCGAAAAAGAATGAAGATTCAGTCTTATAATCTTCTAAAAGTTTTTCTGACAATTCCTTTACAGCTATATGTTCATTCATAATATAATAACCTCCTGAATTTTTATTAAACTCCTAACGTAGCACCGCCATCGACACATAAATTGTGCATTGTAATATGACTTGCTCTATCTGAGGCTAAAAATAACACTGCTTCAGCAACTTCTGAAGGTTGTGCAATTTTTTGTAATGGAATTCCGAGTCTATATGTATTTTGAGAACCAGTAATTATATTTTTAGCTCCATTCTCATCAGCCCATAGTAATCTTTGCATCTCAGTTTCAGTAGAACCTGGAGAAACTAAGTTGCAGCGTATATTGTATGCCGCAAGCTCTAGTCCTAAACATTTCATAAACATTGTCGTTGCAGCCTTTGACGCAGCATACGCAGCCATCTCCATTCTCGGCGTATTTGCCGCATTTGAACCGACTGTAACAATTGCCCCTGATTTTCTTAACATCATATTTTTACTTACCGCTCGGGACATATTGAAAACCCCTGTAGTATTTACAGAGAATGTTTTATTCCAATCTTCATCACTTAACGAATGAATTGGTCCCATACGTAAAACCCCTGCAACATTTATTAAAATATCTATTGGCGCTATTTCATTTGCAATATGATTTACCATGTCTTCAACAGCAGCGCTATCACTCACATCTAAACGAAACGTTTTCATACGTGTATTATTTAATTCATTTTGATTTAAGAGTACATTTAACCCCTCTTCATTTTGATCAACCGCAATAACTGTGGCTCCTCTTTCTAAAAACATTTTGGCAACAACACTGCCTATGCCTTGTGCTGCACCTGTTACTAAAACTGTTTTCCCATCAAATTCCCCTAAGTTCATTTTCTCTATCCTTTCACATAAACATTAATTTCATTAAGCAACACCACTGATATTGATTTTCATTATCAGTGGTGTTGTAAAAAATAATACACTTACTAAACTAATTGGTCAAGTGCGCATTACTTTAAAATCCATTTTATTGATAATGTTTTTCATTTACTATCTTACATCGAAATGATAATGTTTCTCAATAAACTTGTCAATCTTTTTTTATTTTTCAGACAAAGTATTTTAATGCTTCTTAATAAAATCATATGTAAACGTATTAAATGTACTTATATTATAAATAAAATTCCAAATCCTCTTTTTAAAATTGAAGAAGACAAACTAGAGATACGTTCATTTACAATGCTTTATGAAAAACTCAAGTATATATTTTCTCAATATTTTTCTGAAAATATATCTTACAAATACTAACGAATGTCTTCTTTATCATTTAAGATTTAATATATATTTCAAATGCGATATATCAATTCATTATATTCCAATATATCCCACTCACTTTTACATCTATAAAAATCCCAAAAATAATTTAACCTTGTTAAAATAACTCATAAAAAAAGCATCCTAATTAATAGAATAGGATGCTTTTTCGTAATCATAGCGTTATAGAAGATTTGTATACTTACGCTACGCTGCGATACTCTTCTTCGTGTTCTTTTTTCTGTTTAGGTGCTTGAATTAAAATTGCGATAATGAATGACACGACACATAATACACCGATCACCATGAACGTTGGTTTGAATCCACCTAGAAGTGCACCGATAAAGGAACCTGCAAGCGCCCCGAATCCAAATCCTTGATACACAATTCCGTAGTTCTTACTATGGTTTTTCATACCGAAGAAATCACCAACAATAGCTGGGAAAATAGTGATATTTCCACCAAAGCAAAACGCTACACTTGCTACACATACGAAGTAAATACCATAATTTAAATCTACAAAACTTAGAACTAAGACTGAACTCGCCATAACAACAAAAGTACCAGTAACGATTTTTAAACGCCCAATTTTATCCGATAACGGTCCTAAAATGATACGACCTAATGTATTGAAGATTGCAACCATAGCCACCGCATTAGCTGCTGTTGCTGCGCTAAGTCCTACAAGTTGAACACCAATGTCTTTTACCATACCAATTAAGTATAAGCCACTCATACATGATGTAAATAACATGATAAATAATAAGTATACTTGTTTTGTGCCTAACATTTCTTTCGTTGTGTATTCCTTAGTTTTTGTTTCATGAACTGCTCCTTGATCTGCAGCTTGATGGATTAAACAAGCACCAATTACAATCATAGCTGTAACAATTAAACCCCAGTATATAAATGCTTGCGATACACCAACTGATTCAATCAACTGTGCGTTAACGTATTTAAAGATTAAGCTACCTGAACCATATGCAGAGACAGAAATACCAGCAATTAAACCTTTACGCTCTGGAAACCACTTTATTAAATTTGATAGTGAAGTGATATATGCTGTACCATCTGCATAACCTACAACAACTCCTGCTAGTACATAAAGCAATATTAATGAAGAAGCTTGTGAACTAAGTATTAACCCTAGTCCTAATGCTAATCCAGCTATCATAATAAGTTTACGAAGTCCCCATTTTTCTTGCAATTTACTCGCAAATAAAGTTGAAAATGCTAAAGAAAGACTAGTAATTGAAAAAGTTATCGCAACAGCGTTAAGACTCCAACCGTATTTACTAACTAAAGGCTGATTGAATAAACTCCATGTATATATCGTCCCAAGCCCCATTTGTACTATGACTGTGCCAAGGACAACAAACCATGGATTAACAGTTGATTTTTTCATACCTTTCCGCCTCCTCTTTCTATTTCAATGCTATTCGCTAAATTTACTTTTTTTATGTTCATTTTGGTCACCTCTTTTGATTTGACACCTTCATTGTATAAGATGTTTTTGTTTATGTAAGCACTTACAAGATAGAGCGTCAAAAACATGGAATCAGTTACAAAAAACGAAGGATGAAATACAAAAAACTACTGATTAAATACAATAGAAAAAAATTTTTATACTTCGATTCACCTTATTTTTTATAAAATCACAAATTTTTTCCCAATAAATAAAACTAAATATTCACTAATATATCTATCCGTGGTTTAATATATATAATAAAAAAATATTTCTGTCTTTAATGAGGAGGTACTATGAAAGCAAACGTAGGGGATACTATACTTTTTCAACGAAACAATTTAAAGATTACAGGATCTGTACTAAAACTTTATACTGAATCGGTCTTAGTTGAAATTACAAATGTAAGCGGTGGTACTTTTGAATTTGATCGAACAATTGTAAATCATAAAAACTATAAAGTTTTAAATGCAAATACATAAAACAACACAAAATAGCCCCTGCTCAACAGCAGGGGCTATTTTATATAAAAATATTTCACTAGTTTATATACCCTAAAACATTAACAATCTTACTCGCTTTTAAATTGTTAATATGATAATAAATTTCTAAACCTCTTCTCTCTGCTCGTAACACTTTACCCTTCATTTTTGATAAATGTTGTGAAACAGTAGATTGCGGAATATTCAGTAACTCTGTTAATTGTGTTACATTACAAGTTTTTCTCGTACTTAATTCATTTACAATTTGCAGTCGGATTGGATGCGCCATAATTTTTAAAATATCTACATCTTCTTCTGAAACTAAAGTTTTTTTCATTTCACTTGTATATGTTGTCATAAGACATTCCCCTTTTATATGAATTCCATTTTTATAAGATCTATTTCCAAAATTTTTAAAACCCTCGATTAAAACTTTCATATAGAAATAAAAGGATTTTAAATTTTTGAAAACAGAACTTACATTCACTTTATTTATTTGGTACATATACATAATACAATGTTAATATGTGCTCTATGTGAAGTTCGCATAAATTTGTGATGAAGATTTATTTAGCCACTCGCATCCTACTCATCTAATTACCCACTGCATAAAATCATCAGTTATTTTAACACATTTTAGGCGTTTGTATATACTATTTATAAAACAACTTTTATAAAGGGGAATTCATATGCCTACAGCGTTACAAGAAGAAGTCGAAGAAGCACGGGAAACATATGTCAGTCGTATCATCTTAGTTGGAGGATCCGCTTTATTTTTAGTAGGCGGGGTTATCTCAGCAATTTCAGCCTTTAAAACTTATAATCGTTTGGAGAATACGCCGCCTTCTACAGATAATTCATAGATATTTTATAAAATAAAACGTCGCCTCCAATATGAAGAGACGACGTTTTATGATTCATACATATGACACTAAAAGTATCGGTAGATTCCCTACTCCATTTTCTAAGCTTACTTCACCACAAACCTAGTCTGACTACATCCATCCTTCTGCTTCGTTACTTCTAATACAGCTGGCATTGCGTTTTTCAGTTCTTGTACGTGTGAAATGACACCGATAAATCGGCCTGATTTTTGTAGGTCAATTAAGGCATCTACTGCTTTCGTTAATGATTCTTCATCTAATGAACCGAACCCTTCATCGATGAACATCGTTTCGATGGAAATACCACCTTCATATGCTTGAATGACATCTGCCATTCCTAGCGCTAAGCAAAGTGATGCGTTAAATTTCTCTCCGCCGGATAATGTTTTTACATCGCGCGTTTGGCCAGTGTATGCATCGTACACATCTAAGCCTAATCCACTTTGACGGTTTCTTTTTTCAACTCGTTCACTTCGTTTTAAATAAAATTGTCCATTTGATAATTTACGTAGTCGTTCGTTTGCGATTTGAACGATTTGTTCTAAATACTCAATTAAAATGTAACGTTCAAATGATATACGACTTTCGTTATCACCTTTCATTACTTCATATAAATCAACAAGTTCTTGGAAGGCTTTTTCTTCCTCGTGAATTTGTTCGTCAATACGTCTAATGTTTTCATGTAAATCAGAAATATATGTTACCGCATTTTGCGCACGTTGACGTTTTTCTTTAATGATATCGAGATTAATTTCTAGTTCTTTTATGTGTTCACCTAAAGATGTAATATCCATGTACTCTTTATCTTTTAATTCTGAGTTTAGCTCTTCAATTTGTTTTGCAAGCACTTCAAGAGATGAATAATAACCTTGAATTTCTTTCTGTAACATCTCCATCTCGGCGTCGCTTAATTTGGCTTCTTTATACGTGAATTGATCTGTAAATCCGCTTTGTTCTAGCTCTTTCATAAAGCGTGCGAAAGTCTCTTCTTTCTTCAATTTTGCACTTTCAAATTGATTAGAAGCACCTTTCTGTTCTGCTTGAATACGTATATTTTCATTTTGCCAATGTTGATACGCTTCCTGCACTTTCTTCCATTCGTCCTCCATTAACCTAAGTTCGTGCATAGCTTGGTCAAACTGTGATTTCCAAGCTTGTACTGTTTGCAAGTTTTCTGGAATATTTCGTTTATCATGTTCATATGACGTACGAAGTTGCATGCACTCTATTTCTGTACGGTGCTGCATTGTTTCTACTTCCCGTTTTTGTTTCTGAAGTTCTTCTATTTTTTCTTCTACGCTTTTCATGTTCGCAGCAATCTGCTTACGTGTTTCTTCACTTGCTTTTAACGTATTAACGTCTGCTGCTAATTGTTTTCCTTTTTGAACAAGTGCACTATATGTTTCAACTAATTTTTCGGAGTTATAGCCACGCTTCACAACTTCTTCTATCACTTGTTCATATTGTAGTCGATAAAAATTCCATTTCTCCTCTACTTGCACATGTAATTTTTCAGCAATGTTCTTCTTATCTCTTAAATCGTTTAACTCTTTTTCATCGATCGCATTACTTTGCTCTGTAGCTTTTTGCGGATGATTCGTACTACCACATACCGGACAAGATGCACCGTCATGTAAATGAAGAGCTAATATACCAGCCTGTTCACTTAACCAGCGGCGCTCCATGTTTTCATATGCACGAACTGCCACGTGCATTTTATTATTTGCCACTTCTTTTTCTTGCTCGAATTTTTGTTTTTCTTGCCAAACATCGTATGCTTGCTTTAAAACTTTTGCATCTTCTCGCATATTCGTTAGTTCTTCTACTTTAGCTACATATTGCTCAAGTGCTTGTTCTAATTGATGCAATTCATCAGACATTCTCTGTTTTTGGCTTGTATGCTCTTCTAGTTGTTGATCCAACTTTTGCATACTTTCTTTTAATTTCCCTATTTGAATTTCGGCATTTTGTAAATTCAGCTTTCTCTCAGCTAATGATTCAATGATTGCTTGTAACTCTTCTAATCTTTGAACAAGTTTTTTAGCCTCTTCTCGTTCAGCTTCTTTATTCTTTACTACTTCATACTTCTCCTGAGCAAGTTCAAAGCTGTTCATTATCTGTTCTTGTTTGACGATTATCTGTTTTAACAAACTTTCAGCTTTCTGCTCATTTTGCATCGCTTCTTCATACCATTGTTCAAATGGTAATAAGCGCTTTGCTTGTTCCGCACGTTTAAAGGATTTTTCTTTCCTTTCAATTGCTGCACGGTTCTCTTGTAAAGTGTTATATTTCTCATTCTTTTGTTGTAAATCTATAAATTTCTCATTTACAGATTTTGCTGCATGAAAACGTGTTTCTGCATCCTTTAATTGCTTCGTTTGAACATCTTGTTCTACTTGTAATTGCTCAACCTCTGCCTTATACACTGTTGTTTCTTGTTCTAACGCTTCTACTACTTGATGCGTATTTACATGTTCTTGTGCCGCTAATGTCTCTAATAATGCTCCATCACGGATTGGTAATTTAAAAACATTACGGAAATAGAGCTCTCTCTCTTTTTGTTTTTCTTGTAAAACATCTTTCCATTGTTTTCTCTTTTGATCAAGTAACTCACGCATTAATTTATAACGATCCGTTTTAAAAATACGACGTAAAATCTCTTCTTTGTTTTCCGTCTCAGATGTTAATAGTTTTCGGAATTCACCTTGTGGTAACATAACAATTTGACTAAATTGATGTTTACTTAAACCAATTAAATCTTCCACTTTTTTGTTTACGTCTGTTACATGAAAACGATCGACGGCTGGAACGTTTTCTCCATCAATAACTTCATATAATTCTACTGCATGTCCTGTAATGGTCTTATTCCCTTGTTTTTTATGTCCAAGTTGTCTTTTTATTTCATAGCGTTTCCCTTTTAATTGAAAGGTTAATTCTACACTTGTATAAACATCATCATCAGCAAATTGACTTCGAAGCATGCTCGTATCACTACGTTCTTCTCCACTAGCCTCACCATATAACACATAACAAATCGCATCAAAAATCGTTGTTTTTCCAGCTCCCGTATTCCCAGAAATAGCGAAAATACGATGTTCTCCAAGATCTTCAAAATCGATTACTTCTTTCTGTTTATATGGCCCGAATGCTGTCATAATAAGCTGAATCGGTCTCATCCTCGTTCACCTTCCCGTTCTTGCACTGTTTGTAATACATCTATAAATAGGCGTTCTTTCTCTTCTGATAAATCTAACCCTTTCATTTCTTTATAGAAAGCCTTTAAAAGAGATAAATCATCCGTTTTATGTCTTGAAACCGTTACTTCATTTGTATCTGTGAGTTCTCGCCTTTGCATCGCTCTTTCAACGTGCATTGCATTTGGATATACAGATCGTATTTTCTCCATTGGCTGTAAGACAGGGTTTTCATCTAATAATTTTACAAATACGTAATCTTCACTTACTGGGTGCTGTAATAATTCATCTATTTTCGCTTCTACTGTTCGCATTTTACGACGTGGTGAAAGTAACCTTTTTTCAATTGCTACTTCACCAGTTTCATTCAGTTCTACAATGTAATAACCTTTTTTATGTTTCTCTTCAGAAATTGAATAGGCAAGTGGTGAACCTGAATATCTAATGGTCTCATTACGTACGAAATGCGCTTGATGTAAATGTCCAAGCGCAGTGTAATGAAACTTATCAAAATAATGACTATTTACATATTCAGCACCACCAATTGAAAGTGGTCGTTCTGCATCACTTGTATTCTCCTCCGCTTCTCCTGAAGAAGTTACAAATGCATGTCCAACAAATACATGTCTAGCTTCTTTATCCATTGTTTCAGAGAGCTCATTCATAAAAATGCGCATCGCATCATCATGAGAACGTACGTCTTCATTTTTCAACACGTGTCTAACTATGCTTGGGTCTGCATACGGTATTAGATGGAAGTGAACCTCTCCATATTCATCATTTAGTACAACAGGTTCATACGGGAATTGAAATTGGCCTGCAATATGTAATCCCTGTTTTTTCATTAAACTACTCCCAAAATGGATACGATCCGGACTATCATGATTACCAGCTACTGCAATAACTGGTGTTTGTAAATCAATAACTATTTTTTGCAGCACATCATTTAATAAGTCTACTGCTTCTGTAGGTGGAATTGCTCGGTCATATAAATCCCCTGCAATAATTACAGCATCTGGTTTTTCTTCTTCAACAGCCTGTACAAACTGATCTAATACAATCTTTTGGTCTTCAGTCATATACACGCCATGAACAAGCTTACCTAAATGCCAATCCGCTGTATGAAATAACTTCATATTTTTCTACTCCTTTTAATTTACTGATTTTAGTGAAACGAGTTGATAGTTTATTGTAGTTTTTCCGTTCTCCCACTCTAGCTTCAATATCGTTGCACTTCCAATTCTTTCTTCATTTGATTTATATAAAGGCAATATTTCTTGAATTGTAAATAAGTGATAACCATCCAATATTAATTGAAATATATTTTCTTCAATATGTAATCTTACTTCTTTTTCATTTGAAATAATTTTTGTGTGCATCTCAAATTTCATGATAGATACAACCCCTTTTTATAATCTCTACATTTTAATAGTATAGTGGCTATGCAAGATTGACAAGTACATACACAGCAAAGTACACACTTTTCTATGGTTATATGTTTTATGTATTTTATATAAAATACGGTATGTGAAATTTTATATTTTCTCCAAAATAAAAATGCCTATTGTGACATCTTTATTTTTGTATAAAGTCTTTCATTACATAATATAAAACGGTAATTAAAACGATTGCGACGAAAAATGAGAACACTGCGACAATGTACCCATCTTTATTTAATAAAATACAGAATGAAATAGATATTATAAAAATCGGAAATACGAGACGTACTTTATCCTTCACTTCTTCTGTCGTATCTGTATGATGAAAATACTGCGTTATCCCTATCATTAAAGAAGACAAAATAATAACCGACAATAGTAAAGGTCCTGGCATTCCGATTTCTCCTTTCTCTATTTCTAATTCAGTGTAAAATTTTTTATTACAATTGTACGATTCATTTTTTCTTCAAACACTCTTTTTAGAATTGATAATGAACAATTCACACCTATATAATAGCGCTTTTATCATTATAACTTCAAATAATTACACTTACAGTAATGTTGTAATATTCCCCCTCAGTCTCTGAAATCCTGCAAAGATAACTCGTCAAAATATGCGGTGACCAAATTAATATTTACCGTCAACTTTTGACAAAATTTATAAAGGACATTTCAGTACATATCAAGAATTAAGAATAAGAAGATATGTAAGGGAGGATGCATTATGACTGAACAAGTTTTATTTTCTGTTAGTGAAAACGGCGTTGCGACAATTACTTTAAACCGTCCAAAAGCACTTAATTCTTTATCTTATGACATGTTACAACCTATCGGACAAAAACTTAAAGAGTGGGAACACGATGAGCGTATTGCACTTATCGTGTTAAAAGGAGCTGGCACAAAAGGTTTTTGTGCAGGCGGCGACATTAAAACTCTTTATGAAGCGCGTTCCAATGAAGTGGCATTGCAACATGCAGAACGTTTTTTTGAAGAAGAGTATGAAATTGATACATATATTTATCAATATACAAAACCGATTATTGCTTGTTTAGATGGAATTGTAATGGGCGGTGGTGTCGGTCTTACAAATGGTGCGAAGTATCGCATTGTAACTGAGCGTACGAAATGGGCAATGCCAGAGATGAATATCGGCTTCTTCCCAGACGTCGGAGCTGCATATTTCTTAAATAAAGCGCCTGGATATACAGGACGATTCGTTGCTTTAACAGCATCTATTTTAAAAGCTTCTGACGTATTATTTATTAATGCTGCTGATTACTTTATGACATCTGATTCATTACCAAAGTTTCTTACTGAACTTGAAAGTGTAAATTGGCATAAAGAAGATGATGTACATACTAATTTAAAAGAAGTTATTCGTACATTTGCAACTGCTCCAAACTTAGAAAGCGAGCTCGCTCCTTCATTAGAAGTAATCAATTCACATTTTGCTTTCGATACAATTGAAGAAATCATCCATTCATTGGAGAAAGATGAAAGTTCCTTTGCTCTAAAAACGAAAGAAACACTGTTATCAAAATCCCCTATTTCACTAAAAGTAACATTAAAACAGTTTATTGATGGAAAAGATAAATCCGTTGAAGAATGTTTCGCTACGGACCTTATACTTGCTAAAAATTTCATGAGACATGAAGATTTCTTCGAAGGAGTACGCTCCGTTGTCGTTGATAAAGATCAAAATCCGAATTATAAATATAAACAGTTAAGTGACGTTTCAGAAGAAGATGTGAATCGTTTCTTTAACTTACTTAATGCATAAAATGAAATTGTCATGAGGGGATGTTTTGTTCATCCCCTACCTAACTTCTTTGCTTCAGCTAAATCTTGTGCGGTGAAAATCTTACTACCCGCAAATAGCGGTATAAAATCGAAGCTATATAGTAGTGTAATTACAGCTACTATATAGCCTTTTTTATTTAATTATTTTTAACAAAATTTAATTTTATTAAATCCATTTTTGTGCTACACTATTTTTAATCAAATATTCTAAAAATAAAAAGGAGGGGCGGCTATGATAGAAAATTATCTTCTTTTCATCATTATGTCTATTTGCCTTATCATTTTACCTGGTCCAGATACAGCAATGGCTACGAAAAATACATTGGCTGCTGGTAAAGTCGGTGGAGTGAAAACAGTGTTTGGTACATGTATTGCACTATTAATTCATACTTTAGCTGCTGTAATTGGTCTTTCTGCACTTATTGTAAAGTCAGCTCTATTATTTTCTATTTTCAAGTACGTTGGGGCTCTCTATTTAATTTATATCGGTATTAAAGCCCTTTTAGCAGTAAGAAACAAAGAAAACTTAGATACAAATGATCTATCTTTGAATAATGAAAACGAACATACTTCTTGCTTTCGCCAAGGATTTCTTACAAATTTATTAAACCCTAAAGTTGCAGTCTTCTTTTTAACTTTTTTACCGCAATTTTTAAATCCAAATCATAATACATTTATTCAACTTCTTGTAATGGGCCTTACTTACCTCGTTTTAACAGTCATTTGGTTTGCATTTTATATATTTTTAATTGATAAAATTAGTGCTTTTATGAAAAAACCGAAGACGCAACGTTATATTCAAGGGCTAACAGGAGTCGTCCTAATTGGATTTGGTATTAAACTAGCTTTTGAAAAAAATAATTAACAAGACGAAAACCACCACTATTAATAGTGGTGGTTTCATTTAATAACTGATTTGGTTATTTACTCTATATTAAAACCAGCGCTCAGTTACAACTTTTTTACGTGTATAGAATTGAACGCCATCTGTACCATTTGTACCTAAATCACCAAAGAATGAAGCTTTATTTCCTGCAAATGCGAAGAATGCCATTGGTGCTGGAACGTTTACATTTACACCGATCATACCAGCATCGATGTTATCACGGAACGTTTGGGCATGTTTACCGTTTGACGTATAAATAACTGCACCATTTGCAAATTTAGATTGATTTGTTAGTTTAATACCTTCTTCTAAATCTTTAACTCGTACAATGCTTAATACTGGAGCAAAAATCTCATCTTGCCAAATTTTCATTTCTTGATTCACGCCATCAAAGATTGTCGCACCTACAAAGTAACCTTCTCCAACTTCTTCATTAATTTTACGGCCATCTACTAATAAAGTTGCCCCATCTGCTACACCGCTATTAATATAGCCTAAAACGCGCTCTTTATGAGATTCACGGATTAATGGTCCAACATAGTTATCTTCGTTAAAGCCATCGCCTACTTTTAATTTTTTCGTTTCTGCTACTAATACATCAATGAATTCATCAGCAATTTCATCCACTACTGCTACTACTGAGCATGCCATGCAGCGCTCTCCACTACTTGCAAATGCAGATCCAATTACACCTTGTACTGTTTTCTCAAGATTGCAATCTGGCATTACAATCGCATGGTTTTTCGCACCTGCTAACGCTTGTACACGTTTTCCGTGTTTCGTACCTGTTTCATATACGTAACGAGCTACCGGCTCAGAGCCAACGAACGAAACAGCCTGAATATCTTTATTTTCTAAAATGCTATTTACAACATCTTTTCCGCCTTGTACTAAATTTAATACGCCTTTTGGGAAACCTGCTTCATAGAATAATTCTACAAGTCGCTCCGCTAAAAGTGGCGTTCTTTCAGATGTTTTTAATACGAATGTATTACCGCAAGCAATTGCAAGTGGGAACATCCATAACGGAATCATCATCGGGAAGTTAAACGGCGTAATACCAGCAACAACTCCGATTGGGTAGCGCCAAATTGATCCATCAATTCCGCTAGCAATATTCGGAAGTGCTTGACCCATCATTAAATTTGGCGTAGATGTTGCAAGTTCTACCGCTTCAATACCACGCTGTACTTCACCTGTTGCATCCGTTAGCGTCTTACCATTTTCTAGCGTAATGATTTTTGCAAGCTCATCTTTATTTTCTTGTAATAGCTGTAAATATTTATATAAATTTCTTGAACGATTTGGAACTGGTACTTTAGACCATGTTTCGAATGCTGATTTTGCCGCTTCAACAGCTTTTTCAACATCTTCTTTTGGAGATAGTGGAACGTAAGCGATAATTTTTCCAGTCGCTGGATTTGGAACTGCTTCTACTTCCGTACCTGTCGATTCAACCCACTCACCGTTAATGTGATTTTTTACTCGTTTAATTTCAGTTGTAATCATTGTATTCTCTCCTTTGTATAATTTATTTTTGATTAGAAATTAATTGCTCGCTAACTTTCTTATATAAAGCAGCCATATCGTTTTCACCATATCCAGCTTGACTCGCTTCTTCATATACGTTTAATAACATTTCGCTTACCGGTAAATGGAGTTCGCTTTCCTTAGCTAAGTCAACTGCAAATCCTAAATCTTTTTTCAATAAGTTCACAGTAAATCCTGGCTCGTAGTTTTCAGGTGCTATAAAACTTTTATAATTACGTTCATAAATTCTACTTTGACCGTAACTTACATTTAAAATATCAAACATTTTATCTAAATCCATATTGTTCTTTTTCGCTAATGTTAAAGCTTCACTCACACCAGCTGTATAAAAACCAATTAATAAGTTATTAATTAACTTAACAGTTGTACCACTATCAATCTGCTCACTAACGTGGAAAATGTTCGCGCCTAGTACGCCCATGATAGATTCCGTTTTCTCATATACCTCTTTTGATCCACCAACCATAAACGTTAATGTTCGGTTTTCGGCTCCGATTACACCACCGCTCACAGGTGCTGCTAAAAAGTCTACTTTCTTTTCCTTTGCAGCTTCCTCTAATTGTTTGTTTAACTGCGGCGATACCGTACTTGTATCAATGAAAACTACATTCGAGTGACCATTTTCAAATAATCCTTCTGCTCCAAAATATACCGCTTCAACAGCGCGAGGTGAAGGTAAACTTGTAAAAACTACATCACATGTTTCTGCTAGTTTTGAGATTGATAGACCGATAATTCCGCCTTCTTTTTCAAAGGACGCTTCCGCCTCTTTATTTAAGTCCACGCCATATACTGTGTAACCTGATTTAACTAGATTTTTTGACATTGGAAGACCCATGTTACCTAAACCGATAAAACCAATCTTTTTCATATCGCTTTCCTCCTATTTACACAATATATTTCCCGCGATTTATAATAGCTTTCGCAATTTCTCTCTTCTTCGTAAATACGTTCGTGTATAAAGGCACTAATAATTGACGGATTTCAGCTAAAATCACATTTCTATCTTGTTCTTTTGTGACAGCTGCTGAAAGTACAGAAATCGCCGCTTCTTCTACTTTACGGTATCCTTCTTCACAAATAACATCCGTTATGAGTTGCTTCGTACGTTCTTTTTCCTCTCCATTTTTACGTACCGCTTTTCTCGTACGTAAAAACGCTGATTCCATGATGTACACGTCCGTCAACATATTTGATATTACACGTGAATATTCTTGTTCTTGGTCAATTTTTAGACCTGGAGTTTTAGAGAGCGTTTTCAAAGATTGTTTCAACAATTTTTTCGCTAATAAAATGTAACGATGGTTTCTTTCTACATTTGCTACATCACTTTCTACTTCAGTATCTTCTAATTGTTCGATTTGTTTCATTAACATTTTAGCAACTGTTAATCTATTAATTTCGTTCGTTCCTTCAAAAATACGACTAATTCTTGCATCACGATATAATCGTTCTACCTCATACTCTTGCATATAACCGTAACCACCATGAATTTGTACAGCTTCATCTACGATATAAGCAAGTGTTTCAGAAGCATTTACTTTATTCAGTGCACATTCAATTGCAAATTGAGACATTTTCTTCATAAGATCTTCATCGCTCTCATGAATTGCTTCATCGATTACACCTGCTGTACGATAAGCTGCACTTTCGGCTCCATATGTAGCAATAATCATATTTGCAATTTTCTCTTGAATCATCGTAAAGTCTACTAATTCCGTTTGGAACTGTTTTCGCTCTTTTCCATATTGAACCGACAAACCAATTGCTTGTTTTGCTGTTCCAATATTTCCAAAAGCAAGTTTAAGTCTAGCAAAGTTAAGGATATTAAGGGCTACGTGATGCCCTTTCCCAACTTCCCCTAAAACATTTTCAGCAGGGATGACAACATCTTCTAAAATAAGAGTCGCTGTTGAAGAACCTTTAATCCCCATTTTCTTTTCTTCTAATCCAATAGATACACCTTCACATGTTCTTTCGACAATAAACGCTGTCATTCCTTTATTTGTCTTCGCAAAAACAACGTATACATCTGCCATATGAGCATTTGTAATCCATTGCTTCTCACCATTTAACTTCCAAGCTGTTCCCCCTTCATTCAATACGGCGCTTGTTTTTGCACTTAATGCATCCGAACCAGCATTTGGCTCCGTTAAAGCATAAGCCCCAATCCATTCTCCCGATGCGATTTTCGGTAAATATTTTTCTTTTTGCTCTTTCGTTCCATAATATATGTAAGGCAATGTACCGACACCAGCGTGTATATTAAAAGAAACGCTAAACGCACCAGCGTAACCCATTTTCTCTGCTACAAGACCTGAGACAGCCTTTCCTAACTCGAACCCGCCATAATCTTCTGGTACCTCAATGCCTAATAATCCAAGTTCCCCAGCTTTCTCAAATAATTGACGAGAAACTTTATAGTTATGTTGTTCAATATTCTCCATTTGTGGAACAATTTCTTGTTTAACGAATTGTTCTGTCGTTTTTGCGATTAAATCTTCATCACCTGAAAAATCTTCTGGTGTAAAGTAAGTATGATTTATATCTTTATTAAGTGAAAAAAATTCATCCCATGGTAACTTCGTTTTCTCCATATGTATCCCCCTATCATTCGGCTTTCATAGCTTTTTGCTTATGCTCGTCTACGATGAGTGGAATATCTTTTTTGAAAATAGAAGGCGATGATTTTTCACATCAAGCATTTTATTTTGCCAAAGATGTATTTTCATCGCCTTCGCTGCTTTATCTATTGATCTTCTGATAATACTGTTTTTGCAATACCAGTATCTAACTCTTCAAAGTCATGATATGAAATTGTTTCGTATAATTCACTTCTCGTTTGCATATTAGAAAGTGCATCTTTTTGAGAACCTGTTTCTTTAATTAAAGCAAACACATTTTCATATGCTTTCGCTGCAACGCGAAGTGAAGTTACAGGATAAATAACCATTTGGAAGCCCATATTCGCAAATTCCTCTGCACTATAATATGGAGTTTTTCCGAATTCAGTCATATTCGCAAGCAAAGGTGCATTTACCTTACTATTAAATAGACGGAATTCTTCCTCTGATTGAAGCGCTTCAGGGAAAATTGCGTCTGCACCTGCTTTTACATATGCATTTGCTCTTTCAATTGCTTCATCTAATCCTTCAACGCCGCGAGCATCAGTACGTGCTACAATGTATAAGCTCGGTGCAACTTCTTTAATCGCTTTAATTTTTTGAACCAATTCTTCTGTAGTAACAAGTTTCTTGCCATTTAAATGTCCACATTTTTTTGGTAATTGCTGATCTTCAATTTGGACAGCTGCTACTTTCGCTTCCACCATTTCTACAGCTGTTCTCGCTACATTTAGTACACCACCAAATCCTGTATCAATGTCAACAAGAACAGGTAAGTCTGTAGCTCTTACTAAATCTCTTGCTCTCTCAGCCACTTCAGTAGACGTCACGATACCTAAATCTGGTAAGCCTTTACTTGCAGTATAAGCAGCTCCTGATAAATAAAGAGCTGAAAAACCTGTATTTTTTGCAACTAAAGCCGCCATTGCATCATGAGCACCTGGAATTTGCAAAATTTCATTTGCTTCTACTAAAGCTCGGAATCGATTCGCAAGCTCCTCTTGTGTTGACTGCTTTTTCACAACCCAAGCCATTCTAAATTCCCCCTATTATTAAATTAAGAATAGATCTACAAATTCGTTTACATTCATATTTTCTAGTTTTTCTTCATTTAAACAAACTTCATGAATTTGTTCTTGTTGCTTACTAGAATAATGACCTGCCATATTTGCAGTGAATTTTTGAACAACTTTTGGAATTGCTTCGTCTCTACGGAAACGGTGACCAAGTGGATATTCACATTCCACATTTTCTGTTACTGTGCCATCTTTAAAGTGAACTTGAACAGCGTTGGCGATTGAGCGCTTGTTCGGGTCAAGGTAATCTAAACTGTACTGTTTGTTTTCAACAACAACCATCTTATTACGTAATTCATCTACACGTGGATCGTTTGCTACTGCATCTTCATAATCGTCTGCAACGATATCTCCTTTTAATAAACCAATTGCCGTAATGTATTGTAAGCAATGATCACGATCAGCTGGGTTATTTAATGGCCCTTCTTTATCAATAATACGAATTGCTGATTCATGAGTTGTAATTGTAATACGGTCAATTTCATCTAATCTCTCTTTAATTTCCGGATGCAACTTCACTGCACATTCTGCAGCCGTTTGTGCATGGAATTCTGCTGGATATGACACTTTAAATAACACATTTTCCATTACATATGACTCTAGTGGTCTTGCTAATTTTAATTCTTGTTTATTGAATAATACATCTTGGAATCCCCATCCTGGCGCAGATAATGCTGTTGGATAACCCATTTCACCTTTTAGAGCAGTCATTGCAAGATGAACACCGCGGCTCGTTGCGTCACCTGCAGCCCATGATTTACGTGAGCCCGTATTTGGAGCATGACGATATGTACGAAGACTAGAATTATCAATCCACGCATGTGATAATGCATTAAAGATTTCTTCACGTGTTCCGCCAAGCATTTTCGCAACTACTGCAGTTGTTGCTACTTTTACATATAATACATGGTCAAGACCAACTCTGTTTAAGCTGTTTTCTAAAGCAAGCACGCCTTGAATTTCATGTGCTTTAATCATCATTTCTAATACTTCACGTACTTTTAAAGCTTCTTTTCCTTCTGAAATACGAACACGGCTAATATAATCTGCGACCGCTAAAATTCCGCCTAGGTTATCAGATGGATGTCCCCACTCTGCTGCAAGCCAAGTATCGTTATAGTCTAACCAACGGATCATACATCCGATATTAAATGCACCTTTTACTGGATCTAGTACATAAGACGTACCTGGTACACGTGTACCATTTGGCACGACTGTTCCTGGCACAACTGGTCCTAGTAATTTCGTACATTCTGGATATTGTAGTGCTAAAATTCCACATCCAAGTGTATCAAGTAATACGTAACGAGCTGTACTGAATGCTTCTGCACTAGTAACCTCTTTATTTAATACATAATCCGTAATCTCTTCTAATAATGCATCTTTTTGCTTAATTTCATTTGTTTTAATCATGCTATCCTTCCCTTTCTGTCGAAAATTCGTTATTATTAATGATGGGTGTCGGTCAAACACCCATCTGGCGGGCGGTGCTAACAACTCCCCAGTTGTTCTTATTTACTAAGTACATGTCGCTCGCCAATATAATTTACACGCGGACGGAACAAACGATTATTTGCATGTTGCTCAATAACGTGCGCACATAATCCCACTGTTCTAGAGCTAAAGAAGATAGGTGTGTAAAGTTGAATTGGAATACCTAGCATCCAATATACTGGAGCTGCATAATAATCAAGATTTGGATAAATTCCTTTTTCCTTTTCCATAATCTTTTCTCCAGCTTCACACATTTCATATAGTGTATAATCACCTTTTACATCACATAACTGTTTTAAAGCTTCCTTCATCATAAGTGCTCTTGGATCCATCTTCTTCATATAAACACGGTGTCCAAAGCCCATAATTTTTTCTTTGTTATATAGTTTCTTCTGTAATAACTCTTCAAATTTCTCAACATTACCAGCTTCTAAAAGCATGTACATAACCGCTTCATTTGCACCGCCATGTAAACTTCCTTTTAAAGATGCAACTGCACCTGTTAAAGCACCGTATAAATCTGATTGTGTTGATGCAATAACGCGCGCTGTAAATGTAGAGTTTGGCATTTCATGCTCACTATATAAAACAAGGGAACGATCAAAGATCTTTTCCTCAAGTTCAGTTGGTTTTTTACCAGTTAACATATAGAAGAAATTCGCACTATAAGATAATTCTTTAAGAGGTTCAATTGGCTCCTCATTATTTAAAATATGATAGCTATTCGCTACAATGTTTGGCACTTTACTTAACAGCTTGTACCCTCGGCTTTTATTCACTTCTAACGAGCGGTTTTCGATATCATTATCGTAACCAGCTAACGCTGACACACCTGTACGTAATCCATCCATGGGATGCGTCTCTTTAGGCAATGCCTTTAGTACGTTGAATACACCTTCTGGTACTGCATATTCTTCTTTTAATTTCTTTTCAAGTGTTGCTTTTTCATCTTCATTCGGTAGATGTTCCTCCAATAAAAGGTGCACAATGTCTAAATACTCTTTTGTTTTTGAGAGTTCGATTAAGTCATACCCTTGAATTACAATTTCACCTTTTACTGTGTCAAGAAACGAGATTTTCGTCTCCGCTGCCACTATACCATCTAATCCCGGGGAAAATTTTTCTTCAGCTTTCATCATTATTTCCTCCAATCCTAATAGATCTTCGTGCACATAACTGTAAGCCTTTACAATATTGTGAAACTACATTTCTATTTCAATGTATCAGAGTTTTTAGAAGATTTCAATTTATTTTATAATGATAAGTTTCCTACACTTTTCTTACTGTAACAATACAATTTTTTGAAAATAATTCTTATATTTTATAAAGAAAGAATAGACTTTTTTGCGTATTTTCAAAAACAAGATATAAAGATTTTTCATATAACACCGCCAAATATACAATTATTCTAATTTTATTTGAGAAATAAAAAAAACGAGCTGTACATAAATACAGCTCGTTACTATATGATATTTATTTCACTATCTCTTAAATATAATTTTTATATAAAACTTATTCATTTTTAATAAAGTTATTATTTTACATAATTAAATTGAATTTCTTCCATTTCCTCATGATAACTTACAAATAAATCATAGTTTTGAAAATACCAAAGATCATCAGAATCTACAAAAAATATAATACCTTCCTTCTCAACTGACACTATTTCCCCATCTGGTTTCTCAGCAACAACCCCTAAAGAATATCCGGGCTGAATTGAACTATCCCCTCCGTACCTTACAGTAAAACGTACAGATTCACCGTGCTTTATACGTAATTCTTCCTGGAACCATTGCAGAGCTTTACGATCAATTGAAATTCTCATCTTTATTCCTCCAGTTTACGCAAACTCTTTTTTTCCTAATCGTTGTTTTACAAAGAAGACGAAAATGATTAAGGCTATTAATGCCGAAATTGCACTCCCTGAAAATAAAATACGATAACCAAACATTTGTGAAACAACTCCAAGTAAAATAGCACCTAACCCGATTCCTAAGTCAAACGCTGTAAAAAATGAAGCATTTGCAACTCCTCTTTTACTCGGATCGACAATTGTAAGCATTGCCGCTTGCAAAGCTGGCTGCGCTGAACCAAATCCAATACCGTATAATGTTGCTGCGATAATTACACCTAACAAACCATTTGAAATAGTTAAAACAACTATAGCTAAAATAGTAATACATAATGCTGGGAGTATGATGAATACTTCTCCATACTTATCTAATAGTTTCCCTGAAATTGGTCTTACAATTGTTAATGCAATTGCATATACAAGAAAGAAAGTTCCTGGATTCACATGAATTGATGATGCAAATAACGGTAAAAAGGTTGTTATTCCTCCATATGCAAACGATAAAAAGAATACTACAATCGTGATTGTTAATACAGATTTCTCAAATAGCTGAATTTTCCCTTTTTCTTTTTGTGGCGTAAATGGCATCTTCGTTATTAGTGATAATACGACTGCCATAAAAGATAACAACGTCGCTAATAAAAATAGACCATGAAATGAATAATTTTGTACAACCCATAGTCCAATCATTGGTCCGATCGCCATTGCAATTGTCATCGCCATCCCGTACCAGCCCATACCTTCACCACGGCGTGAATCTGGAATAATATCCGTTATTGCTGTTCCAACAGCTGTTGTAGAAACAGCCCATGTTACTCCGTGAATAACACGTAAAACAGCTAAAAGGACAATAGTCGATGCTATATTATAGGAATACATCGTTAATCCAAAAAAGATGAGTCCGAAAATAATAAAGGATCTTCTACCATATTGATCTAACATTCCTCCAATAATCGGTCGTATTACAACAGCAGCTATTGTAAACATTCCCATCATGAGTCCAACTTGCGATTCATTGCCACCTATCTCTTTAATAAAGAGCGGGAGCGTTGGAACAAGTAAATAAAATCCTGTAAATAAAAATAACATTGCGAAAGTCATTTGAATAAATGATTTCGTCCATAATCGTTCCATAAAAATACCTCCATACACTCGTAAAATATTACGATTAACACCCTCATTGTACATTTTTTTTATCTCTTTTCCCTCCGCAAATAGACGTATCTTTTCATATTAAATAGTCCACCATCAGCTTACATTAGTCTTAAGACTTTGTACGCATGTTTTAAACGAAAGTCCTATATATGTGCCTTTATATGTGTGAAAAGAATATACTAATTTATTATCACAACTTAGGAGTGAATATTTCATGTGGGTATTATTAAGAGTAACTGCCGTAGTTCCTTCGACTCCTGGAATACATGTTCCTGCAGTTCATACAGCTAGCTCCGATGTAGGAATTGAACTTCCCGCAACTTGGCAGCAATATCAAATTCCCGGTCAAGTTACCCCATCATTTTGGCATCATGGTACACACCCCAGTAGTACTCCCATTCATAGCCATAGTTATCCTCCACTACCTCCGACTCAAGTCTTTTATCATTTCCCTTCAATTTTTTTTCAAAATTTTTATGGTACGTTTAACATTTAATAGCTATCACTGTATTACCCCTACATTTTAATAAGGCGAACCTTTAATCCAGTTTCAACATAAAAAGTCGAATTCCTTAAATAAGAAATTCGACTTTTTAATTGTTTTCCAAACTAAAGTAACCGTTAAAGAAAGACATTTATTAAAGATTTGAATATAATTCCCACTCATTTAATGGTTTATGTAATCCATCACAGTTAGTCCCTTTCCGGGATAACCCGCACGTACAATCATTTCTCTCTTTACGTTATATTTCACATAAACTACATTCACTCTTTTTCTATCCAGCCCTTAACATTACATTTTCTGTAGCAAAATGAAAAGAGCACTTAAGATTGTAAATTCCTACAAATCTTAAGTGCTCTTTTGAAAACTTTTCTATAAATTTTTCTTATTGTCCATTATTGGCAGGAACCTCTCCTGCATTTCCACCATTATTTGGTTGTACTGTTGCAGGTGGGGTTGGAGTTCCTTGACCTCCATTATTATTCGCTGGAGGTGTCGTTCCTTGACCTCCTCCGTTATTTGCTGGAGGTGTCGTTCCTTGGCCTCCTCCATTATTCGCTGGAGGTGTCGTTCCTTGACCTCCTCCGTTATTTGCTGGAGGTGTCGTTCCTTGGCCTCCTCCGTTATTCGCTGGAGGTGTCGTTCCTTGACCATTTCCGTTATTTTGTTCATTTTGTTTCTTTTCTTCTTCTTGTTTCTTTTGCTCTTCTAGTTTCTTTTGTTCTTCTTGCTTCTTAAGTTCCTCTTGTTTCTTTTGCTCTTCTTGTTTTTTCAGTTCTTCTTGTTTCTTTAATTCTTCTTGCTTTTTCTCTTCTTCAGTTTTTTGCTGTTGATCTTGTTTTGGTTGCTCCGTTGTATCCGGTACGCTAGTATTTGGCGATGAATCACGTTTTTCACCTTTTATACGTAGCTCACTACCTTCTTGAATAACGCTACTTGGCATTTTAAAGCGTGATTTATCTGTAGCCATTTCACTCATCATTTCTTTAAAGATCAACTGTGCAATTTTCGTATTTTTACTACTAATATACTCGTCTTTACCATCTTTCATATACCCCGTCCATACTGCCATCGTATATTGCGGTGTATATCCAGCAAACCAACTATCACGAGTTGCACTTTCTGGAATTTTATATTGAGCTAATTGTTTTGATGAGTAGTTTGTCGTACCCGTTTTACCAGCTACATCTAAAGATGCTATATTTGCAGATGTACCAGTACCTGATGTAACTACAGAACGAAGCATATCTGTAATCATATATGCCGTAGAATCTGTCATAACTTGTTTTGGCTTTTGTCCAAAACTTTGTGACTTACCATCTGGATAAACAACTTTCTTAACAAAATGCGGTTTCGTATATTTACCATCATTACCAAATGCCGCATAAGCGCCCGCTATTTCAGTTGGTGATACTTCATTTGTACCAATCGCTGTTGATTCAGTCGGTGCCGCATTAAATGTAATGCCTAATTTCTCAGAGAAGTCTTTTGATTTATTAATTCCAACTTCTTTCGCAGTCTTAATTGCTGGGATATTTCGTGACTTTTCTAATGCTACACGCATTGTAATAGGTCCCATATGACTTCTATCTGAATTTCGTACTTCTTGTCCCGTTGAATACTTAAATGGAGAGTCATCAATTTGATGGTACGTGGCCCATTTTAAATATTCAATTGCAGGAGCGTAGTCGAAAATCGGCTTCATCGTTGAACCAGCTGCACGATCTAATTCAATTGCCATATTATGCCCTTTAAATACAGCTTTATTTTCTCCACGGCCACTACCTATAGCACGAACTTCTCCTGTTTTCGTATCCATAAATGTAAATGCACCTTGGAATTTATCGTTCGGATAATCAATGATATTATTATTTAAAATATTATCAGCGAGTTTCTGTGCTTTCGGATCTAACGTTGTATAAATTTCTAAACCATCAGAACCAATATTAGCATCTGGCAATTCTTTTTCTACTTCTTTCACAACTGCATCCATAAATGCAGGGTATGGCATTGTTTGTAGTTGAGTTGCAGGCTTGAGTCCCTTTTCTACGTCAACTTTTAATGCTTCTTCCATTTCCTGTTTTGTTATATATCCATGTCGATTCATTAAGTTTAGAACAACATTTCTTCTTTCTGTTGCTTTTTGAACATTTTCTTTTTTCGTTGGATCATAGTTATTCGGTGCTTTCGGTAAACCTGCCAGCATCGCAACTTCTGGTAATGTTAAGTCCTTCAATTCTTTACCATAGTAGTTTTGTGCTGCTGTTGCGATCCCATATGAACGGTTTCCTAAGTTAATTTTATTTAAGTACATCTCTAATATTTCATGTTTTGAATACTGTTGTTCTAGCTTATAAGCTAAATATATTTCTTGCGCCTTACGCTTTGGTGTTTTGTCCATTGATAAGAAGTAGTTTTTAATAACTTGCTGTGTTATCGTACTTCCACCTTGAGAACCGTAATCTCCTTTAAGACTTACTAGAACAGCACGCGCAGTACCTTTAAAATCTACTCCGCTATGCTCATAAAAACGTGAATCTTCTGTCGCTAAAAATGCATTTTCTACTAATTTAGGTATTTGCTCATACGTAACATTCGTCCTTTTTTCTTTTCCATATTCATATACCAAATCCCCGTTTTTATCATAAATTTTTGAGGATAACGGATTAACAAGTTTTGCTTTCTCAAGTTTTGGTGCATCCTTAATCATTACGAAAAAGGTAGCAACCCCCGCCACTAAACCAACAATACCAAGTAATAAACAAGTAATTAAAAACTTGCGAAAGAATGATGTTTTACCTTTTGGTTTTTGTGTTTTAGAAGCTGGTTGTTTTTTCTTTTTAACTTGTCGTCGTTCCTCTCGAGAACGATAATTTTCTGACATGTTACTTTCTCCTGCCTTTCAATTCTCCCGTTGATTTACTTAAAAATATTGAGGTCACTTTCTAAAATGCATTTGATTAAGAAAGTATATTGACCTGGAGCATTCAATATTTTCCCAATTCACAGATTATAAATTTTAGAATACTTCTTATACAAACTATTTTCACTTCTATTTTTCCTAATAACGCTGCCCCTTTAAGCATAGAATGTAAAAAGTGAATTTTTAATACCTCGTATAAATAATATACCTTTTTTTCAAATGGTCAATATTTTCTTATTTATAAATCAAAGGTGAAATAAAAATAGCACAACGATATGTACTTCGTGTGAACTTCCTTATAATTACGTATAACAAACATTTAATATATTGCATATAAGTATAATACCTCTTAATTTATAAGGATTTCAACTTCACAACCTCAATATCTACAAGAAATTATTAAAAATGAAAAGTGAGGAGTTGCGTAATGATGAAGCTATCTCCCGTGATTTCAAAAAATATAGTTGCTGTTGGCTATAATCCTTTTTCTATGATTTTGCGAATCCAATTAAAGAATGGTATGTACGATTTCTTTAATGTACCAGAAAGTATTTATACTGGCCTATTACATGCACAATCTAAAAGTTATTATCATAAAACTTATATTAAAAATTCTTTCCGCCACACAAAAATTTAAACTTAACACCCACTAAAAAAAGGAGGTTAATCCTCCTTTCTTTTAAAAACATTTCACAGATGAATTATCTTCGATTCCTCTTATTAATTTCATCATATGCTTGAATTTGTTTTTTCAAACGCCGATCAGCTTTTTTATCATGCACTACAAGAATTGCATGTATAACTCCTGGCACCCAAAATATTAATGTTAATATGAAATTTATTATTGCCTGAATTGGTTTTCCACAAAATAGTACAGCAACAGGTGGAAGAAAAATTGCTAATAAATACATCATCCCTTGAAAACTCCTTATTTTGTATTTTATATATCCCTTTTCAAAACATACGTAAAGAAACCTTATGATGTTGTTGTTACATAAATTTTCATTAAGTATATATAACATCTCTTACTTTATATATTCTATCTATAGGCAAAAAAACCTACTACTATTTTAATCTTAACGTACCTATAAAATTCATGTATCTCCTTCTATTTATATAAGTATTTCAACCTTTTCATTGTTTTCTAGCCTATTTTCTTCCTCTATTGCAGTTACTCCAATTGCAGAAATTAACGTTCCTATCGCTTGTATCCAAATACCAATGAGTGCAATTATTCTCTCATCCTTCTTATCAAAAATACTATCTTCATTTTCTCTCTCATCTTTCAATACATTTGAAACACCTTGATACGCTTGTAATCCAGCACCTAAACTTTGCATGGAGTTACCTAATATAATAATTTTCTGTAGTACATTTATATCCATCAAAGCTGCTTCTACTCCTAAAAAAGCACCGATCGATTGTAAACTGTTCCCTGTAATAATAAGATAATCATTTTCTTTCGATTGTTCATTTATATTAAAATATGTTCCTATTACATTTGATATATTCCCTAATGCTAATAGCTCAATTCCTATTTGATCAAGTAATTTACTTTGATTCTCTAAGCCTATATTTTGATTTTCTCTTTTTTCTTCCCCATCATCATAATTGCTCGCAATGATTTGTAATATATACCCGAGGGCTTGTAATGAGCTTCCTACAATAACGAGATCCGATTCAACTTTCTCTTCTCCAATAAATCCTCTTGTCGTTCCAATTGCAGCTGTAAGGTTCCCACCTACTTGAAACCATGCCCCTGTAACTTTTAAACCGCTTGGATTCATTTTTATCACCTATTTAAATATTTTCTAAACCTTTCAAAATAAAGTGAAACTTTAATCAGTGGGGTTTTCTTCATCCCCCTCCTAAATTCTTTGCTTTCGCTGAATTTTGAGGTAGGGGTCTTACTAATCGGCAAATAGCGGAATAAATAAATTCCACCCTTAATCTTTTATTTTATTTTTTAAATGTAATTTTGTGAATGATATAATGTGCTACTAATATAAAAAGCACCTTAAAGGTGCTTTTTATATGCATGCTGGGCATGTCAGTGAATCTCCATTTTTATCTATTGTTATATTCAATATATATTGAGTTGCTTTATGTGACCAAGTTTCAGGTGTAGGTGATTCATTTATATATTGTGGCGCACATGACTTCAGCATTGGAGTACTAATACTCCCTCCAGGATCTAAAGCAACTACAGCCATGCCATGAGGTAATTCCAGTGCCATAGATTTAGTGATACCTTCAATTGCAAATTTTGAGGCACAATATGGCGCAAGCTCAGCTTCACCTTCTCTCCCCCAACTAGAACTCATATTAATGATAATTCCTTCTTTCCTAGCTACCATTGCGGGAACAAACGCTCTTATTACATTTACTACACCATTCACGTTTACATTCATTACATTTTCGAATTCTTGAGCCGTAATTTTCCAAAGTTGTGCATTTTGATTTACAATCGATGCATTATTTATTATCATATCGGGAGCCGTATGTCTATTAAGTATATAATTTGCCCAGTTGTTAACTTGCTGAGAATCTGAAACATCAATTACTTGAAAATCATGTATTTTACTGTACTGTTTTTTTAGTTCTTCAATTTTATCTTTTGAACGTCCACAACCATATATGTTCCACCCTAATTCATCAAATCGGTCAACCATCGCACGTCCTAACCCTTGTGTCACACCTGTAATAATTACAGATTTACCAATTTCTTTTCTCTGCATTTCTCTCATCCTCCTTCCCTATATCTTACTCTCTTCATTTTTATTCAGCCATTTACTATAGTATTAACTCAACTCATACTTTAGTAATGGTTTTGATATTGCATACATAAATAAAAAAAGTAACCATCATGGTTACTTTTTGCTATATATCTAAAAATTCATTGTTTATTTCATTATCGTTTTTACATTTCAACTTCTCTTTTCCACATTTTTCACACTGGTAAATATAAACTACACCTAATGTATCTTTTTTAAAATCCTCATTATCCTGCATCTTAATAAAAATATATTTATGTTTACAATGCGATTCACCCAAATAATTTTCAAACCACTTTTTCAACACAACACATTCCACCTTTATGATAGAACCTTTATTTAGCTGCCTTATTACATACTTTTATTTAAATATTCAATCTCATATTGCAATTTTTTAAATTGCTCAAAATGCATGGTAATAGATTGGCTACTACCATAATCAACATTTTGTTTCACTAATATAACACCCGTATCATGAAAAAGCGCTTCAAGTTCTTTCCTAATAGACACTTTCGCAATATGAGCTGTTTTAATTGCAGATAAAATTGCAATTTCATTAAACTTTAATTTTATTTCATTTGGACAAAATGCGTCTTCAACTAATATAACTTCATTACTATAAATTAGTGCAACAAGATTACTTGATTTGGCATCTGTTAAATCAACTTTTTTCATAATATCTTTCATTACATTTTGCCTCCTTTATTTTCGTATATATCAATTATACAAATTTTTTAAAAAAATTACTCAACTTTATTATATTAATTTTAACACACTTTTATTGAAATCCATGCTCCAAACGTTTTACTATTCCACAATTTTTATTATATGAACCATCTGGACTATAACTCCATATAGTAATGTTAACAACTTATTATAAAGCAGGTGAAAATTATGCCATCAGTTGTAGGGAATTTAGTTGTACAAAATAGTAATGGTTCATTTAACTTAGGTGATTTCTACAACGTTTCTCCAAAAGAAAATACGAAAGCTTATAATGGCTCTGGCGCATCAAACGTTGGTTTTGTTGTTAATACTTTTAGCGGTGTTAGCGCGACCAATACATTTGATTCTGACCTTGCAGATCAAAACCAAGTGGGTACAGCCTAATCTTATGTTCAACTTTTAGTATAGAAAATCTTAATTTGTCTATACTATAATCAGGCTGTTTGACAGCTCTTGTTGATTTTGGAGTACCCTATCTTTTTCTCCCTTTCCCTGGGGCTCAGCAGCTAGCACGAAGCTAGCTGCTTTTTCTTGTATTATTTGTCTCATAAATCAGAAATAAAAGAAGCTGCCATTTAATATTCAGCTTCTTTTACGTTATTTCAATAATATCCATAGCGTTAAATACGTAAGTTTTATAAAAGGCGTCTGTACAAATTACAATTTGTTTTACCGGATTGATATGTACAACAGTCATGTAGTTTGTTAGTATGTAACCATCTTCAAAATATGTTACCAATATTTCTTTCTCAGACAGTAATGACGTTAATAATTTATCAGAAATTCTCTCTTTTGCTTCGTTTGTTAAAAGCGGTTTTTGTACTTTTAATTTCTCTCCAATAATCTTTCTCATATTTAAAAGTTGTTCGGATATTACTGTAAACGGAACCCACTCTCTTTCTTCCTTTTGTATCTTTACATCGTTCATTTTTATCTCCTTGATCATTTATACATTTATTTAGCCATACTATCCCTTAGTTATTTTTAATACGCACTAAACTCGGATTTACTTCTAAACTATAATTAGGTTACCTCTCAAAAGAACATTCGTTCTTATTATACACGAACTTACGTTCTTTTGAGAAGAGCCATACTTATTATTTTTTAACAAAAAACATAATTTTATTTATCTCCATACTTTTTTCCTTTATCAAATAAACTTCTCATTTCTTATGTAAAATGCATATAACAACTAAAAGGCGACTTCACACAAAGTGAAATCGCCTTTTCTTAAAAAATATTTCAATGTTTATTTTTCTATCCTAACTAATGTTCTTTCTGGAATACATAATTCATCTATATTAAAATGATTTATTTTTAATTTCAATTCCCCTACTCGTTCCTTATCTTCATCACCAACCCAACAACTGAATAATTCGAAATAGTCTCCTTCTTCCAAATAACCTTCCATAATCTTGCATAAAGTTAAAAGTTTTTCTTTCGCTTCTTTTTTTCCTTTACGTTTTGCCACTCGACAAGTTCAATTCCCCAACTAGTTGAAACCTCATATATGTAATTTTTTTGGAATTGATACTCTTGTACAATTTCAAGCATACTTTCATCTGCAAAACATGGTCCAAAAACAATTACATCATTAGAATCGGGCTCCGTTAACGGAATTTCTACATTACAGCCTATGTAACTTGCTAAACTCATTTTATACTCCTCCAATATTCGTATAAAAAATACTTCATAGTATATTTATTTACTCAAATATAAAATCCCTGCCTAAACAAAAAAGTTTTAAATTTTTTCGTTTATTAACCATCTATAACTGAACACATATACTATGATGAACGAACTCACAAAGCATAAGAAAAGAGAGCATTTACAACACTCTCTTTTCTTACATACTCTATGAAACTTTACAAAACTGAATCAGTGATTTTTATTATTATATTTCATTACATATACTTAGGTTGTACTATTATATGTAACTCTCTCTCTGTATCCGCTTTTTTCGGATGACGAAAATAATTAAGTTCGTACTTTAACACTTTATACTCAACAATCCCGATTTTAATCCCTTTCGTTTCTTTTAATATAGCTAATAAATCACTTACATTTTCATCATATGACTCAAAAATTTTCGCGCCGCCCTCTCCTTGAAAGATTACTTTCATATATTCTCCCCACCTTAATTTATTGATGTGGTAAATGACGCGTTTAATACGATTCATTATTTATCCTAAAATTTTCACACCAAAAAGAACATCCTTTCCATTCGAATGCTCAGCTTTTTACTAATTATCCATATTAAATATTTATTCAAAAACATTATATGTATTATTTTTTAAATTATGTTCGATATCCATTATTTCCCATTGTAATTCTTAATATTTAAATGTAATATTGTATTGTCTTACTATCTATTTATAACTCACACACTAATTAGAAAAGGGAACTCTATATGAGTTCCCTTTTCTAATTATGATTACAATCATTATTTCTTTTCTAGAAATTTAAATGTATCTTTAAATTCTTTATTATTCACTTTAATATCAGCATCTTTCAATAAATCATTGACTACTTGTTGTTTCCATTTACCTGTCGTATCTTGTAGTCTTTGTTGTTCTAAATCTTTACGAATTTTTTCCTTTACTTCATCAAATGGCTTCAATTCTTTTTTATCCGTCACTTTAATAATATGGTAACCGTAAGTTGTTTTAACTGGATCACTTACTTGGCCTGCATCTAATTTATACGCAGCTTCCTCAAATTCTTTCACAGTTTGTCCAGGAGCAAAACCAGATATTTCCCCGCCCTGTTCCTTTGAACCAGTATCTTCTGAATACTGTTTTGCTAAGGCAGCAAAATCTTCACCATTATTTACTTTCTCCTTTACTTCTTTAGCTGTCTTTTCATCTTTCACTAAAATGTGACTTACTTTCATTTCTGGTTTATAGTTATTTTTCACATCTTTTTCTGTGACTGTTGCTTTAATCGCTTTCTCAAATGCAATTTCTGGCTTCATTTTTTCTTTTAATTCATCTTCATTTTTCAATCCAAGTTGTTCTAAAGTTGATTTAAAGTTCTCACCCATTTTATCTTTTGCTTCTTCTACTTTCTTTTTTGCTTCCTCATCCGAAACTTTATATTTATCTAACAATGCCTTACTTAACATCATTTGATATAAAGTACTTTCTCCATATTGTTGTCTTAATTCTTTACTTAATTCTTTCTCTGTAACATTTCCTACTTTTGATGTTACTACGTTGTCTGAAGAACCACATGCAGATAATGCTAGCATCACGCATGAAATAATTGTTCCAATAAATATTTTTTTCTTTTTCAATTCAAATACCTCACTTTTATCATTATGCAAATTAACTATACACAGGCATTGTGAAAACAGTGTGTTTTCTGCATGTAATTCATTTCATATGAGTTGACTATGTATCATGCATTTCCATTTTTAAACATAAAGAGTCTTCTTACTATTATGTATAGTAAGAAGACTCTTTACATACACCTCAAAAACAATACGGCTGCTATAGTTACTTAATACTTACATGTTCTTCAGGTATCCAACTATTCTGCCCGATATCTACCGCATTTCCCACTCTACCCCACACTCGAAAAGATGTCGATCCATCTATATTTCCTTTATAATTCATACATTCAGGCTCTTCATAATAATTTACTCTGTAGCCGACAGGATATTTCGAAGTTGCATAAAACCATTTCACCTTAAAATGTTTTAAATATGCCCACTGCTTATCGTTCCCTAAACAAATCATATCTTGCTCACCGCCTCCCCAATAACCTGTTAAGATTAAATATGGAATTTTCTGAGTGAGTGCACCTGTAAATTGAGGATTCATGGGGTTCTCATATAAATTTATTCCGTATCCATCAGGATATTTCGAAACTGCAATACCAATGCCATTCGGTTGCTGTTTATACACTATGTTAGATTGATTTGCTTTGTTCGAATCTATAAACCAAGAAAGTGACTTATTTCCTACTAATCGATTCAGATCACATTTCCCAATCCCAGGAACATTCCCTGAATCCGTATATTGCCAAATATCACATGGATATGCTGGCTTATTCCCTCCATAACGAGGGATCCATACGAAATCAGCTTCAATATTACGTGCTCCAAATGATAAATACATGTGATGCCCTACATATAATCCTACTTTTTCCGCACCTAAACGGCGTAATTCATCAATAAATGCCTGTGTCCCGCCTTGCATATCTGCCATCGTTTGAACTTCTACGTCCGCCACCCAAAACTTAGCTGATTGATCACCACGATTCCAAAAATCTTGTGCCTCTTTCTTTGCATCAGCAATAGATATAAAACGGCAAAAAGCATAATTACCGAATGGGATACTATACTTTTTCATTTCACTAACATAATTTTGATACATAAAATCCACCGTATTAGAGCCATCTTGAACTCTAGCAATCACTAAATCTAGCTGAGATGCTGCAATATCCCAATTGATAGTTCCATTCCATTTTGAAATATCTACAATATACCCCATACATTCCAGCTCCTTTTTAATGTCTTATTCATAGCTTGTTTTATTGTAAGCCTTATCTCTCTAAAACTAGCTATCTATAATATAAATAAAAAGAATCGTTACTGTTTTAAAAAATATATTCTCTTTCAGAAATATTTCTATTAACTTTAACATATATACCATATAAAACATTCTCATATTTGAAATATACCCTACTATTCATTTGTTATGTAATCTCGTCCTATCAATCCAGGTATCAATCATTTTTACGGATATTAGAAAACATCCCCCTACATTATTAAATTAAAACTTCCAAACTTAACGCATGCACTAAAATAATATAATTACCACCAACAGGAATAAGCGGCCCAACTGTAACAGTTGGATCAGCACCTATTGAATTTTTTAATTCATTAAAATATGTGATCCACGGTGGCGAAAGCTGAGCTTGTACATTTTCTTCCACTATTTTATACTACCTCCTTATACAATTCTTACTAACATAATATGTAGAAAATAAAAAAATGCATTAGTTACATTAACCATTTGCGTGTTTATTGATTATATTAATTAAACGTTTTATTTCGCATTCTCAATTTCCCCTTTACATCTTTAAGCAATTTTACTACTATGAAATTCTTTATTATAAGCAAATCCACTGAAGTTTCATATTATACTAATACGACTCTACATCCTTTAACTTATAATACTCAATATTAGGAGCTGATTTCATGGAAAAAAAACCTATCGTGTTCAAAATCCCACCAAATTCAAAACTAAAAGTTACATTTTTCGGTCCTTGTAACGAAGTAATTACAAATGTGTCTATAATTAATCAACTATGCACCCCTAAATGTCAAACTATCACGCAATATCCAGACTTTAATAAATATGTGACTGAAGTACGATCGCTATCCCGTTGTTAGTCCGCATAATGTACGATTTTCACAAATTTGTTACCTAAAATAACTGAGAAAGAAAATAAATGCATTCCTAAACTAAAATTACACATTTTATGATATTCCATTGATAATTCATTGATTTTTTACACGTTTTTATTAAAAGAACATATATTATCGTATGGAGATTATCCACTCATAAAACCTATCTTTCTTTAGAGCGTACTTATTATGTATGCTCTTTTTTTATGCAACCGTCCCCCTTCTAAATTGACCAATAATATATTAAAATTCTTTATATACTCAAGGAGGTCAAATATGTTCAAGCTGCATCCAATACTACTCATCTTAGGATTGATTTTGTTTTTATATAGTGTAATCGCCTTTATGTTATTTTTCAGTGTATTAGTATTACCTTCACAAATCTATGTTCAATATATAATTTCTATATAGTAAAGAAAAAACGTAACGATACGATCTTTTATGTATTCCTTCTTTCTTGTTCTATAAGAAAACTAGTAAACTTACTAACAATGAGTTTGTACAAGCATGTTACTTATTATTCTGTTTATTATCTGAAGAAGATTGAAACCCTTACAAATTAAACTATACTTAACCTGTTTACTTATATATTTTAGAAAAACAATAATAATCCCCCACCATTTGGTAAGGGGATTAACTAAACCTACTAAAAAACATTTAATGATCTGTTTTATTTAATTGGAGAAGGAAATCTTGCCACTTCAAAGTGAACCGTATTTACACCATTAACATTTTGTACAATTACGCCAGCAATACTACTTTCTGCAAAAATTTCAACTACATCTCCTGCTTCTAATTGAAGAATAGTAGTTACGGAAACATCATTATTAAAAAATACTCCTGTTCCAAAGAAATCATTATCTATCGCTATTGCTGGATTTCCATTCACACGAATTTCTACTCTAGCTCTGTAATTCACATTAAAATCATTTGGAGAAAATGTTATATTTCCTAATACACTATATACCCCTCTAGTTTTCGGAGTGAAAATGGATGTTACTGGATTATATTCATTCGCTAGATCAAATTGTTCATTTTGAAATAATACTTTAACAGGAGTATTTGCTAGAACAGGTTGATTAACTGTATTCACAGCTCTAAATGCCGATGCCCTTACAAGCTCCTCTTTCTTATCATCACAACACTTCACCTTTACATACTTCCTATCACATTTACTACTTTTCCTATAACAATCATGACTTTCCTTTTTGTAATCTTTACAATACTTACAGTAATAATAAGACATAGCTAGTCCCCCTTTCCTTTACACTTATTTTTACATAGTATGCTATATAGATTAGAATAGCTTGGACGACCTGTTACTATTTTTAATAGAGTAAAAAACCTTCACCATTTCGGTGAGGGTTTACCTTTAAGCTTCTGTAAACTCATTGTTTAATGACTTTATTTAATTGAAGAAGGAAATCTTGCTGCTTCAAAATGTGCACCATCTTCTAAAGGACTTAAAACTCCATCTATACTACTTTGTGCATAAATCTCAACTTCATCCCCTGCATTCAATTGAACAATCGTCGAAACACTTACTACATTTCCAAAACTTATGGGACCAAAAAAGTCATTATCTATAGCTATCGCTGCGTTTCCATTCACACGAATTTCTACACGCGCTCTATAATTTAAAGTTGGATCGTTTGGAAAGAAACCAATCGTTCCAATAATAGAATATACTCCTTTAGTCTTCGGCATAAAAATAGATGTTGCTGGATTATACTCATTCGCTAAATCAAATTGTTCATTTTGAAATAACACTTTCACAAAAGTATTAGCAGGAACATTTTGATTTACTGTATTTCTAGCTCTAAATGCGGATGCTCTAACAAGATTGTCCTTGTTATCATGGCACTTACAAGTGTTCTTACAACAATCATGATGCTTCTTTTTATACTCCTTACAATACTTACAGTAGTAATAACAAGACATACTAATTCCCCTTTCAAACTTATTACTACATATTATGTAAGATTGATTTATAAGGTTTGGACTAGCTATTTTTATTATTCATAAGGGCGCTATTAACCTGCACCCTTATTTATATACACCACTTCATTCCTTACTAGTTATAAGTTGTATACAGTCCCATATGGAATAGTCAGAAAAGAACTTCCGTACGGTGTAACTTGATGTACTGGGTAAAAATACTCTACGGATGAGTAATATGGTTGTACACCTTGCTGCTGCATTTGCATTTGTTGTTGCATTTGCAATGCTTGTTGAATAGCTTGGACTGTACTTTGTGCTCCACTATACGTTATAGACGTACCATACGCTGGTCGCATGCCAGCTTGAGAATTAAAATATGAATAAAACATGATTTTCAACTCACTTCCGTATAATTTATTACAAATTATATTATGATTCTTTATTTCAGTGGGTACTATAAAGCTAGTCCGCTCGCTTATATTCAAATGACAAAATAAAAAAGTAGCTGCTAGACTACTTTGACTCCTTCTTATTACCAAATGAAATGATATACATATTCTCCTGTTACACGCTCATTAATTCCCGCAACCCTAACGAACCTAAGTAAATCCGCCCCTTGAAGAAAATATATCGACATCGTAACCGGTACTTGTGACCACATGAATTGAAAAAGCTCATTCACCCTCTGATTCGTCGTAATGATTAAATCATTTACAGGTCCATGATTCCATGCAGAGGTTTGAACTGAAGTGAAAGAAAGGTCTTTCCCATTAACCACTATTCTTGCCACGCTTTGAGTTATGTCCACAATAATCCCCTCCAACATTACAAAAATTGGACCTTTTTTAGTTCATATTATTATAAATATTCTTGACTGTAATAAATGTTTAAGGCAAATCCCTAATAAAGTGAAACTTTAATCAGTGGGGGCTTACTGCCCGTTAATGCGGGATAAAATTTTTTATTCATATCCCTCAATTCCCATTACAACCATATAATTTCTAACCTTATTCAATTTTTGTAATTAAAATAAAAAATAGCTAATTCACTACTTAAAAAGTAAAAAAGCATCAGATTGACTAGTATGTAGATGGTTAAATGAATGTAAAATGTTTTTAAATTATCTACTCTTTTTTTAGTTTGGAAGTAACTCTCATCTCGTCCCATCTTTATACACCACTTTCTTAATCACACTGAACGCAATATTCAATTGATGAGTTTGTCATTTCGTTACCTCCAATTAACGCCTTTGTTCAATGTAGTAATTTTCTTGTATAATAAAAGTTAATTAATCTAGAAGGGACTGAATTATGCGCAGATATCAATATTTTTAATCTACCTATCATTACAACATAACGGAGGTAAAAGTATTGATTACAGAACTACACTCACAGAGATTATATTTAAGGAAAATGAAAGCATCTGATTCACTAAGTATGTTTAAAATATGGTCTGATCCTGATGTTACTAAATTCATGAATATAAGTAATTTCACTGATGAGAACCAGGCAAAAGATATGATTCAATTCCTTAACGAACTCGCTCAAAATAATAAAGCTATACGTTTTACTATTATTGAAAAAGAATCTAATCACATTATCGGTTCATGTGGCTATAATTCCTTAGATTTTGAAAACTCAAAGACTGAGATTGGCTATGATATTTCAAAAACATTTTGGGGTAGAGGATATGCACCTGAAGCAATATCCTCTTTATTAGATTATGCTTTTACACATCTAAAACTATATCGTGTTGAAGCAAAAGTTGAACCTGCAAATGTAAATTCCATAAAAGTATTAGAAAAATTAAACTTTACTTTTGAAGGTACTCTGAGAAAGAGCGAAAAATCAGCTGGAAAGCTTATCGATTTAAATATCTATTCGAAATTAATAAGCGATTAATTTTAGTCCCTCTGCCCATACTCAATCAAAGTGTGGGCTTCTTTAATTTCTGTATAAAATTCAAAAGTTTGACACAATCCTGGAAAAAGCTTATAAAGAAAAGTGAGGTTCCGTTATTTTCACACTTAGTAGCGCAGTCATGTTACATACAATTTTATAAGTGTGAACGAACTACAAAACTAAAAAACAAATAATAAGTTTGCAACATGTTTGCAAATACGAATTTTGCATATAAATTCGTGTGATATTGAAAGGAGTTTTACTTATGAAAGAAATTAAAACAGAACAAGAATTCAAAGACATCATCGCAAGCGAGGAGCCTGTAGTTGTTAAGTTCTTTACTACATGGTGCCCAGATTGCGTACGTATGGACAACTTTATCGGAGATGTAATGGAAGAGTTCAATAAATTTGAATGGTATTCTATTAATAAAGATGAGTTTCCAAGTATCGCTGAAGAGTATCAAGTAATGGGTATTCCAAGTTTACTTGTATACCAAAATGGTGAGAAGTTAGGCCACTTACATAGTGCTAACGCAAAAACTGAAGAGCAAGTTACTGAGTTTTTAGAAGCATACTAAAATAAAAGCCCTCTGGAAAATATTTTTCAGAGGGCTTTCATCTATTTTCACACTTATCTTTTGACGTTTTTCATCGTTTAATGAATTACACCTTGTCATTATAAGAATAATACATAGTAAGAAAAGTATTCGTTTCTTCATCCATCTCCCCTCCTATCTCTTTAGTAAATAAACTCCAATTCGGTTTACACCCTGACTTTGTACTTTTCAACATATTTTTCCTTCACGAAACTTTGTTATCCCCTTCTTAAAAAGCTATAAAACGTCAACAATGTTTGTATAGACCCACACGACTTTCGTTTGATACTCTATTTATAGAAAGAATTCCTTTAAAGAAAGGTGAGTGATTAAAATGGATACTCTTTCTCATAAAGAAGCTGATAAAGGTGCTATTGTCAGCATTATGGCCTACATATTTTTATCCTCTATGAAAATCATCATCAGTTATATTACCCTCTCTAGTGCATTACGTGCTGACGGTTTAAATAACTTAACGGATATCGGTGCTTCTTTAGCGATATTAATTGGTCTAAAAATATCTCGTAAACCTCGTGACCCAGATCATCCGTATGGGCATTCGCGGGCCGAACAAATCGCATCACTTGTTGCGTCCTTCATTATGGCAACAGTCGGATTAGAAGTTGTTATTAGTGCCATTCAATCTTTCTTAAATCCGAAACAAACAGCACCTAATGTACTCGCTGCATGGGTTGCTTTATTTTCTGCTGTCGTTATGTACTGCGTGTATTTGTATACGAAAAAAATTGCAGCACGAACAAAAAGTAAATCATTAGAAGCCGCTGCAAAGGATAATTTATCAGATGCACTCGTAAGTATTGGTACTGTAGTAGGTATTGTCGGTTCTCAGTTCCAAATGCCTATTTTAGACCCTATTGCCGCTTTAATTGTAGGTCTTATTATTTGTAAAACTGCATGGGAGATTTTCGTAGAATCTTCTCATATGCTAACAGATGGAATTGATCCTGATAAAATGGAGGAATACGCTGATGCTATTGAGCATATTGGCGGTGTGGAAAACATTGTAGATATTCGAGCTCGTATGTACGGGAATCAAACGTACGTTGATATTACAATTGAAGTAGATGCTCGTATGGATGTTGGAGAAAGTCACTGTATTACTGACAATATCGAGGCTATGCTTCGCAAAAAGTTTGGAATTTACCATGCACACATTCATGTTGAGCCAATGAAAAAAGAACCTATTATGACATAGGTTCTTTTTTTATGAACGTTTTATGAAATATAACACATAAAACGAGCCAGCTACCGCCAGCTGCCCATCCTGCTAATACGTCAGATGGATAGTGCACGCCAAGATATATTCGGCTAACTGAAATAGATAATACAACAAAGCTTGCTATAAGAATAATTAATAATTTTTTATGCAATGAAATACGATCTTCAGTAATTGTGACGTATGCAATAAATCCTAAAAAAGCAGTAGCATTCATCGTATGACCGCTCGGAAAACTATATCCAGTTGCAGTAACAAGCTGCGTGACATCAGGTCTTGCTCGTTCGTACCATAGTTTAAGCATACTGTTTAAATAACGAGATCCGTAGTAATTAATTGTTAGAAGTAACGCACTAAGCAACTTTTTTCTAACGAGAAAATACATTACAAGAATAATGAGTAATGGAAAATATATTCTTTTGGAACCGATAAAAGACACCCAAGTAAAATAGGTCGTCAAATAATCGTTTCGAAAGCTTTGAATAAAATGTGCGACTATATTGTCGAAATTCTCAATACAAGCGGTATGATACGAAAGTGATAATACGACAAAACAAATGAGTAACGTAAAACTTAGCAAGTATAAATGTCGATATCGTTTCACATACATAACCTCACTATGCAAAAAAATGGAGCGGTTGTTTTAGTTTTCCTCTCCATTTCTTTTTTATGCATAGTTTATTAAAAAATATAATTATTAATTTTTTGCTTCATCTCAGGGATATCTTCTCTTGTTACGGTAAAACGAATCACCTTCTCATCAAGATCAAGCGCCTCAGCGAATAATCCAGCTAAACCACGGGATTTTCTATCTACTTCCATAATAATTTCTAGTCGGTCGTATGCACGTGGCAAGATTAATAATTCTAATTCATCTAATTTCCCATAATGCTCTCCAGAAACCGGAATAAACTCAAATTCTTGTGCGAATGGAACTTGCTTACATAATCGATGCGGTAATTCTTCACATTCTATATGACGTGCTTTAAACCCTAATTCATTTACACTATCTAAAACACTACTTAATAATGCATTGGGTAACACTTGAACGTAGTCGCGGTCACTTGGGTCTATACTACGTTTAATATCAAGACCTGTATGAATCCAAACCGTTTTCATACCAAGTGTAAGTGGTGCTTCAATTGGCATTGGAAAAGAAAATGGAATTTCAACTTTTTCATTCGGTTCTACAGAAAAAGGTTCTGTTAAGCGTACTCGCTCTAAATCATATGTTGCTGTTACTTTTTTATCATCCACTTCTCGTACATAAGACGTCGATAATGTTAAGTAAATGCTTTCAATTTGTTGGCTAACTGAACCTCCAGTTATATGAACCTTTCCAACTATTTCTTCCCCAACAATATACTCATCTTTTTCAAGAACAGTATCTACCTTTGCACTTCCAATACCAACGCTTGCTAAAAATTTTTGAAACATGGAGTCTTCATCCTTTCTAAAGCAGAAGCTACATCTTGTTTTAAATCTTGTACGTTCTCATAGTACGGCGTTTTTATTTGTAACATTCGCATAAGCATTTCGCGATTATAATTTTCCAAAGTTAATTCTTCGTACCATGGTTTTTCCTTTTTTTCATTAGATTCATATCCTGCATATAATAAAAATAATGAGAAATGACCGAGCGCATAAAAGTCACTACGAAAGTGAACTTCTCGCATCAAAGCTTGTTCACCTTCGTAAGTTGTAGCTCGCTCATCATCCTCACCTTTCCATTTAGCCAATCCAAAATCAATAATACTAATTTGATTTTCTTTCATTAGTATGTTTGGAATGCGTAAATCTCGATGAATAATGCCTTCACTATGAAACACCGATACAATTTCTAATATTTCATATAAAATCTCAAAAACTTCACGTTCTGTATATACATACCCATCTATGAAAATATAATCTTCAAAATTTTTACCAGGCATGTACTCCATTACAAAGAAGCTCTTTTTCTCCCATATGAAATGATCATATAGACTAGGAATTGCATGATGATTCAATGTTTGTAAAATCATTTTCTCTTGTTCAAATGATTTTCTACCAGACTCATATCTTTGTTTACTTTGTCTTAATTGTTTTAAGACTTTATATCTATTTATTTGTAAATCATTAACGACATATGTAACCCCATAACTGCCCATTCCAATTACTGATTCAATTTTATAACGTTCTGCAACAATTGTATTTTTTCGCAGTGGTCTATCAAATAAAGCTAGTACACGACGCCATTTCATCAGCTACTTGAAAAGAAGCTACGGCTTTTACGTTTTCTTTTATAATGTTGATGTCCATAACCAGATGAACGTCGTTTATAATCGCTACTTGAATAAGAGCGCCCTCTACGACGATAATCACTACTTGAATACGAACGATATTTTTTCTTTCCTAATAAAGAATCAATAATTTTTTTGAACATTCCTTCACCTCTTGAGTAAAATTTCCTTTTCATTATACCAATAATTATTGACTATATTTGTGACAGGTTTGTAAAGAGTAAAAAACGACGAGTTATGCCCGTCGTTACTTTCATTCATCCTCTTCATCAAAAACTTCATCAATCATACATTTCTCTAATAAATACTCAAATGTAATATCTGCGAGATCTTCAATTTCTTCTCGTTTTGGGACGTACCCTCTTTCAATTAGTTGCTCATAAAAAAACTCCGCAATCTCTTCCGTATCAATCACGACTTCAATTTCCTTCATGAGCATCACTCCTTTATTTCTGTTTTATGAAAAAATCTCAAAATTATGTATATGAGATTAGAAAAATAGATTTTATTTTTTTATAGGTCATAAGCTTTGGACGAGATGCATACGATTGTAGTACAAGCTATTCAAAGGGGGAAATAATAATGGAAAATCAATATGAAGTAGGACAAACAAAAGAAGAGTTCATGCATGAAGATCAATGGGCAGACTCTCTTATAAAGTGGCTTTTTATTTTTTTAATAGTTGTAGGCATACCTTATACTGCATATGTTGTTGTTCAATTTATTCTCTCTTTCTAGTTAACTATTTTTTCTCTGTCAATTTAACTAAATAATTATGAACAACATCCATTACAATTTTATATTCTTCATCTTTAAATGTATCGAACAATAATTGATAATCGTTATAAATATCAAGTAACCCATCAATGATTTCTTGACGATTCGTCTTAACACTCACTTTTTTCGAGTTGTTAATTGACTTTAACTTACCTAAATCTAATTTATTCATACCTGCTTTATCTTGTTTCAGTTTCTTCAAAATTGCATTTGCCGTTTGAGCATTCGCAAGTAACGTTAAATCTGACTCATCCGCTTCTAACCATTCACCATCCGTAATCCGTGACAATTCATAAATTGTATCTTCCCATGCGTCATTCTTATATCTCCATACTTCTGTACGAAAACCAACAATACGGAAAACATCTTTATCATATCCAGTTACTTGCACAAGATCACCAAACGTGAAATTATAATTTAATTCAATCCACTCCGTATCGCCCTTTTTCATATCTTGCTCTGTAACGTGCTGCAATGTTTGCTCTACGTAAAATCCATCGTGATTATTGACTTCGTATACATAAACTCCATCTAAAATCTTCATATTTGTGATTTTCCCAACGGTTCCATATAGCGTAATCACGACTATGTCCCCTACGTTGTATTTAGGTTGTTTTTTTCTTGCCATCTCTATCTCTCCTTTTTTTGACGTCGTGATTTTGATATCAGTATATGCAACCTACATAAAAACGCTTATCACAGAAGCTTATATTCATAAATTTTTTCAATAAAAATTATAATCTTATAAAATTTACGTTACACTCAAAAAAAAGCTAGTAACTAGACTAGCTTCAAATCAACAAATTTCGTATAAAAAAACATACAGAATACTTCACTTTAAACAAAGTAATGTATTCTGTATGTTTTCAAATAGTTTTTATCTATCTTGTATGTATAAATCCCAGGCTTCATCAAATATAGACATACTTTCTAGCATTCCGCTCAACTCTAAGTATGAACTAATTTCATCATAGTCTTCAGATTGCTTCGGAAAACTTAAATCATCATACATCGCCTCTGCTAAATCTGAAATTTCATTTCTAAATAAAGCTGCACGATGCTTCATCATATAATGGTAAAATGTTTTTTTCAAAAATATTCCCTACCTTTCTAACTTGGGTACATTATACAAGGCGAAAAAGAAAAAAACCAGCATAAAAGCTGGTTAAAAGTCGAAATAATTTCTTTTTAATAGACGCGGTCTTCCCATTAATTCTTCATACGTTAGTTGTTTTGGTAAATCTTTCGTGTAAATTAAAAATAATTGATCTTCAATTTCTTTTACTGTATGGTCTGATTGATAGTCCATCCCGCACGAGGAACAAGAAATACATGGTGTCTTTTGGATTTCAATGGCTTTCGTACCATCTGGTAATTCCCAATATACAGTATTCAAGCTTTCTTTCGCTTCTGTACTGTCACACCACATACAATTCATACTGCATCACCCTCAGTTTTTTTGTCGTTTTCTTCTAATTTAGCCATTTGTGCTTGATATTTTTTATCTTTTAATTGATCACGCTTATCACGTTTATCTTTTAAAGATGCATGCGTATCATTATCTTCATAGTCTTTACGACGGTTCATACGCTGTAAGTCGTCTGGAACGAGGTTAAATTTCTTATCGCTCATAAGACCTGCGATACCAACATCTGAACGTTTTTCTTCGTAGTTCGGATAAATCTCTTTAAAGTATCCTTCCGCTCTTCCTGGAATATAGCTCTCTGGCTCTGGATACGTCGTAATAACACCTTCAAAGTTACGAAGTACAACTTTATCTGCACTTTGTGAGATTAAATAGTTTGGTTGAAGTGCAATTTTACCGCCTCCACCTGGCGCATCAACAACGAATGTCGGAACAGCATAACCAGATGTGTGTCCACGTAAACCTTCAATAATTTCAAGACCTTTAGATACTGGTGCACGGAAGTGACCGATACCTTCAGATAAATCACATTGATAAATGTAATATGGACGTACACGGATTTTTACTAAGTCATGCATAAGTTTTTTCATAATTGGAACGCTGTCGTTAATACCAGCTAAAATTACTGCTTGGTTTCCGACTGGAACACCAGCATTCGCTAACATTTCACATGACTTTTTCGATTCTTCAGTAATTTCAATAGATGTATTGAAATGTGTATTTAACCATACTGGATGGTATTTTTTAATAATGTTACATAAATTTTCTGTAATACGTTGTGGGAATACTACTGGTGCTCTCGTTCCGATACGAATAATCTCAACATGCGGAATCTCACGTAAATTTTTTAATACATATTCTAAAATTTTATCGTTAATTAGAAGTCCATCACCACCGGAGATTAATACATCTCGTACTTGTGGTGTTTCACTAATATAAGCAATCGCATCATCTAATTGTTTCTTCGGTACACCCATTCCAATTTGTCCACTAAAACGACGGCGTGTACAGTAACGACAATACATAGAACATTGATTTGTTACTAAGAATAGTACACGGTCCGGATAACGATGTGTTAGCCCTGGAACTGGTGAATCTTCATCTTCGTGAAGCGGATCTTCTAAATCATATTTTGTTTTATATAACTCTTCCGAAATCGGTACTGATTGCATCCGAATCGGACAGCGTGGATCATCAGGATTCATTAGCCAAGCATAGTACGGTGTAATGTTTAACGGGATCGTTTTCGTTGAAATTTTAACGCCCTCTTCTTCTTCAGGTGTTAAGTTAATTACTTTTCTTAAGTCATCTAACGTTTTGATCGTATTCGTTAATTGCCAAACCCAATCATTCCATTGCTCTTCAGTAACATCTTTCCATAATTCGATATCCTTCCAGTGACGATTTGGTTTGTATACATCATGTAACATTGCTATTCCCCCTTTTTATACGCTCATCCTTTATATAAGCAATAGTTATGCCAACTTTACATTGTTGATAAGTAAATGTGCGGAGAACCCTATTACATAAGCGAAAAAATATTTTTAAGCGTTGTATGAAATCAATACTTAACATCATATTCATTACTTTTTATATATGTAAACGCTCTTTTATTCGTGCAAACACACAAAAACCGCCGATTATTCGGCGGTTTTGTCGTACTTGCTCAGTTTATATTGAAGCGTTTGACGAGGGATACCTAACATTTTTGCGGCTTGTAATATATTCCCTTCCGTTTCAATCAACGCTTGATCTATTAATTCTTTTTCTGTTTGATGAAGTGCTTCTCTAAGTGGCATTATACCCTTCTTCTTCGAAAAATTCTCTTTCCGAAATGTACGTGGTAAACAATTGGCTGTTAATGTATTCCCTTCTGCAATAATAACAGCATGTTCAATCGTATGTTTTAACTCTCGGACATTTCCAGGCCACTGATAAGCTTGCAGTCTATCTTTCGCTTCCTCATCAATTTGAAGTACACCTTTTTTATAACTTTTATTATATTCTTTCAAAAAATAAGATGCTAATAATAGTACATCCTCAGTTCTTTCACGAAGCGGTGGGATATATAATGAAAATACGTTTAAGCGATAATATAAATCAGTGCGAATTTTATTCTCTCGTAAACATATTTCTGGAGGCTGGTTCATTGCGGTAATAACACGAACATCTACTTTTCTCGTCTTATTATCACCAATTCTTCTAATGACTCCATCTTCTAACACTCGTAACATTTTTGCCTGCAAATCAAGAGGCATTGAATTCAGTTCATCTAAAAATAATGTACCACCATCAACAAGTTCAAATAGCCCAGCTCTTTCAATCGCTCCTGTATAGCTTCCTTTTGTCGTTCCAAACAATAAACTTTCTAATAGCGACTCTGGTAAAGCTGCACAGTTTTGTGCAATAAATGGCTTGTTTTTTCTTTTAGAAGCTTCATGAATTGCTTGTACGAACAGTTCTTTTCCTGTTCCTGTTTCACCATATATTAAAACATTTGCGTCTGTTGGTGCTACTTTTTGTGCTAACTCTTTCGTCTGTTTAAACCGCGTATCATTTGTCACTATCGTCTCAAATGCAGCATGCTTTTTAATCACTTTTTTTCTAGATGATCGCTTTATTTTCGACTGTAAGTCAACAATTGTGTCAGTAAGTTTTTGAATTGTAGAGTAATCCTTTGCAATTTCAACAGCCCCAGCAATATTCCCATCTATAAAAATAGGTAACGTCGTATTTACTGTACAAACATCTTCACCATTTAAATTTTGATAATGCTGTGCTTGATGTACGATAGGTTTTTTTGTATCTAGTACTTTCATCAATGTACTCGTTTCCCTTGATAAAGACGGGAACGCTTCTAACAGATGTTTCCCTAACACTTTTTCAATCTTCGATCCATCGTGTTTCGCAGCTACAGAATTATAAAATATTGTAATTCCATTCTCATCTACAGCGTGTATAGCCTCATCAATACTGCCCAAAATCGCTTCAATGACTTCTTGTGTCGAAACTGCTAGCAATGTCATCCCCCCTCTTGCCGAAAATCCAGCAATTATATGCCGAATTTTCGGCACACCTATGTGCGATTGTAAGCATGACGATTCCGTTCTATAATTTTGACCAATTTTATATTTTCATTAGATAACTCGAAACTCTAATTAGTACAGCTTTTCGAACACCCAGCTCCACCTAACTGTTTTGCTTTACAGCCGAATTTTGAGGCGGAAGTTTTACTGCTTTCGAATAGCTAGATAGATCTTTCACCCATATATTCATATCTTCCAACTTATCGAAAATGTAGCAATTATTCGCCAGTCTTCCTGTATACGTATAACCTAATTGATGAAAGGCAGCATTCATTCCGAAAGAAAGCGATCGAGCAATTGTATAGGAGCAGAAAATAGATCTTTCTCGAAGCTCTTCCTCTAATTTAATTAGTAAACTTTTCATAAATCCATGTTTACGATATTCAGGTAAAGTAGCACAATTCGTTAATTCTGCATTCCCTTCTTTTATATTCATTTCTGCAGATGCTGTACTAATAATTTTTCCCTCATATTCATATACGTAGTAAATTGTATCGTCTTCTTTCATCGTCTGTAATACATAACTCGCTTCATTTAAAGGTGTCGGATACACTTCAAATACTTTTCCGAATACAGTTGCTAATTCTTCTGCATCTTCTTCAGTCGCTTTTCTCAGCAAAAATTTCTCTGGAACTACTTTTTCTTTTATTTCTTTTCCTTTTACACCGCTTAATATAGTATCTTCCTCAGTCCAATGCATACTATTTCGTCTTTCATCATTATTATATTTCACCAAAAAGTATGCATCGTGTCCTTGAAAATAATGAGGTATCGTTGCTTCCAACAAAAAACCGAAAGAGAGCCATGTTGAAACATGCTCTCCCTTTCCTTTAATAATACATTTAGTGAAAGAATGTTCCTCTGCTAGTTCGTCAATTGTCTGTATAATACTTTCAACATTTCCTGTATAGTGATCTACCCGAATACGCTTATTAAAATAATCTAAAACGCCTTCTACTGTATAACAATTCGTCTGTTCTCTAAAAGATTCATAGTATTTCATTTTTTCACCTCACACCAATCTAGTAATGTACATGCAATAATTTTTGCGGCAGCTATCATTTTATCAACTTCTATATATTCGTTTGGATAGTGTGCTACTTTCGTCTCTCCTGGACCAAATACTATTGTTGGTACGTTTGCAATTTGTGTAAATAAACCTCCATCAGTCCCCCACGGAGATGCTTCAATAATTGGTTCGTTCCCTTCGATTTCAACAAAGTTGTGATGAAGTGTTGTAATGAGTTCATGATTCTCTTCTAATTCACCAGGAACCCATCTCGCTCCAAACCACTCTACTTCTACTGGATTTTCAACAAACCAATTGTCCACATCATTTAATTCAACAATCCAATTCTCAAACTCTTCTTTTGCCGCCTCTATAGTCTCATTCGGCGCAACACCGCATCTTCCTTCTAAAATTAATTCATCTGGAACAGAACTTGGCCAACTCCCTCCTTCAATTTTCCCAATGTTAATTGGAATTGGAATCGGAATCCCTTTAAATAAAGGATCTGTAATTCGACTATTTCTTTTCTCCTCTAGCTTTCTTACATGTTCTATAACAAACATACTTTTTTCAATTGCACTAACCCCTTCATAACGCGTTCCACCGTGTGCAGCTTTCCCTTTTACACGTAAACGAAACCACATGGAACCTTGTTGTTTCGGGAAAAACTTCATATTAGTAGGCTCTGGAATAATGACACCATCTGCCTTATATCCTCGTAATATAGTTGCTAATGTCCCTGCTCCGCCACTTTCCTCTTCTATTACACTTTGAAAATAGATGTCTCCTTTTAATTCAATGCTAGATTCAATAATCGCTTCCATTGCAAGCATGAGTGCGACATTTCCACCTTTCATATCCGTCGTTCCACGGCCATATATACGATTTCCTATTTTCTCACCGCTATAAGGATGATGTTCCCACTGATTCACATCCCCTTCTGGAACTACATCAATATGCCCATTTAATATCATAGATTTCCCGTCGCCACTTCCTTTTAAAGTTGCTACAATATTTGGGCTATCTGAAAAACTTGTACGGGGTGATACAAAATAAGGATGATCTTTCATTTTAGAAAAAGAAGGCTCCCATATATCGAGGTCTAAACCTAATTCACGTAATTTTTCAATCACAATCGCCTGCGCACCGCTTTCATCACCAGATACGCTCTTTTCTTGAATTAATCGTTTTAAAAATTTCACACTTTCCTCTTCATGGCTCTCAATATAATCACAAACTTGCTTTTTTAATTGCTCCATATATTACATCTCCCTTCATTCAATTACTAGTAAGTTAGAATTAATTTGAAAATCAGCTTCTGTATGTCGTTTTATATCTTCTACTGTGTATGGGCTCATTAATTCTTGTAATATAAGTCCACTCGGAGTTACCTCCATGACTGCCATATCAGTAATAATTAAATCTACACATTTCTTTGAAGTTAATGGCAATGTACACTCTGAAACAATTTTTGCATTTCCGTACTTATCAACATGATTCATCACAACAACGACCCGCTTCGCTTTTTGTGCTAAATCCATTGCTCCACCAATACCTGGAACACGTTTTCCAGGTACAATCCAGTTTGCTAAATCACCATTTTCACTTACTTGTAATGAACCAAGAATCGTTATATCTAGCAAACCTTTTCGAATCATACCAAACGCTGTGCAACTATCGAAATAACTCGCTCCTGTTATAAGAGAAGTTGGTAAACCTGCTGCATTACACAAATTTTCGTCTTCATTCCCTTTACTTGGCGTTGGTCCCATGCCGACGATTCCATTTTCCGCATGAAACATAACATTTATATCGTCAGGCAAATGATTTGGTACAAGCGATGGTATGCCAATACCTAAATTTACAATCATACCATTTTGTATTTCTTTCGCCGCACGCCTAGCAATCTTATCCCTCACTTCTACGCCCATACCCATTTCCAGTTCACTCCTTCCGACGGTACAATATAATTTACGAAAACACCTGGAACGACAATTTCCTCTGGATCTAAACTTCCAAGCGGGACTATTTCTTCTGCTTCTACAATTGTTATATCCCCAGCCATCGCTACATGAGGATTCATATTTCGTGCACTTTTGTCAAATACAAGGTTACCAAACGGATCTGCCTTTTTCGCATATACAATTGAAAATTCAGCAGTTAATGCTGTTTCAACTAAGTAGGTCTTACCATTCATTTCAACTGTTCGTTTTCCCTCTTCCACAATCGTATCAACACCAACATCAACTAAAACACCACCAAGACCAACGCCACCAGCGCGAATGCGCTCTGCTAATGTTCCCTGCGGAGAAAACTCAATTTGTAATCTTCCCTCGTTTAGTTGCCTTCCTGCATTTGGGTTGGAGCCAATATGAGAAGTAATTAGTGATTTAACTCTTTCATTTGTAACAAGACGACCGATACCTACATCAGGGAATCCAGTGTCATTTCCAATCAAATTTAAATTTGTAACGCCTTTTTCTAAAATTGCCTGTATTAAAGATGGAGGGGATCCAATCCCTCCAAATCCCCCAAACATTAATGTCATATCATCATGGAACAAAGAAATTACTTCCTCAATTTCTTTTAATTTACCGAATGTATTTGTAATAGTTGTCATGCGATACTATGCCCTCCTTTTTGCATCATCTCTTCCACACTTTTAGAGAAAATTGAAAGTAATTCATCTAACTCGGAATATGTAGTTGTCATTGGCGGTGCTACAAGCAGTGCACTATCTTCTTTTCCTGCTTGCCCTGAAACTGCTTGGTATAAAAGTAGGCCATTTTTAGCTGCAACTGAAATAAGCTCCGACGCTTTTGTAAACGGTTGCAATTCTACTCCGATTAGCAACCCTTTTCCGCGCACATCAGCAATGATTGTCGATTGTTGCTGAACTTTCTGTAAGCCTTTTATTAAATACTCTCCCTTTTCTGCTGTTTTTTCAGGGAGATTATGTTTCTCCATATATTCAATAACAGCTAAAGCCGTTGCTGCAGACAATGGATTGGCACTTAACGTATGACCGCTCATTACTGAACGTGACCCACGTAATATTGGTTCCATAACACGATCACTTACAACTGTCGCTGCCATCGGTGTATATCCCGCTCCTAACCCTTTACCAAGTGTCATGATATCCGGTTCTACACCCCAATGCTCCATTGCAAACCATGCTCCAGTACGACCAAGCCCAGTCATCACTTCATCCGCAATAAATAAAATATCGTAATGGTCGCAAATATCTTTAATGACTTTATAATAGTCTTTCGGCGGAACAACCGCGCCTCCAGCTGCTCCGATAATCGGCTCAGCAATAAAAGCAGCAATATGCTCTGCACCAATTCTTTCAATTGATCTTTCTAGTTCAGTCGCACATGCCAGCTGACAAGTTGGATATACCTTTTGAACAGGGCATCTGAAACAATATGGAGCTGGTATAGTCGGATAATCTTCCAAAATAGATACGAAACGTTGTCTACGTAGTGGGTGACCAGACATCGATAACGCACCCATCGTAATACCGTGATAACTCATCCATCTTGATAATATTTTATGTTTCCCTTGAATACCTCGCTCTTGAAAATGCTGAATTGCAATTTTCATAGCTGTTTCATTTGCTTCCGTACCACTATTTACAAAGAAACTCCAGTTCAAATCTCCTACACTTAAATCACTTAACTTCTTTGCTAATTTTTCAGCTGGTTCACTCGTAAACTGTGATCTATAAACAAAAGCAATCTCCTCAGCTTGCTTTTTAATAACGTCTGCAATCTCCTTTACGCCATGCCCAATACCTGCCGTAATTGCTCCTGACGAACCATCAAAATATTTATTACCATTTTGATCATACAAATAAACACCTTTTCCATGTGAAATCATTGGATACGGCTGACCAACAAGTGGTTTAATTAAGTAATCGCGCATAGCGCTCCCCCATTTCTCCAATTTGTATATATATATGAAGAAAATTGACGTTTCTTTCATAAAAAAGAATCCTCTGCAAAAGCAGTGAATTTATCAAAAAACTATTATAAAATATACAAATGAGTGCTTAAAAATATTTATAAAACAGAAAATTCAGAACTCAAAGTGAAGACCAATCCTTTTCTATACGCCCAAATAACCCTCCCTTTTATATGAAATGACTACATCACCAAATGTTTTTATAGCATAATGCCAGCTGCCCTTAAATGCCGACATTCTGTACACTTCGACGGAACTCCCGTTAAACTCCTTCCTAATATCCTACTTTAAATTGCATATTTTAAAACAAATTTCGACACCCCACCTTACTAACCAATTCAAATTCATATTTAATATGTAAACTTTTCATTTTTAAACTATAAAAAAAGAACCGATTAACCACACTAATCAGTTCGTCATGACGCTCTCTTATGGGTTAATACTGTCAATTGCTAAAATAAATAGAAAAATCATGTTTACAAATTCATCCTACAGCCTATAAGACAAAACCTTTTCATAACTTCATTCACAATTACTATCGGGATATCCCTATCCCGAAGTGGCACCCCTTTCCTCAGATTCAAACTACCTTTCCTTTATAATTTATGTAGGACAATTATCACTTTGTATGTGTATTTGCCTATAATTAAAAAAAACTCTAGTTTTCTAGCGATTGCTGGACATGTATTCAATATGTTAATTGAAATGCAGTTTCAATTTGGCATTTATTTTACTTTCGTGCAGTCATATGTACTGCTTTACTCTGCCAAATACTCGTAAGCACCAGCACCTCTTTATGAAAACATATTTGTTGTCAATTTTTAATTTTCCCTTTATAAAATTATTTTTTTCGCATAACCGCTTTCTTGCTTCGCATATAGTTTTAATGATGACAAAGGAGGAATGTTCATGTCTCAATCTGAAATTGAAAAATATGGACAAGAAGTTACGCAATACGAACAGCTCGCACGTTACTATCAGTTTCGTAATCCTAAAAAATATATAGAATTATATATGAAATATTGCGATGCACTTTCAAAACTTGTACAGGCGCATGAGAAAAGGGATTCACAAGAAGCTGCTTTACCGTCACATATAAGAATTTTTCATGCCGATCCAAATATATCAGCGGTTGATATTTTAGTAAACGGACAAAAAGTTATTAAAAGTATTTCATTTAAGCAATTCAGCCCTTATTTATCATTAGTGCAAGGTAAATACCGTATAGATATTGTCCCTGTCGGAAATGAAACTCCAATCTTTTCAGCATTGGTACCAATAATGGGAAATCATACTTATACTCTTGCTGCAATAAATAGTGATAATCACCTACAATTACAACCTATACTTGATAATACACATTTACCAGCTGGTCAAGCTAAAATACGCTTTGCACATTTCTCTCCAGATACCCCTGTTGTAAATGTAGATTTAAAAGATGGAGATCATTTATTTGAAAATGTACTCTTTAAACAAATAACAGATTTTTTACAAGTTAGCCCTGGTACAGCAGATATTGAAATTTCACTCGCAGATAATAAAAACGTTTTATTGACTATTCCGAAATTCAATGTTGAACCAAATGTTATTTATACAATTTCAATAGTAGGTTATTCAACTAAAGATCCTAAATTAGAAGCCGTTATACTTACAAATTAAAACAGTCTACACCATTCATTTGGTGTAGACTGTTTATTTTTGAAATGCAATTTGAAATTCTGTCCAATCGTTATCTGATCGACACATAATGGATCCATTATGTTTTTCCACAATTTGTTTACATACAAATAATCCAATACCAGTTCCTAACTTTTTAGTAGTTACAAATGGTTCAAAAATCGTTTCTACATTTTCAGCTGGAATCATTGGTCCATTATTTTTTATCACAATTCGAATAGCTTGATCTTCTTCAAATACATCAATGATAATTTTTCGTTCTTCTTTCATTGATTCAAGAGCATCAATTGAATTCATTAATATGTTTAAAAATACTTGTCTCACTTCACTTCGATAACCAACAAGCGGAATTGGATACGGTAAATTCTTTTCAATCAAAACATTCGCATTGACCAAACTCGGATATAAGAATTGTATAATGTCTTGAAACAAGTCATTAAGCCAAAACCGTTCCGATTCATTCCACATTTCTTTTTTCGATACGAGTAAAAATTGCGAAATGCGAAAATTTAATTGATCTAATTCATGCGAAATAATATCTAAATACGATAAACTCGGATGATCTGCCTTTAATAATTTGACAAACCCCATAATGGAAGTAAGCGGATTACGAAATTCATGTACAAAACTAGCTGACATTTGTCCTAAAATCGTCAGCCTTTCTTTATGTGTTTCGTTAATATATTGCTGTTTTTCCTCTAAATTCTTCGATATAATTTCCGAGTATTTTAAAACAGTATAATAAATTAATTTGTCAAAACAAGTATGTATTTTTGCCATAATTGGTTTCAATTCACGAGCGCTAACATCTAATTCACACATCGCTTCGAAAAGTTCATTTCTTCCCACGTTTGCGTTATAAACAAAATCTCCAATATTCGCATCTGCTCCAGCACGTTCAATAGCAATTTTCTCGCATAACGGTTGAAGATAATTTATATCTTTATCTTCCATAGTAAGTTCGATAATTAACTCTAGTAAATCCTCTCCATTTTGAACTACTTCTAGTTTAAATGGATCTTTTTCGGAAATTATCATTTTGTTTTTCCAGTTCTCTACGAATTGGTGCCTATTGTTTTTCAAGTGTGAACAAAATATTTCTTTAATATCCTTATCGATTGGAAAAACCTCCATTCCCTCCATTTCCATACGACGAATACCCTTTATATTTTGAATATTAACACAAAAAATACGATTCGTTAATAGATTTTTGTCACATTTTGTTAATTTCTGTTGATAAAATTATTTTTTCTTTCTTATTTAACTAATTGTATGCAAATTCCCTTTTTCCTTCACATATTTTCATTATTTCCGTAGTCAAAACGACTTTTTTTTGCATCATTTTTAATTCTTGCGTACAATAGAAAATGAAAGGTGTGAAAAATATGGTAAATAAAAATGTGGAAGATTATCTCCAAGAAGGCATTTACGGCCAAAAGCAAAACAAACCAGAAGAACGTAATATGTATTTAACTACATTACGTGAGCGTGTAGAAATCGCTTTAACGATCGGTCAAGTAATGCAAAGTAATGTATACTCTGAAGTGGCAGGTAGCATGCGCTCTTCTCAATCATTACAACTCCTCCTAAATGGTAGCATTGCTTACCCACATTTATCAAAATACATTAAATTAGCAAACGAAAAAAATGTTCCTTTTACAATTGTTCAAAATAAAGATACAGAAACACCAATCGGTTTAGTATTAACTCATGCTACTGCTGTAGATAAAGAACAAATTTATGTAGAAGATACTATTTTCAAACAAGAAATGAAGTAAAAGTTACACTTAATTAAATAGTTACTAAAAGCGTAAAAAAACGAGTATGGAATCGTAAACATTCCCTACTCGTTTTTTAGCGCAAATTTTAAGTTTTCTATTTTATTTTTTAATACATACTAATTTCATTTCTGTCATTTCTTCTATTGCATATTTAATTCCTTCGCGCCCCGTGCCACTTTCTTTCACACCACCATAAGGCATATGATCTACTCTGAACGTTGGAATATCATTAACCATGACACCACCAACCTCTAGCTCATCAATTGCACGCATTGCTTTAAATAAATTATTTGTAAATACTCCTGCCTGTAAGCCGTAACGCGAATTATTTACTTGCTCAATCGCTTCATCAAATTCTTTAAATGTATTTACTGTCATGAGTGGACCGAATACTTCTTGGCACTGCACAGATACATGATCTGGAACATTTGTTAATACAGTTGGTTCAAAAATTCTTGCATCCCGCTTCTTACCACCGCATAAAACAGTTGCTCCTTCCTTAATTGCTTCTTGAACCCACATATCAATTCGCTCTACATCTTTTTTTGAAATTAAAGCTGATACATCCGTTTCCTCAAGCAGTGGATCACCAACAACAACTGATTCCATCGCTTTCTTTAGCTTCGAGAGAAATTCATGCATTTTCGTTTCATGTACAAAAACACGTTGTACGGAAATACAAACTTGCCCATTATTAACAAATGCTCCCCATTTTACACGTTCAATTATTTCATCTGTTAACTCTACATCTTCATCAATAATAACAGCAGCATTTGAGCCTAGTTCTAACGTAACTCGTTTTAGCCGAGCCTTTTGTTTTATTCCGATTCCAACTTTTGGACTTCCAGTAAAAGTAATAGAAGCAACGTAATCATTTTTGACGATTGCCTCACCAACCGTGACGCCAGGGCCAGAAATGATATTTAAAGCTCCATTTGGCAATCCTGCCTCTTCAAATAACTCAACTAATGCATAAGATGATAATGGCGTTTGATCAGCTGGCTTTAATACAACTGTATTTCCAGCAGCAATTGCTGGTCCAACTTTATGCGCTACTAAATTTAACGGGAAATTAAATGGTGTAATAGCCCCTATAACCCCAATCGGCTTTCGGATTGTATATGCAATACGCCCATCCGCACCAGGTGCGGCGTCTAATGGCAATGTCTCACCATATATACGCTTCGCTTCTTCAGCTGCAAATTTGTACGTTTGAACAGTACGATCTACTTCTCCCCTTGCAGCACGTATTGGTTTTGCAGCTTCTTTTGCAATAATCTCTGCAAATTCTTCTCTTCTTTCATCCATTTTTTGTGCAACTTTCTCTAAAATAGTCGCACGATCATATGCAGATAATTTATTCATTTTTATCATTGCATTTTTTGCAGCAGTAACAGCCTCTTTTACATCTTCTTCCGTTCCTTGTGCAATTTCCGCTAATGTTTCTTCAGAATATGGTGCGTATAATGGTTTATACGTGTTTACAGATTTCCAATTTCCGTTTATATATAAATGCTTTTTCATACTTCTTCTCCTTCCAAATATATGTATACAACAATACTTCACCTAGTGAAGGTTTCAACTTATGTCATTGTATCATAGCCCTTATCCCTCAAAAAACATTATGCTCAAAAAAACTCTGCTATATAGCAGAGTTTACGAGCTAATTTGCTCTTGTAACGAAATTTGTTTTTCATCTTCTAAAATAACAATCGATTCTACTATCTTTGTAACTTCTAATCTTTTTATATAATGTCCATCTAATTCTTTCACACAAAACTTATAATTTTCAATTTCAACGGAATCCTCTTCAGCAATCTCTATATTCTTCGTTAAAATCCAACCACCGATTGTATCAACACCATCATCATCAATCCCTAAACCAAATAACGTATTCACTTCACTAACAAGTACTTTTCCCTCTAGTATCGTCTTCGTTTCACTAACCTTTTGAATTTCTGGCTGCTCATCCGTATCAAACTCATCCTGAATATCTCCAACAATTTCTTCCAAAATATCTTCAACAGTAACAAGTCCAGATGTCCCACCATATTCATCTATCAATATAGCAATATGTGTTCTTTCTTTTTGCATTTTTAAAAACAAATCATGAATTGGAATAGAATCGATAACTAAAATAATTGGTCTCATATATTGCTCTACTGTCTTCTTATTAACAGCTTTATGTTGTACAAACTCAGTAAAAATATCTTTAAAATTCACAAAACCTATTACGTGGTCTTTGTCACCATCAACAACTGGATACCTTGTATATTTTTCGCGAGACATTTTTTGCAAAGCTTCTTCAGCAGGCATTTCTTTACTTATAATATTCATTTCAGTTCGAGGTACCATTATTTCTTTTGCAATCCGATCATCAAATTCAAAAATTTTATTTACATATTTATATTCAGATTGATTAATCTCACCATTTTTATAACTTTCTGAAACTAACAACCGTAATTCTTCTTCTGAATGAACCTCATCATGCCCCTTCGGCGGTTTCAGCCCTAGCAGCTTCGTAATGATTCGAGCTGAACCATTTAATAGCCAAATGAATGGGAATGCAATACGATAAAAGAAAATTAACGGCTTAGAAACAAGCAAACTCACTTGTTCAGATTTTTGAATTGCAAATGTTTTTGGGGCCAATTCCCCTATTACAACATGTAAAAAAGTAATTAACAAAAATACTAAAGTTACAGCAAAAATGTCTGCTAGTTGAGTAGAGATATTCCAATTTGCAAAAAGCGTATCAAACATTTGCTTTAACGCAGGTTTACCAAACCACCCAATTCCTAAAGCTGTAACAGTAATTCCTAACTGACAAGCAGATAAATATTCGTCTAAGTTTGTAATGACTGTTTTGACCGATGTTGCACGATTATTTCCTTCTGCAATTAAATAGTCAATTCGTGAACTTCTCACTTTAACAATTGCAAATTCTGCTGCAACGAAAAATGCCGTTAAGGCAATTAAAACAATCACTATACTTATACTATATATGTCCAAATACTTTTCCTTACTTACATTGTAAGCAAGGAAGCCACCTCCTACTTAATTTTATTCAAGTGAAGTAAGCATTCTAATACTCTAACAAAATTCTACATTAGCAACCACCTTTTTATATATTATATGCATACATAAAAAAGATATTTATCATTATGATAATCTAATTCATTTACACTCGTCAAATTATTCTGAATGTTACGATAAAATTTTTTTATTTAAACGAACTATTCTTCTCAACTCAATTTCGTGAAAAAACACTTTCTTTGCCGATTCCACACTTCTTTTGTCGCACTAGAAGGGAACTTACTTCATAGCTCGAAATCATTCAACAGGATATATATAGGAGGGATTATTTTGGAATATAAAACACCATTTATCGCAAAAAAATTAGGTGTTAGCCCAAAGGCTGTTGTCCGGATCGCGCAACAATTAAATCTTACGATAGAAAAAAACAAATATGGCCACTTTATTTTTACACAAGATGATGTCGATCAAATGTTAGAACACCATCTATTTCAAATAGAGCAGTCTCAAAATCCTCAACCTACTCAAAAGACTTCCTCAAATGAGGTTGAAGAATTAAAAACTCAAGTCAATACAATTGTTCAAAACATATCATCGAATGATTTTGAACAATTAGCTGATCAATTAAACACTATTACGAGAAGACTCGATCGAATGGAAGAACAAATGCAAGATAAGGCAAATGATGTCGTCACGTACCAACTTTTACAACACCGTCGTGAAATGGAGGAAATGTTAGAACGAATTCAAAAGTTAGAAGCTGCCCTAACGAAAGAAGAACCCATTTATATTACTCCTGATTCAAAACCAACATACGAACGAGAAAAGAAACCGAAGCGCCGCAAAATGATTTTTAGTATATTTGGATTATAATTTTTAGACCCTTATTAAAATAATAAGGGTCTTTTTTAATGAAGAGTTATATCTTATAAAAATATTATTCTCTTTATTATACATATTCACTTCGTTTTATTTCATTAACATAATATTTTTACTGTATTCTGCAATTAATGCCTGTGCATGAGCATTCCCTTGAATCACATCACGAAATTCTTTTAAAGAATACAAATGCGTAACCCCTTTTCGAGCATGAATTCTTACTGGTACACCTTGTAAAGTATCATGAAACTGAAATGGATTATCTATCGGTTCAATTGGAAAACCGAGTGTAAGTAAATACATATACATTCTTTTTGTTACTGCTGCAATGTACCATTCAGCTTTTGTTTCTAACGCATGTATAAATAAAATAGCTGTTAACCTTTTAAAATGTCCTCTCCCACGAGACGTTTTCGAAATACTTAACTTGCCTATTTCATACACATTCTTCAAATCTTTTACTAAATCATTTTTAGAAAACGGATAGAAAAACTCAGAATTTGATTGTTCAGGCACCGTATACTTAATACATTCTACTGTACCAATAGGATGTTCATCTTCTATTAATAAAAATCGTGATGGATTTAAATTACGTTCTACGAACATTAAGTTTCTTTCTTCACAAAAATCTCCCCATAGTTGCTCGAACCCAAAATGTTCTTCCTTTGTTTGAACACGCTGGAACATATTTAACCGCCTTTCCCATCGTCGCTCTGTTTTTTGATAACGCTTTCACTATCTATCATATAAGAACAAATCTTCGTATGCAACTAAAAATATTTATTACTTATTATATTCTGCAAAATGAATTAGATTCCAATTTAATCGACTTTTATCCCGCGCTCACATTCCTTTTAATAACACATTTGTATCACTTTTCAAATCTAACTTACAATATGTTTCTTTCCATACAGCATATAATTCTTCTTAATCTAAAAAAATCCTTTATGAAAAAGGATTTCTTTTACTTCTCAATGCTTTTTAACCACTTTTCAAAAATTTGTACCATCCCGTGTTTTCCAGCTAATTTCTCTTCCCCTTGTTTCGTCTTATATGGATATAACTGCAAGAAAACACCGCATCCAGACTCAATTTTTTTACTATGCATATGGCTTCCTGGATATACACAAATGACTTCATAAATTGACCTTCGATAATAGACTCGCTTTCCATCCTGTTCTTCTACATACTTTATAGACCAATACTTATACATTTGCTCAGTTGCTTTCGTATTTCCGACGTGCTGAAAAATATTGTACATTGGACTATACTTCACTTCAATAATAATAGAAGATTTATATACGTATTTCCCATCTTCTTTTACATAACAGTCTAAGCGAATATCTGGCTTCTTCGTATCCTCACCATTGTAAAAATTACTCCCTTTACTTAATGCAATAAGAGGATGTGTTTCAATTAAGTCATTAAATGCGACATGCACCTTTAAATCATCTCGTTGTAAAACTACTGTCGTTCCATCTTGTAATCCATCTACATAAAAATGTTCTTGTATTTGTTGACGAATGGAATTTCTAGCCTCAAAACCAATTTGCTCTAAAATTGAAATAACGATAAAAAAAGCGTAATATTCATACACTAAAAACGTTGGCTTATAAACAAATAATAACGATGGAGATTGATCCGTATATTGCGGGAGTACTTCTAAATGATGTAGTAATTGTTGATGTGGTATCGGTAAATCATGTAAGTTCATGTTACTTGTTTCAGTAACTTCCCTCCAAAACGAGGAGTGCATTAACATTTGAAAATATTGTACATTTTCATGAACAATGTGCGCCAATATTTTATATTCTTGTATTTTCATTGAGCTCTTTCGTAAATCGGCTTCTTTTAGTAAATGTATATTTTTATATTTTTGCTTCTCTCTATCGGTTACTGATCCATTACGCTCAATTGTTTGTATAATTGTTTTTACGGCTTGAAACTCTTCTGATTTTTTCTTTTTTTCTCTTTCTAATATTTCAATTGTTTGACGTAAAAAACTTTTAGCTTCAATTAAATAATGATAAAATTGCATCGATTTATATTTAAGAAATGCATTTTCCTTACTATTTTTTTGTTCCATAAACTTACGATTATAATGTTTTGCATAAGGTTTTCTTTCTGCCACTATGGTTCCTTTTCTTGTTGGCTTTCTCTCTTTTCCTTCCCATTTATATGCATTTATAAATTTTGAGCTTGATTCTATTTTCTTAAAGATTTGCTTTATCATCTTCATTTTTTGGGGTAACTTTCTAAGCAACACTAAATAAGAAGAATCCTCAATATCGCTAAGTGCAGAGAAAGTCTTTTTATAATAACCTCTATCCAAAATCAACTCATTTAAAATTGACTTCACATAGTCTTGAATCATTTCAAATTGATCATCAAAAAAGTTTTTCGGTACGATTTGAAAAGCACCATAATACGTTGTATCTTCTATACGAACTTCAAAATGGTATAAACCACAGCGCCATGGATAAAAGAATTCTGTTTTCCCATGTTCATATATTAATACTCTTTGTTTTTTTTCATTTATTTCATATTGAGCCTCTTTTATATTTTTCTGTCCCTCATATACTTTATTCCATATAAAAGTAATATTCATTGGGATTTCATAATTGTACTGCAATCTAATCGGTTTTAATTCTTGTACTTTATAAATGCATTGAACTAATGCTGTAGTAGATGTACAAAGACGATTTAATAAAATATAATCTCCTTTCCCCTCATTTCCAATGATTAACTTTAATACAAAAGGGAGCGTTTCATTCGTATCAACGATTTTTGTTTCGTAACGCCCTTCATTTTGCATATCCATACAGCTCCAGTTCCCTACGTTTTTCTCGTATATATGCTAAAGAGTGTTCAAATGTAGATACTCTGTTTGCAAGTGCAGATTGCAAAAGAGGTACTAAGGTCGCTCCCCTTTTTGCTTCTTCAGAAAGTAAAGAACCAACCATCATTTCGGTCCCTCTGATTTTCGTCAATACACGCTGCTTTATTTGTAAATCAAACCCTTCTTCTCTACTAATCATATAGGTATGGTTATTTTGGAACGGTATATTTTGCAAATAAGTCGCAATTGCGTTTGCACATCGGAAAGAAATTCCCTTAGACGCATCATGTGATGACAATACGACATGCAACTTATCTAATAGCTCTAATTCTTCTTCAGAAAACACTTCAATCATCGCTTTATTTCTCATCCAATTTATCCGAAATTCTCCCGCTGTTACTTTCAAAGGTGGGTGTAATACGACTTTCCCCAGTTCCATGCCCATCTCACAAAACGGAATTTTTTGTAACGTTATTAAGTTCGTTCGGTCTAATAATCGATCGGAGAGCTCTTTCGTTGTTTCATCAAAATTCACAGTACCTACAAATATAATATTTTCTCCAATTTCAATTGTTGATGGAATTGAATTCTCAATGTCCTGAACACCCTCATACAAGTTTAAAATACGATTTTTTGTTTCAAGTTGAAGAACAGATAAAAATGGAGTAAACCAATGCTCAATATGTGACATGTTCATTTCATCAAAAACGATTATATACAGTTGATTGGGATTTTCTTTCGCCTTCATTAACGTCCTAACTAACTTCGTTTCACTTTCAATAAAAGTACCATTTGGATGAAGGTAACCAAGTAAATCATGTGGTTCTTGATACGATGGTGAAATTGGAATCCAAACCAATTCTTCCCCATACTGTAATCCTAATGCTTCTGCATAAGTTTGCACAAAACGTGATTTCCCAACGCCCGGTATACCACCAAGAATCGTTAACATATTTGTTTTTACACTTATATGGAAATTATATATATCCGTTGCATCCAAATATAGCCCTTTATTATGCACCATACTTTGTACATACTGTAAAAAAGACGATTCACGCTCATCCCATTCCCATTCATCTTTTTGCACTTTTATATCCTCTACTTCAACTAGCTTACCTTCTTCATGCATTCGTTTTTTTAATTGCTCATACACATGATCACTTACAAAATATAATTGATCTTCTACCGCTATTTCTACATACTTCGTCCAGTCACTGCAGTTTATATATTTACATTCACGTTTCTGTTCAAAATATGCGATTGAGCTAATTGATGACTTTAAGGATATGTTTCCATACAGTCTTCCATCGTGCCACAATAATTCGGGAGGCTCAAAGTCTTTCGGAAATTTTGGCATAAGAAATGATAAATAACCGTTGCTAAGTTTTCGTTCTAAAGATTCTCTTTTTTTATTATTTGTAACTTTAGGTGCCGGAATCATTTTATAGCTGCTTGCTATTTCTTTCGGTTCTTCTGTACATATTAACTCCACGTATACATTTCCTCTTTCATAATAAAGACGAAACATCACTAATTGCTTTTCTAATTTCCTCTTCTTTAATTCCAAAAAGATTTTTTCATTCTTTTTATTACTACATAATCCTTCAAATACATAGGGTTCATTTGCAAATTGTTCCTGTAAAGTGAATGGTATTGGCGATAAGCATTGTACAAAGAAATTCTCTCCACTCTTCTCTTTTTCAGCTTTTGTAAATTTCCCTAAAAATCTCATATAGTACATTCGTTTTATAAAACTTGGCTGAAGAGCTTTATGTAATTTCACCTTAGTCACCTTCTTTTTTCATACTATTCTTAGTGTATGAAAGAAACGAAAAACTAGAAATAAAAAACCTGACGTTATCCGCCAGGTTCAAAATTAAAACGTATATTAATGAGAAGGAAATGCTTTTTTCTCTTGTAAAATTGCATTATGAGCAATTTTCATTTTAGCAAGTACGTAACGTAATCGATCTTCAGCATTTTCATCTTTACTTTTTTGCAATTCCGCCAAATTTTCAACAGAACTTGCTAAATTCTCAATGACTCCTCTCAGCTCAGGATGATGATTAAAAAAAGATTCTTGCACTAATACTTTCCTTAACTCACTAGCTAAATCAATTATTCTAGACAGCTGTTCTTTTTCTTCCATTCTCATCCCTCCTGAATATCTTATGTAGTAAATATTCTCTAAACAAAGAAAAAAGCCCTTTAAATGAAAAGGACTTTTTACATTTTTATATTTCCAGTTAATAACATATACAGTGATGTGATAGCCGCAATAATAATTGCCCACATCACATATTTCTCTGCACCTGCAAAGCAACGGTTCCCTTGTTCTTTTCTTGCAAACGTGTAAACAATAATTCCAATTCCATACACAATTGAAACTAGTAGTAAATTCTTTAAACCAGCTGCATAAAGAAGCCATACAGAGTAAATAGAAGCAATTAAAGCTAACGCTCCATTTTTTAATTTAGCGTCTTTTAGCTCGTTTGTAATGACTAATTTAAATTGGAATAACGCTGATAATAAATATGGTAATAAAATTGATGTTGATGCAATGAAATACATAATTTGATATGTTGATTCTGAAAACAGAACGATGATAAATATAATTTGGGCAACACCATTTGAAATCCATAATGCCATGTGCGGTGTTTGCTTTTTATTTGTTTTCGTAAAGACTTTCGGAAATACGCCATCTTTTCCGGCTACATGAGAAATTTCAGAAACAAGTAAAAACCAGCCAATTAATGTACCGACAAGTGAAGCAACTAACCCAATGTTAATCGCAACTGCACCCCATGGACCAACAACATGCTCTAATACATGTCCCATTGACGGAGTTTCTAGCACAGAAAGTTCGCTTCTTGTCATCGCTCCCATTGACAGAACAGAAATTAAAATATATATGGACATTACTAAAATAAGTCCCATTACTGTTGCCTTACCAACATCTCGGCTATTCTTCGCTCTTCCGGATAATACAACCGCTCCTTCAACTCCAATGAAAACCCAAAGTGTTACAAGCATTGTATTTTTCACTTGACCAAGTATAGCGGAAAGTGAGAAGGTTCCTTCTCCCCAAAAATCATGTGTAAATGTGTCCCAGCGAAAGGCTGTTACCATTACAACAATAAATAAAACGATTGGAACTAACTTCCCTATTGTTGCGATAACATTCATAATAGAAGCTTCACGGATTCCAAATAAAATTAGAAAATGAAGTGTCCATAATAAAAGTGATGCCCCAACGATAGATGCAACATTATTTCCTCCTTTGAAAATTGGAAAGAAATAACCTAATGTACTAAACAGTAACATAATTGTTGCGACATTACCTAAGATTCCTGCTAGCCAATATCCCCAAGCACTATTAAATCCAATATATTCACCGAAACCAGCACGTGCATAACTATAAATTCCACCTTCAAGTTCCGGTTTTTGTCTTGCTAACGTTTGATATACGAGCGCAAGTGGAATCATTCCCATCGCTGTAATACACCAGCCAATTATTATTGCACCACTGTTTGCTCCTACTGCTAAATCATGCGGTAAACTAAAAACACCTCCACCAACCATTGTTCCAACTACTAATGCGATTAACGGAAAAAATCCTAACTTCTTTTCTATTTGTACCACCCCATCTGTCATTCTAGGTGTTATGTTCGTTCAACTATTAAAGTCACCTTTTTCTCTAATAGACGTTTCTCTTATATTTTTTCAGGAAAACATTACTTATTCTAAAAGAAAATGAACAAAAATGGAATACTTTTTTGAAAAAATGTATAAGTATGCACAAAAAAACCGCTCATTTTGTAATGAACGGTCATTTCAAACATATAAATTTGTATATTTCTTGTAAATTTAACGAAGTAAATTCTCTTTTTCTAAAAATTGTTTTGCGACTTCTTCACTACTTTTACCATTTACGTTAACTTCATAATTCATTTTTCGCATTTCTTCATCTGTAATCTTTCCAGATAATTTATTTAATACCTTTTCAAGTTCAGGATATTTCTGTAACGTTTCTTTTCTTAATAATGGTGCCCCTTGATAAGGTGGGAATAACCCTTTATCATCTTTTAACACTTTCAGTCCGTATTGCTCCAATTCACTATCTGTTGAATATGCATCAATTACGTTAACATCTCCAGATTGAATTGCGCTATAACGCAGCTTCGGCTCCATCGTTTTAACATTCGAGAACTTATAGTTATATAATTTTTGCATTCCTTTATAACCATCTTCACGATCAGCAAATTCCAATGTAAACCCTACTTTGGCTTCCTGCGCAACATTCCCTAAATCAGAAATTGTATTTATATTCTTTTGATCTGCTATTTTTTTCGGCATGGCTAGTGCATATGTATTGTTATACTCCATTGGCTTCAACATAACCATATTATATTTCTTTTCCATTCCAATGCGAGCCTGATCATATACTTCATCACGATTTGTGCTCTTTGGTTCTTCTTTCACGAAAGTAGATAAAGCTGTTCCTGAAAATTCTGGGTATATATCTACTTCCCCGGATTTCAACGCTTCAAATACAAATGCTGTTTTTCCAAGACCTGGTTTTAATTGTACGTTTAAATCGGTATCTTGTTCAATAAGCTGCTTATACATTTGAATTAAAATTTCAGGTTCTGATCCAAGTTTGCCCGCAATAACAATATCTTTCTTTTCTGTACTCCAAAGAAATGGAGAAGCAATCATTACTACAACTATACATATCGTCAATATAACACGCTTAGAAGAGCGTTTCGGTCGTTCAAGTATGCGAAGTACTATATCAAAGAATAAAGCGAGTAACGCGGCTGGTACGGCCCCTAAAATGATAAGTGCATGATCATTTCGATCTATGCCTAATAAGATAAGCTTACCGAGCCCACCAGCACCAATGAGAGCTGCTAATGTAGCCGTTCCAACAATTAATACCATCGCTGTACGAATACCGGCCATAATGATAGGCAATGCAAGAGGAAGCTCTACCTTCCACAGCCTTCTCCAACTATTCATCCCCATAGCTCTCGCGGCTTCTATTAGTGATTCATCTAATTCCCTTATTCCTGTATATGTATTTCGTAAAATAGGTAATAGTGCATACACAACTAATGCAATAATCGCTGGAAGTTTTCCGATTCCTACTAACGGAATTAATAGTCCGAGTAATGCAAGTGATGGCACTGTCTGCATTACTGCAGAAGTTCCTATTATAAATTCAGCCATTCGTTCTTTTCTTGTTAATAAAATGCCAAGTGGCACCGCTATAATTACTGCAAAAAATAATGAAATAAGCGATATTTGTAAATGCTCACTTAATGCAGTTAGTAATTCTATTTTTCGTTCTTGGAACGTTTGTATAAAATTAGTCACTGTTTAGCCTCTTTCCTTCATTTGTTCAACAATGTAATTGACGATATGACGACTTGTTAACGCTCCAATATATTGACCGTTTTCTTCAACTGGAACGATTTCCTCATCACGCACACGAACTAACGCTTCTTGTAAAGAAGAATGTAATGATAGTGCCTGCCCTTCTAATTGCACACTTTGATCAAGCGGCAATACATCTGCTACACTTTTCTCCTCATACCAAGTTCGTCCACGATTTCCAATGAACTCCTCTACAAATTCATTTTTCGGATTATGTATAATTCCTTCTGGTGTATCTAGTTGAACAACTTTTCCTTCTTTCATAATACAAATGCGATCTCCAAGTGATAATGCTTCTTGCATATCATGTGTTACGAACACGATTGTTTTTTGAATCTTTTTTTGCAACTGTACAATATCCTTCTGAAGCTGTTCCCTACTTAATGGATCTAACGCACTAAATGGTTCATCCATAAGAACGATTTTCGGGTTTGCGGCTAATGCTCGCACGACACCGACACGTTGTTTTTGTCCTCCTGACAATTCATCAGGCATACGATCTCGATATATATCCGGATCTAATCCAACCATATGTAACAAGTCATCGACGCGTGCTTTTATTTCCTTTTTGCTCCATTGCCTCATTTCAGGAACAACTGCAATATTTTCAGCGATTGTCATATGAGGAAACAAAGCGATTTGCTGCAACACGTATCCTATATCCCAACGTAATTCGTTTATATTATATTGTTGAATATCTTTTCCATCGATTAAAATCGATCCTTCAGTCGTTTCGATTAAACGATTAATCATCTTCATTGTCGTTGTTTTCCCGCAACCACTCGGACCGATGAGAACGAAAAATTCTCCCTTTTTAATTTCTAAATGTAATGAATCCACTGCTTTCGTGCCATCTTCATACGATTTTGACACATGATTAAATTGAATCACAAACACAACTCCTTTACTGTTGTTTCCTTTATTTTGATGGAATATGGCATTCATTTCAAATGATACGCTTTTAAATTAAAAAAGAGCTCGCATTTGAGCTCTAACGGTCGAACAATATTGTTTTCATAATAGCAGCATATTCGCGAACATACATTTTTCTCTTAGAACGAATTGGTGTTTCAGCAGCTAGCGCCTCCATCTTCATGCCTAAACGCTTTGCAATTATTTTCGTTCGATATAAATGATATGTATTACTTACAACTACCGCATGTTTCACATTATATAAATCCATACTAAATTTTAAGTTTTCATACGTATTTGTAGATTGATCTTCTATTAAAATACGACTCTCATCTATACCGTGTACCATTAAATAATTTCTCATGCTATGAGCTTCCGGTATATCTTCATCTTCTCCTTGACCACCTGAAACAATTACTTTCGCTTCAGGATGGGAAAATAAATACTCCAACGCTACATCCAAACGATTTTGAAGAGATAAAGACGGTCTATCTCCAAATAACTTTGCACCCAGTATAAGAACGTACGGAGAGTGATAGCTCAACTTTTCACGAGCAACTTTGTTCATTCGAAACGTCATATAAATGATGTATAGTGGCGGTAATAATAAAATTATAAGAAAGATCCATTTGTTCATAAATAAGTATTCACTCCCTTTCTTGTTATTATATAGAAAAAGAAAGGGAGGCAGAAGTGTTTTTTCAAACGATTGATTTATTAGAAACATGCGCCGCTACTTTACGTTGTGATAGTACATAATAAATAGCGATTCCTAATGAGAAGATCAATATGCAGCTTAGTACGTAAAACGGCAGCATGACTCCCACTTTAGATACACCCGCTGTAAACAACATTAATAATAAAATTCGTATTCCAGTACCAATTAGGCGAAATAAGCTGTCTACACGTCCCATTACTTCATTTGGAATTTCCTCCATCATCAATACATTTCTCGCCACTCTTGTCCCCGCATTTCCAATTGCATGAAAAATCGCTAGTCCATATAACAACATTACGGAAGGTTCAATACTCATTGCGGTAATTGAAATTACATAAATGAACATCGTCATAACGATTGAAACTTCTGTTTTGACATATTTCATTATGAGTGGAATACAAATTCCTGCAACAACCGCTCCGACACCGTACATCGTGCCCTCTACTGCGTATACAGAGGCATTGGCTTTGAGTATATCCGAAATATACACGGGTATTAAATAATTTGCCATCATGACACCTATAAACGGCATATAAGTAGCCAGTAAGAACCAAAAGAGCTTAGGACGTTTTTTCATAAAGTGAATTCCTTCAAACAATTGCTTCTTAAATGTTATTTTTCTTTTCACTTCTTTTTTCTTTACGTACGGTATACATAAGAAAAGAAAAAATGCTCCAGCAAAAGTTAACATGTCTACTAACAAAATCCACTTCAAAGATACAATTTCAATCAAGAAGCTCGCGGCCGCTCCAGAAATAACTTGTGTTAACTGTCCTTGTATTTCCATCGTTCCACTTAAACTTTTATAATGTTCCGCTTGAAATATCTCTTGGTTGAACGCAAATATTGTAGGATAAAATAATAAATAGTAGAATGATCCGGCTATATAAATAAGAATATAGTGAATAGAATGATAAGGTTGCCCAGCAAATCCCCATATAACCATTATTCCAATTACGGCAATTCCGATTCCTTCGTTACATAGCAATAAAGATTTTCTTGAAAAACGATCAATACTTTGCCCAATGAATGGTGTTAATAAAAACATAATGAGGGTTGCAATGATAGAAACATAACCAAACGTTGTCTCTCCTCCACTCTCTTTAATTAACAGCCACGGAATCGTTATCATAACAATTCCGGAACCAATAGCAGATAGACTATTGGCCCCTAGAATGTAATACAATCGAGAATCATGATAAAGTGAGGACATATCACTCCACTCCTAGTTGCTTTTTCACCTCTTTATATACGCTCATATATGCTTTTAATTCTTTAACTACATCATGAATTAATGGTTTGGCATCTTCCCCAAGTTCACCATCTTGCACATGTAATCCATCAAGCACAACTTGTTTTGGAATGGCATTTGCATAAACACCTCTAGCGACCGTTCGCATGCTGTTTAATGCATTTATTCCACCTTTACCGCCACCAGCAACCGCTAACAACGCAACTGGTTTATGAATAAATTCACTACTACTTAAGTAATCTAAAGAGTTTTTCAGCGCACCGCTCATCGCATTATGATATTCTGGTGTACATAATACAACCCCATCCGCAGCTTTCACTAACGTTTTCAATTTTTTTACTGCCTCTAAATCACGTTGTGACTCTTCTCCATTGTATAAAGGTAACTCCTCAATTGCTAAATCATATAATTCCCCTTCAAATTGATCCGCAATATATTTTGCCACAACGCGAGTTCTACCAAATTTTCTTGGTGTACCGTTAATAACGACTAGTTTCATGATTATTTCTCCCCTTTGTTTTCAAGTTCTACTTATATATTATCAGAAATTTCTATACAAAACACAATATAAAGAGTTAACTTGTTTCATAAAATAGTATGATAAACAAAAAAGAACTCATACTTTCGTATGAGTTTCGCACAATTACTTCGTTTCATCTCTCAGACTCAATGTACCTAAACTTTCATTTGCTTCAAAATGATTATATGCTTTTCCCGCTAATTTTTTCCGTTCTTCTGGTAATTCTATATATTTCATTACGTTTTCAATTATTTTTTCGTACGGAGTAAATACAATTCCCGGCCACTCTACCTCATCTTCTGGATTACTATTTTCGGAAATAATAAATTTCTTATTTGCGACTGCATAAGACACGCGAGGTGTTTCAAGAATTCCTGATAAGTAAAAATGAATATTTAATATAATTTTAGCTCTAGCAATCAATTCATTTCTAACAATTCCCCACGCATTATTTTTAAAAACTATATTTAAATTTGGGGCAATCGCTTTTAGATGATCAAAAATAGCTTGCCGCCTCGGATTAAGAGCACCTATAAACAGAATATCAATATCTTCAGTAATGTCATCTTCAAATGCACCTTTTTTTATTTCCAAAGTTGGAGCATAGTTCATTTTTACATGTTTTATTTCTTTTCCTACCCCTTTTTGTTTTAGCCATTCTATATTTTGTTTACTATAATCCCAAATCACTCTATCTTTTAATAATATTAAATAAAGGGGGTGCGCATATGGACTTCCTTCGTATAGCTGTTCTAAATTATAAATAATTGCATCTTTCGGAAGAAGATTCGGGTTATATGCGTATGTATGTGCTCCAAAAACAACTGTATTCTTTACATTTTCCAGTATTGTTTCTGATATAATTACTGTATTTCCCTCCTGCTCCAACCGCCACTTTAAAGCTCGCGCAACATCTATGAAACTACCGTATGTCTTTGGGCATATAAAAAGACAATAATCATATTCTTTATTCAAATAAGCTTCCATTAATTTTAAATTATTTTTATATAAATCTACATCCGGATGTTTAAGTACTAACTCATTTGCATGTTTTCTTGCTACTTTATATAATCCAGCATAATAAGCAGCGATGCATCTTCTTAATTCGATTCTTTCACGATGTTCATCTAATACATCCATGTTTAAAAGAAGATTTGCGATACAATACGCTTTTAAATGATCACGATCATAATAATAGTCTAGTAGTGGCATCAATTCTTCATACGTATTTCCATGCACCGATTCTCCTAGTTCAATCGCCCATCGCATTAATTCCATGATTACTCCACTACTCCTTTAATCGAAAATGTATTTAATAAAATTTCGCATTATTCTCTACTACATTTGCTATATGAAATGGAATCTCTTCTTTAATCGATTCCAAATACTTTTGCGACACGGCCCCTAAATGTTTTTTATGAGGTATATAGAAAGCACTAATAGAAATTTCATAGTCAAATAAGTAATCATACACATGATAATCTACAAATAAAAGATCATCCTTTGGAAAAGGAATTTCCTTGCCTTGCAGAGCATACATCAAAGCAATATTGTTTTGAGATCGTAATCGATACAACCTTGCAAGTTGGTATAATGGTTCAGCCCGAGTTGGTCTATATTCCCACGCTTTTTGAAAATAAAAAACAGCTAATGCTAAATATTTCTCTTCTTGCCCTTTAACAGTTTCTTTTTCATCAGCATCTGTCACTTCATTTTGTTTATTTGCTGAACGATTTGCTAACTGCTCATAACAAAACCCTATTCGCAATAACGAATAGAATACCTCTTCAACCCAACCCCCTGCTTCCACTCGTTTTTTATACCATTTAATCGAATCTTCAAATTGACTTAAATGAAAATAAGTTTGGGCTAAATAAAATAAATATCTTATATGCAAATCTGGCGTTGTTTCTGAATCGTTTATTCCTTGTAACAACAACCTCTCATCTCTTTCAAATTTATCAGCTTTACTCCCGCCATCTCCGGGATCATTCACGACAAGAGTCTCTAACCGATCTACCCTCGTATTGTAATTCGCTCCAACTTTTGAGCGATCTATATCCCAATACTCATGAGTAACACCGACAGATTTCCATGGTAAAGAAGCTTTTAATAGACGTGTAAGCCAATATTTAATATGAACATCATATTGCAATGTAAGATAATGATCTTCCGTTAAGCTCGTTTTATCGAAATTCGGATCAACCTCTAAAATCATATCCGCATCTAATATTAATAAATAATCCGCTTCTGGATATGTTTTTTGCGCTAATGAAACTGCTAAGCTTCTGTTATAACCAAAGTTTTTAAACGGCTCATGATGAACTGTCCCAGGTATCTCATTTTCCTTACACCAATTTTCTATAATTTCAGGCGTATTATCCGTCGATCCAGTATCACAAATAGAAACATAATCTACAATTGATTTTGTTGCATTTAAACATCTTTCCATAATTCTAGACTCATTTTTGACAATCATACAAAGACATAACTTTTTTTCTTCCTTTACAGACTTCACTTGCTCATTTCCCATTTAACCACCTCATATTTTATTAACACGCTCTTCTCATATGTAACAACATTTTTTAGCTATACTGATGACATAAGCACCCTTTTACTATTTATGAAAACTTCATTTTATTTATTCTTACTTTTATGTTGGGACATATTTCATGCTTCGCTTTATATTTGATACAATCAATACAAAAAAACATAATACGGGAATCCGTACATTTCAAAGTATAAGAGGAGGTTATATTTTGTTGGATTACATTTGGCTAAATGACAAATCACCAATTTTAGAACAACTACCAAGTAATTTTAAATCTGCAGCTATATTGCTACGTCCATTTGTCCAAATGCCTTTAGGATGGGAAAAGTCTGTGAGAAAAAGACCATATGAGCACATCTATCCTAGCGCTGAAGAAATCATTCACAATGGGAAATCCGTTTCTTGGAAGGAAATGATGTCTTGTAGTGGATTACATTCATACGCAGACCTAGCAATGGCCATGTTGACTTCCATTAGTGCCTTTTCAGAAGAATATAAAAGAGAGGATTTAGCTGAAAAGCTACATTCAAACTTAAAAAAAGATCTTTATTATCCAACAGAAGATTATACGTCTATATTTTTATTACACAAATTACTTAAACTCCTCGGTTCTAAAGGTGCAAAAAATCTATATTTCTCTGAACCAATTCTTGATACAAACGGATTATTACAGGTAAATAATACTACTCCATTAGATATTTGGGACATTAGCAATAATGAGTTAATTATTACTGGAGAAGACAATGAGTATGCGTTTATGAGTATATACGATTCCTTTACAACCTTATTATTAGCTAAAGAAGAAAATATAGATTATATTGTTCAATCAATGAATGTTGAAGCTGTCATTTGTGACAAAAAAACGATGATTGATTGGTATTTTTAAATTAGTAATTTCTTAAACTATAAAAAAGAAACTTGCGCTTATGCACAAGTTTCTTTTCAAAAACATCCTTATTTTTTTACAACTTCATGTCCACCGAACTGATTACGTAGTGCTGAAACTACTTTTCCATGGAATGTATCATCTTCCTGAGAACGATAGCGCATAAATAATGACATCGCGATTACTGGTGCCGCTGCTTGTAACTCAAGCGCAGTTTCAACAGTCCATTTCCCTTCTCCTGAAGAGTTCATTACACCTTTAATGCCATCAAGTTTAGGATCATCTGCAAATGCTTTTTCAGTTAAGTCCATTAACCAACCGCGGATTACTGATCCGTTCGCCCATACTTTTGCAACATCTTCATAATTGAAATCAAAGTCACTCTTATCTAGTACTTCAAATCCTTCAGCAATTGCTTGCATCATGCCGTATTCAATACCGTTATGAACCATTTTTAAGAAATGACCACTACCAACGCGGCCAGCATAAGAATAGCCATTTTCTACTGCTAAATCTTTAAATAAAGGTTCTAATTGGTCGTAAATTTCTTTTTCTCCACCAACCATTAAACAAGCACCGTATCTAGCTCCTTCTACACCGCCAGATGTACCGATATCTACATAATGTAATCCGAAGCTTTTTGCTTCTTCAGCACGGCGTAACGTATCTTTATAGAATGAATTTCCACCTTCAATAACGATATCACCTTCATCTAATAACGGATACACATCTTTTAATACTGACTCTACAACTTCTCCTGCAGGCACCATTACCCAGATCGTACGAGGAGCTTCTAATTCAGCGATCATTTCTTTTAATGTATGACGTGCAGTAATTCCTAGTTTTCCTGCCTTTTCTACAAGCTCTTTATTTACATCGTATACAACTACTTCATGCTTGTCTTCATGTAAGTGTTCAGCTAATGGGAATCCCATTTTTCCTAATCCAATTAATCCTAGTTTCATATTAATCAATCTCCTATTCTATACAAATATATTTAATATCGAAATTAGCCCAAGTGCTACTACAGATAATATAGTCTCCATTGCAGTCCATGTTAATAACGTTTCTTTCACAGTCATTCCGAAATACTCTTTAATCATCCAAAATCCTGAATCATTCACGTGTGATAAAATTAATGACCCTGCACCTGTTGCAAGTGCTAATAATTCAACATTTACACCTGGTGTACTTGCTGCAATCGGCGCAACAATACCAGCTGCTGTCATCATAGAAACAGTTGCCGATCCTGTCGCAACTCGGATAAGTGCAGCAATTCCCCATCCAAGTAATATTGGTGAAATATGTGATTCTTTCGCCATTTCAGCAATTGTAGTACCAATTCCAGAATCTAATAATACCTTATTAAATGCACCACCAGCACCAATTACTAACAGTATGTTTGCAATTGGCCCAAGGCAATCATTTGTAAATTGTAATACTTTATCTTTAGAAAATCCTTTTGCATAACCAAGGCTAAAGAAAGAATAAATCGTTGCAATTAATAAAGCGACTATTGGATCTCCAATAAAGTGTAACACTTGTGCAAGTTGACTCGTTTTATGTAACGCTACTTCAGCAATGGATGCACCAAGCATAAGAAATACTGGAAGTAAAATAGTAAACAATGTATTTCCGAAGCTAGGAAGTTCTTTCTTCTTATCTCTTTCAATAAATTGCTCCGCTATATCTAATGGTACTTCCTTATGTATACGAGCACCAATCCATTTCCCGTAAAGTGGACCTGAAATAATTGCAGTTGGAAGTCCGACAATTAACGCATATAAAATTGTCTTCCCTACATCTGCTTTAAAAATACCCACTGCCGCCATTGCCGCTGGATGCGGTGGGACAAGTCCGTGTACGACTGACAGTCCTGCTACTAGCGGAATACCGATTGTAATAAGTGATACCCCAGTTTCTAACGCAATTGTAAATACTAACGGAATTAATAGGACGAATCCAACTTGGAAAAATACCGGAATCCCTACTAAAAATGCAACGAACATCATCGCCCAGTGAACTCGTTTCTTCCCAAAACGATTAATTAATGTGTTAGCGATACGTTCAGCACCGCCAGATTCGGCCATCATTTTTCCAAGCATCGTTCCTAGTGCTAAAACTATCGCTAAAAAGCCTAACGTATTACCAAGCCCTAGTTTAATAGAATCAATAATCCCTGGATCTTTTGGTGAAGTTCCAATTAAAGGCATTCCCATTGCTAAACCTACACCAATTGCTGTTAAAATTAATGCGACAAATGGATGCCATTTTACTACCGTAATAAGTAAAAGTAGTATGACAACTGCCGCTAGTACGATCCCAACTACCATTTCTCCCAATCCCCCTATTGTTTACGTTGGAAAGCAGCTATACAATCAAATTCTTCTTTCAAGCGATTGTAAAGTCGTTCATACATATAAAACATTTCTAAATATATAGCCGTATTTTCTTTATTCGGTACATGATGATGGACAATATCAATCCAATCCTTTACCTCTTCAAGAGAATCAATTTTTCCTACAGCATATAAAGCAACTGCCGCTGCCCCAAGCGCAGATGCTTCATGACTTTCAGGTACAAGCAATTCTTTTCCCATCATATCGGACAACATTTGTCTCCAAAATGCAGATTTTGCAAACCCTCCTGAAACTCGTATTTCAGTAAGTGGCCCTGTACAATCCCTGATTGCGAGTGCTACTGAATATACACTCATACAAACACCTTCCATCACTGCACGTATAAAATGTTCTCGTTTATGTTGAAGATTGATTCCAAAGAATGTACCACGAGCGTTTGCATTCCAGTAAGGTGCGCGTTCTCCAGATAAGAAAGGTAAGAACAATAGCCCATCCGCTCCAGCTGGTACGCTTTCTGCATATTTAATTAATAAATCATAAGGATCAATGCCGAGCTTTCTTGCTACTTCTTGCTCTGGACTACCAAATTCATCACGTAACCATCTCAGTAATATTCCGCCGTTATTCGTTGGACCACCGATTACCCAGTGCTCATCTGTTAATGCGTAACAAAACGTTCTCCCTTTCTCATCTGTATTTATATTTGATGAGATTGTTCGAACCGCACCACTCGTTCCAATCGTAATTGCAGCCGCACCCGGTGATATCGCACCAACTCCTACATTTGCAAGAACCCCATCACTTGCTCCGATGACAATTGGTGTTTCTGCACTTATCCCCATCTTCTGTGCTAATTCTGGCTTCATACCTGATAAAATATATGTAGTGGGTACAGGGGTTGATAATTGTTCTGGTGACATATGTAACATAGTCAAAACATCTTCATCCCAGTTTAATGTTTCTAATTTAAATAACCCTGTAGCAGAAGCAATCGAATAATCAACTACGTAGCGTGAAAATAATTGGTAAATCACATACTCTTTAATGGAAATGAATTTATAGGCACTTGTATATAACTCTGGTTCCTCTTCTTTCATCCATAACAATTTAGAAAGTGGTGACATCGGATGAATCGGTGTACCTGTACGTCTATAAATTTCATGCCCATTCATTTGTTGTAATAATTTTTCTGATTGCTTCGTACTTCGATTATCTGCCCAAATGATAGAACGCGTTAATGGCGCACCATTTTCATCTACTGCAATTAATGCGTGCATAGCTGTACTAATACCGATTGAAGAAATATCTTCTGGTAATACATTACCTTTTTCAATGGCAACGCTTACACTTTTGTATACAGCGGCACATATTACATCAGGATCTTGCTCAGCCCATCCTACATTCGGTTGAATAATTGGGTAATCGATTGCATGTGATGCAATGACTTTTCCTTTTTCTGTGAACACAACCGTTTTTGTACTTGTGGTACCGATATCAATCCCGATTACTCTCCCCCTTGTTTCCATGCGAATCTTCCCTTCATTTCTAGCAAAATACGATTTAGTAAACCGTTTACATGAATTAGTATATAAAATATTTTTTCATTTATCAAGTTATAAAAAGAAAATTTTTTTCACAACAAAAAGTAAATCCCCTCATTCCATTTCACTTATATACTAAATTTAGCTTTTCCGTGCGGTAAAATTACGTTATCTTCTTTACGCAATACACTCTTTCCTCTCATTAACAACACATACATAGTCCTCCATACGTTCTACTCATTTGCATGAAAAAGCGTTGAAAAGCAATATTCATTTTTAGGGATCACGTTACATAACCATCAAGCCAAGAAAAGTAACTACCCGCAGAATGAGAATTCTGTGCATTTTGCTCTTGTTTATTGTTTTAGATTCACTAGTCCTTTTATCTTGATAAACATAGAGCGCGGCCCCCCTGCTATCACTTTTTTATCTTGTAAATATATCTTACATACTATAAAATTTAATAGTATTTTTATTTTTCAGAAAAATAAAACAATAATATAGAATTTATTGTATAATGTTGTAAAAAGATGTCGGAGGGATTTAATGTTAAATAAAATATCTCAATTCACAATTAAGCTTTCATCAATTCTTTTATCACTCTTACTATTATTAAATTTACCTTATTTATTTATCACTCAACAAGGGTTTACCTTTCAACCAATTTATTTTTTTAATCAGATCGTTACCATGTTAAAACAGGTCTTCTCCCCTGAATCATTAGTGATTATAGGATCAGACCCGAAGTTTGGCCATTTCAAAAAAACACCATTATTTCCAACTGTTTTAGAACCTTACCTATATTCATTTACTATATTATTTTCAGCCTTTTTTCTTGCTCTCTTTCTATCATCTAGCATGGCATTTTTTTATTTTTTAGCGAAAGATTATATAAAAAAATGGATAAACCGAATTGTGTTCATATTAGAAGCTGTCCCTGATATGATGATGATGATTTGTTTGCAAATATTCTTCATATGGGTACTTCAAAAATTCGGGGAATCTCCTGTCACTATTATTTCTTTTAATGAAAATCGAGCTTATTTACTCCCTATTTTATCATTAGCTGTCTTACCTACATTACAAATGTTTCGGATGATGGTGTTATACATAAAAGAAGAAGAAGGAAAACATTACGTAGAGGTTGCATATGGAAAAGGTCTTTCATCAAGTTATATACTCTGCATTCATTTATTCAAAAATATATCTATCCACTTCTTTCACCATTTAAAAACGATTTTTGTTTTCTTACTTTCTAATTTATTCATTTTAGAATTTGTTTTTAATATGGAAGGCATTATTCAATTTCTATTTAATAAGGCGTTTGTTTCACCTCCCGCTGCATTTATCATACTTGTTATGATTATTTTACCGTTTTATGCCATTTTCCAAATAGTCTCATTCATGATGAATAGATGGAAAAAGCAATTGAAAGGAGTATCATTATGAAATCTATTTGGAAATCAAAACGCTTTTTAATCGGCTTTACTTATCTATTCATACTTATTTCAGCTAGTTTTATTTATAGTTGGTTCTTTAAAGATAACATCCCAAAACCTCCTCAGTTACTTTACAATGACAATAACGAATTACTTGGAAAGGCCCCCTTTCCGCCATCGTTAATTCCACCTTTTGGATCTGATCGTTTTGGAGAGTCTGTTTTCTTACAAATTGTAGAAGGAGCAAAATTCACTATTTTATTAGCCGTAGCAATTAGCTTCTTTCGAATTTTATGCGGAACATGTATAGGAATCCTCTTAAGTTTATATGCTCCAAAACTCAAGAGATTTTTCCAGTCATGCTCAGAAGTTTTTTATTATATTCCAACTCTATTTATCGCATTCATACTCATCACGCCCGTTAATATTATAATCACATCAAATGCTGATGGGGTAGATCCAAATATTTCATTTACGTTTTATCAAGTACTCGTACTTATTTTCGTCGCTCTGCCTACACTTTCTTTATACATATCCTCAGAGGTTGATGAATTTATGAAACAAGATTACATCTTAAGTTCACAATTACTGGGGGCTAGTCGTTTTCATATTATTAAAAAACACTTACGAGTCTTATTACTTGACCGCTTATTTGTATTATTTATGGAACATATCGTCCAAACACTCATACTCGTTATCCATTTAGCGTTGCTTAACATTGTAATTGGCGGCATACAAATGCGTGAACTCTATGACGGAGTGCTCAAACCTGTTTCTCTATCTAATGATTGGGCAGGTCTTATTGGATTAAATCGTAATGAAATGAATCTTTCATGGTGGATTATTTTTTATACTCTCGCTTCATTCTTTATTACGATTCTATTTATTAAGCTTATGACCATCGGGATTCAAGATGCACTGAAAGCAAGAGATTCGCAAATTGTAGCAATTCAAAACGTTCCAGATCATAAAAAATTTGTTAAACATAAAGATTCCTTTTCGTTTGCAAATAAAGTAAACCTTTAATCATTTCTCATTAATCAAGTATTAATTGGCATCGATATTAGTAGAAAATAAAGAAGATGATCCCTATTAAATACAGGGATCATCTTCTTATGCTGTTTAACTTTTTTACATGTCCTTTGCTAGACTCATGCTTTTTATATTTAAAGTGAATTATTTGCAATCACAATTATGTTTTTTAAAATCAATTACCATACGCCCTTGAATTCTACCTTGTTCCATTTCTTCGAATACATTTTGTACTTTATCTAGCGAACAAGTTTGAACAACCGGCACTACTTTTCCTTCTGCCCCAAACATAAACGCCTCTTCCAAATCTTTACGAGTACCCACTAGAGAACCAACTACTTCAATTCCATCCAGTACAAGTCGCGGGATGTTTAAGTCCATTGTTTCTACTGGTAGCCCTACTGCAACTACTTTACCGCAAGCACGTACTGCATCAACTGCTGAGTTAAAGGCTACTTTAGAGACTGCTGTTACTACCGCAGCATAAGCGCCACCAAGCTCCTCTTGAACAATTTTATCAGCAGGACCTTGAGAAATTGGATTGATAGTCATATCAGCACCAACTTCTTTCGCTAAGGCTAATTTGTCGTCATTAATGTCTACTGCGATTACCTTTGCACCAAATACATTTTTAGCATATTGGATAGCTAAGTTACCTAATCCACCGCAGCCATAGATTACAATAGGTTGACCAGGTTTAATATCTGATACTTTAATAGCTTTATATGTAGTTACACCAGCACATGTAATTGATGATGCTTGAGCAGGATCTAATCCTTCTGGTACTTTTACCGCATAATCAGCTGTAACGATACATTGTTCAGCCATACCACCATCTACTGAATAACCTGCGTTTTTAACTTCACGGCAAAATGTTTCTCTACCAGTTACGCAATATTCACAACGTCCACAAGATTGGAACATCCATGCAATACTTACACGGTCACCTATCTTTAGCGAATTAACATCATCAGCTATTTTCGTAACAATACCTACACCCTCATGACCAAGAATACGGCCATCAGTGTTACCAAAATCATGATTCGCAACGTGTAAATCAGTGTGGCAAACTCCACAATACTCTACATCTACTAACGCTTCGCCTGAGCGTAACGGACGTAATTCTTTTTCAATCACTTCGATGTTTGCTTTGCTGTTTTTATTAACCACTACTGCTTTCATATGTGATCTCCCCTTTAGTGTTTTAGCGTTTTAATGAGTTTATCTCACAACTACTTTCCTCACTACTTTGGCTAGTTATTGTACCAAATTTAAGTGTTCAATCATCTTTACATCTTCATCATAACATGACACTTCATAAACAATTTGTGAAATTATGAACAATATTTGAATTATTACACAAACCTGTCTTTATTTTAAATTTTTAAAAATGAGAGTTTATCACTGACTATAAGTAAGTCATACATTTCTAAAAGAAAATAAAGTAACAAACTTCTCATCGATAAAAAAGCTCTTCACTCAATATTTTCTATATTTAAACACTTAGTTTCACAGTAATAGCCTTTACCGCCAACATAAACTTTTTCTATTTTATTTTTGCTATTGGTTGCTAATTTAACTAATATTTCGGAAGGCGAGTGTAAAGAATAACCTTGTTCAAATACATAGACTTCTTTTTGCAAATAGTGCTGTTCATAAAGGTAGCAAGCTAATGCACCGTTTGAAGTTCCAGTCGCTGCTTCTTCATTAATGTCGTATAGTGGAGCAAAATTTCTGCATATAATTCGATTGTCATTAAAAGTATATAGATGCATCCCAACAACATTATAATACTTGCTGATTTCTTTAATTTTTTCAAAATTAGGTTGCAGTGCATGTAATTGTGTTTCGCTTTTTATAGGAATTAAAATATCTTTTAAGCCCGTGGAGACAATTTGGATTGGGTATTTATTGTCTATATCTTTAATGTCAAAACAGTCGGTGAACTCATTTGGAGATACAAAATCATAGAATATCGGTTTATTTTGTTCCATGAATATGATGTCATCTGTTATGGTAATAGTAAGAACACCGCTGTTCGTTTCAATCGTATAGCGATTCTTGAAAATTTTATTTAAATGCATCAGTATCGCGAAAGAGCCAATTGTGGCATGACCACATAAATCAACTTCTTCTTTTGGAGTAAAATACTCAAATTTATAATCAGCAATTTCAGATTCTGATATAAATGCGGTTTCCGCATAACCCAGTTGTTTCGCTATTGTCATTTTTTGAGTAGTGGTCAATGTATTTGTATTCTCAATAAATACCACTCCTGCTTTATTTCCGCCTTTATGATCCTTGCTAAATGCACTTGCAACATAAACGGATATTTTCATAAGACACCTTCCTCACTTATAGTAAATTATATATAGAAAGCACTACATATAAATACAATTAGATAAATTATCCATAAAATACGAGACAAACTATTTTTAGCATTTGAACTCTCCAAAAATAGTTTGTCTACAATCTGAAAGCTCTTCATTTGAAGAGCTTTTTTATATTCGCTTCATCGAAATCGTTTCACGTATACTTTGTAAATTTTTTAGTGTTTCTTCTTGTCGCTGCAACGACAACCCTACATACAAAGTATCTAATAAGCTTAACTGTGCTAATCGTGATGAACTTGCTTCTGTACGGAATTCAGTCTCACGTGTTGATGTATATAACGTTATATCAGCAAGCTGACTTAATGCTGATTTCTTATAGCTCGTAATCGCAATAATTTTGGCCCCTCTTGCTTTCGCTACTTCTAACGCTTCAAGTAACCCTTTATTGCTACCAGAATGAGAAATGCCAATAACAACTGAATTTTCCGAGAGTAAACCTGCTCCCATAATTTGAAAATGCGAATCAGTATGAGCGATACAAGAAATACCCGTTCTCATAAACTTATGATACGCATCCATCGCAATAATACCAGAGCCACCATTTCCATAAAACTCAATTCGCCTTGCTTCTTGCAAAGCTCGTACAGCCTGCTCAAGTGCTGTTTCATTTAGCAAATGTAAAGTATCTTGCAGTCCTGTAATATGCGAATGAAAAACTTTTTTAGCAACAGTTACCATACTATCTTCTGCTGATACCTCTTCATGAATATTTTGCATCGGTGTATGTACAATTTCACGAGCTAATGTAATCTTTAAATCTTGAAAACCTTGCAAACCAAGGTGTTTACATAAGCGGAATATCGTCGCTTCGGAACTACTCGTAACTTCAGCTAATTCTGTAATAGATTTATGTACAACATCTTGTGGATGTTTCAAAATATGTTCGGCAATACTTCGCAATTTCGGTGATAAACCATTTAACGAAGCCTGAATCTTTCCAATCCCACTCCTTGTACCAGGCATAGCATATCCTCCTCTTCTATCGTAGCTTTATCCTGTAAAAACCGATTAGTTTAACTTTATTGTACCTAATTATTGAAAGAAGAAAAACCTATATTAGGGATTACTATAAATTTTAATTGCTCCTATGTATTCTGTCATACGATATAACAGAATTATTCATACTTATGAATAATCCTCCCCATGTTTCACTGCGTATAATGCGGCTTGCGTACGATCATCCACTTCCAATTTAGCTAAAACGTTTGAAACGTGTGTTTTCACAGTTTGTTCTGTAATATGAAGTTCTGCTGCAATCTCCTTGTTGCTTCTTCCTTTCGCAATTTCGCGAAGTACCTCTTGCTCTCTTTTCGTTAACATTGAAAAAGGATTTTCTATTTCCTTCTTTACTGCGGTACGCCCCATTAATGCAGGTGTTACTTTCGGGTGAAAATTCGCATTTCCTTGATGTACTGCAATAATAGAAGCGACAAGTTGCTCAGGTTGTACTTCTTTTAATTGATAACCATCTGCTCCAGCTTCAAGTGCTGGTATAACATAATCTTGCTCTGAAAAACTACTTAATATAAGTACCTTTATCGTCTCATCGTATTGCTTTAGACGTTTTGTTGCCTCAATTCCATCCATTTTCGGCATCGATACATCCATTAGTACGACATCCGGTCTTTCTTTTTGCACGAAATGTAATGCCTCTTCGCCATTTTCCGCTTCCCCAATAATTTCAAATTCTTCTCTCGTTTTCAAAAAGAATACAAGTCCTCTTCGAACGATATGATGATCCTCAACTAGTAGCAATTTAATCTTCAATCTTATTCTCCCCTTCAAATCGGCAATTGAATTTCTATTTTTGTACCCTTTCTCAGCTCTGTTATAATTTGAAACGACCCCTTCATTAACTGAATACGTTCCTTCATACTTTTCAGGCCAAGTGCTGACTCCCTTACTTGCTCTTGTATAAATCCTATTCCATTATCTTCTATGTAAAAATGTAACTGGTTATTTTCTATTTTCAAAAGAACATGTACCTTTTCACACGAAGCATGCTTTTTACAATTATGTAGCGCCTCTTGGCTAATACGCCATAAAACTTCTTCTATTTCATCCCCAATTGAAACCATCCCATCAATTCGAACTTCCACTTGAACTCCTAATAACTTCCCGTAATTTTGAATTGCTTCTGCTAACCCTTTCTCTAATCCTTCAGGTCTTAATTGCCAAATTAATAGAGTCATCTCTTGTAATGCTTCTTGTGATAATTCTCCAATATAACTTAACATCTCTTGCAATTCTCTATCTTGCGTCATATTCAAAGTACCTTTCGCTGTTAGCATAATAGAAAATAACAATTGTTTTACTGAATCATGTAAATCACGTGCAAGTCGATTTCTTTCCGCTACCACTACATATTTACGTTCTTTCTCAACTAACTGAATACGTTGTATTGTTGTTCCAATTTGAAATGCAATTGATTCTAATAATGCTAACTCTTCCTCTGAAAAATGAGTCTTATGAGGCGCAGCCACATTTAGTAGACCAAATTTTTCTGATCCAGACCTAAGCGGAATTGTCGCATGATGTGTAACATCTTCTGTCTCTCCCCAATTACATTCAATTGCATCTTCTATTCGCTTACATTCAATAATATTAGTCGCTTTTTCTAATCTCCCATTCACAAAACGTTCTACACACCAACAGTTTCCTTCACACATCGGCTTCTTCTCTTGCCACGTAAGAGCCTCTGGTAAATTTTCGTCTACAAGCATGCTATGCTTTCCACTTTCATCAATAAAGAATATCCACCCTGTTTGTAAATTCATTACTTGTAACAATGTATGCAACACTTTTTCTAACATATCCTGTAAGTTTGTTGCTTCATTTAATAATTCAGCAATTTCTTTTAATGCTTCTAAACGATGCATCTCTTTTTCTTCAAAGTTCATTCTCATCACCAACTACAATTATAACATTAAGAAATTTCTAAATTCTATAAATAAAAAAAGAACCGAATCCCTTCAGCCCTTTCTTTATATCAATCATTTTATTATTGTTATTCTATCCAATGTTGGAATCAGAATTTTTGTTAACAAACGATTCTACTTTAGCTTTCCGATAAAGATTGTCCACCATGGATATGCTGTAAACCTTCAGTAGTAACAACCATATTCGCTGCTGGCATTTGCACTTGATTCTTATGAAACATAGACATTAATTCAAATCTTACTTGTCTAGAAGTTTCAAAATAATCTTCTGGCTTTATTAAACCTGTAATACAAAATTCATAGCCAACATATTTCAAGTTAGGATTTAAGTCTGTAACACCGACGTATTTAAATGGTTCAACAGCGTCATCCTCTACTCTATAAAGAGTTTGATTCAATTTTTCATTGCATATAACACATACTTCTTCTAACAATTCCTTCACTCTTGTTGGATCTTCCTGATAACTTACCGTGATGCGTTCAATTACACGCATCCATCCTTTATTAAAATTTTGTACCGTTCTAATCTCTCCGTGCGGGATGGTAAGTAGTTTTCCTGACCATTCACGTATTTGCATAAAACGAATACTAATCTCTTCAATAGTTCCTGAATTTGTTCCGTTAAAAGTTACAAAATCACCAACTCGGAACTCTTTGTCCGCTAATCTTGCAAAGCCTAATATAACATCTTTTAGCATCTGTTGTGCTGCAAAACCGATGACAACTCCAGCTATCCCTGCACCTGCAATAATACTTTTTATATCTACAAATTGGCTAATTAAATATATGATAAGACTGATGATAATGATATATCTAAAAATAGATCGAATTACACTTTGAATCGTCTGCTCTACCTCTTCATCAAAAAAGCTTGATTTCCTAAAAAACCAATCAATAATACGATTTATTACAAATGAAATAATGATTAAAACTAAAGCAAATAGTAAAAATCTTAAAAGTAAAAACTCCCTTACATAATTAAAAAATTCTTCAGTATACGTTAATAAGCTCATTCATCCACTTCCTTAACTAATAAAAGTTCTATACAAAGCTGCTATATTTTTAAAATTCATTAGACATTCTTCTATAAATATACCCTTTTTCATAACCTAAAGGGAGCTGACAATTGAATTTTTTTATGACTTTACTTTAAGACTACACTACCCATCCAAATAAAAGGAAAACATTTACATAATATCGAATAGTTCATTTGAAAATATTATTACTCACGGAGGTTGCAAGCAATGGGATATATTGAAGAACTAAGAGACGTTGTTGGATCAAGACCGCTTAATTTAGCAGGCGTTGCGGTAGCTGTTTTCAATGAACAAGGACAAATACTACTACAACAAAGGCGAAATGGCATGTGGGGCGTTCCAGGAGGTTTTGTAGAACTTGGTGAATCTATAGAAGCAGCTGGAAAACGAGAAGTACTTGAAGAAACCGGAATCGAAATTGGTACACTTCAGCTAGCAACTGTATTTTCAGGTAAATAATTTTTTGTGAAATTAACGAACGGAGATGAATTTTACCTTATAACAATCGCTTACCTTTGCAAAGATATTACAGGTGGCTTGCTAAAAGCTGATGGAGTCGAATCATTACATGTACAATTTTTTAATTTAAATGAGCTACCACAAAATATTAGCCCATTCATAAAAAAATTAATTGAACAAAATGTCGTCTCAGTTTAAACGCAAAAAAGAGACCTTTTTAAAGGCCTCTTTTTCATTTCACTTCTGCATGTAAACAAGATTTAAAATGTCCAAGTGCAAATTCATGCCCTTGCGCATTAAAAGATGCAACTGCCTTTTCATAAACAACAATTTTAAATCCTTTATTATAAGCGTCTACTGCTGTGTGAAGAACACAAATATCAGTACAAACACCTACAAGATGAACTTCTTCTATTCCTCTTTCTCTTAACTTCATTTCTAAGTCGGTTCCTGCAAATGCACTATATCGTGTTTTATCCATGTAATATACATTTTCAGCATTTTTATATGTTTCGTATACATCTTGTAATTCCCCAAACAAATCTCTTCCACTTGTACCAGCTATATTATGGGGTGGGAATAATTTTGATTCTGGATGATATACATCATTTTTTTCATGTTTATCAATCGCAAAGACAACGTAATCTCCATTTTCAATATATTGCGTCGTTATATGTACAATTTCCTTCTCAATTTCTTGACCTGGTTTTCCGCAAGTTAAAGCACCTTTTTCCGCTACAAAATCATATGTATAATCAATATTAATAAGAGCTCGTTTCATAACTACTATCTCTCCTTCTTCTGTTTCACAGTAAACAATAGAAAATTTGTTATTACGACATCGTATGTACTATTCGACATTTCAAATGAAATACCTACATTTTTCTTGTAAAACTTACCTTAATTCGAGTTTATCATAAAGTGAAACTTTAATCATTGGAGAGTTTGTTCATCTCCAATGATTATTAGTTAAACCAATCGGACAGTTGATCTCCCACCTAATCTCCTCACATATACCGATTTTTAAGGCGAGGTCTTACTGCCCATTAATGCGGGATATAATAGATACACAATGGTAAAACAACTAGCTCCTATTACTAAGTCATGAATTTGGTAATTAAACGTAATTTGAATCACCTCTTGTATCGTAAACCAAATTACTGCCATCATTATACTAATCAAGACGATACGAATACACCGATTCACATCTTCAACCTCTTTCTCTGTCATAGTAGTAGCAAGTGATTTCTTCCTATTTAATCGTATTAGAAAACGAAACAAGTTATTCACTCTTGCACACTCTAGTCCAAATAAAAAAGCACACTACTTTTTTAAGTAATGTACTTTTTATTCTTATTAAGACGCAGGCTTTGTCTCAAATGTTGCTTGATTAAAACTAATAACCTTTCCTTTCGGGTCATTGTTTTCATACTGAACTGCAGTAATCGTATGACTACCTGTTTCAAGCGTCTTTTCTTTTAATTGTACTGTTGTCTGCGTTGTACTAGTTACTTGATGTCTATCTGTATACATTTGATCTACAAATATGAAGGTTTCTTTATCACTTTGAAAATTAGAAAGTTCTAATTCAACTTGCTGAATTAAAGTATCCTTTTTAATGAATACAGTCGGTATATTGCCATTTTCAGAAGTACCATCTGGAGTAATAACTTTTACTTTCCCTTCTCCAATTGACATTGCACCTTCAGGAAATACAACCATATTCTCATCACTTGCGTTTACAACTTGTTCTTCCTGTTTTGATTGCGCGTCCTCTTTTTCCTGTGGAGCACCGCAACCTACTAATAACAATACAGACAATCCAGTGATTATGAATTTTTTCAAAATTCATCCCCCCTGTCATTTGATTATAATTTATTATACAAAAATAACTTTTAAATTTTAAGACAACTTTTAAAACTTTTATGAACATATAGAAGCTTGCTCACGATTAATGTATCATACTTTCCTTAATAGAACATTAATTTTTTTTATGAAATAAATAGTAATTCCTTCTTATTTATCATTTTAGCCCAACAAATCGATATAATACCCCCTCAAAAATAAAAAGACATTGATATGTCCAATGTCTTTTCTATGTAGCACTTTAAAAAACAAATGTTGTGATTTCTTCTACTTCTTTTCTTGGAAGTTTTTTTGGCTTATCTTTCGGAAATCCTAGTGAAATAACCATATTTATTTGTTTTTCAGGCTCAATTTGTAAATATTGGCGCAGTTCATCTTGAGCTAGCAATACTGGCCCTGTCATTGGACAAGTACCAAGTCCCTTTGCATGTGCAGCTAACATTAAGTTTTGTGCCGCTAAACAGCTACTCTTAATCCCTTCTTCTTCCCAAACTGAATCTGGAACAAAAGCAATTGGATCAAATATCTTTTCACGGAACTTTGATTCATATGGTGTTGCCAAACATACGATTAATACTGGTGCCTCCGAGAAAGCTGTTGCATATGGTCCGAAAGAACGTGTAAGTAATTTCCCTGCTTTCTCTTCTCCATTTTCTGCTGCTTTTGCCGCAAGTTTATGTAATGCATCCCATGTCATTTGTTCAATTTCTTTAATCTTCTCTCGATTCATGATAACTAAGAATTCCCACGTTTGTGAATTCGTATCACTCGGTGCGTAACGCGCACAATCAATTATTTCTTTTATATCATTAGTAGATACTTCTTGATCTTTAAACTTTCTAACACTTCGTCTTCCGTGAATTACTTCTTTAAAATCTTCATAATTCATATATTAAATCCCCTTTTTACAGCGTTTTCAAAACTTGTCCTATGCTTGAATTATATCATGAAAAAAAGCCGGAAGAATACCAGCTTTTTTCTTCATGATTAATTTGTCACTTTAAACAAACGAATACTCTCTTCATATGCAGCTTGTAATTTTTTCGTAATTGGTCCTCTTTCACCAGCTCCAAACTGTTCATCACCAATCTGAATGACTGGGAATATTTCAAGTGGCGTCGCTGTAAAGAAGCACTCATCAGCTTCATATACTTCTTGTAACGAAAACTCTCGTTCTTCTACTTCGATATGTAACTCTTTCGCTAATGTAATCACGTAGTGACGTGTAATACCATGTAAAATGAAATGATCCGCTGGATGTGTAATTAACTTATTATTTTTCACAATAAAGAAATTGGAATGACACCCTTCAGTCACAATGCCATCCCGTACTAATATTGCTTCTTGATATCCTTGTTCATTTATTTTGTTTTTGATCATAATATTAGGAAGTAAATTTAAAGATTTTATATGGCAAAACTTCCACCTGATGTCCTCTTCTACTGTTACCTTAATCCCTGCCTCCATTGAAGCAACTGGTCTTGGGAACGAAACAAGATTTGCAAAATATGTCGGTTGTAAATCTGATTCATATACATGATTGCGCGGTTGTGCACCTCTTGATATTTGTAAATATACATTCCCATCTTCTTGAAATTGATTTTTTTCAATCATTTGATATAACTCTTCTACTAATTCTTCCTTCGTAAATGGTGGAATTAGTTTTATTTCTGCCATAGAGTTAAAGAATCGTTCTAAATGTAAATCTAATAAATGAGGCTTGCCATCGTATAGTCTAAATACTTCATAAATACCATCACCAAATTGGAAACCGCGCTCTTCTAATGCGACCATCGGCTGTTCTTCCTTCGTATTAATCATTCTCCCATTAAACAAGATCCAATCTTTATGAGTAGCTTTCATTCTTCCCCACTCCTTTATCACATGATTGATTTTATTGTACAACTTATGTCACCCCGAAAGAAGGAATTTTCTGTATTTTCACAAACAAAAAATACATCACTTCGTAAAAGTGATGTATTTTATCATTTATTTAAGGAAATATTTTTCAATATCATCTAACATAAGGTTCGCAGCTTTAATACCGCCTGCTGTATTCCAGATTATCTCATCTGCTTGGAATACTTTATTATTTTTAGAAGCCTGTAGTTGCTTAAAGAGTGGATCTTCTGTCCATTCCTTTGCTAACGAATTTCCTTCATTATTCTTATCTGCATCTTTATCAGACGTGAAATAGAATAAGTAGTCTCCGTCCATATTTGGAATTTGCTCTTTTGTAATTCCTTTTATCGCAAAATCATCTTTATCTTGTAATGGTGGTCGTTTAAACCCAATATCATTTAACACAACTCCCGAGAATGAGTTTTTTTGATAAATACGAACATCACCTGGCACGAAACGAATAATAGAAACTTTAGAATTCAATTTATCGCCTAACTTCTCTTTCATTCCTTCAATACGTTTTTTATAATCATCAAGAGCTTTTTGCCCTTCTTTTTCTCTATTTACAGCTTTTGTATAAAGCGTAAAGTTTTCTTTCCAATCACCGCGTAATGTTTCTGCATAAACAGTTGGTGCGATTTCTTTTAGCTGATCATATATTTTTTCGTGACGCATTTTATTTCCGATAATTAAATCTGGCTTAAGCTTCATTACAGCCTCTAAATTAATATCACGTTCAGTTCCTACAACTTCCGTATTTTTTAACTCTTTCGCTACATGAGGATACCATTCATCACCAGCACGTGGTTTTGTAGTCCCCACTGGAGTTACGCCCACAGCTAGAAGAGCCTCTGCACCTTCATTCGTTAAAACAACAACTTTTTTAGGTGTACCATTTACTGTCGTTTCGCCCATTGCATGCTTTACCGTATATGAATCTTTTGCTTTCGCTGATATATCATTTTCCTTTTTCTCTTCTTTACTACATCCTGCAATTACAACCATGAGTATCATAATGCAGAACATAATTAGTTTTTTAGTATGTATCATATGTCCTCCCTAGATGAAATCGATTATCATTAACAATTAAAGATTAATGTATCCTACATACATTGTCAATGTATATCAGAAAACTTTTTTAATATATACTATTTAGATTCTATCCGCTTTTCTAATGTTTCTTTTTAAAACATAGTGCATAAGTATGAAAATAAATGTTGTTATTAAAATGCGTACCCTTGTTATACATAACAAAGATACGCATCCATATTGCATTATCATTTTAATTGCTAATATTGAGTATACTTAATATACGATGGATCATTATATACCCACTGCTTTCCACCAAGGTTTAACCAACCATTTTCATTTATATATACTAAATAAGATTCTGGAGAATTTAATTGGCGGATAACTGCAGATGTAGTTGATGGACCACTTCTTAAATTTACATTCATCCCTTGTATATATGCAACCCCAATCGGACTTCCATCACTATTACTTGTCTTTACAAAATTAATGTAAGAAGGATCATTATACACCCATTGTCCATTCCCCAAATCTAACCATCCGTTACTTTCCTGATATACAACGTAAGATTCTGGAGAATTTAATTGACGAATAACTGAGGAAGAAGTTGATGGACCATTTCTTAAATTTACATTTTTCCCAAGGATATAAGCGATTCCCTTCGTTTGAGGTGTCGGTTGTGGGTTAGGAGGTTGTGGATTTGGAGCTACTCCAAAAATAGCCGCTATTCCATTCGCATACGCTTGACTTAGATCTTCAATAAATTGTGGATTTTTTAATAAATTTGCATCAAACGTTGTATCAATAAAGGCAGTCTCAGTTAAAATTGCATCCATTGTGGTTTCTCTTAATACCGCATAATTTTCTTTTTTTGCTCCTCGATCACGAAGACCGTATTTTGTTAATACAGGATTTACTGCTGTATGCATCTTTTGTTGCTTTGCATATGCAGTGCTGCTGTTGGATAACGCATTATAAATATAGCTTTCAAAACCTGTACCCCCGCCGCTATTAATATGAAATGAAATAAAATAATCCGCACCAAAAGCATTGGCAATATTAGCACGTTCCGATAAAGAAATAAACACATCACTATCACGTGTCATTTTAATTGTAATTGGGTAATTTACCGTTAAAATGTCTCGAACGCGTCTAGCAATTTGAAGTGTTAAGTTTTTTTCTACTAAACCATTACCAACAGCACCAGAATCATATCCACCGTGCCCTGCGTCTATAACAAGTTTCATTTTATTGCCCCGCCCCTTTCTTGTAATATGTTTGCATTGCTACTCGTCCTATTTTATGTGAAATGTACAAGTTCTGTTACAATTACAAATAAAAAAAACGCCTTATGTAAGGCGTTTTCTATCATCTTGCTTTAACCAATTTAAAATAAATATATACGATTGATAGTGAACATAACGTATGCAAAATAAAATAAATAAAAGTGTTATTCCAGCACCACTATAAAGTAAACCGAACTTTAAAAAAACATTCACAAGTGGTGGAAAGTTCATTAGATTTTGTAATGTACTAAGCATACAAAACATAATGAAAAAGACAGGGACGTATTGTAATTCATACGGCTTTTTTTTCTTACTCATTCTTTTCCGAATGAGTATATGACATAATTCTGCTACTATAAAGCACCCTCCAATTAATACAAGACCAGAAGTCATCGTCATACATCCACCTGCCTTATATTTATTTTATCGCATAAGTAATCATCGTTATATTTTCTTTACATACTCTTCATCTTCTGAAGTAAAACCAAAACTCTCTATGAAAGACTTCGCCTTTTCTGTTAATTCCTCTTGTAGCACTTTTATTTCTTTCACATTTCTTTGTTTCATCATTTCTTCAAATGTAAAATACGTATTTGCACCATAACCGTAACCTTGGTAATCAAAATGAATAATTAGCTGTGATAAAACAGCTCGTTCCTCTTGAACACTATAATCTATTACACCAATATATGTATCATCAACTTTCACACAGTACTGTACCTTTTTCTCACCTAAACTATGCGATTTAAACATTTCTTTAACAACGCTTTCATTTTCTACAGTAACTTTCTCAAACGTAATCATATGTCGTCCATCCTTTTACTATTATTGTATCAATAATATTTCCTATTTATGAAAAAAACCTTAAGACCGTATGCGATCTTAAGGTTTTTCTAATTAAACTAAGCTATACGCACGTTTTGTTTCTTCATGGAACTTATTCGTATCGTATTTATGCTCAACATAAATTTGGTGCCATACCATAAACGCAAGGACAGTCCAAATTTTACGGCTATAATCGCCTTTATCTGCACAATGTGCTTCCAGTAAGTTTAATACATACTGTTTGTCGATTAAATGCTCTGTTTTACTCTCGTTTATAATATTGATAGCCCAATCATGCATTTCGTCTTTTAACCAGTGACGAATTGGTACTGGGAATCCAAGTTTTTTACGATCTAATACGTGATCTGGAACGATTCCGCGTGCTGCTTCACGTAAAATAGCTTTCGTAGTTCCGTTAGCAATCTTAAATTCAGTTGGAATTTTAGATGCAACATCGAATACTTCTTTATCTAAGAACGGTACACGAAGTTCTAATGAGTTTGCCATTGTCATTTTATCAGCTTTTAATAAAATGTCACCACGTAACCATGTGAACATGTCAATGTACTGCATTTTGCTTACATCATCATAATCTTTAATCTCGTTATACAATGGTTTCGTGATATCCATATAGTTAACACTTTCATTGTAATACTTCATTAATTCAACTTTCTCTTCTTCACGGAAGATTTTCGCGTTTCCATAGTAACGCTCTTCAATTGGCGTACATCCACGCTCTAGGAAGCTCTTACCTTTAAATCCTTCTTTAAGAGCACCACTTAATGCTTTTAGAACGCTCTTACCTGGGCTAGGAATGTAAGAGAACATTTTTAGTGAGTTTGGCTCACGATAAATGTTATAACCACCAAATAGCTCGTCTGCACCTTCACCTGAAAGAACAACTGTTACATGCTTACGTGCTTCTTTTGCAACGAAGTACAATGGTACAGCTGCTGGATCTGCTAAAGGATCATCCATATGCCAAATGATTTTTGGGAACTCATCCATAAACTCTTTCGCTGAAATGAATACGTTATGGTTTTTAACGCCTAATTTCTCAGCAGTTTCTTTGGCAACATCAACTTCACTGAAACCACGTTGTTCAAAACCAATAGAGAATGTTAAAAGATTTGGATTCATTTCTCTTGCGATAGAAGCGATAATAGATGAATCGATACCACCAGATAAGAATGAACCTACTGGTACATCACTGCGCATATGCACTTTTACTGAATCGTATAACACATCACGAATTGCTTGGATATGCTCCTCTTTCGTTGCGCTTGAAGCATTGAAATAAGGTTTCCAGTAGCGATGGATCTCCATCTCTTTACCGATTTCTTTTACGAAATAATGACCAGGCTCAATTTTATTAACATCAATTGTTAATGTTTCTGGCTCTGGACCATATTGGTACGTAAAGTAATGTTGTAGTGACGTTGGATTAACTCCTTTATCTTCCATCACATGCATAATACTTTTCTTCTCAGATGCGAAGAATGTAGTATCACCTTGTTGTGCGACGTATAAAGGTTTAATACCGAAGTGGTCACGTGCACCGAAAAGTTTCTTCTCTTCACGATCCCAAATCATAAATGCAAACATACCACGAAGATAGTCTACACATTTTTCTTTCATATGTGCATACAATGCAATGATAACTTCTGTATCAGATTGTGTTGCAAACGTTGCACCTTTTTCAAGTAACATTTCACGTAATTCTACATAGTTGTAAATTTCACCATTAAAAATAATTACATATCGATCATTTTCATAAGTTAGCGGCTGATGTCCTGCCTCTAAGTCAATGATACTTAAACGGCGGAAGCCAAATTGTACATGTTCATCACGAAAATATCCTTCGTCATCTGGACCACGGTGGAAAATCATCGTGTTCATATTTTCAAATTGATGTTTTTCTGTTTCTGAAAACTCTCTAGGGTTTTCACATAAACATCCTACAAAACCACACATACTTCTTACCCTCTTTCGGTTTTCATTCTGTTTCTATACTACTATATCAACCCTATTTATACTAGCATAATCAACTGAATATGGCGACCAAAAACTATAAAAAAATCACTCCATTTCACATTTTTAACAATTTTTTATGAAAACATGAAAACTAGGCACTCACCTTTCTCCGCTTTTGTCATATGATATTGCAAATTGATTTCTAGGAGGGAATACCATGAGTGAAGAAAAAAAAGATTCTTCTCGCCCACCGGTTCGTAATTACTTAAAGCAAATTGATGATTTCTTCGAGCAAACACCTCTTCGCAATGTAATCGCTGATTTAAATCATTTTTTCCAAAAAGGAAACCGTTTATTAACATTCCCTGTAGATTTATATGAAGTTGGTGAAGAACTCGTTGTTACAGCTGAACTACCAGGTATACAAAAAGAGCAAATTCAAATTGAAATACAAAGTGAATACTTAAAAGTCTCTGTAAAAGAAGAGATACTCGAAGAAGAAGAAGAAACATCCCATAACTATTATCGCCGGGAACGTTCCATTTCAGAAGCATCAAGATTGATTAAGTTGCCGTATTCAATTAATAAAAAAGCAGCAAAAGCTTCTTATCAAAACGGCGTATTAGAAATTCGGGCGCCGAAACTTCCCCAACAACATGACATTTTATCCATAGACTAATGCAAAAAAATAAGGGTGCATAGCACCCTTATTTTTAATCCACTAATCGCTTCATATCACGTATAATGTCTTCATATGGCGTATTACTAATTCCACTATACTTTTTCATTACTTTTCCGTTTTGATCAATTAAATAAAATGATGTACCATGCATGACCTGACCATTCTCCGGCTTATCTACAAGTGATTGGAAATTATCTTTTGAAAACTTCGTAATATCTTCTAACGAATATCCCGTTAATAAATTCCAGTTACTAGTATCCTCTGTAAACTTTTGAATAAAAGCTTTCAGATTTTCCGGCTTATCAAGGTCTGGATCTACACTAAATGAAACAAACTGAACGTCTATCTTCTCTTCTTTTGCCATCTTTTGCAGCTTGGCCATATTTGCAGTCATTGGTGGACAAACTGTTTGACAATTTGTGAACATAAAATCTGCAACCCAAACTTTCCCTTTTAAATCTTTTGTACCAAATTGCTTTCCATCTTGATTTGTAAATTGGAAAGTTTCTAAATCCCAATTTAATGGTTTACGAAGCTTTGAACCTGATTCACTACATCCAGCAAGTACAAAGAGACAAAATACAACCATAAGACCAATTATTTTTTGATAACGCTTCATTTATAAACCTCTTTTCTCTATCCTAAATTTAAATAGGTTATGTTTATAATAACAAAAGTTAACACTACGAGAAAATTGTTTACTACATTTGTTCACGAAATCGTACGAATTTACGTATGTTACTTCTTTCTTTCAAGCGAATTACTAGACAAAATATATTTTTTTACTATTATTTCTATAAATAGAATTGATAAAACTAATTTTATTGTTACTTTTGTAAATACCTCTCCCTATTTTTTAACAATTCCTTAAACATTAATCCATGTTTTACACTGTATTCCTTAACAACATTTCGGTACAATACAAATACAACGATTGTAAATGAGGTGATGTTCATGGCAAAGCGCTATGAAAATATGGATAATGTTAGTACAAAAAAATCAATTCGCTCTTTTTTACGCTGGCGTAAAGAACGAAAGCAAAACAAAAAAGATTTTTCTTTCTTAGTAGAACAATCACCCGTTAAACAAAGTGCATTTTTGCAAAGTAATGTAAAAAAAACGACTGTCACATGGATTGGGCATTCTACTTTTCTTATCCAAACGAATGGACTTAATATATTAACAGATCCAGTATGGGCCAATAAATTAAAGCTAGTTACAAGACTTACAGAACCTGGACTCTCTATAGAAGCACTGCCTAAAATTGATATTGTCCTTATTTCACATGGTCATTATGATCATTTAGATTTTTCAACTCTTCGTCAGTTGAATGATGATGTTCTATATCTTGTACCTATCGGATTAAAAAAATTATTTACTCGTAAGAAATTTAAACATGTAGAAGAGTATAAATGGTGGGAAAGTACGATAATTAACGAAGTTTCTTTTCACTTCGTACCTGCTCAGCACTGGACGAGAAGATTCTTATTTGATATGAATACGTCTCACTGGGGCGGATGGATTATTGATAATGAAACGACTATGGAAACCATATATTTTTGTGGCGACAGTGGCTATTTCCAAGGTTTCAAAGAAATCGGTGAACGCTTTTTAATTGATATTGCTCTTATGCCCATTGGCGCTTATGAACCAGAATGGTTTATGAAAGTATCTCATGTTTCACCTGAAGAAGCTGTGCAAGCTTATTTAGATTTAAACGCTACGCATTTTATACCGATGCATTACGGAGCTTTTGCACTCGCCGATGAAACACCTCGTGAAGCAATAACTAGACTTCGAAATAATTGGAATTTGCGCATGTTACCATGGGAACAACTGCATGTACTCTTTTTAGGCCAAACTTTTATTTATAGTAACGCAACAAATGATAAGCAAGTAAATGAAAAAATTGAAACTTTACATGTGTAACGTAACGACTGATTTTCTATATCCAACATATAATATAGAAAATCCTATAATGAAATTTTAATCAGTGGGAGTTTCTTTATCCCCACTGATTATTAACCTTCACCAATCGGGCTTTTACGGACAGCCCGCCACCTAACCTCTTTGCTCCAGCTAAATTTTGAGGTGGGAGTTTTACTGTCCGCAAATAGCAGGATAAAGGGTGTTATCTATGAATGAATATTTACAGACTCGCTATATCATTAGCGGTAGTGCCTGTATAGCTCTTCTTATTTCTTACTTTCTATTTACATAAAAAAGCTACTTGAAATATATTTTCAAGTAGCTTTTTTATTACTCTGCTAAATACATAAATCCGATTGCACCTGGACCTGTATGAGTACTAATTATAGGCGTTGTATAGAAAATTTCTGATTGAGCAAACCCACTCACTTTTTCAACCGCCGCTTTCATACTTTCAGCTAAAGGAATTGCTTTCGCATGCGGAATTGCAACAGCCTTTACAACTTTTCCAGCTGTATCTTGCTCAAATAACTTAGCTAATGTTTTTACAATTTGGCCTTGGCTACGAACTTTCGTTACAGGATTATAAACACCATCTTCAAGACTAGCAATTGGCTTTATATTAAGCAGCGAACCGATAAACGCCTTTCCTTTACCGATACGTCCACCCTTCACTAAGTTTTCTAATGTATCTACTACTACATATAAACGAGTATTCTTTCTTACTTCATCTACACGTTTTAAAATTTCTTCTAGTGAGCGTCCTTCATTTGCCATTTTTGCAGCTTCAATCACTTGATATGCTAAAGCATGTGTAATAAATTGAGAATCAACAACTGTTACTTTTGTATCAGTCATTGATGCAGCACTATTTGCAGTTGCTACAGTACCACTCATTCCACTTGTCATATGAATGGAAAGTACTTCACTTCCATCTTCACCTAACTTGTCGTACATTTCTACAAATGTACCCATTGCAGGTTGTGATGTTTTTGGTAGTTCCTCTGATTTAATCATTTCTTCAATAAATTCATCTGGTTGTAGATCAACGCGATCTAAATATGTTTGTCCATTTACAGAGATTGATAATGGTAGAACATGAATGTCATACTTCTCGATTACCTCTTGTGATAAATCTGCCGTTGAATCTGTTACAATTTTAATTTTTTGCATATTATATTCTTCCCTTTCCAATACGCTCTCCTTGTTATTATACTAGTATTCCCACTGCTTTCAACAATTTGGAACGAAATTTCATCAAATTAATTATATTTTTATATCTAAAATGAAAAAGACAGAGCTCCTAACCCTGTCTCTACTCTATATCATGCATTTTTTTCAAGAGTATTTGTTTTATATACATTTAAATAATCATTCCACTTCAAACAATTTTGTAAATATTCACGGAAAGAATATGAAAATCTTGGATGTTTTTGTTTTTGAATTTTTGCAATAAATAATTGAAGACGAGACTGAATTAGAAACGATAATGGATGCTGTGCCTGTAGGACAGGGATTTCGAATATTTTAATACAATCCCCTGTTGAATGAGTGAAATAAAAACTTTTCGTAATCACAATATCAATCCTCTTTTTCATTGGATTTTTGAACTTCCTCTACTTTGCGCTGTAAGACGTTGTTTAAAGTGGAGTAAAATCAGACTTATATGATTTCTGTAGTCCTTATGGCTAGAAGATTTATACTCTATTCATCTCCACCTAATCCATCTTCCCGTCCTAAATATCCCTGAGACGGGAACCTCATTACCCATCAATTGTTTAATACATTTAGTATAAGCTTATAAAAGCGCAAAGTTTGTCTAAATTTTGGAGATTCTATAATTTTTTTCTTCTATATATTGTATACGTTTATAGCTATAGTATAACAAATAAATAAAAAAGTGCCTTTATAACGAGGCACTTTTCGACTGCATTTCTTCTCTTTTCTTTTTCCTCTTACTTACAACCTTTGATAAAGCAATACTTACTTCATAAATACAAATAAGCGGCACCGCAACTAAACTATGAGATAAAAAGTCAGGCGGTGATATACAAGATGCAATGATAATCAATGCTACGTAAGCGTACCTTCTTATTTTTATTAAAAATTCCGCCGTAAGTATTCCAATACTAGTTAAAAACATTACAACAACTGGCAATTCAAAAATCACCGCAAATGGAACTGTTAAATTAAGTACAAAATGAAAATACTTTTCTGTCGTAAACATCGTATTAAACATTTCATTACCTATCGTAGTTAAAAAGTGAAATAGAAACGGCATTACAATAAAGTATCCAAAACATAAACCTGCGATAAATAATATAGACAATACCGGTATATACATTATTGTCATCTTTTGTTCATTTGGATGTAAACCCGGTTTTACAAATAACCAAATTTGTATAGCAGCAAAAGGAATTGTACAAACGATAGCAAATACTGTAGCAATCGAGAAAAAAATCCACAATACATCACTTGGACCGAGAACAGTTAATTTCATTGGTAAATCTTTTACAAGCCAAAAATAAATATCCTTTGTAAAAGTAAATCCAATAATTAAAAATAGTACAAAGGATAACACCGTATATATTACTCTTTTTCGAAGTTCAACAATATGTTCTACTACGCTCATTTCCCGATCTTCCATCTCGTTCACCACACTTTATTTATCCATTACAAGGAAAATACATTACAGTTTTTCTTTCTTTTCCTTTTCTTGAAATGCGTCATCTGTCAATTCTTTCGTTGATTTTTTAAACTCTTTTAACGTTTCCCCTAAAGCCTTCCCGATTTCCGGCAATTTTTTAGGTCCAAATAAAATGAGTACTGCTACTAAAATTAAAATTAACCCTGGAAAGCCAATATTTGAAAACATTTCCCCATCCCCTTTATTAGTAGTTTCCTTGTCCTACTATTACATAATTTTATTTTGTCAAAAAAGTTTGAAAACGTCAACAAATCCATTGCCTTTTGTCAAAAAAATTCAAAAATATAATCAATTATACAAATTTCATTTTCTATTGCTCTTGTGTATGATATGGTAAGGAAAATGACATATTATTTTATGATAGTAGAAAGGATTTGCATTATGACTGAAAAAATGACACGAATGACCCAATTTGTAAAAGAAGAAATTGCAAATGCAATTACACATGGTATCGGTGCCATTTTAAGCATCCCTGCCTTAATCATATTGATTATTCATGCTTCTAAGCACGGTACCGCATCAGCTGTAGTCGCATTTACTGTTTATGGTGTAAGCATGTTCTTACTGTACTTGTTTTCAACATTGCTACATAGCATTCATCATCCTAAAGTAGAAAAAATATTTACTATTTTAGATCATTCAGCCATTTATTTATTGATTGCTGGCACGTATACTCCTTTTCTACTTATTACACTTCGTGGCCCATTAGGATGGACGTTGCTTGCTATAATTTGGACACTTGCAATCGGAGGTATCGTCTTCAAAATCTTCTTTGTACGTCGCTTTATAAAGGCATCAACTTTATGTTACATCATTATGGGCTGGCTCATAATCGTTGCCATTAAACCACTTTATGAAAATCTAACTGGACATGGTTTTTCACTACTTTTAGCAGGTGGAATTTTATATTCTGTCGGAGCTATATTCTTCCTTTGGGAAAAGCTACCTTTCAACCATGCCATATGGCACCTGTTCGTTTTAGGTGGTAGTACGATGATGTTCTTCTGTGTACTCTTTTATGTCTTACCTACAGCATAATAAAAAAGGTTTCAGCTTACTATAAGCTGAAACCTTTTTTATTACTTATGTAATTGTAATGCGATAACTTCCTGTGTATGCTTCGTTAATTCTTTAATATCCATATTCGCATACTCTTCAGGTGTAATCGGCTTAGAAATTGTTACTGTTGCATGAGCTGACTTCATACGATTTCCATTCGCTTCAAACATCTTATATGTACCATCTAACGTTACAGGTAAAATTGCTACACCTGATTTTACTGCAAGATGGAAACTACCAGCCTTAAACTCTCCAACTTCGCCACCTTTACTTCTCGTTCCTTCTGGGAAAATTACGATAGAATGTCCATTCTTTAATAGTTCGATTCCATCTTTAATTGCTTTAAGAGATTGACGACGATCGCTACGATCCATAAATACACAATTCATAAGTTCCATCCAAGTTGGTACAACTGGGAACTTTTTAATCTCTGCCTTTGACACGAATCCAATTGGTTTATTTAAGTAACCTAGTAAAACAGGGATATCCATATTACTTTGGTGATTACTTACAACTAGTACCGGCTTGTCTTTCGGAACATTTTCAAGCCCTTTCACTTCTACTGTCCCTCCAGCTACACGTACCATTTTCTTACCAAACCAATTTGTCGTTTTATACACAGCATTATCTTTTTCTTTTGGCGCCATCGTATTTACTTGTCTTTTAAGACGCCACATTCTCGGTGTAATCGCAATTACAATTAAAATTAAATAAAAGATTTTAAAAAACGTTTGAATCATACAGAACCCCCACCTATTATCATTCCGACCTTCATTATACTAGACAAACGAAGGAAAAAGAAGAAAAAAAGTCCAAACAGCAAGTGTTTGGACTTTTTAAGCATTCTATATTAGAAACGTTTTGCTAATTCACGAGCATTAGCAATTGCCGCTTCTTTAATTTCTTGTGCTTTTTCAGGGTTTGCATTCATACCCTCAACTGCAATATAATCAGTATCATTTACACCGACAAATCCTAATACAGTTTTTAAATGATTGCGTCCGAAGTCTACAGCTGCGTATGCTCCTTCAGAATATACGCCACCTGTTGCTTGAATGTGAAGTGCTTTTTTACCTTCTAATAAGCCGACTGGACCATTTTCAGTATATTTGAATGTTTTACCTGCGATTGCTACGTTATCTAAGTATGCTTTTACTACTGGTGGATAGCTAAAGTTCCACATTGGAGTTACGAATACATAACGATCTGCATGCATAAATGTTTCTAAGTTTGTGTTCATTGCTGCTACTTTTTGTTGTTGAGCTTCCGTTAAAGTTTCAAAGCCTTCACCTGCTGCAAATTTACCCCAAGCGGCAAATACATCTGCATCGATTGCTGGCACAGTAGTATTGAATAGATCAATTGTTACAACTTCGTCTTGTGGATGCTCGTTTTTATAAGCCTCGATGAAAGCTTCCCCTACTGCCATTCCGAAAGAACCTTCTGCTGAATTTGGATTTGCTGTGATAAATAGTACTTTTGTCATTGTATTCTCTCCCTTTTTTCTCTTTATCTTCAATTCAAGATTTGTTTTTTAAAAGTTAATAACTTACCTTATGTAAGTATAATACAAAAAGTTTTATTCAATGTCAATAAAAAATAGCTACTTTTTTTTCGTAAGTTAATGATTTATTTTGTTTCTCTAAAATTTAGTATACAGATATTAAGACTTCTCATACAAAAAGGCTACCTCTATAAATTATAGAGATAGCCTTTTATTACATATTATTTTTGAAAAACATGTTTTACTTTTTCAGCTGGAATGTTACTTCCACCTCTACCTTTTACATCTTCAATCATCATTGTAATGACCATATCTGGCGCATTCAAATCAAATGCAGCGAACCAGCCTAGTTCTTTTCCTTCGGCCTCTTTTGATACTTTTAATTCCGCTGTACCTGTTTTTCCAGCAAGAGTCATTCCATCAATTTTAGCAATTTTCCCTGTACCATCCGGATCATTAATTACTTTCGTCATAGCAGTTTTTAATATATCCTGATTTCCTTTAGAAATTACATTTTCTTTCCAAGCTTTTGGTTGTTTATCTGTTTTAATAATATACGGTGATGGAATCGTTCCATCATTTACAATTGGCGCATACGTTAAAGCTAAATGAAGAGGAGTCATTAATACTTGACCTTGTCCATATCCTGTATCAGCCATTTGAATATCATTTTTAATGCCGTCATTTGCAATTTTAGAAGCAGGGAATCCATATTCAATTGGTAGTTTCTCATCGAATCCGAATTTTTTCGCTTCACTCATAAACTTGTCTTTTCCGATTTTCAAAGCTTCTTGTGCGAAGTAAATATTATCCGAGTATTTCATCGCCTTATCAAAATCAATCGGATTTGCATCTTTCACACGCGTTACATAATAATTACCCCAAGAAGAATCTTTTGTCCATTTTAATCCTTCAATTTTCAACTCTTCTTTTGGATCGATTGTTTTCGTTTCAAGACCAATTGCAGCTGTAATTGGTTTAAATACAGAACCCGGTACCGATAATTGTGTAAAGCGATTCGTCATCGGTTTTTTCGGATCATTATTCCAAGCTTCGCGTTGCGCTTTCGATGTTCCTCGTGCAATTAAATTAGGATCATATGCTGGACTACTTACTAGTGCAATTGTTTCTCCACTTTTCGGATTGATTGCTGCACTTGAACCAGCTTCGCCCTTCATTTCATTATACGTTTTTTCTTGAACAGCACTATCAATAGTTAAAGTTACATTTTCTCCATCAACAGCATCTGTTTTTGCCAAGTTTTTAATTTCTTTTCCTTGCGCATCTTCTACAAAGACACGGCCACCTTTTTTACCGCGTAGCTTTTCCTCTAATACTTGCTCTAAACCAGCTTTACCAACTGGGTCATCAGCTTGATAGCCTTTCTTTTGTAGCGTTTTTAAATCTTCAGCATTTACCTTTCCAATATAACCAGTCAGATGAGCTGCCGCTTCCCCTAACGGATATGTACGAACATTTACAGGTTTTGTTGAAACACCTGGTAAATCAATGTACGTATTTTGCGTTGCCCCTTCAGGCAAAATTCCAATTGGTACGAGATACCCTGGTTTTACCCATTTAGCAGCTAATTTTTGATCAATTTCTTCTACAGACATATTTAATAACTTCGCTACTGTTTCTTTCGTTTGCGGAGCAGTATCGCCTAACTTTTCAGGAATCAATCCGATTTCAGAAGCTTTCCCATTCGTTGCAAGACCTTTTCCATTACGATCGTATATTTCACCACGTTTTGGCTGTGTTGTCTGCATACGTACTTTACTATCTTTCGTCATGCCAGGGAAAATAAAATCAGGAGTCCAATCTATTTTCCAAGATTCTTTATCTCCATCTTTTTCTTTCACCATTTTTGCTTCATGGCCAAAAGTAATTTTACCACCAACTGTATCCATGCTTACTTTAAAAGGAACAGGGCCTTCATCTTTTTTATCTTCTTTTATTTCCCCTGTTTCTACCTTTAAGTCTTTCACTTCGATACCAGAATAAATTTTTTCATATTTCTCAGTAAACTCTTTCTTTGAAATATCTTTTTTTGCATTTTTTGATAGTTGATCATACATATCTGCAAATTTTTGTTTATTCCACGCTTTTACATATGTATCAAACGCTTCTTGTGGTTTTTCTTCTTTACCACATCCAACTAACATGAATGTTAAGCAAAGAAAAAGAATCCCCCATATCTTTCTCAATCGATTCTCCTCCTCTTTCTATATTAGTACTTTTGAAAATTTTAGCATTTTTACATGCTACCTATCATTATAGCACTATCGAATCTCATCTATAAACTTATATTGGTGAATATAAATAAAAAGATTGATGCGAATTCTCACATCAATCTTCTTTATTATTGTTGTTTCTCATATACGTGGTAATAATACGTATACGGGTTTTTTTCATCTGTTAAACCTTTTTCTACAAAAATCTCTTTCCAATTTGTCATATCCATTTCTGGGAAGAATGTATCTCCTTCAAATGCATAATGAATTTTTGTTATATACAACTTGTCTACGTATGGTAAAAAGAGATCGTAAATTTGCGCTCCGCCAAAAATAAAAATCTCTTCTTCATTTTTACATAGTTCGAATACTTCTTCTACAGAATGAACAACTTCACATCCTTCAACGTGATATCCTTCATTACGAGTTACAATAATATTACGTCTTCCAGGCAGCGGTCTACCAATCGCTTCATAGTTCTTTCTTCCCATAATAAGCGGGTGACCCATCGTTGTTTTCTTCACGTATTGTAATTCACTCGGTAAACGCCAAGGTAAATTATTATCTTTACCAATTACTCTATTTTCGTCCATTGCGACCATAAATGAAACAATCATTTTTTCATCTCCTCTACAATTATACTGCAACCGGTGCTTTAATTGCTGGATGCGGATCGTATCCTTCAATCGTTAAATCTTCCATTTCAAAATCGAAAACAGATTTCACATCTGGATTTAATGTAAGTTTCGGGAACGGACGTGGTTCACGTGCCAATTGCTTTTCTACTTGTTCAAAATGATTTGTATAAATGTGTGCATCACCAATTGTATGAACAAATTCCCCTACTTCAAGACCACATTCGTGTGCAATTAAATGTGTTAGTAGTGAATAACTTGCGATGTTAAATGGTATTCCAAGGAATATGTCACCACTTCTTTGATATAGCTGACAAGAAAGCTTTCCGTCCGCTACATAAAACTGGAATAATGTATGACAAGGGGGTAATGCCATACTTGGTACGTCTTCAGGATTCCAAGCAGAAACGATTAAACGACGTGAGTCTGGTGTTTTTTTAATCATTTCAATTACATCTTTTAATTGATCAAGTGTCTCACCAGCTGTCGTTTTCCAAGCTCGCCACTGTTTACCGTAAACGTCTCCTAAATAACCATATTTATTTGAGAAATCATCATCTTCTAAAACGTTCTTTTTAAACAATTCCATCTGCTCATCGTACTGTACTTTAAATTCTTCATCTTGTTGTGAGCGAAGACCAAAATCCGTCATGTCAGGACCAGTATACTCATCACTTTCTACCCAGCTCTTAAACGCCCATTCATTCCAAATATTATTATTATGCTGCAATAAATAGCGAATATTTGTATCACCTTTCATAAACCAAAGTAGTTCACTTGCTACAAGGCGAAATGGTACTCTTTTTGTCGTTAATAAAGGAAATCCTTTACTCAAATCAAAACGCATTTGATATCCAAATACAGATACAGTTCCTGTCCCTGTACGATCTTCTTTCTTCGTACCATGTTCCATTACATGGCGGCATAAATTTAAGTATTCATTTTCAGCATGTTTCATATGTAGGAAAACCTTCTTTCAATCGTATATGCAATTTATCATAACATGAAAAATGGTAAATTTAATAATCCTAATTAATAAAATTTCTTCCGCTAATTCTTACAAAATTATTAACTTTCCAAATTTAAAAAGGTTTTCATTTTCTATTACCGAAAGTATAGTGCGGTAGAACAAAATTTATATTTGGAGGTTAGAAGTATGTCTAAAATTGAAACGCCTGTTATGACTTCTTTACAAACAGCGGTTGAAAAAATGATGAAGGATTTAAATGTTCCTGGTGCTGCTGTCGCTGTTATAAAAGACGGTGAAGTTATTATTTCAGAAGGTTTCGGCTATCGTAATATAGAAACAAAAGAGGCTGTTACACCGAATACTCGATTCGCAATCGGTTCCTCAACGAAAGCATTTGGCACACTTTCATTAAGCTTGTTAGCACAGCAAAAAAAGTTTAATTGGGATACCCCTATCCAGTCTTATATACCTAACTTTACTTTATCTGAACTACTTGCTAGCTCACAAGTTACAGGACGGGATTTAGCTTCTCATCGAACTGGAGTAAGTCGTCATGAGGCTCTTTGGTATAGTTCTTCCTTATCTCGAAAAGATCTCGTTGAAAAAATAAAACATTTACCACTTGATGCACCGTTCCGGACTGCATTTCTATATAACAACTTAATGTATGCAACAATTAGCTACATTGTTGAAAACATTACAAATCAAACGTGGGAGCAATACACTACAGAACATATTTTAGAACCTTTAAATATGAGACATACAAACTTCTCTGTTAACGATTCACAAACTACAGATGATTATGCTTTACCTTACATTGAAAATGACGGTGAAATAAAAGCAGTTCCATTCCGTAACATCGATACAGTTGGCGCTGCTGGGTGTATTAATTCCACAATTGAAGATATGGCAAATTGGGTACTTCTCCACTTAAATGAAGGAAAATTTGGAGATCATGAATTAATCTCCTCTGAATTATTACAACAAATGTATACACCACACAATTCAATTCCAGACCAACCGGTTTTATCACTCCCTGAATCTCCATTAAATAGTTACGGTCTTGGTTGGTTTATTAGCGCTTATCGTGGTAAAAAAGTGATTCATCATGGCGGTAATATCGATGGATTTTCAGCGCTTGTTTCATTTATACCAACAGAAAACATAGGCCTTGTCATTTTAACGAATGCTGGAGGAACATTACTTCCTACTTATCTCGCTAATCAAATTTATGACGAACTACTTGAATTAGAATCCATTGATTGGCATAAACGTGCTGTAGAAGATACTAAAAAAATGAAGGAAATGATGAAAGAAGCAACTGAATCCCTCCCTGAACAAATTAAAGGGACTACACCTTCGCACAAGTTAGAGGATTATACTGGTACTTTTGAACATCCTGCATACGGAACATTACAAGTATACAAACGAGATGATTCGTTATATGTACAATTTATGGAAATGGATATTCAATTAGGGCATCATCATTACGACATCTTCTCTACAAAAGTTGACTTATTCCAAATGAAAATGAGCTTATTATTCGCTTATGAAATGAATGTACGTGGTGAATTCCCATCCCTTCAGTTACATGTACCTGCTATGTTAAGTACACAGCCGCTTACATTTAAGAAAATTAAATAATTATTTTGATGGTAAAAAATAAAGGTAGGTGCAAATCACACCTACCTTTTCTATTTCATATCAATCTTATCTGGTTGAAACCAACTTGGTTTTGATAACTCAAAGTTTTTATGATCTTCCAATACAATAGTAAGACGCTCTAACGTATCATCCAACATATGTGGTGCTGCTCTTAATGTCCAGACAACTGATGAGAAAACTGTCATGCCAACGTACACCGCATATAATTTCCAGAACTCCTCTGGTATTCTCCTATTAAAGTATCCTTCTATTTGTCCGATTGAATACGGAATACTAATGTCCCTTGCAAATAGTGCAATTTTCACGAAATCATGCAGTGGATCGCCCCAGTCATAACCATTAAAATCAACTACACCTACATATTTCCCATCCCGTACAATTATATTTTCTAAATGAAAATCATCGTGTTGAAATCGATTTGGGCGATCCTTTACATACATTTCATTTTCATCTATAAACTTAATAATCTTATCATCATTTTTTATTTTTATTCCGCATGTTTTGTATGCTTCTAAATATTTACTATGTTTTTTCATTGCTCTTTCATGCCATGGAAGTATATCATTAGGAGCTTCATATGTATGCATTTTTGCTAAATCTTTTCCTGCCTCTATGCCAATATCATATTGTTCTTTTGGTGAATACGTAGGCAATAGCTTCTTCGCATCTTCCCCTTCTAAATATGAAAAAATACTATAGCATACACCTTCTTCTTCCAATATACCTATTTCAATTGGCCTTTGTGCCTGTACGTTACGTTTTACCATTTCATTTAAAATTTGAAACTCTATTTTCTTTCTTTCATACTCTTTTATATCTCCTGTCCGAAATAAATATTTTTCATTATTTGCATTCGTAATTACATATTTCTTATCTGGAGAGAAACCTTTAGAAATTTCTTCAATATTCGCTGCATCTTTTACAATTTGTATATTGTTTTGCCGTGCTGTAATTATCTTCATATCTATTCCCCTTACATTTCTGCATTTGGTGTATAGGCTACTTCTACAATAAATCCATTCGAATCGTAAAAATCAATCGTATAGTACCTTTTTGAATAATGATTCATTTCAATTGGACCACGTATTACCTTCACTTTCGTACTAGAAAGAAAATCTGCTACTTCATCAACTACTTCTCTATGAATAGCTTGATAACAAATATGTCTAGGACCTAACGTCCTTACGATTTCCTCATCTACTTCTTTAAAGTATATTTCACTTTCTCCCGTGCTATATGCTACTTCATTTAACTTTCTCCATCCAATTATCGGAAACAACTTATCATAATAAGAAATGGATTCCTCTAAATTTGCTACTCAAAATTCAATATGATGAATACACTCCTTGTACTACTTGCACAATTTCCATCGGCTTATGAACCATATAATCGGGTGCGTCTTTTTTCACTGTTTCAATAACATCATATCCCCAAGATACCCAAATTACATTCACCCCAGCCTTTTTACAAGCTGCTACATCTCGCTGTTCATCACCAATGTATAACATATCTTGCTCTGTTATCTTTTTCGATTTTAAAAATCTTTTTATCATTTTATCTTTACCAAACAAATTTTTAGAACAATACACTTCTTGAATATTTTCGATACCATTATTGTGCAAAAACGCCCGAATATGCTCTTCTGAGTTAGATGATATGACCGCAATACCGTATCCTGTTTTATGTAGTTCATCTAATACATCCTTCATCCCATGAAATAAAACAAGATTTTTTATAGCAGGCTGATACAATTTATAAAATTCCAAAGCTAATATCGGTAATTTATACAGTGGTACATCGAGTTGTTTACATCTCTCTGTCATCGTTAATTTACGTAAATGTTCAATTTCGTCTTCCTTTACTGCTTTATACCCATGTTTTTCAGCAAGTTGATTATAAATCGGTACAAATATATTTTGTGAATCTACTAATGTGCCATCAAAGTCAAAAACAATATATTTTTGCATCTCCATACTCCTTTTGCTTCTTTTTTCTAAACCTATGTTATTCAACAACATAGTTGTCTGTCCCTTCTATAAAAATAAAAAAGAACAAGATTTTCTCTTGTTCTTTTTAAGACAACCATTTCGGCGGTACATTCGTATTCCAATAAATATTTCCTAACTCATGATGTCCAGAGTATCCATCATCAAAACGGTGATAATGGAAATTAAAATAATAACCATCTTGCGGCGGATGATCTCTTCTTACATGGAAACGCAATAAATCATTTCCTGATTTCGTATCGTAGACGTGAAAAATCTTTTCATTATTTCCACCAGCTGGTTTTTGAGAAATCGCTAATGATTGTAGTGAATCTTCTGGTACATCACTAGCAAGCTCAGCAATTGCCTCTTCAATTTTCGGTAATATTACATCTTTAAACTCATCTTCAATTACTGGACCAATTTTAGTACCAAACTTTTGCATCGACTGCTTTTCTGCTTCTTGCATTGCATAAGTAATAAAAGTATCGGTGGTTAACCTGTCATTCGTTTCTTCATATGTATAGGACGTGCTCTCCAAACTTTGTTGCCCAGCTGTGCTCGTAGGCTTGTCCGCAGCTTTGGCATTATCAAGTAATATGGAAGGAGGCGTCACTAAACCAAATGTAAATACGGTAATTAATGCGACTAAGGTTTTTCTAAACCAATTTGGCATTTATGTTCCCTCCCCTTTCACTCATTATTTTTTTATATAACGGTGGTTTCTTCTATTATACAAAATGATTGTAATTTTTGCACTTTACAATTTTGTTAACGTTCACATATTTTTCACTTGAATATGAAATTGTAAGGTTTCATACAATAAAAATACAACAATAATAAGGAGGCGATCAGATGACTTTAGATGTCATGTATTCCGCCGCAAGCATACTCGTTTTAGTATATTTTATTTATCAATGTGTTACAGACTAGAAAAAGAGCCGTCAATGGCTCTTTTTTAATGGTAAAAATACAATCCATACAATTAATAAAATAAAAATAATGCCACCAATCACAGCTGGCAATAAATAAAACTGGGCAAGTATAACTATTCCATACAAAAGTATTGCTGGTAGTAGTAAATAACGATTTGCCTTCCATCTTAACAAAAGTAAGTTCCCTTCATCACAATATAAATGAAGAAACATCTTATTCGTAAATTCATTCCAATAATCACGTGCATAGCGAGAAATTGCAACTACAGCAAATACGAGAACAATAGCTGCAATCCACCTAGGAGTCATAATTATACTTGCAGTACTGATACATACAATTTGAATATAAAATATTCGTGCAGTACTTGTACGGAAAAATTCTTTCAAAAAAGATTCGACAATACGAGAATCAGCTTTTTTTCCTAAAAGTCTTTTAGAGTACGGAAACATCCACGGTTTTTTATTCGAACTACTCGGTTTAGCCGCATGACCACCAACTTGCATAATTCCGCTCGTCCAGCGCATGCTTTCCTCCTTTTCTTTCTCAATTTCTTTAAAAAAGAACTTTTTATAATTCATTTTCGCTTTTACTAATACACTACTTAAGAAAATTACTAAACCGATAAATAGAATTGAATAAAATGGATTTTTATAAATAAAAAATAAACTAATTCCAAAAAAGGACACGCTCATAGAAAATACTACATTTTTTACAATCCATAAAACCCATCGTTTCTCCGCGTGTACATGAATAAATCTCGTTAACAACGACATCATAAATCGAAATATAGTAAAGAATACCCAAAATAATAGGACTTGTATCTCTGTTACTCCGATACTTTTCATCAACACCGGTAACATAATAACGACTAATATTATATTCGTTATCGCTATTCGAACAAATGTGTACATCATGCCATACTGGACTAATTTTTGCATATGTGTTGCATACGAAATTAAAAATAAACTATCCGCTTGCTCAAAAAATGAACGAACTCCTCTCGGATATGTTACTAGATAAAATGCGAGTAATCCTAATCCGAAATAAATCGTCTCTTCCGTTGATAATTCATTTATCCATAGTGACCTATAATAGATTCCCATAAATATAAGTGCTGGTATAATAATATATAATGCGACTGTCCAATCTGTTACCGAACGTATAGACTTCCACTTCCGCTGAAGCTCATGGCGTAATCTTTTATAAAATTGTTGTTTAATCATGTTGTTCACGCCTTACGATTACATCAAAGCAGTCTAGTAATGAGCTACCCGGCATTTCCGCTAACATTTGAATAGATTCTAAATGTCCATCTGCGACTAATGTACCTTGTGAAATGAGTAAAAATCTTTCACAAATTTTTTCAGCAGTATCCAATACGTGCGTACAAAGTAAAATTCCTGCTCCGCGCTCTTTTTCTTTATATAAATAACTTAAAAACTCTTTCGTAGCTACTGGATCTAAACCGATAAAGGGTTCATCAATGATATAAAAATCTGGCTCAGTTAAAAACGCCAATATTAGCATCGATTTTTGTTTCATACCTTTTGAAAACTTTGATAAATACTCATGTTTATGCTTATCCATTCGAAAAGTATGTAATAATTGTTCCGCTCGTTCTTCCCAGCTTCCCATTTCACTTCCACGAGCAGCCATTAATAATTCAATATGTTCCCAGAGCGTCAAGTAATCATAGTATGTTGGATGTTCTGGCACGTATGCATACGGATTTTTCTTTTCACCGAATGATATTTCACCGTCCATATTTACAAGTAATCCGAGCATCGTTTTTATCGTCGTACTCTTCCCAGCACCATTTGCTCCAATAAGAGCAACTAGTTCACCTTTTTCGATAGAAAAAGCTATATCATGAATTGTTTTTTCGCCTATTTCATATCCGGCTGAGCGGATATTTACTTCTAACATGCATTTCCCCTCTTTCCATTTCCAATACAATCAAGGAAAAGAATAACATATAACTATCTGTATATCATTATAAAATATTTATTTTCATAGCAGGAAAAAAACATTTTTTAACAGAATATTAAATGTTTGATTACATTTTATTGGGGTGAATAATATGTCTTTTCAAATTCGTGAAGCAACGATAGATGATATAGACGCACTTTGTTCTTTAACGAAAGAATTAAAAGGTTCCTCTATTTCCTATGAAGATATGAACAATCGATTACAATTCGTACAAATGAGTCCGTTTGATTTTTTATATGTTTACGAGGAAGAAGAAGCCATATTTGGATTACTTGGATTTCGTATACGTGAAAATTTAGAAGATGTAACACGTTATGGAGAGATTTCAATTATTAGCGTCGATTCTAACATACGACGGAAAGGCATTGGACAAGTATTGATGGATTATGCAGAGCAATTAGCAAAGAAACATAATTGCATTGGCACATGGCTAGTTAGTGGAACAAAAAGAGTAGAAGCTCATCCTTTTTACAAAAAATTAGGATATGAAGTAAATGGCTACCGATTTGTAAAACATTTTTAAACTACTTATAATTGAAGGGACTATAACTATGACAAACATTAAAGCAATTTTCATTGATCGTGACGGTACAATTGGTGGTGACACTACAATACATTATCCAGGATCTTTTACATTATTTCCATTCACAAAAACATCCTTGCAAAAACTAAAAGCTAAAAATATAAAAATTTTCTCTTTCACAAATCAACCTGGTATCGCAGATGGAATAGCAACTGTAGCCGATTTTGTACAAGAATTAGAAGGCTTCGGTTTTGATGATATTTATGTATGTCCTCATAAACACGGTGATGGTTGTGAATGCCGTAAACCAAGTACAGGCATGCTGCTTAAAGCAGCAAAAAAACATGGGCTTGATTTAATACAATGTGCTGTAGTTGGTGATCGCTGGACTGATATTGTTGCAGGAGCAAAAGTAAATGCGACAACGATTCTAGTCCGAACAGGCGCTGGGTATGATGCTTTGCATACGTACCGAGACAAATGGGCACATATTGAACCAAACTACATTGCAGATAACTTTGAAGATGCAACAAACTGGGTTTTAAATCAACTATAATACAAATGAAGATTTTGATGCACTCAAAATAATTTAAAACATAGTTAAAATAGCCTTTTTGGCAAATAATTGTCTTCCACAAAACGGATTACCTCAAAAGGTAGCAAGTTCCCTTTTGATAAGCAAACATTGCAATTCAAATTTTATTTTTTATTAGTAACAGCAATTAACGTAAAGAAGGAATAGCTTAGTGGCTATCCCTTCTTTATTGACTTCTATTATTTACATTTGTTATCTTTTTTTATTGAGTATTCTCATCGTTTTTATACTCCAAAATATCCCCTGGCTGACACTCCAAAGCTTTACATATCGCTTCTAATGTTGAAAAACGAACCGCTTTTGCTTTCCCATTTTTCAAAATAGAAAGATTCGCCATCGTAATTCCAACCTTCTCCGAAAGTTCCGTTACACTCATCTTTCGTTTTGCTAACATGACGTCAATATTAATAATAATTGTCATATCCGCCACCTCAGACCGTCAAATCATTTTCTGACTTTATGTTAATTGCTTCTTGTAGAAGGCGTTGAAGAATAGCAGCAAAAACAGCGATAACGAGCGAAGCAAAAACGATAATAAGTCCCACTAACCCAATAGGAGGGTCCATTTTTTTCGCTATAAAATGAAAAAGTGGTAAACCTAATACATACAAACCACTGATTGTAACTGCACAGCGCTTTATATTCTTTAACGACTTTACAGATAATTCCGAAAACGCTGTGTTCTCATCAATGTACTGTAAAAGATTGAAAGCCTGATAAAGAGCAACGTAAAAAGGCACAGCTGCTCCATACATCACAATGAAAGCAAGATATTTTATCAGAGTAATATTAGGATACAAATTCGCTGCGAAATTCGCCATTTCCGGCACTAAAAATATGCATAAAGCAAGTACTGCAATTCCAACAAGAAAAATAATTACTTTTAAGAACGTTGTTGAACTACGTTTAAGATTCATTTACAATACCTCATTTATTTAATGATAACATAATTTTATCATATCATTTATTGTTTAACAATAAATAAATATCGTTTTTACCATGTTTAATTTAGGCAAAAATAAAAAAGAATTTCTCATTACAAAGAAATTCTTTTTCTTGAAAATGTCTCTTTCAACTTAATTTTTTAAAACGTTAATTCGTAATGGAAATAACGATTATCTCTCAAATAACCATTTTCAGCATATAATCGTTGTGCTGATAAATTATCAATCTCTGTTTGCAATTTTACACCTTTTGCTCCATTCTCTAATGCGTATTCTTTAGCAGCTTCTAATAATTTTTTACCTGTTCCGGCTCCACGCTTCGCCGCTTGTACAAATAAATCATTTAAAATCCATAATTCTTTCATTGAAATGGAAGAAAATGATGGATATAGTTGTGTGAACCCAATATATTCGCCGTCTTCAACTGCTACGAAAATAACGGACTCTTTTTTCTCAATTCGATTTCGTAAAAATACTTTTGCACCTTCTAAATCAGAATCCTGCCTATAAAACATGCGATAGTTATTAAAAACTGATGCTAGTCCATCTAAATCTGCAATTGTTGCCTCATATATTCTCATTTTACTCCATTCCCCTTCCAATACTGTCTCATTATATCCGTTGCCCATTTAGGCTGGTGTATTTCTTCTTTCGGTATAAACTCTTTCATTATTGGTTTTATATCCAATATAGGAGTACCATTAATAGCATCTAATCCCTCAACAATAATTGATTTACCTTCTCTTTTGATCACCTTTACAATTGTTACACCTATGCGATTCGGGCGATTTTTTCCGCGCTGTGCAAAAATACCTACTTCAGGATAATCTTTATTATTTCTAGGATGTCTAGCAAAATACTGAATTTGCTCGTCAGTTACTTTATGAAAATAAAAAACAACTTCAATATGGGAAAAATCTTCAATCCCTTGTATACTTTCTTCTGCATACATTTCAGTTAAAGTTATACGGGATCTTACTTCTCCCCACTCATCATCTTTTATTTCCTTTCTTTCATTATGTACAAATGCGATTGGTTGAACTGAAAACATACGCATTCCCCCTTAAATGTAACCACTTACATTATAAAATATTTTCTGAATGTTTTCCAGATATATGAATTAAGTTTACATAATATAATTATAATCTATCTAGAGCTACCTTGACTGCTTCAATTGCATGTATATGAGTCGTATCAAATATCGGGACAGATACGTTTTCTTGCTTTATTAATAACCCTATTTCTGTACAACCTAATATGATTCCCTGTGCTCCTTTTTGCACTAACTCTTCCATGACTCTTTTATAATATTCTCTAGATTGAGATACTATTTTTCCTAAACATAATTCTGTATATATTACTTTATTTATTTCTTTTCTATTTTTTTCTGATGGTACTATTACTTTTATATTATTTTCTTCTATACGTGACTTATAGAAATCTTGCTCCATTGTATATTTAGTTCCAAGCAGACCAACCTTTTGAATGTCTTTTCTTTTAATTTCTTTTGCAGTTGCATCGGCAATATGTAAGACTGGAATATCAATTTTCTCCTTTATTTTTCCAACTACCTTATGCATTGTATTTGTACAAATGATTATAAAGTCCGCTCCTCCCTTCTGTAATGAATACGCCGCATTCGCTAAAACTTCACCTGCTCCATTCCAATCTCCTCTAGACTGGAATCTTTCAATCTCTTCAAAGTCCACACTATTAATCAAACATTTTGCTGAATGTAGCCCTCCTAATCTCTCTTTTATTTCTTCATTAATAATTCGATAATATTCAGAAGTTGATTCCCAACTCATACCACCTATAAGACCTATCGTTTTCATACAAACACCTACCTAAACTATTTTTATAAAACTAATAGCAATGTTTTATTATGTATATTATACATAATAAAACAAGACTTTAAGTTTGGAATATAAAGTCTTGTTTTAACGGAAATACGGAAATAATAAAGAATAATTCTACTTTCATTTCCAAGGAAATTTTTATAGAATATTCTGAAATTAGTAATCTGATTTTTTTATGAATTCTTTATACTTATAATTAAAACACTCTCGATACAGCTCTTTGATTTCATCATATGATGGAACACGTGGGTTATTAGCTGGGCTACCACTTTCAATTGCATCTGATGCCATTTTAGAAATAGCATTTTCAAATTCAATTTCATCGATTCCGTATTCTTTTAAATTTGGAATACGAAGATCAAAGCAAAGTTTTTTTATTTCACCAAGTGTGTAATCTGCTACTTCCTCATCAGAATTCGAATACAAATCCTTATTTAAACTACGTCCAATTTTTGCTAACCTTTTCATTGCACTTGTTTTTGTAAACTCTAACACTGTAGGTAATAGTATGGCATTTGATATTCCATGCGGTACATGAAATAATGCTCCCACTGGCCTTGACATTCCATGAACTAATGTAACTGATGCATTAGAAAATGCAATTCCAGCTTGTAAGGAAGCAATCATCATCGCTTCTCTTGCCTCCATATTACGTCCATCTTCATATGCTATACGTAAATATTTCATAATACTTTCAATAGCTGAAAGAGCAAGTACATCTGTAAGTGGTTGTGAAACTTTAGAAATATACGCTTCAATTGCATGACATAACGCATCTATTCCTGTTGCTGCCGTAATTTGTGGTGGTAATGAACTTGTCAAAACTGGATCTATAATTGCTACTTTCGGTATAAAACTAGGATGCTTCATCATCATTTTTACATCTGTTTTTTTATTCGTAATTACTGCTACACTTGTAACTTCCGATCCAGTACCAGAAGTTGTCGGAATTGCAATAAGTGGTAGTGGGTTGTTTTCTATTTCAATATCCTTTTGGACATAATCCTCAACTTCTCCACCATTTGTATATAAAACCGCTACTGCTTTCGCAGCATCAATACAACTTCCACCACCAATACCGATAATAAAATCACACTTTTCCTCTTTACAAAGAGATAACGCTTCTAACACGTGTATATTTGTAGGCTCAGCATCTACTTTATTATATGTACTAACAGTAATACTTTTCTTATTTAGTTGTTTTATACACTTTTCAACATATCCTAATTTCTCCATAATTGTATCAGTAACTATAAAAGCTCTTTTCCCTAACTTTTTTGATTGTTCCCCCAGTTTTTCAAGCGAATTCCTTCCATATAATACCGACTTTGGCATACGAAACTCAGAAACTTCTTGCAAGTACTCCACCCCTTCTTATCCTAATTAATATTTTATGATATAAATTATCGATTTGATGAATCTTTACGATTCGAATTTTTAATAGAGTCCTGTTAAAGTATAGAACGCGATAACTAAAAATACAGCAACCGTTTTCAAAATTGTAATAGCAAATATATCTTTATAGGACTGTTTATGTGTTAATCCTGTTACTGTAAGAATAGTAATAATAGCCCCGTTATGCGGTAGTGTATCCATTCCTCCTGATGCCATTGATACGATACGGTGCATAACTTCTAATGGAATATCAAATTGATTGGCCGCTGCAATAAATTTATCTCCCATTGCACTTAATACTATTCCCATACCTCCTGATGCAGAGCCTGTAATTCCAGCTAAAATATTCGTCGTTACTGCACCATTCACTAACGGATTTGTGAAAGTAGCAGAGATACCATCTCTCATAATTGCGAAGCCTGGAAGTGCTGCAATGACACCACCGAATCCAAACTCAGCTCCTGTATTCATCGTTGCAAGTAGCGCTCCACCAATACTTGTATTCAATCCAGCTTGGAAACCTGTTACTACTCGCTTCCAATATAATAATAACGTTGTTAAGATCCCTATAATAAGTGCCAATTCTACAGACCAAATTCCTACTACTGCACTTAATTCTACTTTTCCAAATGCTTTCATACCAATTGCAGAAAAATCAAAACCGCTTGGATACCACTTCGGGATCATAATAGTAAACACTTTATTCATTACACCTACTAAAATAAGTGGTATAAATGCAATAAGTTGTTGTGCTCTTGTGATTTCAATGTTATTAATTAATGGCATATTTTTTTGTTCTAATTGCAAAGATGCTGCCATTTCAGTATTTCCATTATTAAAACCAAAATACCCTTCACCTGCTGCTTTTGCCTTCTTACGTCTACTCTCTAAATATAGTAAACCTAATGTAAGAACAAAAATTGCTCCTACAATCCCAAGTATCGGTGCAGCATAAATATCCGTTTTAAAAAATGTTGTAGGTATTACATTTTGAATTTGTGGTGATCCAGGTAGCGCATCCATTGTAAACGTTACTGCTCCAAGAACAATCGTTCCAGGGATTAAACGTTTTGGAATATTAGCTTGTCGAAACAACTTAGCTGCGAACGGATAAACAGCAAACACTACTACATACACACTAACACCACTATACGTTAAAATAGCCCCCATTAATACAATCGCTAATATAGTACGTTTTTCACCAACTAACTCTATAATCGTTTTTGCGATAGAATCTGCAATTCCTGACATTTCCACTACTTTTCCAAATATTGCTCCTAATAAAAACACAGGAAAATATAACTTTATAAAACCAACCATTTTCTCCATAAAGATATTAGAAAAGAAAGGTAATACATAACTAGGTTCTGTCAAAAATACTGCAAATAATGCAAATATCGGTGCAAATAAAATAACAGAAAAGCCTCTGTATGCTACGAACATAAGTAAACTTAGTGCTAATAATATAATAACTAACTCCAATTTTACCCCTCCATTAAACAGAATATTCTAAAATTTATCGATAAACTTCTACTAATCTTTTAATTCTGACATCCCTCCTCTTATTCATACAATTTTTTCATGCTAAAAATGTCTAATTATAAATATTCGATTACATATGAAAAATCCCTTTAAACAGAAACGAATTCCTCATCATACGTTATAAAGGGATTGCTAGCATCTATATTTACTAATTTATTAAACTTTTTTCTACACAAAAATGATACAGTTCTTCAACATCTTTCACTATGTAAGTCGCACTAACTTCAGTCAGTTCTTTCTCACAGCCATAGCCATATAAAACACCAATTGAAGCAATTCCATTTTGATTCGCACCTATTATATCGTGCTTTCTATCACCGATCATTATCATTTCTTCTTTATTTAGTTCTTCATTTGTTTGTAAAATATGAGCAATTATTTCTTCTTTTTTTATTCTCGTACCATCTAAATTACTTCCAATGATATCTTCGAAATAATTCGTTAATTGAAAATGCTCTATAACTTGTTTCGCAAATACAGTGGGCTTTGAAGTAGCTACAAATATGCGATTTCCTGAACTTTTTAATTGTTGCAAGAGCTTCAGAATCCCCTCGTATACATTATTTTCAAACAATCCACGCTGCTTTAAATACTCACGGAAGTAAAAAACAGCACGTTCAACCTCTCCTTCACTCATATTATATCTCTCTATGAATGATTGCTGAATAGGAGGACCTATAAATGAATCTAACTCACTTATATGTACTTCTTCAATTCCTACTTTTTTTAATGCATATAAAATCGAGTTTACAATTCCTTCTTTCGGATCCGTTAAAGTTCCATCTAAATCAAATAGAAATGTTGTATACATGTTTCATTCCTCCACTTAATTTACGGTATAAATGATTGCTAATATCTCTTACACTTCTCCCTATTATACTATCATTATCTATTTTTTCGAAAAATCAATTTCCATATGTCACATACTTTCAGTTACAAAATACGATAGATATGATAAAGTAAAAAAGTTACAATTATTTTAATAGAAACTGGTGAAACAAATGTCAATTACGTTAATTTTTATAATGGCTTTCACAATTGTAATACACGCAGTTGAAACAAGCTCTTATAGTATTCGATTAGCTGGAGTACGTTTAAAGAAGATTGCAGTTGCCTTGTCTGTCGTAGGAATGGTGTTACTTATTTCAAGAACATCAAACTTACTACAAGCCTTTTTAATCGGTGGTATTGTCGATGAGGCAAAACTAGATTCTTCTATTAATTTAGAGCATATTATACGACTCGTACTATTATCGGCTTCTATTGGTACATTAATCGCGATCATTCTTTATCCAACTTTGACAAAATTATTTGGGTATGTCATTCAAAACTTTGAAACAGACGGTTCTTTCATTCGAATGATGAAAACGAATAACATTCAAAAATTAAAGTACACAAAAAAATATGTCCGCTTTCCACAGTTAGAAATGATTCATAGACTGCGTATCGGTGGTATTCCAAAGCGTATTATGCTTATTAACATGTTTGCTACTGCTATTTATACAGCTGGGGTACTTTCTGCCCTTTACGCTTCTTTTTTAAATCCAGATTATGCAACAAATGCAAGTACAGCTTCTGGCCTTGTAAATGGTTTCGCCACTATTTTATTAACTGTATTACTCGATCCACGCATTGCTCTTTTAACAGAACGTGCTTTACAATCAGAAAGCGGTGCTGAATCTATGAGTAAAATGTATGGTTGGCTAATGATTTCTAGACTTCTCGGCACATTATTAGCACAACTACTATTTGTACCAGGTGCTTACTGGATTTTATGGATTATTGAACTGATGCATTAATTTACTAGAAAGGTGAATTTATCAATGAAGATCAAAACAGAGAATGATATAATTCGCTTAATAGAAAACGACGAATGGATGATGAATGTATTACAAATGGCAAAATCACTAGAGCTACCTGATTGGTGGATTTGTGCCGGATTTGTTCGTTCTAAAATTTGGGATACTTTACATGACTATAATGTCAGAACGGCTACGCCCGATGTCGATGTTATTTATTATGATCGTTTACATAAAGATGAGACATATGAAAAATCATTAGAAACGAAATTAATGAATATGGATGCCACTATCCCTTGGTCAGTAAAAAATCAAGCTCGTATGCATATAATGAATAACATGCCGCCATATTCTTCTTCTGTTGATGCTATTTCTAAATTTCCTGAAACAGCAACGGCTTTAGGAGTTACATTAGATGACCAAAACAATATTATATTAACATCTCCATGTGGTATTGAAGATGTCCTTTCCTTACAAGTGAGACCAACAGCTCATTTTCTTGAATCGAAAGAACGATTACATATGTACAAAAACAGAGTTATAAAAAAGAATTGGCAAAGTAAGTGGCCTAACATCACAATCACATATCCAGAAATATAGAAAGAGTGCTTCTCATTTATAGAAGCACCATTTTCTTCATTTCAAAAAATGTATGACTGTTTCTGCAAACCTATCTGCTTCCTCATAATGAGGTGAATGACCGCTCTCTTCAAATACGATATACTTGCCGTTTCGGGCATCTTTATTAAATGTTTTAATTTGTTCTTCACACGTTACTACATCATGTTTTCCTACAATTAATAACATTTGATTCTGTACTTCTTTTATTTTATATAATAATGACGTATGACATGAGCCCTCTAATTTTAATCTATCAAAATGAATTTGAGAGCGATTTGAAAATATTTCCCACTCTTCATCACTGTATAAACTCTCATCTGTCCTATCTTCCTTATTATTGTAAATCTCCATTCTTTTTTCTTCTAATTCATTGCTTAGTCTTATATAAGCTTCTAACAACTCTTTTGAACTAGCATTGCTAGATGAATAAGCAAGAGACTCTTCTGCTACTTCTTCTTTTCCATATTTTTTTAATAAATGCCCTGTCTTTTGCAACAAAGCTCTACTTGTTAATGCAAAATCAAAAGTTGGTCCTTCAAATATTATTTTCTCTATTGAACTTGGATATATCGACGCATAAAGCAATGCTACATATCCACCGAAAGAATGTCCAATTATAGACCACTTCTCAATTTGTAATACTTTTTTTAATTCCTCACAGTCTTCAATCAAATCATTTAATCCAAAAGCTTCGTCTTCAGTAATTTTTTCTGAACGACAAACACCTCTTTGATCTATCATAATTACATATAAAGAATCTTTTAAACGTTCCGCTTGGTGAAATGAAAAATCATAACAACTCTCTCCTGGACCACCATGCAAGTATAAGACTGGCTTATTTTTAGGATTTCCATGTGTTTCAACGTATAGCTTTTTCCCTCTAATATTCATATACTCTCCTGTTTCTATCAAATTCGCCATAAACATCACCATCTTCTTTTTTTACTGAATATTATAACATTTAATGTTAAATAATACCTATTACATTTAAGAAGACGATAATTATTGCAAGTGGTGCTACAAATCGAAGTAAAAATGCCCAACAAGTAAATACTTTCTTTCCATAATTTCCACCTACAAAAAACTCTGCTTCTAGTACCTTCTTCTCCATTTTGAATGAAACGAAAATACTAATAAATAGTGCACCAAGCGGCATTAATATATTACTAGATAAAAAGTCTACTGCATCAAAAATATTCTTTCCAAAAATCGTAATATCACTCCATACTCCAAATGATAACGCAGATGGTATACCTACTAAGAAAATACAGAAACCGATAATCCATGATAATTTCGTTCTTCTTTCTTGTTCACCATTTGCTAATGCTGAAACAACTGTCTCTAGCAGAGAAAATGCCGATGTTAATGTCGCAAATGTAAATAGTGCAAGAAATACTGTTAAGAAAAATCCACCGAATGGAATTTGACTAAATACAGATGGTAATACGATAAATAGTAATCCAGGTCCTTCTGTTGGCTCCATTCCTAATGAAAATACAGCCGGAAAAATAGCAAGACCCGCAAATAAAGAAACAAATAAATTCAATCCAACAATTGTTATTGCTGATTTTGGTAAACTTTCTTTTTTATTTAAATAGGAACTATAGGTAACCATAATTGAAATCCCGATACTAATCGCAAAGAATGATTGCCCCATTGCGAACAAAATACTTTCCGAAGTAATCTTTGAGAAATCTGGTTGTAAGAAAAACTTCACACCTTTCATTGCATCATCAAGTGTTAACGAACGAATAATAAGAGCGACAAATAAAACGAACAATGCTGGCAACATATATTTACTTGCTTTTTCAATTCCGTTTTGTACACCCTTTGATACAACCCATATCGTAATGAACATAAAAGCGAAATGTCCCATAATAGCCCAAGTGGGATTCCCAATTGTTTCAGTAAATAACGCACCGTAATTTTGTCCTGGAGTAATCAGTTGTCCAGTTATTCCTCTGAATAAATAAATTAATACCCATCCACCTACAACACTATAAAACGAAAGTAGTATAAAACACGTTCCAACGCCAAGGCGTCCGATCCAGTGCCATCCTGTATTTGGTGCGATGCTTTTAAATGCTCCAACTGCTTGTTTCTGCGTACTGCGTCCAATCATAAATTCAGCTATAAGTAGCGGTAGTCCAATTAAAACAGTAAATAATATAAAGATTAAAAAGAACGCTCCTCCCCCACTCTTCCCAGCGATATAAGGAAACTTCCATATCGCACCAAGTCCAATTGCTGATCCGGCTGCTGCCATTATAAAACCTAATTTCGAAGTCCATTGCTCCGTCTGTTTCATCTCATTTTCCTCCTAATTAAATCTTTTTATATAAATAAATAAATTTTATAAACCTATCCAAATAAACCCTCCATTTCTTTTTCCATATAATAAAAAAATGGCCTAGCATCTCTATATAAAGAGACGCTAAGCCATTTACTTAACGCGGTACCACCCTTATTGATTCCATCATGAATCCACCTTAGTAGTAATCGTTTGATTACAAACCTAATATCGAAGGTTAACCGTTAAGATTTACTAAGAATGTGATTCCGTTCCACCTTACTGCTCCTAGGCGAGTTCAGGATGTCATTTGACTATGTCGCACCAACCCATAGCTCTCTGTACAAATACATGACCTTACTACTCCTATTCAACACATTTTAATATTTAGAATATATTTTCTTTTGAAATTAATATGAAGTATATCGGTTATATTTGTAACTGTCAAGGTATCTATTAAAATTTGTTAAGAAAGCTTTTTTATTTTTCATTATCCATCATCATTATCATCACCGTGATTATTAGTATCATCTTCTTGATTATTGTCATCTTGTTGTTGCGAAGACTCTTTTTGCTTAATAATATTTTAACGTGACTTCACCTTTTATTATATGCATTCTTACATCACCCGTTAAAACGTACTTTACGATGACTTCAAAAAATAACACAACCTTTTATTTTTCCCTCTACTATCGTCGTATACTGTACATAGCCACTACAGCCTATAAAACAACAATAAAAATTTAACACTTAATGCACTTATAAAATTATAATGCTCTTTTAAATTTCTACGCTAAAACGCAAAAAAGCACTTGTTGCCTTTAATTAACAATCAAGTGCTTTAAGTTCATATGTTTTTAAGCAGCATAAATTTGTAAGTTTTGTAGTAACAATATGACACTTTTTATACTTCATAACAAATACTATATTAAAACTTACGAGTTTGTACGAGTTCGTTAGTTTAATATACATTCCATTTGTTTATATTCATCGCCCAATAAAATGTCATCTCGCCTAAGCTCGTACTTCTTTTCCTATTCTATCATTGCACATAATACTCTATGATGGTACAACCATCATGAAGTACTTACTTTCAAACACTTATTTCTTTTTCTAAAACACTAATCTTTATTCTGCTGAAGGATTATAATCAACCTCTACATTTTTTAGTCCTTCTATTACTTTATTTATTCTTCTCGATAAGTCTTTTATTTCTTCTAATGTTAATTCATCTCCTGCTTCTTGTGGATTAAACATGCTTAATCTCTTTGTTATACCTTCAATGCGCCCAACAAAAACTTTCTCATGGCCGATTGCAATTTCTCCAATAGCAGTATCAACAATAACATCTTCTATCTTACCTAAGTTATCAAATTCATCCGCTAGTTTTGCTATAGCATACCTATATCCCCTGTCTTCATCTAACAACTCTTCGTATGTCTCCTGAATCGCATCAAATAATTCATTATACTCCCAGTCTTTCATTAGTCTTCCCCTCCAAAAAAATTAAGTTTAAGGAATAATTCTATTACCATTGTTGTGTATGACTTCTAATTCAATATTTTTATATTTAGCAGCAAACTCTGCTATGACTTTACTGCAATTGTCGCAAGTATCCAATTCTGTAAATAACTTAATTTTCCCAGTAGCTTGTGTATTCTCTCCAAGCCTAGAAGCAATATCATTTAGTATTTTATACTCCGTATCTGTATTCCTTAAATAACTCTCTCCCTCTTTACCAACTGCTTCTGTAGCTTTAAACATTGGATTTTCAGGTTGTAAAGAAATATCAGGCACCTTATGCTCAAGATTTCCTTTGAGTTCATTTATGCTACTTTGAGCATAAAATTCAGATTTACTTATCCCACTGACATCCACTTCTGCAACAGCAAAATTACCAGATTTCTTATACCTACTTGTTAAATTCCCTCTTAGTTCTTTCACTCTATCAATTATATGCGCTTCTGTTACTGAATCTATTTGTCTCGTTGGATACACTTTTCCCGTACCCTTATTTAAAACCAAAAGCGATAATTGGATTACCAATTATCGCTTACTAAGTCAAACCATTTGATGTACTATAAAGTAACACGTATTTTATTATCTATGATAGTTCTAAAATTGGTGTAATTTCTCATCATGTTATTACCATATGCACTAACTGCTTCATTACCATACACCATACTTTCATAGTTATCTTTAAATTCTTTTTTTATTGACTCTTCCAAACTGTCATAGTATCTTTCGATAGCTTCCTCTGCCAATTCACGTGACCCGTGCTTTAATATAAAATTAATATCTACCATATAACCCTTTTGAGGATAAAAACCCCTTTCAACAACCTCTTTTACAAAGTTGTTCAAATCATTCGTGCACCTTTCTACAATTGGCATAAATACACTATTTAACCAATTGGTGAATTCGTTAACTGTCCGCTCCCACTCTTCCTCATTTGCTATGTTCCAATATAACTGATTGCTTGGTACATTGCACTGACGTGTATTAATATGAAATATTTTATCTTTAGATTTTAAAGGAAGAATTGCGCATTCACCATAAAATACTACATTTTTATCAGATATATTATTCCAACTTGTATAAAAGAATACCTTATAAATGAAATTTTTATCTTTTTTACTCATCCAATGACCCGACTTAGAATATTTCCAACCATTATCTAAATACTTTTCAGATATTAGATTACATACGCGCTCAAATGCTTTATTCGCTTTCATTTTACATCTCCAATTCAAACTACCTAAGATTCATATGTTTTAAACTCAATCCTCAAATCTTGAGTATTCTTCCTAAAAACCTCTAATAATTTATTACAATTTTCAGTCGGTTTATATTTAAATCTTAAATCAAATATAAAGCCATCTACTAACTTAGCATCCGGATATACACTATAGATTTGCCCACTTTCAATAAAAGATACATAGGCATTAATTTTATCTTGTAACAATGCTAAGTGCTGAAGTTCATTTTCCCAGTCTAAATGATCTGCAATCATTAATGCTAACTTATTTTCACCCATACTCTTGCCAATTCCATCTATCTTATTTTTGTCTAATATCGACACTTGTCTCTCACCTCATTTATTCATCAAAATAAGTTGTCCCCTCAGGACGAACAATTTGCGGTCGTGTTCCACTAGGCACTTCGTATCCCCCTGAAAAATCTCCCTTTCCTTCACCTACGACTGCCCCACCAGAATTCTTCAATTCAGGGAATCCCTTTTCTTGATTAGTAGTATATGGAGCAGTAGCGGAACTTTTATATTCTTGTATAATAACATTCCCATATTCATCAGAGGCAATTGCGTCAACTCTCACCTTGGTCCCTTCATGCGTAACAATGGTTATTTCTCGTTGAGCATTTTCATACTGCTGTGAAAATAGATTAAAACTTTCATCAGAAAATTCTTGCCCCTGCTCTTTAAGTGATGCCCATTTTTCACTTGCTTCTTTCCACTCCAGTGGCTCTTTAGGCGATTCACCATTCTTATATTTCCTTTCACAATATACATCATACTTCGTTTGCAACTCAGCATCTTTAAACCTACCGATATTATCAAGTAAATCAGAATTCCCTTTTCCAACTTTCCCCTTAACAACCTTACTCTCCATATACTGATAAGCCTCTTTCAGAGAATACTGTCCTCCTGAGACCTTTCCTACTCCAGCTATGGCGAAGCCTTTTCCCTCGCCTGGGATCCATTTGTACTCCAGTAATGTTTTTACTGCGTGCTGGATTTTTTCATTCCCCTGCAAGAAGGTTGTTTTTACGGTTGTGGTACCTTTGTTCCATAAACTTCCGATTTTATCGGCAAAGCCTTTTGCTGTCGAGGCTACAAAGTTTACAACCTTTTTTACTTTGTGGCTGGCTGTTTTTATACCATCGACGGATACTTTTTAGTGCCTATTTTTCAGTTTTTATAATTTTAATCTAATATAATATGAACTTTCTCTTTATTATTTATCATTTTTATACTGAGACGAAAAAAGCACTTGTTGCCTTTAATTGACAATCAAGTGCTTTAAGTTCATATGTTTTTAAGTAGCATAAATTTGTAAGTTTTATAGTAACAGTATGACACTTTTTATATGTCATGACAACTACTACGTTAAAACTAACGAGTTTGTACGAACTCGTTAGTTTAATATACATTCCATGTGTTTATATTCATAGCCATGTAAAATGTCATCTCGCCTAAGCTCGTACTTTGCTTTCTATTCTAGAATTGCACATAGTACTCCATGATGGTACAACCATCATGGAGTATGCACTTTTAAACCACTTATTCTTTTTCTTTCCACTACAAATATACTTTATCTTTATTCATCTACATATACGTTTATGCATGTTTATCTTCAACACCATAATTGCTATTATTTTCTTCACTATTCAATACATAAAGTTGATAATGTATATTTCAATACCCTAATCTATCTTAATCATCACCTAAAATTCTATCATCTAGCTTTTCTCTGTCTTCAGCAATTTGTTCATATGAACTAATAAGGTTACTTATATAATCAATTTGAACCTCTCGATTATCTTGAAACAAATGTACAGTAGCCCCCTTACTTATTAAAGCCTCCATTGTTTTTTTGAAGTCTTTTAATTCATCTGTATCAAAATAATCACATTCTAGTACCACATTATTATCTTCTATATTTCTTTTAATATCTTGAATACTTGCTCCATTATTCTGTCTGATAATCGATACATACTTTAATTTATTTGAATCATCATCAATTTTGAGTCTCATCTTCACCATAAATTCTTACCTCCTTAAAAGTCTTTAATTGGTATTATAGGCTCACCTGGAATACTATTCCTCCACTTTCTTCCATGCCATCCGTAAAAATGCTCACGAAAAGTTGCTGGATAGATTATTTCTCCCTTATCAGCGAGATGCGGATATTTTGCAGCACTATAACTATGATGCCCTACAATTGGTTTACCATCAAATTTAGGAGTTTTACCAGCAAGAATATCTTTTAACTGTTCTTGAGACCACTCTCGAGTAAGCGGTTCATTATTTAATATTCTTTGTTGTTCTTGGTACCAAAATTCTTTAACTCCTTTATCCCGTCTTTTAGCAAATTTCTTATTCCAGATGTAGTCTGCATACTCTTGTTTTGTAATAGTTCTATTATCAATCTTATCTCTTAATGCTTTCATTTTCTTAGAACTCATTTGCTTTGTCGTAGTTGGATGCTGATTTAAATCTAATCCTTTTGTTCTCTCTGCTATAATATCTCTTGCTTCTTTTACATGAGGAACATCAGAGATTTTCTTACTACCTTCACCCGTACCCTTAACAACCTTACTCTCCATATACTGATAAGCATCTTTCAGAGAATGCTGTCCCATCTCTCGGACCATTCCTACTCCAGGCATGACATAGGCTTTTCCCAAACCTGGGATCCATTTGTACTCCAGTAATGTTTTTACTGCGTGCTGGATCTTTTCATTCCCCTGCAAGAAGGTTGTTTTTACGGTTGTGGCGCCTTTGTTCCATAAGCTTCCGATTTTGTCGGCAAAGCCTTTGGCTGTGGAGGCTACAAAGTTTACACCCTCTTTTACTTTGTGGCTGGCTGTTTTTATGCCATCGACAGCTGCTTTTCCAGCTTTTCCGGCTACCATTGTTACGCCTTCGCCTAGCCCTTTTCCTGCTTTTACAATTGTCTTCCCGAAGCTAGAAGCGACATACTTTATTCCTTTTCCAGCAAGGCTCGCAACTTTCCCGACGGGAATAAAGTTTAAAAGGGTCCACCCTGCGGCGATGAGTCTTTCTTTTGTTGATAATTCTTCGCCTGTGATAGGGTCTTTACCAGTAACCGCTCGAATTGCATCATTAATTCCTATGAATTCAGCTGCTCCTTCTAATCCCTTTTGCCACCATGATTTTTCATGTTTCTCCTCTTTTTTAGGAGTTTCTTTCAATTTTCCGGTTTGTTTCTTTTGATATTCCTCATCTGCTTGACGAAACTTTTGAGCAATGCGCCGTAATTCTTTTTCTGTAACTTGTAAATTACGTATGTATGCTTCCATAAGTTTCGTCGATCTCATAAATTCCCCGTAAAAACGCTGACTTGTCGACCCTTGCCATTGCATTTGAATACTAAACATGGATTGATTGAGATTTTGTTGTATATTCTGGCTGTGTGTTTGCATCTCTGATATGTTTTTGGCAATTTGTTCGAGTTGTTCAGGTTTGACTTTAATCTCCAAACCTTCTCCCACCTTCCTCTATTTTATACCAAAAAGAAATAGAACTGCATTAATTTTTACTTATTCTCTTTAGAGAAAACATCAAAAATACTGTTATCACAAATCGCTTCAATTTCTTCCTTTACAAATAATTTTTGAAATTTTGTTCCTGGGTTCAATATGACATTTGCCTCTAAATCTATTGTTTTTAATAATTCAACTGCATTCATAGAGACATACGGACATTCTTCTGGAATAACCATTTCTAGATGCTTTAAATCCGAATACAGTGGTAACATTAATCCTTCTTCTATTTCAAAATAATGAATTTGTAATTGTGTATTATTAGTAGAAATCAAATTTCCTTCTTCATCTACACTTGTATTCCCTTCGACAGAAGCAACAACGAATAAATTTGATTTCTGTAATATTTCATAAAAATAGCCTCTTTTTTCTTCATTTTGCAACGCTTCCACTAATGCCTCATCTAATGGACTAATTTCTAGTAAACTCATTAACTTTCACTCCTTATTTGGAATAAAGTTCGCCATCTTACTTGAGATAAGATGGCGAACTTATTATCTACTTATTTTTGAGCATCCATAGCTTTTACTTTTTCTAAATTCTCCATTGCTTTTTGGCGCAATTCTCCATCAATCGTTGTTGCATATTGTGGTCGAGTTAAAAACTCAAAACATTTATATGCATTATTGTTGTCATTTTTGTCTAAATACCCTTTACCTGTTTGTAACATTTTTTCAGAGACAACTTTCATAAATTCTTTTGCAGGTGCCTGCTGATATCCTAAGTTCATCGCTTGATGAGTTAGCTCAACTACTGATGCTAAATCTTCAATAGTGTTTATACGAGTAGCCTTTTTATTAGCAGCATCAAATGTACTTAAATATTCAATGGCAACTTTTGCTTTATCTTTCACTCCAGTCATTTCAATCCCCGGTGTTTTATAAAGAATTTGATAGATTTCTAAAGCTGATAGGTAATTACTCTTTTCAATTTTTTCCCCTTCTTTTAATACGCGATTTGCGACATCCGAAAATCCTTTTTTATCATTAACCCCACGATAGGAAGCTTGTCCATAATAGTGTAAAGCTTCGTAAAGCTTTCCGTTCTGATTCGCTTTTGTATTTGCTACTTCTATTAGTTGGATTCCCTCCATCTTTTTCGACGCATTGTCAATAACACTCATACCAACGATTTTTTCAATTGTTTTATCGATATCTTTCAACTGTGCCAATAATGTATACGATGGAAGTACAGTTTTCTCAGCCTTTTCTTGCCAATCTGGTGTTCCATTGATTTGCTCCCATTCGACTTCTGTTTTTTCCCATAGTTTATTTGCATAATTCACCATTTCTTCTCTGGAGCGCTCCAATGGATGGTTTGTGCGAATTGCATTGGCAATATTCAATACAGCTGTATAATATTCTCCTTTATTTGCAGCCTCATTTGCTTTTCTTTCAAACATAAGTGGCATTAACATTTTATTTGCTTCATCTCGAACAGATTGTTCTACCCTTGCCGTACTTGCTAATAGGTTTGCTTTCTTTAAGGCATCTTCCACTGAAAGTTCAGGGTCTTTCATCTGTCCCCTAAGCCCATCTACCGCTATACTAAATTGCTGATTTAATTTTTCTTTTTGCTGGTCTTTTGCGACATCAATCCATTGATTTGCTAATAGTAAAGCATTTTCATAGTTTAGACTTTCAGGGGTTAAATATGTTTCAATTTTCTCAATCGCTTGATTGATCGGATTTGGTTTTTCTGGTTTTTCTGGTTTCATTTGACCATCTGCATCATTGCTATTTGTTTCTTTATGATTTACTTCTTTCGTATTTTCTTTGTTGTTTTTATTAGCTTCAATTAATTGATCTTTTTGCTCTTTCTCACTAGCTATTTCTGACACCCCAGTTTTATTCGTATTATCTTCTTTAACAACCACTTGTCCTCCATTACTGCTAGTTACAGTTTCTTTTTCTGGACTTACGTTTTCTTTTGCATCATTTTTAGATGTCACTACTGGTGTTTCAATGTTAATATTTTTTAATTCTTCTTGTAATAGTTTGTAGAAAATCTTTTCTACACGTTGATTTGCAGCCTCTACTAATTTAGGATCCACACTTTCAAGCACCGAAGTAACTAAGTAATATTTACTTAAAGATTGTTCTAAAGAAACTATATCATTTGGGTTATTTAACCAAATATTCTCCTCTTGTACAGCCTTATCGTATACTAACTTTGCAACAGATTGAATATACTCTTTCTTATTTTCATTTAAATATGCTTGTAACTCTTGTTGTGTTTTATCCTTTTTCTTAAGTGTATTCATTTGGTTACGTAAATAAAATAATTCACTTTGATTCGAATAATTCTCCTTATTAGCTAAAATTTCTCCCAAATTGTCCAATGTTAATCTATGATCAGCAATTGTCTTTGCATTTGAAGATGTATTCAATTGAGATATAAGTGTTAACTCTTTATTTTCCTTGGAATATTCAGCCCTATTATTCAATGTATCAGAACTTTGTCCTTTATCATAATAATCATTGAAAAATACCGACGAGTACCTTTCTCCATTCCCAGCATACCACTCCACCAAAATATCTCCAGTTATTGGGGATACAGTAATTTGATCGTGTGGAACTGGCGGTTTTGGTTTTTCTGGTTCTTTGTCATCACCTGGTTTTGGCTTCTCTGGTTCTTTATCATCACCTGGTTTTGGCTTCTCTGGTTCTTTATCATCACCTGGTTTTGGTTTCTCTGGTTCTTTATCATCACCTGGTTTTGGTTTCTCTGGTTCTTTATCATCACCCGGTTTTGGTTTCTCTGGTTCTTTATCATCACCCGGTTTTGGTTTCTCTGGTTCTTTATCATCACCTGGTTTTGGCTTCTCTGGTTCTTTATCATCACCCGGTTTTGGTTTCTCTGGTTCTTTATCGCCACCTGGCGTCTTTCCATCGCCCGGTGTTTTCCCCGTATCCACCAAACTATCCGGCAAATTTTTACTCGGCTCCACCACAGGACCACCCATATTAGTTGGCAGTTCCGGCTTTTGTGGCATTGGTGCGTCTGACAATTTAATCTGTGGATCTTTCTTTTCCACCGACACATCATCTGGCTTATACGTCACTGGTGTAATCGGTGATTTATTATTTCCGATTAAGTCTGCTAAATTAATGTTTGGTTTTTCTCCAGGTTTGTCATCTTTTTTTGCAGGATCAGCAACTAAATTTGGGAACATAGACTGTAAATTACCTCCTGTAATACGGTCATCTTTTTTCTCTTCTGTATTACTTGCTAGTTTTACCGTTTCTCTTCCTGCTGTACTAAAGCCTTTGTCATAAACAAGATATCCTGACGTTCCAAATAAAGCCACCGACATTACTGATATAGCAACTTTTTTTCCTAGATTGTTGTTGTTTTCTTCCATGTTTCTTCCCCTTTTCACATCTTTATTGAATCCAGCCGTTTGTTTTCATCTCTGTTAGTTTTTCTTGTGCTGCTCTTACTTCAGTTTCATTTTCATTTGCTTGTACCGTTTTTCTTAAGAAACGACTCGCTTCTTCATATTTTTTTTGTTTAATTTTAAACATCCCGAATGCAAAATTCACATGCGGATCTTCATCATTTTGTGAATATGCTTCCGTGAAAAATTTCTCTGCTTCATTTCCTTGTCCCACTTTGTCGTATAAAATCCCTATATTCACAAGCGTATTTGTGTCACGAGTCCCGTTGTTAACAACTCTATTGTAAGCCTCTAACGCTTGTTGATACGCCGCATTACTTTTTCCGCCATCTCGTGTTTCATAAAATTGACCAGCTTCATAATATACAATTCCTAATTGATTTAGTAACTCTATATTTTTCGTATCTTTTTGAATTGCAGCTTGTAATACTTGCGATGCTTGTTGATAATTCACTTCTTTTTTTGCACTATCAATTAAATTTGTTTTATTCCAAAGTACATATAAATTCGAAAGTTCAATTGCATATATAGCATTCTTTGAATCTTCCATAATGGCTTCCTTAAAGAAAGATTCTGCTTTATCTAATTGCACAATTGCAGTTGCTAGTTGTCCTTTTAAATATGAAACAATTGCCTTATCTTCATTTGTTTTCGTACTCATTTTGACAATAACATCTTCTGCTTTTTCAAATTCTTTCATTTTCATATGACTTACAGCTAAATCTCGCATCGCATCTTTTTTATATGGTTCAATTCCTTTTGCATTATTCGCTAATGCTTGTTCGAAATTCGGAACTGCTTCTTGATATTTTCCTATACGGAAATTCGCTGAAGCTAATAGATATGCTGCTTCATTATTTTCTTTATCTATTTCTCTATCTTTTATTAATTTTGTAAGGTAGTCGATTGCAATTTTATTTTTCCCTTCAGCAATGTAAATCGTTGCTAGCTGAAGATGAGCTTCATCTTTTCCTTTCACTGCGATCGCATGACCAACAGCTTCTTCTGCTTTTATATATTTTTTATCATGATAGGCTTGGCGTGCTTGTCCCATAAATTTTTGGTATTTAGCATTTGTTGTATAAAAGTAAAATAGTGTTGAACCACCTATAACAACTACTACAATTGAGCCAATAATCAAAACCCGTTTTTTATTCTTGTTCCACCATATTGAGAAGGCGGACGGTTCTTTTTGTTCATGCGTTAATGTAAGAGGTTGATTCGATGCTTTTGCATTTAAAATTTCATCATCTATATCATATTCAACTTGTTTTTTTGTTTGTTTACGGCTCTGTAAAATGCTATTTGGAACTGTGATTGTAGCTGCTATTTCTGGCATTGGTGGCTCTTTTTCTTCTTTTATCTCTTTAATAATGCTTTCAATTTCCTTTTTTAACGCATGATCAATGTTTGGAAATTGTACGATTCGTGAATAGACGAAACAAGCATATTCTTTATTATTTTCTCGCTCCAATTCAGTAGCTAGTTCCACATAACTTTGCAGCACTTTTTTTTGATTTATTTCAGATTCTTGATTATCTAGTAGTTGAATAATATATGCGAGTTCTTGTTTTAGAGCTGTTGATGGATTGAGTGAATTAAAAATTGTTTTATATTCATATAATGCCGCTTGTTTAAATCCTCTCTCTTCTAATAATCTTGCAATTTCCAAACATTTCGATACAAAAAGAGAGTGTTCTTCTTCTGACTGCCTTTTTGCATCAATTTTTACTATTTCTCTTGCACTATGAAATACATCGTACCATTGTGCAAAGCTTGGACATTCTGCGAAAGTGTTACTATTCCATGCTTGATTAAATAACTGTGCGATTTCCCCATTCCATTGATTATGCAATTCTTGCTGAAGTAACGTATATCTTTCACATTCCGTCTGCATTTCTTCCGTTTTAAAGTAACTGGCATCCGTCCATTTGTTATTTCGAATTTCCTCACTACACCAACTTAATACTTCACCTAATAAAATGGCGCCAGCAAAACGGTCGGCTTCTTTTTGCCATATCCCATTTTCCAAATACACTGGTGCATAACCCGCTGAACCTGCTGGCAATAATGAAGGTCTTTTACTTTTTGGTCCATACATTTGCTCAACATCAACAAGTTCAATATAATGTTGGCCTTCAATTGGATTTTCACTTAAAAAAGGTATGAGTACATTACTGGATGATAGATCATTATGAGCAACCTCATTTTCCTCCATCATTTTAAGTGTTGTAAGAAATGCTTCTGCAATAAAGAAACATTGTTCTTTTGATAACACTCGTTGTTCTTGTAAAATATCAGCCCAAGTTGGCCCTTCAATCCAAGGCATTACAATACTATTAGCAAGATCTTCTGATTTTTCGATAGCAGATGTATGTTCTTCTGTAGTAACGATATAGCGTGAGCATACTTTAAGACCAGCTAAGGATGAAAGTGGCTTTAAAAATGCTAGTTGATGTTTTTCATCACGATAGCGCTCTTTAAAAACTTTTAACGCAATTCGTTCCACACCATTTTCATGTTGTAATTGATAAACTGTTCCTTGTCTTCCCTCTTGCCCATATGGCATTTCAATCCCAATAACTGCTGGATGTTTCTCAAAACGATAAACATCTTTATTAAAAATAATTTTTTCTCCTACTTCTGGTCGGAATCCCATTTTATCCCCTTACTCTCATATGACAATTTTTAAAGAAAAGACCAGGAACAACAGCTCCTGGTCTTTTGCAATTGTTCTATTATTAATATGCGTTATCTGTGTTACGGAATTTATCAGAAATACGTTTTAATTCTGATGAAATACCTTCTAAAATTGGAATGTATTGTTGCATCGCTTGTTTAGATTGAGCAAATTCGCCTCGGAACTTCGCTTGTGTTGCCCCAGCCCATTGTCCTTCTAAACTATTAATGTCGCCTTCAAGTCTATTAATTTGGTTTTGAGCTTCCCCAGCTGCGTTTGTAAAGTTACTAGCAATTCGCTCAAGTTCTTCTGGTGTAATTTTAATTTCTGCCATTGTATATATTTCCCCTTTCAATTCTTAAATGATACAACAATTAGATTATAAACTATATTCGAACAATTTTAAAAGGGGTAAATTACAAAAAAATTCTATTTTCTTGTAATTTAACCCTTTTTTAATATTATTTAACCTTTAATTCTGACCATTTCACAATAATTTTATTTGTCATTTTGTAAAGTAAATGTGGTGGTGTATATGCACATTTTATTTTCATTGGCTTTCTACGTATACAATATCCATCCCCACTAGATAATTCTCGATCCATCTCAGTATGTGGAAGCTTTATATTAAAGAAATAGACATCACTATTTTGAGTCGTACCTAATAAATAACCAAAACTTCTCTTTCTAATTTCTGTAAACCATTTTTCATGAGAATAGCTATTTACACTAGACGTTGTAGCGGCCACAACAAAATGAATCCCTTTATTTTTACAATTTTGAACTATTTGTTCCATTTTATTTTTCGAATCAAAGTCGTTAGATAATATCGCTAACATTTGATCAATATCATCAATTGCAATAATTATTTTCTTATATGGCATTTCCACTTCTTCTTTTGAATCTAAAGATGGCATAACTACTTTTCTATTATTTATTACTTCTAGCAAATCATCTAACATTTCTTTTAATTGTATACCATCTGTAAACCTCTTCTCTACATGAGGCAAATCTCCAAGAGCTAAAATACCTGTAGGTCTTTCACCAAAATCTACTAAGTATAATTCGACTTCATCCGGAGAATATTGATAAGCAGTAGAGAACAGAAGTGTTTGTAATAATGATGTTTTCCCACCTTCTATTCTTCCACCGATAAATATATGATTCATTTCGTCCAATGAAAAACTTTGTAAACGAATATCGTCTGTTTCAACTCCTGCAGAAATTTGAGCTGGTTTTAATCGCTCAACTAAATCTTCTACAAATATTTCTTTAGGAACCATTGGAATCTCTCTTGCTTTTTCACCATTCCATTCACTGCTCATTGTTTGAATAATCGTTTTTAACTGCTGTGAATATTCTAATTCACTTTCACCAATAAACGGCAATGCTGCTTGGAACAATTCAGGCGGTTGTCCTTTCATTAACCCACGACCAGCAGGAACTTCGATTAATGGGAAATTAGGTCTACCAACTAAACTATGATATTCAGTTCTATCTTGCAATTCAAATGTAATTGCCATCGGTATATTATTACGAACACGATCAAACATATCAATTGTTTGATTAAGCGAGAAATAAAAGTACACGCCGTATGTGCTTGATTCTCGTAATAACATTTCCAATATTTCATTCTCTTTTTCGAATTCATTTTTAAATCTTATATAACCATCTACCATTACAACAATAGCAGGAACTTTCTTTCCGACCATTCGATTATACATAGAAAATGACTTTGCGCCGATGTTAGAAAAACTCTCTTTTCTTTCTGTAATTTCTTTCTTCAAAAAACCAAATAAACGTTTCATTTTTTCATATTCGTCCTCTTGTACAATCCCGCCTACATGAGGTAAATCTCTAAAATCTAAAAACATACGTCCAAAATCAATAATATAAAAATTCACTTCAGCTGGTGTATGAGATACTGCTAGGGACATAATGATCGTTTGTAACATCGTTGTTTTTCCTGTTCCTGGCATACCATATATATTTAAATGGCCTTCTTGTAAATCGAGCTTTAAAGGATACTGCGCTTGATTTCCGACATCATCAATTAATCCAACCGTAATTTGTAAATTTTCTTTCTCCTTATTCCATACATCAGCAGTCCAATTTTCCATTTCATAAAACTCTTTTAATAATAATTTTTCTGGTAAAGGTGCCAACCACGGCCCTGGCAATGCTTTAATATTTTCTTTCTCCGATACGTTCTGTATATAGTGAATAAACGCTTGTAATTGCTTTGGACTATTTGTCATTGGTTTTGGGCGCTTTTTCACTTTTATTCTTTCACCCGAAAGCTTAACTTCTGTAAAATCAACAACAGCAAGAACTTTCTCTTCATCTGGATTATAAGGTGCTCCACTCCATGCAGATTGGAACAATTCCAATATTTCATTACTTCCAACCTGTAAATAACCTCTTCCCGGTACATTAATTTTAGAGGCATCTGGAATTTTTAACATTTCACGACTATCGGCGTCATCTTGTACACGTAAACAAATTCGAAAACGTGAGTTACTCCAAATCTTATCATTTACAACCCCTGAAGGTTTTTGTGTAGCTAATAATAAGTGAACTCCTAATGTCCTTCCTATTGCAGCAACACTAATTAGTTCGTCCATAAATTCTGGTTGTTCCTTTTTCATTTGAGCAAACTCATCAATGACAATAAATAAATGTGGCAAAGGTTCTTTTTCACGCCAGCTTGTTTCATAATATTCATCTAAATGTTGAACATTTCCAGCCTGAATAAACAATTTTTGTCTTCTCTCTAATTCCGCCTTTAATGATATTCTTGCACGCTCGATTAAGTTCGGATCTTCTAAGTTTGTAATAGATGCGATAATATGTGGTAATCCTGCAAACGTGTTTGACATTCCGCCACCCTTATAATCGATAAGCATAAATGCCATCTCATGAGGATGATAGGTAGCCGCTAACGCTGCTATAATAGACTGGATCACTTCACTTTTCCCTGAACCTGTTGTACCAGCCATTAAACCATGCGGACCATGTCCTTTCTTCTCAATTTTATCGTGAATATTTAGAAACACAGGTTTACTTCCTTCTCTTACACCTATTGGAACCGGCAATGAAGTCGGATATCGATTTTTATTCCATCTCTCTAGCACCTGTAACTCTTCCATTTTTTTCACTTGGAACAAATCTAAAAAAGTTAATACTTTCGGTATGTTAGCCGCTGTAGAACTTTTCATTCGAATAGGAGCAATACTTCGCGCACCTGATTCGCATCGTTCAAATGAAAGTCGATCTACTTTAAAACTAGCACGCGTTGTCCCGCTATTTTCAGCTGAGCTTGAAAATGTTTCTACTAACTCACCATTTTCTCCGTTTAAGCTAATAACAAGATCACATTCCATCGGCAATCGTTCTCTCTGTTCTGCAAATATAAATGTAGATGCTCCGACACTTTCCCCTTCTCTAAGTAACATTGGAAGTATAGGATCATCTTCTAAAAATTCTCTCGCGGATAAGAAAAAAACATACATTGGGATTAAAGGTATTTTCGCATCTACCTGTGCAGAGGAATTATAAATTCTACGCATATTAAGTGGTGTGAACAACGCTTCAGCTAATTTCTGCGCTTCTTGTTGATTCTCAGATAAAAAACGCATGCTTCTCTGCTCATCCCACACATGAGGAATCCACCTCATCCAATCCCATTCTTTCTTCTCCTTCTCATGATAGAAGGCTGCTATTTTCACTTCATTTGGAGCGTGATGTGTCATAATTTGCGTCGTTACAATTCGAGTGAAGTTCAATCGATCTTCTTTATTGCCAACCACACCAATTACATCATTTTTTTTCAATGATATTGAAATATGCCCATTAGGGATTGTATTAAAATCTCTTTTCACATTTTGTGCTTCTGTGATTAATGGATTTTCCTCATAACCTTGCTGTTCAGGCACTTTCAATTCAACATAAAATGGTCTCTCACCTGTTCCAATACGGATATCTAAAAAGTCTGGGCTTTCAGGTGTTCGCTCCCATAAATTACTTTCTCGATTTTCAATTCTTTGTACACTCTTTAGTGGACTTGGATTTTGTGTTATTAAATATTTCGCTTGTTCAACCTTTAACGTATCTAACTCCACTCGATGCTTTTGAATTTGCTCCAAATATCTTTGTTGTAACTGCTCCACCATTTGCCTATGTTCTTTCTTTTTACGGAAATGCCCCATCGTTGTAATTGCATACGATCCTAACATTGGAATACTCGAAACCATCATAAGTGGCATATAACTTGCATTCATCTTCATAAATTTCATCATCACAAAATACAATATCAATGTTAAAATTGTCATCATCGCTGGTAATAACATTGTTTCAATAGAAAATTTAGGTTCTTCTGGTATATTTGGCGGATCATGAATAATAACATCCCCTGTTGGTATATCTACTTTCACACGCGGAGAGCGCTGAAAATATGGTGATTTTTGCACAAAGCATTTCTCCTTCCCCATTCAAAACTATTACTCAATGATTTCCCATACATAATCTTCTTCACTAGAAGATATACCTTGTTTAACAGGTTCATTATTAACTTCTTCTGCCGGTAACATTTCAAAAGAAGGGATAATCGCCCCTTTTTTATTTAGCATTACATATTGTCCATCCCAAACATCATTATCTCTCAAAGTCTCGTCATTTCGAATAGAATGCCACTCTTCTTTATCCTTTGTCACTCTAATTTCGTAAATTTCACTTAATGTTTCATCTATTTTTTCGTGATGTAAAATTGCTTCAATAATTTGTATTACTTTCACATCATTTGGGATCGCAATATCTATTTCTTCATTTGATTGTTTTATGTACGTCACAATAATCTCTTCCACGTATATTCACCTTTCCGTTGTATTCTTACCAAGAAATATCTAAAAACGAAATATCATCGCTCGTCGGTGAGCACTGTGCCCTCTCGATTTTTTGTAAGACTTCCTCAAAGTTATACTGCATAAGCGACATAAGTCCATCTGAATGAATTACAATTCTATTTACTTCTTCTCTAGATAACTTCTTTGAAAAAACATCCAATTCACCACCAATAATACCATGATGTGTAGACCATCTTTTCCCTACACTTCTCTCAAAATTCAATTCATTTAAGCACTTTTTCTGATTTTGGAACAATTGTACAAAAGAATCGCCATGTGTAACTATCGTTACATCTACTTCGTCTTGATTTGGAATGAGCTCTATTTTCCCAGCAATGAACATAGCTTCACTACCTTTTCTCCTCTTTTCTTCCAAAACATCGAGAAGTAACCATGGTGTTTCTTCTGGCAATTGAAATACCCTCACTTCCTCTGCTGCTTCTTCTTTCCACTTTTCCAACTCTTCATTTAATAGAATAGAAATATTCTTTTCCTTCAATGTTTCAAATAAATTTAATAATTTCATACCAAGAAATTTCGCAGCGATTTCACCATGAAAAGACATTCCTACACCATCACATAATGCAAAGGTAATACTAGTCCCATTATCTTGAAATATAAGAAAATCTTGTCCACTCTCATTTAAGTCTTGCGTTTCTTTAGCTCTTACGTAACTATATCGATATGTAAAATGTTCACCTTTCTTCTCTTGTAATACTGTTTCTTTTTCTTGCGACAGGATATACTTCACTATTTTTCTCCCTCCTATCGAACCGGCGTTGCAGCAGACATTTGAAATCCAAGTGATACTAAATCTGCATTTGTACCTGGAAACATCATCACTGCACCATCCCCAATATGAAAACCATACTCAGTCATCATCTCACGATAACTTTGAGGGATAGGAGAGGAAAGTCGTTGCAACTTTGCACCATATTCATCCGTAATTTCTGTATGTGGCATAATCCCTTCCCACTTCTTTATACTAGTAATTTGTTCTTGCATAATTTCATCCGAAATAAAGATATTTTCAATTAGTACATTTCCATCAGGTACAGACATATTCATAATTCTTCGCACAATTGATTCTGGATCTTCGCCAGTTGAAGCACCATCTGTCATATGACAAACAACAGGAGCTGGCCCGTCTTGTAAATTCGGTAATTCCTTTTGCAATAACTTCTCCACTACAGAGAAAGCCTTTGCTGTATCAGTTAAGCGATGCGTTTGAATTTTTTCTAGTGGACGTAGTCTTGCTACCTCATCTATTGTTTTCACCCCACCCAAAAGATCAAAAACTTGATCGCTATAAGCTAAAATAGATAACTTATATCTTGGAAGCAATCGACTACCTTTTGTCGAACGAAATACCATTTGGCGAATCGCTAAAGAAAGAGCATCCGTTACAATGTCAATTCTCCTTTTTTCTTCTCCCTCTACATCCATCATTTGATTCATTGATGCGCTTACATCAAGAAGATAGATTATATAAGCTGGTGTTTGTTGTGTTGCTTGAGTTTGATATAACATGTTTCATACCCTTCCATACATTATTATATGAACTTTTTTTATATTCACATTTCATTATAACTTATGAATTTTCTTTTTCTCAATTTATTATAAAATGTTCTCGATATAATTTACATATTTTCACACAAAATGACATTTTTCTTCTCTTTAACTTATGTTTAAATATACAAAACCCTTCTATATTCATAGAAGGGTTTTAATATTATGGTATAAGACGAGTACAATCTCTCGGAAAAGCACTCGCCTCTCGTACATTTGTTAATTCTAATAGTTTATATACAATCCTTTCTAACCCAATTCCGAAACCTCCATGCGGAGGACAACCGTATCGGAATGTATTTAAATAAGATTGAAATTTCTCTGGGTGTAATCCTTTTTCTTTAAACGAAGCGAGTAACATTTCATAATTATGAATTCGCTGTGCCCCTGACGTTATTTCTAACCCTTTATATAATAAGTCGAATGAATCAGTAATAGCTGGATTCTCTTTATTTTGCATCGTATACATCGGTCTCGCTTCTTTCGGATAATGTGTAATGAAAACAAATTCACTATTATATGTTTCCTTTACATATTTCCCTAGTAACTTTTCACCTTCTGTATCTAAATCCCCTACAGGAGATTCTTTACGATACTTACTTTTCAAAATTTCTTGTGCTTCTAACAATGTAATTTTAGGTATTTCAGTAATAACAGGTACTTCTATTTGTAATAGTTGTAGTTCTAGTTCACATTTTTTTGCTACTTGTTGAAACATATATTGTAAAACATCCGTTTCTAGTTGCATCACTTCATAAAAATCATGAATAAAACCAAGTTCTACGTCTAACGATATATATTCATTCAAATGACGGGAAGAATTATGATGTTCCGCTCTATATACAGGTGCAATTTCAAAAACACGTTCTAGTCCCCCAGCCACCATCATTTGCTTATAGAACTGTGGTGATTGTGCTAAATAAGCTTCTTTTTGGAAGTATGGAAGCTTAAAAACATTTGCTCCTCCTTCTGCCCCTTGCGAAACAATTTTCGGAGTAAATATACGTATGAAATCGTTCTCTATAAGAAATTCACTAAAGCTCTGAACGAGTGTAGATTTCACTTTAAAAATCGCTGCGGTTCGCTCATGTCTTAATGAGAGTACCCGCTCATTAAGTAGTTGATCTAAGCCAACTTGTAACTTCTTTTTATTTATTTCAAATGGAAGTGGTTCTGCACCGTTTATTACTTTCACTTCATGAGCAAGTACTTCAACACCCAATTCTGTTTTCGACGTCTCGACTATTTCACCAATTACATGAACAACACTTTCTACATCAACTTTATATCCGGCCAATTCATTTTCTAATACACATTGAATTACTCCTGTTCTGTCCCGTAATAATAAAAAACTAACATTTCCAAGGTGCCGAATTTTTTTTACCCATCCTTGAAGTAATACAACCTTTCCACTTTGCTTTGTACATTCTTTTGTGAGTGAACGCTTCATTATTGAATCCATTATTTTTCCCTCCAGTAATTTTATATTTATTTACGTTATTGTTGTCATCGTCATCATCCACGGTCACTCACCCCCTTTCAAAGAATACAAAAATCCGCCCCTATAAATAGGGACGGATTTTTTTCCGCGGTACCACCCAAATTGTCATACTGACCATCTTAGCCCTGATAACGGTAGGTACCGTTTGCTTTTACTAATAATCACGTTCAAAGCAACACTCACAGGTGTCTTTCCATCATGCGGTATCGCAACCTTCCCAGCAACCGGCTGCTCTCTGTAGACCTTTGCACCATGTACTTTTCCTAATCATCACTTTTTATATTTACAGAGTATTCTAACTCCTTGCTTTATAAAATGCAAGCCTTTTTTGAAACATTCTGATTTTCTAACTCCTAAATTCTTCTAAAGTGTGAAAAGTTAATTTTGTAATACATATTCTTATGTATCAAATTCGAAATTACACCTCTAACATTTTTCCATTTTTTACATAAAACCCAATTCATTTACGCATATTAATAAAAAATTTTATAGCGAGGTGTGTATATGCAAAAAGCAATTAGTTTCTTTCTCCTATTGTTTTGCCTAATTGTAGTAAACGAAACATACGCCTATTCACCAAAATCTTTACCAATCTCTCAAAACTCTGATCAATGGCAAGTGAATATTGATAAACCGAAAAAAACAAACAAGAATATGCTTCAAGCTAAAAAAGATGAATTTCAAACATATCATTTTTCAGTAAAGAATGTTGGGAATAGTGAGGTATATAACGTAAACGTCGAAGTATTCCGCAACGAACCAAATAAGAAAACGAAATATGAACTCTTTTCCCTAAAGGAAAGTCGTTTAGCAAGTGGAAAAACTGGATTTGAACACGCTAATTTACCTGTTGCTACAAAAGCAGATGAAGTTGATGTTATTATTACATGGCAAGAGCACCCATTCCGATCGATGCGAAATGGTCAAAAAGTTGAATCTAGAAAATTTAAAGAGCATTTTGTTTTTAAAGAAGCTAAAAAGTAAATGGGATCCGGATATATTCACACTATCATTGATATAGCTTTATTTACTAGTACCAGTTCGTAAGCAAATTAAAAAGTCGTGGCTTATAAATGCCACGACTTTTTATATTAATTCGTACTAATGCCTCTCGCTGCCCAAATGCGATCGATATCAGCAGCATGTTGTCCGCCATATAAAAGAGCATCTGCTTGCTTAATCGCTTTCGCTCCATCACTGAATTTAGAGTTTGGTGTTAATGACCAGTGTGATTGTAAAATGATTTTTGTTGCTACATCACGGCCAAAAGCTTGTGCCATTTCGTATTGACCTTGAGCCCAAATTTCACCATCATCATGCACTTCATTCGTTATATCTTTCGGATATACTTTATTCGTATCTAATCGGCGTAAGCATGTTGGATCTGAACTAGAATAAGCTGTCGCATCCCATTCTCCAACACATGCTTTACCATATCCAGTAGTCGATACTGCATCTTCATATGTAGCACCTAAGAAGTCGCCAAATCCTTCTCCCATCGCTCCACCTTCTGCTGAACTACCAAAGCCAGGAACTTGGTTATCTTGAATCGAATGCCCATATTCATGTGCGATAATACCAGCATCTTCTGCATCATCAACACCGCCAGTACCGAAAGTTAAAGCTTTTGTTGATGGAGAATAGAATGAGTTATCATCAGTTGTACCATTAACATTCACTTTTATCGAACGGTTATTAATATTTTTAAAACCTAGACTTTGAATGTAACGTTGCAATGTGTCGATATGATAGTACGACATAACATCTTCAAAGCTATCATTTGCGCGTGTATAGTTAAATTGTAAATTCATAGATTTTGTTTTCGCTTTTGAAGAAATCGTTACATATTCTCCAATTAAAAATCCTGTTCCATCTAAACCTTTTAACGTAACAGTTTTCAGTTGGTTCGTTAGAGCTGTTGAATCTGCATCGTTATTATCTTTTAAGCCTACTTTACTACCGCTAGATACGACTGGGTTAGGTAAAAATACTTTTCCTGATCCTTCAGCTTTTCGGTTTATATCAACCTTTTTAATTAACTTTCCATTTTCTGCATCAATAAATGTTTCCCATGCACCAAATGGACTATTAGAATGGACTACAACTTTATATACTGGACGAGCAATTCCTTCTTCAACAATATATCCGAACTCTTTATCTGTAGGAGCCCATAAATTTTGCTCACTTGCTTCTCCAACATACGCCATTGATTTTTGTATTGCATCTTTTTCACTAATTTTTGTCGTTACTTCCTTCACACCTGTAACAGGCTGATAATCAGAAACAGCGAGTACTCCCTTTCCCTCTCCGTTAAGCGTAACTGTTATTTGTTTTGAAAATACAGGTGCACCATTAACAACTTGTTGGAACCTAACATATGAAGCTACTGACGTTTCTGTTGTAGAAATATATTGCAAGTCTGAAAGGTCTGTTTTCAATCCATACTGCGCAGCATTTTCTTTTAAATATTCAGTTGCTTTTTTCTGTGGCGAATAAGCTTCTAACTTTACTTGCTGTTGTTTTTCCAATGCCGAAACCGTAGAAATCGTCCCCATTACTAACGGTACAGTCATTGCCATTGCCACCATTTTTTTATTAAACATAGAACCACTCCCCCTAATAAAGTAGCTCAACCTTATCCCATTACCACTCGGCAATCATTCCCCACAAAATGGGGGGATAAAAATTGAATCTACGAGTAATTCTCTATGGACACTTCTATTACCTTTCCATTTAGGGTAAGTGAAATTTTCTCAATATTTATGTGTAAAGTGAACACAATATTTTAGAAATATATTTCTAAAGCAATTCCTTAACTCTTAAACTTTTTAAATGACTTTGTAAAAAACAGGCCACTTTTTTACCTAACGGTAGGTTGAAAAAAATATTAATGAATGATACGATTTATATAACCTTTTTTAGGAGGCTTTATTATGAGCAAAAGTGCAGAAACACTCTCTTCAATTATGGAAGCAAGCTATCGACTGTTTGCCGGACATGGTATTACCAAAACGACTTATTCAATGATTGCTGAAGAAGTCGGAATTGCTAAACCGTCCATTTATTATTACTTTAAATCTAAAGATGCATTAATCGAATGTATTTTCACAGAATTATGTGCTGCGATGCAGTTTTCTTCCTTCTTCCATACAGAAGAGTTTACGAAAGAAAATTTTATTGAGAAATGCATTGAAATTGGATTCAAAATAATTGATGAACAGCAGAACGATCCTTATTTTAATCGTGTGTTGCAAGAATATGTATTACTATCTTCAAGAAATGATATGTACAAAGATCGATTACTAACTGTGCAAACAGAATATTTACAAGGGTTTGAATCACTCCTTACAAAAGCAAATGAGCTGCAATTAATTGAAAATAAAAATCTAGTTTCAAAAGCTCATATGTTAGCATTAGTGCTTGATAATGTCGGGAATTTTATGATGTTACATGTGGATATAGATTATAGACAAATATGGATGGAAGCTGTAAACAGTATTTTTGAAAGAAGGGATTGAATTGAATACTAAAAAACGAATTATCGGCTTAGACTTTGCTAGGGCCTTGGCGATGTTTGGTATGCTGCTTGTTAATTTTATGGTGATAACAGGTGCAGAAGGAAATGGTCCCCCATTTTTAATAACCTTCATGTCACTTTTTGAAGGTAGAGCTTCTGCCTTGTTTGTTATACTTGCTGGAATTGGAATATCTTTAATGACTAGATCCTCTGTTGCTAGAAATGAAAAAATAAAAATTTCTAATAGCCGAAAGATCATATGGAAACGGGCACTATTCTTATTTATTTTAGGATTACTTTTATACGTAATGGAGTGGACTGGGGATATATTACACTACTATGGTGTTTACCTTTTCGTTGCTGCCTTACTCATTACAGTCCGAAAAAAAGCATTACTCTTCTTATCTATTATTATCCTACTCTTGGCACAATCTCTTCAGCTTACTTTCAATGCTTTCGAAGGTTGGGGAGGCCCTACTCCATTTATAAACTATGTAGACTTCTGGACAGTTAACGGTTTTCTTCGCAATTTATTCTTTAATGGTTATCACCCTTTTTTCCCATGGTTTTCATTCTTCTTAATCGGTATGATAATTGGCAGATTAGATCTTCATAATAAAAAGATTAGAGATAGGTTGCTCTTGCTCGGTATTACATTCACCATACTGATAGAACTTTTATCAAAAGGGCTCACGTACTACTTCATTCCACACATTGGCAAAGCAGCTGCTACATTTTTGTTTAATACAGGACCCATTTTACCAAATGTATTGTACATTTTATCTGCAACAGGATCTGCTATTGCTATATTGATACTTTGCCTCTATATCACTGAAAAATATGAAAATAATTGGTTTGTTACTTCCATTATACAAACAGGTCAATTAACATTAACTCATTATGTAAGTCATGTATTTATCGGGATCGGGACATTAATTCTATTCAATAGAATGGAACATCAAACACTACTTTTCGTTTTATTATTTACTACTGTATTTTTCATTTTCAGTATTTTGTTTAGCGTATTATGGAGAAAGAAATTTTCTAGAGGACCTATCGAATGGATTATGAGGAAATTAGCTAGTTAATTTACCTCCATACGAAAAAGGAAGTTGGAATCATTCCAACTTCCTTTTTTCTTTAATTAGCTGCACTTAATTTAATTCTAAATTTTGTTTCACCTAAAGAAAGTTCATCGTCTTCGTTCGTTAAGTGACCAAATGTAAATTGTTTAACGAGTAAGTTTTCTTCCAATAAATCTTTATGGTTCGTTAACGTTCGTTGTAGTTCTTCTTCTGTATCGAGAATAACATCGACTCGTAAATTAACTGGTAAATTCAACTGTTTACGATATTCTTGAACCGCACGAATGAATTCACGCGCTACTCCTTCTTGTAACAATTCTTCTGTTACATTCGTATCTAACATAACCGTATATTGTCCGTTAGTCGTGTTAGAGAATCCTGATTTTGCAACTTTCTCAACTAACACATCTTCAGCAGTTACAACTACTTCTTCTCCTGGTGTTGCTTCGTAAACTGCTCTTTCTGTTGATACAAAGTTTTGTACTTCTTCTTGTGATAATTGTTTTAGCCAACCATTCACTGCATTCACATTTTTACCGAATTTCGGCCCCGCTGTTTTAAAATTGAGCTTCAATTGATATGATGTGTATTTTGTTTCATCGAGTTCAACATGGAACGCTTTTACATTTAACTCATCCATAACGATATCACGATAAGATTCCCAATCCATATCATTCTCGTTATGCTCAAGTAATACAAGTTCTGCTAGCGGCTGTTTTACTTTTAAAGAATGCTGATTACGGTTACTTCTTCCAAGTTCAACAACTTGTAAAACAGCATCCATTTCCGCTTCTAATTTCGGCTGAAGTAGTGATTCATTTACAACTGGATAATCAGCTAAATGAACGCTACTTCCTTCTAAATTAAGATGAATGTCTTCCGCGACAAACGGTGTGAATGGTGCAATTAATTTACTAATTGTTACAAGTACTTCATGAAGTGTCTCATACGCAGCAGCTTTTTCAGCGTTCATACCAGATTCCCAGAAACGATTACGTGAGCGTCTTACATACCAGTTACTCACTTCATCTACAAGTGCTGCAATTTCACGAGCTGCATTCGTAAATTGATAATCATCAAGTGCTGTTCTCACTTTTTTCGTTGTACTATGCAATCTTGATAATACCCATTCGTCTAATTTCGTACGCCTTACATCATACGTTTCTTTCGGGTTATACTCATCTAAATTTGCATATAAAACGTAGAAGCTATACACATTGACTAATGTATCTACAAATTTAGATTTCGCTTCCAGTACTGTTCTTTCAGAAAAACGCTTCGCATTCCACGGGGCACTATCAACAAGTAAAGCCCATCTTAGCGCATCTGCACCAAACTTATCTACTAAATCAACTGGATCTAGTGCATTTCCTTTGCTTTTAGACATTTTCTGCCCTTCTTCATCTAAAACATGCCCTAGTGATAACACTCGTTTATACGGTACTTTTCCTGTATATAGTGCTGATACTGCTAATAAACTATAAAACCAGCCGCGTGTTTGATCAATTCCTTCTGCAATAACATCCGCTGGAAACTGCTCTTCAAATAACTCTTTATTTTCAAATGGGTAATGATATTGTGCAAATGGCATAGAACCACTATCAAACCAAACATCAATCACTTCTGGTGTACGATTCATTGTGCCTCCGCATTTTTCGCAGCGGACTTGAACTTCATCTACATAAGGCTTATGCAATTCTAAATCTTCCGGTGTTTCTTTCGTACTATGCTTTCTTAATTCGGCAATGCTTTTCGGCGCAAACTGATGATCACAACTTTCACATTCCCACACGTTTAATGGCGTTCCCCAATATCTATTTCGGCTAATATTCCAGTCCACCATATTTTCTAAAAACTTACCAAATCGTCCATGTTTCATATGATCCGGATACCAAGTAACTGAATCATTATTTTGTAAAAATGTATCTTTAATTGCAGTTGTTCGGATTAACCAACTTTCTCCTGCATAATAAAGTAGTGGTGAATCACAACGCCAGCAATGTGGGTAGCTATGTTCATATTTTTCTTTATGATATAGCAAACCTTCTTTCGCTAAATAACGAACAATGTCAACGTCACAATCTTTTACAAATTTACCTTTCAAAAATGGTACCGCTTCTGTATACTCACCTTTTTCATCTACAACGTGCAAGAATGACAATCCTTCACTTTGAACAACTCTATAATCGTCCTCTCCATATGCTGGAGCAATATGAACAAGTCCTGTACCACTATCTGCCGTTACAAAATCTGCTGCGATAACGCGATAACCATTTGTAACTTCTTTCATCGGAAATGGCGCTGTATAAGATGTGTTTAATAATTCTTCGCCTTTATGAACAGATAATACTTCATAGTTTTCTTTTAATACTTCTTGTACACGTTCTTTCGCAACAATGTATACATGACTTTCTTGTTTTGCTTTAACATATTCCATATTTGGATGTACAGCAAGCGCTACGTTTGCTGGAAGTGTCCAAGGCGTTGTTGTCCAACCTAAGAAATACTCATTTTCACTATCTTTCACTTTAAACTTCACAGTTGCACTTAAATCTTTTACTGTTTTATACCCTTGTGCAACCTCATGTGAGCTCAATGAGGTTTGGCAGCTTGGACAGTATGGTGAAACTCTATGTCCTTTATATAACAATCCTTTTTCATGGATTGTCCCCAAAATATGCCATACACTTTCGATATATGGATTCTTTAAAGTTACATATGGATCATCCATATCTACCCAATAACCAATACTTTCAGTGAATTCACGCCACTGCTTTTCATATGTGAAAACACTCTCTTTACACTTTTGAATAAATGGTTCAATGCCATATTCTTCGATCTCATGTTTACCAGAAATACCAAGTTGCTTCTCAACACCTAGTTCTACAGGTAAACCATGTGTATCCCATCCTGCTTTTCTTACTACTTTATAACCAGCCATCGTTTTATATCTTGCTACTAAATCTTTAATTGCCCGACCAAGTGCATGGCCGACGTGTGGTAAACCGTTCGCCGTTGGTGGTCCTTCATAAAACACAAACGATTGCGCGCCTTCTCGATTCTGAATTGATTGTTCAAAAATGCTTTGTTCGTTCCACTGCTTACGAATACGTGTTTCTCTCCCTACAGCTGACTCTTTTACATCTACTTTCTTCATCTACAATCACTCCTTTGAATGTTTTAAAAGCACACAAAAAACCCGTCCCTATGAAGTAGGGACGGGTTTACCCGCGTTACCACCCTAATTCTATTAGCTTTTTCACTAATAGCGCTTAGCAACGTACTATCATACGTGTTCTTTGTAACGGTAGACATCCGTCCGGGCTTACTCACTTTCAGCCTCGGCTCCTCGGAGATGATTTTCAAATAACGTCTGCCCACCGGCTTTCAGCAATATACCGGCTCTCTGGAGAACAGTTCACTATTTTACTCTTTCTCGTCTTCAGATTTGTATACTTTGTTAAAAGTTATTTTATGCCATTTGATAACTAATTGTCAACTAATTCAAAATATATCCTTATCTTTTCCCCTATTCTTATACAATTACTTTTCAAATTCTCGCAATGCTGCTAAATTTTCATCATCCTCAATAAGTTCAGCAAAGAATCCCGATTCATCCTCACGAAGGACAATTTCAAGCTCTTCCTTCGCCTCTTCATTTCTATTTAACTGTGCTAAATAACAAGCACGATCATATCTTGCTAACAAATCATTTGCATCCATTGTTAATACTTCATTTGCTATTTTTTCTGCCTTTAGTGTTTGGCCGGCACCATGATATGAAGACGCTAAAGAAAGGAGAATTGCTGTTTCATTTGGATGATTTATAGAAGCATTTTCTAATACATGAATTGCCTCTTCAAACCTTTCTTGACTTTGATACATTTCTCCTAAAGCAAGAAATGCTCTACTTACGAATGGTGTTTGCTCCGTTAATTGTAAGGTAATCTTTTCTGCTTTTCTTTCTTCCCCTTCTTTAAAGAATACTTGTGCTTGCAGAAGAAGAGTATCATAATCATCTGGTAGTTCTCGAACCATTTGCTTCGTTAATTCCAAAGCATCTCTTAACATATCTTCTTCCTCGCACTCAATGAAAAGATTTACAAGTTGCTTCGCTACTTCATAATCCCATCTATTTTCTAGTGACGTGTGAAGAATCTCTATTGCTTCTTTATTCATCTCTACATTCTCATAAAATAGCGCAAATCGCTGTGCTGCCATACTATTTTTCGGATTTAACTTTAAAGAGATTTCATATAAATCAATTATCATAGTAACCATTGAAATTTCTTTCGCACGATTTTTCATACGATAAAAAGCTCTCGTAATGATAGATCGTTTTGGCTGTTCATGCAGCTGCCGTTCAATCCATATTTCCGTAACCGCAGCTGCAGCATACATGAATGCTGTACTTCTTTCTGCTTTTTTCACCTTTAACGTATGAAGAAAATCTCGTATGTTAGACAATTTTTTATGTTGCTCTACTGCTTTTACATAAACATCAAATATACGTTCATTATCAAAATCTTTTTGTATTACTTTCATTGCAACTTCAATTGCTTTTACATTTCTTTTTTTCACTAATACTTTTGCATAATGATATAGAACTTCTATATGCTCACCATCTAATTGTAGCGCGTATTCAATCTGTTCTTGTTCTTTATCTATTTCATTCATCGCTCCGTACACATATGCAATCGCATCTAAACGCCATATTTCAGGTACTTCGTCCGCTAATTGTTCTAGTTCCGTCAGCAATTCTTCCTGAAGATTCATATCTACTGAAAGCTGTGCCAAATATTCCATATTAATATGCAATGGCTCTTCCTTCATCGCCTGAACCATATGACTTTGTTCTTTAGAACGGTTTTCTTCTTTTTCGTATATTTCCGCAAGCTGTAAATGTACACCTACGAAATTCCCATCAAGCTCTAAACATGTTTCATACGCTTGTTTTGCTTCCGTCAATTGCCCTAATGCCATAAGTGTTTCACCAATTCGGTAATACGGTAATGCCGTGTCCTTTTGTTCTATCGCCTTATTATATCTTTTCATCGCTTGGCCATACTGTCCAATAGATTCATATAAAATACCTGCATAACAACCGTACTCACTTACTTCATTTCTTTCTTTGTGTAACGTTCTTAAAAACGCTATACCTCGTTGTACAAATTCCGTTCCTTTAATTCGATTCACATATTCATCTAACGCACTTGCTACATTATAATCACTTTTCTTTATACCATTTTCTAACTTAGATAGCGCTACTTTAAATCCTTCTTCATTTCCACCAAGTTCAATTTCAGCATCCCATAAAACCATTCCTGCATTCATGAGGAAATCTTGGCTCTTTTCAATTTGCTTCTCAAGACCAAGAATATATTCTTTTGCTTCCTTATATTGTTCTCTTGCCATATACACTTGTGTAAGTCCGAAGTGAGAATAAACATCCTCATCATTTTCTTCTAAAGCACGCTTATACAATACTTCTGCTTCTTCCAAGCTATCATTTTGAAAATGATAGTCACCTAATTTTACGTAAAGAGGTGCTTTATCATCACAATTCTCAATACCGTTTAATAAAATTTCTTTCGTACTTTCCTCATCCTTCAAATCAGATTCGTATATTTCCGAAAGTTTCGTATAAATGTAAGGTGCATTACTATCCAAAAGAATCGCTACTTTAAGCCCTTTTATTGCTAAATATAATTTTCCTAGTTGATGTGCACATCTCGCTCGTTCATACCATACATGTGCTTCATATTTATACTCTTTTAACAAGTCATTAAAGATTTCATATGCTTCTTCATATCTTTCTAAATCTATTAATATTAAACCGTGATTCGTTAAAGTGAACCTTTCAGGACTGCGCTCTAACGCAACTTGAGAGTATTGCAATGCTTTTTCAGATTGATCAATATACATATAGGATAAAGCGAGAAAACTCCAAGCAATAGGCTGATCTGCGTCTAATTGTAACGATGAACGAAAGCTTGAAATCGCTTCTATATAACTTTCCTGCTCAAAAGCATATCTTCCATTTATCAAATGATATAATGCACGATTATTTTTCTTCTCAACGCTTGTCAGCATTTGCTCCGCTTTCTCTACTTCCTGAAGACGAATAAAACACTGTGCACCATGCAATTTAACAAAGTCCGAGTTCGGAAACTTTTCCATTAACTTATCGATACAATATAAAATAAATTCTTTATCTACTTCAACATCTAAGTGCTTTATCGTATATAGCCACGTATTTGGATTATCGCTCGTTTCTTTTAAAAATTGTACTAAGTTACTAATTCCCTCTTTGTCATGTTCATCTAAATGATCCGTAAGAGAAAAAATAGATTTAAAATAACGATTTTCTTCCTCACTTAGAAACGCTAGTTGCGCCTTCTTTTCTTTCGGAACAAACGTGATTGCTAAACAGCCTGTATAACGATATTTTTCTTGTAATTTACTATATTCTACAAGAACTGGTTCTATAAAGTTTGGATCTTGAACATAGAAAGCTTGCAATGTATCATCATATCCAAATAGAACTTGTACGTGTGAAGCATGCTCAATATCTATACTTAATAAAACAGGAATTCCTTCATCAATTAGTCTCTTATAATTCTCTTCATTCCCTTTAAAATAACGATATTCATAACCTAATTCTTCTAAATAAGAAACAGTATCTGAAAACTTCGATCCTGTCATATTAAAAATAAACTCTGCTATTTCATCTTGTGTACGTGTCTCTCCCCATATACGCAACATCATCTCTAAACTTGTCGGAACACAATAATTATCCTTTTGTACAATAGGAACTATCGGCAAGTGAACCTTTTTTCCATCCGGATTTTTTTCTAAATTATGATATAAAGATTCTTTTAAACTCTTTTCTTCTTTTAATAGCTTTTGTAAATCTGCAAATTTATTCATTTTGTACAGCGCTTCTGCACGTAAATGTACAAAGTAAGTGTTATAAGCATGATATGGCAGCTGAGTATTTATGTTATCTATTACCGCTAACATCTCTTCATATTGCTCTAAATCTAATAAATACTTTACCTTCTCAAAATGAAAATATGGTACTTGTGGGAACTTTACAATCGCATCATTAATTAACTGTATCGCACGTTTTTGTTCTCCTTTATTTGCATACAATTGTGATAATAAATAGGTAGATAACTCTTCACAATCTTCATGCTGCATGCCAGCAATAAGTTGTTCTTCCGCTTTCTCCCATTCGCCTGTATGCATATAAACGTAGCCCCATTTATCAAACACTACGCGCGTACTGTACTCCTCTGCTTTTTGCATATACATTAGCGCTTCTTCATTTCTTTTCATTTCTAAAAGACATCGTACTAATGTAAAATATGTTTTCGCTAAAAAATCTGCATCTATTTCTTCTTTACTTAACTCTTCTAAAGAAGATTTTAACAACTGCTCTGCTTCAAGAATTTTCCGCTCATCAATTAACTCATCACAATATAAAGAGAGCGTTCTCATATTTGGGAATTTTTTATAAGCGTAACGAATGAGGAATGAACTGTATTGGTGCATAAGCCCTTCATCAGTAAGGCGAATTAATATATCGAACTCCTTATGCGAAGTAATATTGGCAAGCCAATTCTTCACATAGGATAAAGTATTCGTTTCTTTTATATATGCAATTTCATTATTTATTTCCTGTAATCCATCTACAAATCTCTTGTCTTTTAAACAAGTTTCTAACTGCTTAAAATCTAGCATGCATTCACCTCGAATTTATATTTATACTGCTACTTGCTTAGATTTTACACACCATATAGTATGTATTCAACTAAAATCTCTTATAATGGATGGTATTAATTAATATTATTCAAATTTATAACAAAATATAGTAAAAATGATTGTTTTTCTCTGTATTTTGTTTGATTATATGGAATAACGTAACATGCGGTTTTTTATCTTGTAGAAGCTGAAATCAGTACATAAAATTATATCAGCGATAATTCAAATATATCGACATTAAACGACAATCCTTATATATCATGACTTTTAACATACTATGTCACCAAATGTAATTTTCATATTCGGAGCGTATACTAAAGAAGAATGCACATGAAATATTTTAAAAAATCGTAGTTCAGCTTCATATTGAGCTAGCGCATCATCATATGTTAATCCTTTAGCCATTAAACGTTCTACAAATTGTTGCTTATCACCCGGATCACCTGCAATCCCCTCTTCTTTTAATGATTGATACAAATCGTTTTTATCATTGTGATGCATATTTGAATCTAAAAAGTTCACTTTATCGCTTACTCTACATTCAATATTTTTCACACCTAATTCACTTAAATATATCGGTATTTTCATGCCTATATTGCCATCTTTACCATTTCTTTGCGTATCATTTTCAAATAAATTCTGCAAAATGCCTAGCTGGATAATTTCCGATTGGTTCTCTCCATCCAAAGTGTATGAAGACATATTTGATATCCAATGTGGTTCAACACAGATTATTTTCCCGCCACTTTTAACTGAATGAATCATTTTTTGTAGCATCGTTTTTGGTGAACTCATATGTAATAAGAAGGCATGACAAATTGCTATATCATATGTATCGTTCAATTCAATTTCTATAGCATCTCCCTCCAGAAATTCTGACTCGTACGGAAGTAAACGAAACAACTCTCTCGCTTCGGCTAATAATGTTTCTCCACTATCAATGCCTGTATACTTTGATCCTTCTGGAAGTAAAGGCATTAATAATAAGCCTAAATAACCATATCCACAACCATAATCAACAACATGGACTGGCTCAGAAATCTTCCAAACTGAATTCACTAGAAAACTTACATAATCGCTATTGTAATATAAATCTCTCGTATTTTTTAAATACGCTAGTTTACTGTTCCAATCGTATGTTTCCAACCTCTAACGCCTCCTTTTATATACACCCCTTACAATTCTCCATTTAACAAAAACATTCCTACATTTTTAATAATCCCCCCAGAAATTGGTTTTAATAAGGTGAGATTACTGCTTACATGACTCCTATACCAAATAAAAAGGCATACATATCTGTAATGATACATACACCTTCTATGCTACATCTCCTCAGGAGCCTCCACCCCAAGTAAACGTAATCCTTCTTTTAATACAACCGTCACAGCATAAACCAATGCGAGTCTGCTGTCTTTTTCTTCACTCTCTTCTAATATACGAACATTACCGTAATATTTATTGAACGATTGTGCTACATCTAATACATATTTTGAAATAATCGATGGCTCATTTTTATTGAAAGCTGCTTCAATTACTTGAGGGAATTTATTAAGTAATTTTACGACACTCCAGCTATGATCGTCTTTTAAAGCAAATGTACATGTTTCAAATTCTACACTTTCTTTTCTTAAAATAGAACAAGCACGTGCATGTGTGTACTGTACGTAAGGTCCTGTTTCTCCTTCAAATTTCAGCATATTTTCTAATGAGAATTCGATATTATGCATACGCTCATTTTTTAAATCGTGGAAGATGACTGCACCAACACCGACTTGCTTTGCTACTTCTTCTTTCTGTTTTAAGTTTGGATTTTTCTCTTCAATATTTTGTTTTGCAAGTTCGATTGCTTCTTCCAGTACTTCTTCAAGTAAAATAACTCTTCCTTTACGTGTCGACATTTTCTTACCATCTTTTAAAATGAAGCCAAACGGTACGTGTTCCATACCATCAACCCAAGTGTAGCCAAGTTTTTTTAATACAGTGAAAAATTGATTGAAATGTAAGCTTTGTTCTGGACCAACAACATATAGCGCTTTATCAAACCCATAAGTATTTTGACGATATAAAGCAGCCGTTAAGTCACGCGTTGCATAAATCGTCGCACCATCTGACTTTCTAATTAAACATGGCGGCATACCTTCTTCTTCTAAATTAACGACTAATGCGCCTTCTGATTCTTCCAGTAAGTCGTGCTCTTCTAAAATCCCAATAAAGTCTTCCATTTTATCATTATAGAAAGCTTCGCCTTGAAAATTAGTAAATTCCACACCGAGAAGTTCATAAATACGAGAAAATTCTTTTAATGATTCGTAACGGAACCAATTCCAAAGTTCAACAGCTTCTTCATCGCCTTCTTCTAGCTTTTTAAACCAAGCACGTCCTTCTTCTTCTAATTCTTCATTCTCTTTTACTTCTACATGAAACTGAACATATAACTTAAATAACTCACGTATTGGATCCTCTTTCACTACTTCTTCATTTCCCCATTTTCTATATGCGGTAATTAACTTTCCAAACTGTGTTCCCCAATCACCAATATAATTGATTCCTACAACTTCATATCCACATTTTTCTGCGATATGCTTCAATGAATTTCCAATCATTGTAGAACGTAAATGCCCCATTGAAAAAGGTTTCGCGATATTAGGAGAAGAATAATCGATAACTACTGTTTTTTCACATCCAAAGTGATTTTGACCGTACTCTTCTTTCTCAGCTAAAATTTTCTTTAATACTTCATCACTTACAGTTTCACGATTATAAAATACATTTACATAAGGACCAACGGCTTCTACTTTTGTAAAGAACGGATCATTTAACTTCTCCGCCACTTCCTTTGCGATAATAGCTGGTGCTTTTTTATATTGCTTCGCTAATGAAAAACATGGGAACGCTGCATCTCCAAATTCATCTTGTTTCGGTGTTTCGATTAAATCTAAAATTTGTTTTTGCGTTAATTCATTCGTGAAAATATTAGATAAACTTTCCGCAAACTGCATTTTATAATCCATGATACAACCTCCTTATTTTTTTTAACACAAAAAACTCGTCTCTAAAAAAGAGACGAGTTTGAACCCGTGGTACCACCCTTGTTGTTCGTTACGAACCACTTTCCCGTTTATAACGAGGACAGGGGGCCTCGGCTTTCTCTACTATTCGTTCAAGAAGCATCTCCGAAGTGCGCTTCATCTTTTTCTTCCGTACTAGGCTCACACCATCCCTAGCTCGCTTTCCTTCTAAAAAAGACTACTCTCTTCATCACAGACAGTATATTTAATTAATTATTGCTTATTATACATCTTTTCAAACAATTAGCAAGGGTCAATTACACCAAAGTGAAACTTAGCACTTTTTCTTTTGTATACATAAAAATTGTGTTTTTCAAATCTAGAACTACGGAAATGATCTTTTAAAACGACACGTTTTCTCGCCACTCGTTTTGCCTCCGCAATTGTTTCGTCAGTAATATCATGATACAAAGCGAAGTGTTTTAATCCTTTAATTCCATCGGATTCTATGACAGTTTCTTCAAACATCGGATCAAGGTAAACGACATCATAACTATTGTCTTCACATTGCGCTAAAAATGAAAAATGCTCCGTTTGCTTTACTTGGATTCTTTGCATTGCTTCATCAATTTCAGAAACGGATGAAGACCATGTTTTCAAACCATTTTCCATAATATAAGCCATATACTCATTGCCTTCAAGTCCTGTTACTTTTCCGCTTTCACCAACAACATAACTAGCTACAATACTATCTGATGCCATCCCGAGCGTACAATCTAACACTGTCATTCCTCTCTCTAATTGCGTGGCTTGTACAAACGGATCGTGTTCTCCACGCATTAACCTTTTCACACGAAACATCGCTGAGTTCGGATGAAAGAAAAACGGTTCTTCCGTACCTTTTGGATAAATAGCTAATCGGTTCTTCCCTACGACAAGCACATCTTGTTCATACTGCTCATGCAGCTTATGTACTGGTATGTCATTACGTTTAACGAAAGAAGCATTTAATTCTGCTGCTACCTTGTTTGCATAATCTGTCATTTCTTTGTTTGTTCTTCCAGCTGTTGTTACGATCATTGTTTCACCTCTATATAAAGAAAAGAGGGAGATTTACTCTCCCCCTTCTTTAGCAATTCTTTTCGAAAGCTTGCTCTAAGTTCGTAATAATTTCGTCCATAGTTGCACCTTCAATTTCATGACGGTGAATGAAGTGAACAACTTCTTTTCCTTTTAATAATGCCATAGATGGTGAAGATGGAGGAATTTCTCCGAAGTATTCACGCATTTTTGCAGTAGCATCTTTATCTTGACCTGCGAATACAGTTACAAGATGATCAGGTTGTTTTTCAGCACGAACAACCGCTTGACCTGCTGATGGACGTGCTAAACCAGCTGCACAACCACAAACAGAGTTTACAACTACTAAAGTTGTACCTGATTTATTTTCCATAAATTCTGTTACAGCTTCTTCTGTAGTTAACTCTTCAAACCCAGAACGCACTAACTCTTGGCGCATTGGGATTACCATTTGGCGCATGTATTCTTCATAAGCATTTGACATCTTGTAATCTCTCCTTCAACTTTCATTCCAAATTCATCATATCACGCTCTATTAATAGGTGCAAAAGAAAGATAACGATGATTTCATTTTTTTGTAGGGATTTCACAAACCCCACCGCGGCAATGTCCCACTGGAACAAGTTTTCTATTATTAGCGATATAATCGTATACTTTACTTCCAAAACCAAGTACGATAGATAGCTTTATAAAAGGAACTGCAAACCAATAAGATGGAACGGCCTTTGCTAATACATCTATGCTCTGAATGCCGTCATACCACTTATTATTTTTAAAAATATACAGTCTTTGTTCCATTTTACTTTGTAGTTCTTGAGAAAGCTTATATTTCTCAACTACATCTTCATTTCGAAATGAAACAAATTTCATCTTACCCTTTTTATCTAATTTTTTCGTACGTTCTGCAACGGCCGTACACATCGGACACCAACTATCATAGAAAACAATCATACATTATTCCCCTTTACGAGACTCCGTCATTTGTTTCCATACAGAACCTTTTGCTTCTTCTCCGCCTTCAATACGCTCTAATGCTAGACGTGCTTGCATCGCTACTTCAAACTCTGAATCATCTTGCGCTGCTTTTAATGCTGGAATCGCACTTTCATCTCCAAGTTCAAATAAGAACATCGCTGCACGCCAGCGTACTAATTTACTTGGATCTTTCAGAGATTTAATCATAACGAACATCGCTGCCGGATCACCTACATCTGATAAACAATCTCCTGCAGTACGACGAACACTTACAGAGCGATCTAACAACGCTTTATATAATAACGGTAATACTTCATCACCTTTTACCATACCTAAATACGCTGTTGCTAAACGGCGTATTGAAACTTTTTCATCATCTAACGCCATCTTCAACACTGGAATATCTTCTTCAGTAGGATCCATTTGTTCTAATGCTGCAAAACGGTTTTTCCAGTCAGAATCTTTCATCATCTCTTCTGTTACTTTATATGGTTCACGCTTTTGAATCGTTACTTCAACAGCACCTGCTTGATTTAATAATTCTTTAACCGTTTCATTTACACGTTCTTCTGAATAAGCAGCAACAATCTCTTCTACTACTTCTTTCCCGATTTCTTCAAAACTACCGTAACGTGTACTTTGTTCTACCCATTTACGCTCTTTTACAACGTTTGGTGCAGACATTTGTACTTTCATAATTGATTCTTTGAAACGTTCTGGTAAGCCAACGCGTTCTTCCGATGTTCCATCTGTTAACTTTACTTGCATTGGAATTGTAAAGAACATTTGAACAAACACTTTCACTTCTCCAAAATGAGACAGTTGTTGTTCTTCACTTTCTTCCACTACTTCTTCGCCAAAAACAGCACGAACTTGTTGTAATAATACTTTCCAGTCATACTTTGCATTTCGCTCGACTGCTAAAAAGTCAGCTACATGATACACACCTTTAATGCCTTCAATTTTCAAAATTTCTTGCACTTGCATTGGTGCTTGTTCTTTATTTTCATTTGTATAATTATTACGCGCTCCTGATGGTAATACTTCATTCAAAATAACTTTCATTGTATTTGGACTTGGCGTCGGTTCAATTGCTTTAATCTTCACGTAAAAAACTCTCCTTTATTGCGTGTTCTTAGCTGTATTGTAACATGTTATCACTATATACTCCTACTCAGGTGCTTAATTTTACTACTTTCTTCCCGCTACCATACTATTTCATTCTTTTTACATTTCAAATTAGGGATGGGATTTTAAAAGCTTTCGTTTCCGATGATTTTTATTTTTTATCCATTTCTTGAGGCATCGCCATTATTTTTGAAAAAAACACGCTAAGCAAAAAAATATAATAAGCTGTCCATATAGACAGCTTATTTACATATTTTTCGTTCTCGGAAGTTGATCTTGTAGCGCTCTTTCTCGTAATTCACTATGTTTTCCAAAGAAAATAGTGCAAGAAAAGGCGATGAATACATTTGCAAAATGACAAAACTGTAAGAATACACGAGTATTTGTAAGAAAGTTCGATGTTTTCCTTTTTCTTTTTTTATTATAGTGAAAAAGAAGAACGAAATATTCTCTTATGTAGGAAAGGAAGATAATAATGATTGATTTATTAAATAAATGGATGTTAGAAAGTACAGGAAATTTCAATATCGTTGTAGGACTTACAGCACTTCTATTTTTGGGCTCAGTAATTGCACTTATTATTATTTACAAAAAAATTGGTAAACCAGATGAAAGAACAACTCCTATTTATTTTAAAATTATTTCTTGTATGTTTACTACTCAAATTCTAATGAATTGCATATTCATTTCTTTAGTTGGTAAAGATATTGAGAATTTCCGTCAAATCTTTATATTATTTGAAGCCTTTGTATTCTTCGTTGGAGCTATTTATTCATTTAAATTATATAGACAAGAATTTAAATAATTCACTTGCAAGAAACAATAAAAAGGAGGATTCCTTACTCTCAGAAGGAATCCCTTTTTTATTTTCTATCACTCGATTCATCTTTTTATACATTCCTATACTGTGATGGGTTTTACGGTTCTCGATTGTTACTGGATTAGCCGAAAAACGTAATAAAATTTTGTATACTCTTTACTTGTTTTCCAAAAAAAAAGCTGGCGGTACTCCTTCTTTAAGTTTATTAAAATACTTTCCACAATTTTTTCCGTAGCTATTACTTAAAATCACCTTTTATTACGATGCCCCCTCCCGCCTTCTCTCCAAAAAGGTAATACTCTCAATCACAACTTCAGTTCTATATATTCTCTTGCCTTGTTCATCATCGTAATTACTCGTCTGAATACGCCCTGTAATCCCAATAAGTGATCCCTTCTTACAATATTCAGTTACATTCTCAGCCGATTTTCGCCAAACGACACAATTAATAAAATCGACTTGTTGTTCACCTAAACTATTTCGAAATCCTCTATTCACCGCAATACATATTCTTGCATAAGCAACGCCTTGTTTTGTGTAGTATAATTCTGGCTCCTTTGTCAATCTACCGATTAATACAACTCGATTCATCATAAGTTATACCACCTCACATATTTTTCTTCATTGTAAGGAGAAGTATTTGAATAGTAAAAAGCACAAAATGATATATCCGTAAGTAAAAAGTATTATTTTAGACCTTACAAAACAAAAAAAGAAACCATACATAGTTCAAACATGTATGGTTTCAAAATTTATTACACTTCAGTACAAGATATGTAATATCCTCCGCGAGCCATCTTTATTTCAGCACGGTACATTACATTTTCTAAGTAAAAAGTAATCGGTTTAACTTTACTCTCAAATTTTAGTCTTTCATTGCATTCAGTTGCATATCCTTCAATCGCTGAAGTAATAACTTCTGATGATGGATACGTTAAAGCTTCATCTAGTTCTATGAAAAAACTTTTAGAAAATAGTTTTTTCATAATCCCCTTCTTCTCTTTCATCATATTCCATCTCCTTAAATTCAAGTTGACAATATCCACATTATACCATACGTTCAATATATCTTTGAAAATAAAAAAAACCTGCATTTTTCATGCAGGTTTTTTTTATTAGTCATTTTTCGTAAAGTAAGAAACGAAACGAAGAATTTCTAAGTATAACCAAACTAATGTAAGCATTAGTCCCATTGCAGTGTACCACTCCATATATTTCGGAGCTTGACTACGTACACCATTTTCGATTAAATCGAAATCTAGTAATAAGTTTAATGCAGCAACTACAATAACAACTGCACTAATAATAATACCGATTGTACCACCTTGGTGAATGTATGGAACAGTTACACCAAACATATTTAGTAGGAATACGACTAAATACATAACCATAATTCCAAGTGTTGCTGCCATAACGCCTGTACGGAATTTATCCGTTACTTTTACTACGCGTGTTGCATATAACACTAACATTGCAAATAGAATTGAGATTGTTAGTAATACAGCATTTAAAACGATAGAATCGCCAAATTTCATTGTATAAACTGCTGAAATACTTCCTAACACAACCCCTTCTACCGCCGCATAGATTGGTGCACCAAAAGGTGAAATACGCGGGAAGAACATAGACGCAAATGCGATGATTGCTGCAACGATTAAAGCACCAATTAATACTGGCATCTTCATCGTCCCCTGCATCATCTGTATGTATGAATAGACAGACGTTGCAAGTAGCAAGATAAGCATAATGAACGTTTTGCCTACTGTTCCGCCAATTGTCATCGCAGAAGCGCTTGCTCCCTCTTTACGGAATGCCTCTTTTTTCAACATTGGATTAGATGTTCTCATTTTTTCCCTCCTAAAATAGGTTCTACCAATAGTGTAAAGTTTTTCTCTTTACTTTTCAATATATGCAGCTTGTTTTTATTTTAATCCTTCAACGATGTCTGATAGTTCACTCCATCTTTCCATCTTTTTTTCTAGCTCTTCTTCTGTTTTCTGCTGTGCTTCAGATAATTCTTGTGCCTTTGTGAAGTCAGATCCAACTTTCGCAAGTTCTTCTCCAATTGACTCAATTTTTTCTTCAAGTTCGGCAATTGTATCTTCAATCGTTTCCCATTCACGCTGCTCATTGTATGAAAGTTTACGTTTACGTTGTTGTTTTGGAGCTTCTTCTACTACTTTTTTCTCTTTTTGAACTTCCGCTTTCTCCATAAGTTCTCTCGTTTTTTCCATTTCTAAATAATCTGTATAACTACCTAGGAACTCACGCACTTCGCCTCCGCCAGTAAAGATGAACAGTTCATCTACTACTTTATCTAAGAAGTAACGGTCATGCGATACAGTTAAAACGACACCTGGGAAATCTTCTAAATAATCTTCTAGTACTGTTAATGTTTGTGTATCTAGATCATTCGTAGGTTCATCAAGTAAAAGTACGTTTGGTTCTCTCATTAAAATACGTAATAAATATAAACGTCTTCTTTCACCACCAGATAGTTTACCAAGCGGTGTACCATGTGAATGAGTCGGGAATAAGAAACGTTCTAACATTTGAGATGCACCAATTACTTTTCCATCTGTTGTATGAATAACTTCTGCAATCTCTTTAATGTATTCAATCATACGCTGATTTAAATTCATCTCTTCATTTTCTTGCGTATAATAAGCAACTTTTACAGTTTGCCCAACTTCAATTTCACCACTATCAGGAGATAACTTACCTGCAAGCATATTTAATAGCGAAGATTTCCCGCTTCCATTCGCTCCAATAATTCCGATGCGATCGCCTGGTTTCACGATATGATTAAAGTTGTTTAATACCGTTTTATCACCAAATTTTTTCGTCACATCTTTTAACTCAAGTACTTTTTTCCCAAGACGGCTACCGCTAAGTGCAATATCAACTGACTGTTTTGCAGCTGGCCCTTCTTGACCCTTTAGCTCATCAAATCGTTGAATACGTGCCTTTTGCTTTGTTGAACGGGCTTTTGCACCGCGGCGGATCCATGCTAGTTCGCGGCGATATAAGTTTTGACGTTTTGATTCTTGCGCAATTTCTTGTTCTTCACGAAGTGCTTTCGCTTCTAAAAACGTACTGTAATTCCCTTCATAACTATACAGTTTTCCATTATCTAATTCGAAAATACGATTCGTCACACGATCTAAGAAATAACGATCATGGGTTACAAGTAATACTGCACCATTATATCGAGCTAAATATTCCTCTAACCATTCCACTGTCTCATGATCAAGATGGTTCGTAGGCTCATCTAAAATTAATAGATCCGGTGTTTCAATAAAACATTGCGCCATCGCAATACGTTTTTTCTGTCCACCAGATAAATTTCCAACAGTTGCAGTGAAGTCCGTAATTCCTAATTTCGTTAAAAGAGATTTCGCATTTGCATTTGCTTCCCATGCACTCATTGCATCCATACGTTGCTGCACTGCAAATAATTGTTCCTGTACTTTTTCATTACTTGGATCTTTTTCGATATGTAATAGCGCCTTTTCATACTCACGAAGAAGACGAATTAAAGGAGTATCACCATGGAAGACTTGCTCTAGCACTGTTAGTTGTTCATCAAACTCTGGTTGCTGTGATAAATAACTAATTGTATACCCACGAGAATGAGTCATATCACCTGTATCAGGAATTTCTGCCCCTGCAATAATTTTTAATAACGTCGATTTACCAGTTCCGTTTACACCGATAATTCCGGCACGGTGTCCTTCTGCAATACTAAATGATAATCCATCAAATAACGGTTTTTCTCCATATGATTTTGATAAGTTTTCCACAGTTAACATTTTCATATTTGTGCATTCCACTCTTTCATAAATTGTTCAATAAACTGTTCCATATAACGATGACGAACTTCCGCCTCTTGTTTTGCTGCGTTCGTGTTCATTAAGTCTTTTAATTTCAAAAGTTTTTCATAAAAATGATTTAAAGATGGATCGTTATTTTTTCTATATTCATCTTTCGTCATCACTTCACGCGGAGGAATAGTTGGATCATACATTAATCTCCCTTTCGCTCCACCATACGCAAATGTGCGAGCTATTCCAATTGCTCCAAGCGCGTCTAAGCGATCCGCATCTTGAACAAGCTTCCCTTCAAGTGAATCCACTTTACCGCCATGACCACCTTTATAAGACATATTGGCGATGATATGAAGAACATGTTTACTTTCCTCTTCTTCCACATGTAACTCTTCTAACCAATCAGAAACTTTTTTCATTCCTTCTTCTTCACTTTCATTTAACTTCTCATCTGCCACATCGTGAAGTAATGCTGCCATTTCAATTATAAAACGATTTCCCCCTTCTTGCTCGGATAAAGAAATCGCCAGTTTATGTACGCGTTCAATATGATACCAATCATGCCCACTCGCATCTTTTTCTAAAATATGTTTTACAAAAGTAATTGTTTTTTGAATCTTTTCTTGTTTTGTCATTTTATCTTCACCCAGTTACTTATTGTAACACGCCCGCATTTTTTCATCACATATTTTCTTGTCCGCCCATACACTGAGTGGTAAGCATCATCATGAAGGAGGAATAAATATGTTCTATAATAATCAACCGCCTTATCCAAGGCAACCATTTTACCCTCAACAACAAGAACAAAGATACACAGAACAATACGAAGAACAAGAGTTACAACAGCAAGAACAACAATATGACGAAAACCCATATGCAACAACGCAAAATCAAGAAACTGAATTTCAACAAAATCCATATGAAACACGTCCAAATTATGAATATCCTCAAAATCCATATGCGGTACCACAAAACCAAGAACAACCATATCAACAAAATCCATATGCAGCACCACAAAACCAAGAACAACCATATCAACAAAATCCATATGTAGCACCACAAAACCAAGAACAACCATATCAACAAAATCCATATGCAGCACCACAAAACCCATACACAACTCAACCACAACAACCGCAATACCAACAACAAATGTATCAACCAAACTACGACGCACGTGTCTCACCACCTAAACCACCAACAATAGATCCAACGCAGCCACAAATTTTACCGCCTGGACCAACATTAGACATTACACAACCACAAATCTTACCACCTGGACCAATTACTGAACCAACACAACAACAAATTCAACAAGTTGTCGGTACACAGTTTTTACCTTTCAAGAAACCCGTACTAGATTTCGTAAAACCATGGGTAGATTACGGTTTAAATGAAGCAAAACATACATCACACGAACACGCATTAACAGAAGTTGCTGCGATTATGTTTTTAGTTGGTAAAGGCTTCAATCCGACGATTGCACATTATATCGTTGAATCTTGGGAGAAGAATGAGCAGTTTTAAGGGTGTTTATTTTTAAAACATCAAAAATGCCAAATCCCTTATATCACAAAGGATTTGGCATTTTTAAGTATCTAGAACACTCGCTAAGTTTAAGGAGAACTTAACAGACATGCGTCCGGCATAATGCCATGTCCACACCCAAGGATCGGTTACATAAAATAACGTATCTAACATGGGAAGTCTATTGGTCTTTTCCCCTTATAGTAACACTCTCTTCTACTAAGACCTTTTCTTTCTAGGGCCTACAATTAATTTAATCGCTGTTCTTTCTTCATTATTGATAGAAATCTCTTGAAATGCTGGAACAAAGGCTAAGTCAATACCACTTGGAGCGACGAACCCTCTTGCAATCGCAATTGCTTTAATCGCTTGATTTATAGCTCCAGCCCCAATCGCTTGAATTTCCACATTACCACTTGTTCTTAGTACACCCGCTATTGCACCCGCGACTGAATTTGGGCTTGATTTTGAAGATACCTTTAATATATTTTCCATGTAAGTTGCTCCCTCTATTATTTAATCTCTCTTTCGTTACAATTTTAAATATTTTAGCGTATCTTTAATTACTATTCACACAAAAAACAAACGATGCTTCATATGTACATTTATTCTATATTTTCTGACTTCTTCCTGCCCAGCTACACAAATAAAATAAAAAAATAAACTAAATAATCTAATATACATACGATTAAATATCATAACTTCACCAAACGATAACATCCATTCAGCAAAAGATAATATTGCTGTTTGTCAGACGAAATTAATATAGTAAAGTGAAACTTTAATGAGTGGGGGTTTTGTTCATCCCCACCTAACTTCTTTGCTTTCGCTAAACTTTGAGATGGGGGTCTTACTGCCCGGAAAATAGCGGGATAAACGTTTCCTCGTTACTTCAATCCATTTAGAAATCCCATTCATTTTTCTATCAAATTATGAACCTTATCATCTTCAAAAAGTGTTACAGGTAATACCCCAATACTATATTTCATCATTTGAGCACTTTATATTCCAAATCTATCTCCTTTTATAGTACAAGCATACACGCCAATTGTGATTCATTTTCATAAACTATTATGTGTTTTACATTTATTAAGAATAGGAGGTAATATATTGGGTTCATACTATCATTCTTCAAACTCGTATAAAAAATGCTCATGCAAATCTTCTTCCAGTTCAAATAAAAAATGTTCATGTGACCATTCACATAAACGAAGCTGTCCTGCATACGGAACTTTTTGGCAAACTGAATTTATAACTGTTCCTTTTGGCAACCCTTTTCCATTTAATCACGTTGGACCTTTAGCAGGAGGCGTTTCCTTACTAAACCCTACTACTATACAATTTAGACAAGCTGGTGATTATAGAGTTTCGTTCATTTCCAGTATTAATACTACTTTAAATCCTGTATTTCCACATATCCCAGTCATAACTATATTTTTAAATAACAATCCACTTGCTAATAGTCAAGGTGACTTCGCTATTCAAATGAATACTTCATCAAATAACGAATGTCTTCAACTCGTTGGCGAAACGATTGTTACAGTGCCAGCTAATTCAACTCTTCAACTTAGAAATAATAGTGGCTTTAATCGTCAAAGTATTGTAACTTGTGACAATGGTATAAATTCAGTTGAATTAACAGTTACAAAACTAAGTTAATATTATTTCTTCACATTCAGATGCTATTTCAGCATCTTTTTTTATTGAATAACAGTTTTCTTCGACTTTTATTATCTCTCATCACGCAAAAAAAGTGCAGAATTCTTTCTAACACAAGATTTCTGCACTTTTATATTATGCTTATTTATTCTTCCTTATTTCTCTACATAAACCGACTTAACAATCGTACGATTATATGGTTTTCCTTCTTTATTCATCCCTTTTATATCCATCGTAACGTTATATACTCCCGGTTGTTTTATATCTTTCAAAGCACCTGTAAATGTATTCGTATTAACATTTTGTAATTCATTAAATTCAGAGACTAACTTACCTTCTTTATTAACGACTCTTACTGTTATGGAAAGATCCCCTTTCATTTCAGGTGCCACTGGTGATTTTTTCAGTTTATACTCAGGTTTATTTACTTTAACCTTTGTAGGCATTTGAAGAACAAATGGCGCGTCATTCTTGTAATCGCTTACAACTAAATATGCATCTTTCGACTGCTTCGCCATCATTTTGATTTTCCATTCGCCTACTTCCAATTTATCAAACTTGAATGTTCTAATTGTCGCCCCATTAAAGAAAGATTCGCCTTCACCAGTAGTTATAGCGCTATCTTTGTTTGCATAGATTTTTCCTTTTGGAGATACCATTTGTACTTCTACATCAGAAGAAGCAGTTAGTACAGAAACTATTCCTTCAGCCTTTTTATCAACAGAAATACTTTGCTCTATCCACTGATTTTGTGGTAATTCGCCTCCTAAAATATTTTGATTTGAAGTTGTATTTAATTGTTCTAGATTTTCATTTGAACTAGTGCTGGATGCTACTAAAGCTGGTAATCCCACATTTGTCGTACGTAAATATGGTTCAATTCGTGCAAAAACAGCTGATCCTTTTCTTATATTGTCATGATCAAATCTGGAATCTGTAAATAAATGTGTACCGTACAATAGCTTCGCACTCCATTCATTTACTAGTCCATCATTTGAACCGTACGACGATAAATATAACCCGCCCATAGATAATGCAGAAAATGTTGGCCCCCAGCTAGTCCCAGTAGCCGTATAGTAACGGTTTAATTTAGCTGCTGGGTTGTTGTCTATTGTTGAACGAAACTTTGCCATTTCACCTATTTGTAACGAATACGTACCATCATCTTTTTGACCTAATATAGAAGCAAGCCACCCTGCCCACCAACTATATGACAAATCTGCTAAATTTGAGCCGTGATGCGGTGTAGCAAGTGTAATAACATTTCCAACAAATCGATTCGCACCATATTCAACTAATGCGGCTTGTGTATCAATACCACCTTTACTATGCGCTACAATATTAACTTTTTTACCGAAATGATTATATATTTCTTCCAGTTTTTGTGCTAACAATTTTCCGTTATCCCACTGACTAGCGGAACCTTTCCCCGCAGCATCATACAATTGTATAAACACTGTTTGATAGCCTGCTTTTAAAGCATAATCATACATATCATTTATATCATGATATACTGTCTTTCCATACCAACTATCAGCATTACCATTTCTTCCTTGTACAAAGAGAATTGGCGGTTTATTCTCATCATAATTAGCAGGTTTTTGGCCTAAAAACCATTCTCCAGGTGTGAATACTTCTGTATCAGGAAACCCCTTTCCAAGCTCTTTTACAACTTCTGCCTGTACATTTGTGCTAATCGTTGGAGCCATGATAAAAAATACAATTAGTAAGGCCACACATCTTCTCATCAGTCGCATATTACTCCCCCTATTTTTTTGAAAGAAGGTGTTCTTTATAATATTTTATATTTTCCCTTCCTTAATAATAGCTAATCTTTTATTTTAAAAAGATGTTAGCCCTATTTTTAGAAGGTTACTAGTTGTATACCCTCTTCCTTAACTCTCGTTATTCTCTTTGTTTCTACCTCTTCCTTTTGATAGAATACGACAAAAAAGTTTCTCAATAATTGTTAACTTCGGTACACCCAGATATTTTTTAATCATTATTGTTTATATAAAGCATACAAATCTTGAAAAAATTTTAGTAAAAAAACATTTTATTACTAGTTAGTTATTTAAAAATATAATAAAGATATGTACTTTCTTTTCATTAAATACAAACTAATTTTAAAGGAGCTTATATTATAAGACTTTCCTACGATTAAAAATTAAACTGAAATTTCCGAATAGATAGTTATATTTCCAGAAACATATATTATGATAATTTCGGTACACTTGAATTAACTTTTTAGAAGTACTAACCTATCGGTGAGCAGAAGAAAATTCTGTAAAAAGAAAGGAGAATACTTTATGATGACCAAATTACAAAAGGAGTTTTTTAAACGCTTAAAAATTCCTGCAAAAGAAATAACATTTGATGATTTAGATGAAATTCTCTTAAAAATGGGAATGATTCTCCCCTATGAAAATCTTGATATTATGGCTGGTACTATTAAAAATATCTCAAAAGATAACTTAATAGAAAAGTTACTTATTCAAAAACGAGGTGGACTTTGTTATGAATTAAACTCCTTATTGTATTATTTCTTAATTGATTGTGGGTTTCAAGTATACAAAGTAGCTGGTACTGTTTATGATCTGTACGATAATAAATGGAAACCCGATGATGGTCATGTCATTATCATATTAATTCATGAGGATAAAGATTATGTTGTGGATGCAGGTTTTGCATCTCATCTCCCTTTACATCCAGTACCTTTTAACGGAGAAGTCATATCCTCTCAAACAGGAGAATATCGAATTCGTAAGCGAAATACTCGAAAAGGTACGCATATTTTAGAAATGAGAAAAGGAGCTAACGGAGAATCTACAAGTTTCTTACAATCTGAACCTTCAACTGAATGGAAAATAGGCTATGCTTTCACTGTAGATCCAATAGATGAGAAAAAAGTGAATAACATTCAAAAAGTGATTGTAGAGCATAAAGAATCTCCTTTTAATAAAGGGGCTATCACTTGTAAATTAACTACTTATGGTCACATATCATTAACAAATAAAAATTATACAGAAACCTTTAAAGGCACTAAAAATAAACGACCAATAGAATCTAAAGATTATGCTCGCATTCTTCGTGAATCTTTTGGAATAACGCAAGAGAAATATGTAGGAAAAACACTAGAAAGAGGTTAGTTGACTACAAGTATTTCATAATAAAGCAGATTCTATATTTAGAATCTGCTTTATTTTATATTTTGTTATAAATTAATTTAATTTTGTTGTTACCCTTTAATTTTCAATTATATATTCATCATCATATTTATCGTATTGTAACCCTTTCCCTATCTTTGATTCTGTAACTTGATCTCTTAAAAACGGTGCAGCATCCATTTTGCTAGTTGCAATTTCAATTCCATATTTTTTCGTTAAATGAGCTAACTCTATTAAAAACCACTCTCTTCGCAATGTAACTGGAATATCCAATGTTTTTCTTTTCATATATAATAGCACCTCTTTTATTTTCATAGCTTAAAAATATCACTGGATGTACTTATTAAAACTACCTTTCACCGCTAACATCCAATGAAACATTATAGTATATGCATGTCTATTTCAAACGTGCTATCACAAATATGACATTTAAGTTTACATAATTATATTATGTAATAGTAGAAAAGGAAGGCATGTCCCTTCCCCTTCTACTATAGAGATTTAAATTAAGAACATCTTGGTACACCTAAAGCTAAAAATAAACCTGCTACTCCCGCAGTAATCGGTACTTTTAACGTAATAACATCGTCTACCTTCGTTACTAAAAAGTAAGCATTACCTTCTTGTAATATACAAGTTACCAACAATTGAAATTCCATTCAAATCTCCTCCTTTCAATCGATATACTATAATTTATGAAATATCTTTCAAAAAGTAATAGGAAATATATCTATTTTTCCCTATATATAAAATAATCGTTTATAAGTCTAGTAAAAATATTAATTTTCTAAATTTATATAAAACGTGTAATATCCAATAAGTTCCTATATAATCAATAAGAAAAATCTTACAAATGGAGGTATGAAAATGGCGATTTTGAGTAATATTGGTGCAGCTTTATTTTCTATTGCTTTTATTCTTTTAATCTTATGTATCATTTCATTCTTTAAGAAAAATGAAAAAGCAAAACAATATGGACGTCCTACCGTTATTCTTTTTATGATTTCTATTATATTAATAACGACCGGTACAACAAAATCGGAACACCCCGTCGTCGAGTTTTTTTCTACTTTAAGTTTCATTCTATTTATATTCTTCCTTGTTATAGCAATCTTATCTGTAATTAAGAAAACAGGTGTAGCGAAAAAACAATTTATTATTACAGCCTTATTATTTGTCATTTTTGTTGCGCTATCAGGTATTTCAGCTCCTTCTTCTGAAAAAACGACAGCAACTAGTACAAAAGTGGCATCTAACAATGAAGAACAAAAAGATAGTGAACAGAAAAAAGAGCTAGAAAAGAAAGAGGCGGACGAAAAAACTCAAAAGCAAGAAGATGAGAAGCGTCAAGCCGAGGAACAAGCTCGTAAGCAAGAAGATGAAAAACGTCAGGCTGAGGAACAAGCTCGTAAACAACAAGAAGAACAAAAACGTCTAGCTGATGAACAGGCTCGTAAGCAACAAGAAGAACAAAAACGACAAGCTGATGAACAAGCTCGTAAACAACAAGGAGAACAAAAACGTCAGGCTGACGAACAGGCTCGTAAACAACAACAAGAAGAGCAAAAAGCACAGCAAACTCAAACACAACCCGCTTCAGGAAATACTAGTAGTGCATACTACAAAAATTGTGCTGCAGTTAGAGCGGCTGGGAAAGCCCCTTTACTTAAAGGACAACCAGGTTATGACTCACATCTTGATCGTGATGGCGATGGAGTTGCATGCGAAAAATAGTAATAAAAAACTATTACGACGAATTCCCCTCCCACTTCCTTTTATAAAATTCATTTTATTATCCTTAAAACTGACACATAATAAGTGATTTCAATCACCACATTGATTTTCATTTATCGCTATTCTTAATTTAGTTATTACATTCAAACTTTATGGAGGCGTTCATATGAAACATGCATTTACTGAAACTTCTATTGTCGGTGAGATCGTTACACAATTCCCGAAAGCTAGTGATCTTTTTAAATCATATAGAATAGACTTTTGTTGTGGTGGCAATAAACCACTTATTGATGCAATTCATGAAAGAAATTTATCAGCAACAGAAGTACTTACAGAATTAAATACACTTTATAATAATACGAAACGATTAAATGAATCTGAAATTGATTGGAAAAATGCTTCTTATCGTGAATTGATTGATTATGTTATAAATAAGCATCATCGCTATTTAAATGAAGAATTACCACAGTTAAGTCCGTATGTGACGAAAGTATTACGCGTCCACGGAGCAAGTCAGCCTCACTTAGCTCAAATTCATAAGCTATTTCACGAATTAAAGATGGAATTAGAACAACATTTAATTAAAGAAGAAACAGAAGATTTTCCATTAATTTTAGAATTTGAACAAAATCCAATTGAAGAAAACTATGTGAATTTACGTAAAGTAGTAGATAAGTTGGAAAATGAACATAACCACGCAGGCAACATTATTAAAGAGCTTCGTAAAGTTACAAATGACTTTACTCCTCCAGAAGGAGCTTGCGGCACTTATCGACTTGTTTACCAACGCCTTGAAGCACTAGAGTCTGATTTATTTGAGCATATTCATTTAGAAAATAACATTTTATTTCCACGTGCAATTACGAGAGTATAAATCAAGTGCAGGACATGAGTATACATACTTATGTCCTGTTTTTTCATTTGGTAAAGAATATACACATCCCTCTCGAATAAATCCGAATTTTAACAATTTGTGAATCATTATAAAAATGTGATAAATATCACATCTCCCCTTTTTTGGATTTTCTATAATAGAAATATAATCCTTTGTTCAACATTTCACAGAAAAAGGGGGAACGAAAATGAAAAAACGTTTAGTTATGATCGGAAATGGTATGGCTGGAATACGCTGTATGGAAGAAATATTAAAACATAATAGTGATTCATATGAGATTACTATTTTGGGAGATGAACCGCATCCAAACTACAATCGCATTATGCTCTCTCACGTTTTACAAGGCAAAACAAATATGCAAGATATCATTATGAATGAATACAGTTGGTATGAAGAAAACGAAATAACTTTATATACAAACGAAAGAGTTCAAATTATTAACCGAGAAGCAAAAATCATTATCACAGAAAAAAATCGTACTCTTACATATGACAAACTCATTATCGCAACAGGTTCTAGTGCTTTTATTTTACCTGTTGAAGGTTCTACTCTTCCTGGTGTAACAGGATTTCGAACAATTGAAGATACACAATTTATGATAGACACCGCTAAAGAAAAGAAAAAGGCCGTTGTTATTGGTGGTGGGTTACTTGGTTTAGAAGCCGCAAGAGGTCTTATTGACTTAGGGATGGACGTACATGTTGTTCATTTAATGCCAAACTTAATGGAGCAGCAACTAGATACGAAAGCAGCTTCTCTATTACGCGAAGATTTGGAAGCGCAAGGCATGAAATTTCTAATGGAAAAGAAAACTGCAAAAATTCTTGGTACAGACCATGTTGAGGGCATTCAATTTGAAGATGGTGAAGTTGTAGATTGTGATTTAGTCGTAATGGCTGTCGGAATACGCCCAAATACGCAAATAGCAAAAGATGCTGGTTTAATTGTAAATCGCGGTATTGTAGTCAATGACTATATGCTAACAAATGATGAGTCCATTTATGCAGTTGGAGAATGTGCAGAGCATGACGGTATCGCATATGGACTTGTTGCTCCTCTTTATGAACAAGGTGCGATATTAGCAAAACATATAACAAATTTACAAACTGATGGATATTCGGGCAGTATTGTCGGTACGCAATTAAAAGTTGCAGGTTGTGATTTATTCTCTGCTGGTCAAATTTATGAAGATGCTCAAACGAAAGCAATATCAATCTTTGATGAATGTAAACGTTCCTATAAAAAAGTATTAATTCGTGACAATAAAGTCATCGGTATCGTTTTATATGGTGACACAGCTGACGGAACACGCCTCTTTAGCATGTTAAAGAAAGAAGAAGATATACAAGAATATACAGCCGCTTCTCTTCTTCACAAAGCTGGTGAAGAAAGTGAACTTAACGTTGCTACTATGAGTACTGATGACACGATTTGCGGATGTAATGGTGTTACGAAAGGTACAATCGTTCACGCCATTTTAGAACAAGAGTTAACGACTTTTGAAGAAGTTAAAGACTGTACGAAAGCCGCAGGGTCTTGTGGTAAATGTCGTCCGCTTGTGGAACAAGTTTTATCTCATACACTTGGAGATGCTTTTGATGCCTCAGCGCAATCTGCCGGTATGTGTGGATGTACACCTTTATCCCGTGATGAAGTCGTAGCGGCCATTCACGAGAAAGGCTTAAAATCTCCAAAAGAAGTACGAAATGTTCTTGGTTTTGCACATGAAGACGGCTGCTCGAAATGCCGCCCTGCTTTAAACTACTATTTACGTATGGCGATTCCAGAAGAATATGAAGATGATAAATCGTCCCGTTTCGTTAATGAAAGAATGAATGGTAACATCCAGCACGATGGTACATTCTCTGTTATTCCACGTATGTACGGAGGCGTTACAACAGCAGACGATTTAATGAAAATTGCTGAAGTTGCGAAGAAGTATGATGTTCCACTTGTGAAAATTACCGGTGCAAGCCGAATTGGCTTATACGGTGTCAAGAAACAAGATTTACCTAACGTATGGGCTGACTTAAATATGACTTCTGGATATGCGTATTCAAAATCTCTTCGTAATGTAAAATCATGTGTTGGCTCTCGTTTTTGCCGTTTCGGTACGAAAGATTCATTAGGACTTGGTATGTTGCTTGAACAATCATTAGAAATGGTAGATACACCTCATAAAATGAAAATGGGTGTAACTGGTTGTCCGCGTAACTGTGCGGAAGTACTGACGAAAGATTTTGGCGTTGTTTGTGTCGAAAATGGATATCAACTTTATATTGGCGGAAATGGTGGTACAGAAGTACGTGAAGCTGATTTTGTAATGATTGTCCCTACTGAAGATGATGTCCTTCGTATCGCTACAGCTTACATGCAATATTATCGTGAAACTGGTATTTACGGAGAGCGTACTGCCTACTGGACAGAACGTTTAGGCTTCGATCACATAAAAGAAATACTGCAAGATGCAAATATGGTTACTACGTTAAATGAACGTTTCCAAAAAGCTCGTGGCACATATAAAGAAGCATGGGGACAAGCACTAGAAACGAAATCATTAAAAGCGATGTATGAAGTAGAAACTGTGAAATAAGGAGCTGTGACCTATATGATACAAACGAAAGAAAAAATAAAAGTTATGCGTGCAGAAGACCTTCCTATTCAAATCGGTAAAGAGGTGCAAATGAAAGGTATGTCTTTCGCCCTATTCCGCCTTTCAAATGGCGATATTCGAGCTGTAGAAAATCGTTGTCCTCATAAAAACGGGCCATTAGCGGAAGGTATTGTATCTGGAGAATTCGTCTTTTGTCCACTACATGATTGGAAAATTTCACTACTAACAGGTGAAGTTCAAAAACCTGATGACGGTTGTATTCAAACGTATGCAGTAGAAGTTATTGACGGAGATATTTATATATACATGTAATTTACAAAAGGAAGCCTCCCCTGGCTTCCTTTTAAATAAAAATAGACGAGGTGCGAATATGAACGGATATGTATATTTAGTTGGTGCAGGACCAGGTGATGAAGGGCTTATTACAAAAAAAGCGATAGAGTGCTTAAATCGTGCAGATATCGTCTTATATGACCGCTTATTAAACCCTTCCTTTCTTAATTATACAAAAGAAACATGTGAACTTATTTATTGCGGAAAAATGCCACAGAATCATACTATGCGTCAAGAAATGATTAACTCACACCTCCTTCAATTTGCGAAAGAAGGAAAAATCGTAGTCCGCTTAAAAGGCGGAGATCCATCTATTTTTGGCCGTGTTGGTGAAGAAGCAGAAACTTTAGCATCAGCAAATATTCCATATGAAATTGTACCAGGTATTACATCTAGCATCGCCGCTAGTATCTATGCAGGTATTCCCCTCACCCACCGTGACTACAGTAATAGTGTCACTTTATTAACCGGACATGCAAAAGGTCCTTTAAGCGATCATGGAAAATATAATTCATCTTACAATAGCGACACGATTGCCTACTACATGGGTATAAAAAACTTACCTACAATTTGTGAAAACTTACTACAAGCAGGAAAAAAAGAAGATACGCCAGTAGCAGTCATTGAATGGGGTACAACTGGTAAACAGCGCGTTGTCACAGGGACACTGTCTACCATTGTTTCTATTGTCAAAAACGAAAATATTTCTAATCCTTCTATGACAATTGTTGGTGATGTCGTTTCCTTACGTAATCAAATCTCTTGGAAAGAACGCAAGCCATTGCACAGCAAGAAAGTTTTATTTGTATCTGCAACAAATAAAAAAAGCGCAATAAAGCAAATGTTACAAGAGTCCGGTGCAGAAATATATCAAATTCCAACTTTCAAAAAGAAAGAATATACATTAACCTCTGAACAAATCAATAAGATTTTTAACGTTGATCGTCTTGTATTTTGTTCCGCTGACAGTGTAGACATCTTAATGCAATCATGCAGTAAATATCATAAAGATATTCGTTCCTTACAGGCAGAACTTCAGTATATGAACCTTTCTATTCAAGAAAAGCTCATGCAATATGGATTGTTCAGTAAACCTGCGCAATTTTCTTCGAATTCAACGATTTATTTAGGACGAAACATTAACCGAATTGCTGTTATTCAAGAAAAAATTGGTGCTGGTACCTATATGATGACTCATGAGTACACAATTGATCATCGCTTCGATGAAATTCATTCACGTATTCTTTCTGAATTCTCATGGGATAGCATTGTATTTGAAGGTCGTGCTTCTATTGATACGTTTCTAGCAGAAATAAAACGCCTTGGCTTTATCAATATTCTTACTCTCCCATTCTCGTATACCGACGTTCCAACTTTACACTATGCAAATAAAGTTGGGTTTCATAACGTAGATCATCAATTACAAGAAACTCTTATGAAGAAAGACATGGTGAGACAATGAAAGGAATTGTATATGTTGGACATGGGAGCCGGCTACAAGAAGGTAATGAACAATTCATTCAATTTATTCAATCTGTTATGAAAGAGCGAAACGAAAGAATTCAAAAAATAGCTTTTCTAGAACTAACGACACCTACTATTTCGGATGCAGTTACAGAAACGATAATAGAGGGAGTAACTGAAATAATGATTGTACCTGTTTTATTATTTGCAGCAGCTCACTATAAACGTGATATTCCTTTTGAAATAGAGCAACTACAAAAGAAATATCCACAAATAACATTTTCAGTTGTACCTCCTTTTAGTACACATCCACATATGGTGGAACTTGTAGTGAAAAGAATACGTGAAGCTATGTCAATGCAAAATAGTAGTATTTTACTCGTAGGACGAGGCAGTAGTGATCCACAACCGATACATGAATTACAACAAATCAGAGCAGCTGTCGAACGAAAACTTGGTATGCCAGTATCCTGTTCCTTTTTAACGAAAGGAACTCCCTCTTTTGCTGCTGAGCTCAAGGCTATAACATCGACTGCGTCCCATGTATATGTCATGCCGTATCTTCTCTTTACCGGATTATTACTTCAAAAAATTAAATTGCATACAAAAAAATATGATCACGTTACGACTTGTAACTGTCTTCAGTTTGATACATACATGAAGTTAACATTATTAGAACGAATGGAGGAATGCATATATGTATAACATGTACCCTCTTATGTTTAATCTACAAAATAAAGTGGTCGTTATCATTGGTGGAGGTAAAATTGCATATCGAAAAGCGTCTGGATTAAAAAATACAGGTGCTTTCGTCACTGTTGTCAGCCCAGAAATTTGCGAGGAAATGAAGGAACTTTCTTATATTACTTGGAAGCAAAAAACTTTTAGTAATGATGATATTAAAGATGCTCATCTTATTTATGCAGCTACAAATCAACATGCTGTAAATATGATGGTCAAACAGGCCGCTCATGATTTCCAGTGGGTTAACGTTGTAAGTGGTAGTACAGCATCATCTTTTCACACACCTGGTGTCATTCGAAATGATGAATATGTTGTCACTATTTCAACTTCAGGTAAGGACCCATCGTTTACGAAGCGCATGAAGCAAGAATTAACATCTATACTTCCTAAACTTATAAAAAAACTTTCTCATACTCGCAAATTGTAATCTATCACTCAGCTAAAATAGTAATTAACTTTGAACAAACGTTTTTAGAGGCGTTTGTTCTTTTTGCTTTAGTTTCGTTTTTTAGGCTCAGACAAGCAATTGGACAAGAATCTGTGAAGAAAAATAACGGTGTTGGAAGCCTGGAAACAACGTCAACAATTACGGACATAAAAAACAGTTGCTTGAGAGCAACTGCTTCAATATAGGTTTTATATTGGATATTCATTCAACCAAATTAGCGCTTGTTCATAATCATCAAAAAATCTCACAGATTCTTTCGTATTAGATTGTTGTAAATAATCCATTATCTCCCCCTCTTCAAGGAGAAATGCAATTGCCTTACTGTGATTCAAAATGGTTTCATTGAAAAACTTCTCTTTCCATACTTTTTGAACAGAAAAATGATTTGGCGTGTATCCTTTTCTATCCACCAACAATTTGTATTTCCGCCCTTCGGAAATGAATTGCTGACAAACCTGCTCGAAACCATTAAACCATTCATACACATCATCTGTTTTTATATTACCAACTAGATGGGTAACAATTATATCTCCTGAAACTGTTGTGCTGATATTCTGTTTACTCAACCTGGAATCATCCCCCTTATTTACAATAATACGGAAAAACTACATGGAATCAATAAAGATAAAATTCTTACTTGACGCTCCCCCATCACTATCAACCTAAGCTCTTGTAACGTCAATTATAAGCGAGATTATGTCTTTTTTCGCAAATCTATATGTAGATGCTTTAAAGATTTACATACGAAATAACCCCTAATGAGTTTCCTTTTTTTGAATTAAGCCACTTGATTATCAGACATAGTACAATTGTAAACGACACTCAATATATTTAAGACTGTTTTCTTCTCATATCGATGGGATTTCCGTCCATCATTTACCACCTCAAATCTATTCGTTTTTTGCACGTACATTCAAAACAAAATATATGACAAATAAATAACGACAGTTACTGTAATAATGCTGAAAAGTGTTGAAAATAAAACGATTTGTGCATGTAATTCAGGTTCTATTTGATACTCCATAGCAATGGTTGATGTATTTCTTGACGTAGGAAAAGAACTTGCAATAAATAATGATTGTGCAACAATACCATCCATGTTTAGTAGATATATCATAGCAAGTGCTAATAATGGTCCCATCAGTAACCTTCCAATTAAAGCCCATGTTATGACTCGATGGAAAAAATTAAGCTTAATGTTGGATAATTGTGCCCCTAGCAATATGAGTGCTATTGCAACAAAACCATTCGCAAGCTGATTAAGAGGAATAAAGATAGAATTAGGTATTTGAATTGTAAAAGATTGAAAGAAAACCCCTAATACGAGTGCATGAAATACAGGCAGTCTTAGAAATGATTGAATAATACCTCCGATTGTTTTTGTTGCTGATAGTAAGTTATATATCCCATATGAATAAGTTAAAAGATTCTGGAAAATAACAATAAAAATTTGAATGGAAACCCCCACTGGATTGTGACTGAAAATCAATTGACTTACTGGTAACCCATAATTACCGGAATTCATTAACGAAATGCTATTTTTTAGAGCTGCACTTTCTCCTTTTTCTAACTTTAATATTTTTGAAATGAAATGACTTACTATGATCAGACTCAGACTATAAAGCATTAAATAGTATATTATCTGGAGCAACAAACCTGTTTCTATACGAATATCATATATATTCACAAATACAGCCGCTGGCATCAAGCAATAAGTAATAAGTGTAGATAGCTGCTTTAAGTTAAATTGAAACTTTCTTTGTAAGATTGCACCAATTAGCATCAATATTAATATTGGTAATATCACGTCTAATATAATAAAAACAAACATGTAAAACCTCATTCCAAATATATTATAGTTGGATTAAACTCTTTACTAAATATGGACCACATTTAATTAGTCTGAAAACACCCTCAGTTCTTAATAACCAGAAAACTTAAATCAATAATATGAAAATGCTCATCAAAAATTCTTATTTCATTTCCCTCCCCTCTCTTTTCTTTAACATATCAAATATAACTCATAAAGAAAATTATGGATTGTTTATACAAATTCATAATTTTATCTTATCAACCTAAACGGTATTTTTTATTTTAAGTATTCTTTTTCACAATATCCATTAGCCTTACCAAAAAATCTGGCCCTAGAAAAATCTGATACTGCAGTTACTATGCGAAGAATACTTACATCAATTCCATACTTGTCGCTTAAAACACCTAACATACCTGATACTTGTTTATCTTGAGTAGACTTATATTTTTTTCATCTAAACATCCCGATTCAATTAAATATTTGCATTCTAAAAATGAGTTCGATCTTTAGAATAGATTTAAGATTTCCTTCACTAATCTACCCTTTAATTGAATAACTTTTGACTTCTATATTTTAAAATAAAATTCCATAAACCTTCTGTTTTTCATTTTAAAAACACATTCTTTTAGAAAACGAGCGTTTGTTGAGATAGCAATAAAAACATGTTGAAGCCTATTACAAAAAGAACCATCCCAAAATACTTTGGGACAGTTCTTTTTCCTTATTAATGATTCTTTAACATCACTAACAATTTCTCTTGGCTATACATCCATACTGTAATGATTAAACAAGCAAGTGCGACTTCTGATAACGCCATAAATCCAATTGCATAATGACCTGTTAATTGGAATAGTAACGTTAAAATTAGCGGTGGGAAGAATCCTCCTAGTCCACCTAAAGCTGATACGAGACCATTTACAATACCAGCTTGTTCTGAGAAATACATTGGAACGAGTTTAAAGATTGTACCATTACCTATACCTGCACAAAATGCGACTAGTAGGCAACCAAATGTATACACGTTCATGCTAGGCATAAATGATAAAATAATACCTGAAAGTGTTAAACCGATAAATACAAAGATTAATATTTTAAATGGATTAAACTTATCACCGAGCCAACCACCAATTGGGCGCATAATTGTTGCGAGTACGATGAATCCAGCTGTCCGCATACCTGCATCTACTTTCTCTAATCCGAAGTGAGATACTAAAAAGTTTGGTAAGTATACGGTAAATGCGACAAATGATCCGAATGTTAAAAAGTAAAAGATACATAAAAACCAAAGTTTTTCATTTTTATATACACCTTTTATTTGTTCCATTAATGGTGTATTCACCTTTTTCTCTTTACGATCGCCTAATAAAAAATTCATAAGTGCAAATGCTGCAAGTAAAACCAAATAACATTGTACTGTCGCTCTCCAGCCAACTGAAGTTGCGATAACAGGCGCTAAAAATGAAGTAATTGCTGTTCCGGCATTACCTACACCGTAAATACCATTTACAAAACCGTGACTCTCTTTCGGAAAGTATTTTGGTAAAGAAGTTACCCCTACAGAGAATACAGCACCACCGATTCCGACAAATAATCCACCAATAATTAAATCCATCATAGAATTGGCAACACTAATATAAAAGACAGGAAATAATAATAAAATAAAACTAATAAAGAATAATTTTCTTGCTCCGAAACGATTTGTCCAATAACCAATTGGAATGCGAAGAACAGAACCTAAAATAACCGGTACTGCTGTTACCATAGAAATTTGTCCCGCAGTTAATGGAATATCCGCTTTAATATAAGGCATTAATGATGATAAAATGACCCATACCATAAAACCGATAACTAGATTAGAAGTTTGTAAAATTAATTGAAAATTAGGACTTTTCATCTTGTTCCCTCCTATGTATGCATAGTTATATTTATTCTCTCCAGCCTAATCACGTCCTAACATGATTAGGCTGAGAAGAATCAACCACCACTTACTGGCGGAATCATTGCTACGACATCGCCAACTTGAATGATGTCATCCTCATTTGCATACTCTTCATTTATCGCGACCATAATCTCGTTTGAAATTGCTACATTATATTCCTTAATCAGAACTTCCTTCAACTTCGCAACTGTAATATTTTCACAATCTATGTGTAATGCTGGCTTACTTACTTCTTCTTGTAAATGTGCAAATAATAGTACTTCAATCATATACTCCTCTCCTTTCCAGGCTCACCATTTGCATATGTTACCTTCTCTAACTGATCACCTATCCATGACTCACCATCTTCCCAAAACTCTTTCTTCCAAATTGGAACAATTTGTTTAATACGCTCCATAATATATTCGTTCGCCTCATATGCAGCTTTCCGGTGTGGTGTAGAAACAGCGACAACAACAGCAAGATCAGAAATTTGTAATGTACCAATACGATGTGTAATAGCGACATATGTCCCCGGCCACTTCTCTCCTACTTCAGTGCCAATTCTCTCAAGTTGTTTCTCCGCCATTGTCTTATAAGCTACATACTCTAAACAAAGTGTACGTCGACCTTTCGTAAATTCTCTAACAGTACCAATAAAAGTAGTAACCGCACCACACTCACGACGAATTACTTTGTTTGTAACTTCTTCAATTGAAATAGGTGTATCAATTACTTCATAATACGTATGTGTCATCTTGCACCTCTGATCCTTATATAAGTTAGCAATCTCTTTTTCTATTACTTGTATGATCGAAGCGGCTCTTCCCACGGCCACTCACTTCCGACGTTCGATTCTAATAACAGTACCGAAACGGTTATTCCTGTTTCAAATCCTCTTGTTCCTCCCGGCAGAACGATAAATGCATTCGCTTCTGCAATTGAAGAAATTGCGCTAGATTTATCTAAACCGACTGGTGTAACTTGCAATTGCCCATCTACAATTTCTACTCTCCCTCTTACAAAACGAGTAAACGGATTTGCTTTCGAAATGTCTTTCTGTAAAATTGCCTCTGCACGATATATGTGCGGATCTTTCCTATGCAAGTATGTTCCAATGACAGGTCGAACATACAATTCACATCCGACATAACAAGCAGAAGGATTACCAGATAGACCAAATAATAGTTTTCCCTCTAACTCAGCTACAGTTGTCACACTTCCTGGTCGCATCGCTATTTTGTTAAAAAGTACATTAGCTTGTAATCTCTCATAAATAGCCGGTAAATAATCATAGTCTCCTACTGAAACGCCACCAGTTGTAATTAATATATCAACTTCTTTTATCGCTTTTTTTACAGTGTTATAACACGTCTCAAAATTGTCAGCGAATTGCCCATAATACTGTACAATTCCACCTGCTCGTTCAATTTGAGCAGCTACCATATAAGAGTTACTATTTCGAATCTTCCCTGGCTTTAATTGTTCATGTACTTCGAGCAGTTCACTTCCTGTCGTTACAATTCCAATGACTGGCTGTTTTACAACATATACCGTACTATAACCAAACGTAGCAAGAAGTGCTGCAACTCCAGGATTAATAACAGTCCCTTTTTTCACCAGAATGCTATTTTGTTTTACATCTTCTCCTTTAAAAGAAATGTTATCCCCAGCAACAAAGGAGCGTTTCAATTTCATATAAGTCTTTTCGTTTTCTTCAAATCCTTCCGTTAGCTCTAACATAACTACTGCATTATACCCCGCAGGAATTGCCGCACCTGTCATAATACGGACAGCTTGAAATGCTTTCACATCTTCTGTAAAAACAAAACCTGCTCCAATTTCACCAATCACTTCAAACAGAATGGGATTACTGCTACTTGCTTCTTTTGTATCTTCTGCTCGAATCGCAAATCCGTCGTATGGAGAACGATTGAAATGCGGGACATCATGATCTGCAATAACATCTTCTCCAAGTGTTCTACCGTAGCTTTCTATAAGAGAAACCTTTTCTATTTCACCTTGGTAAGCATATTCCATTACACGTGCAACTGCTTCTGCCACTGGAATTGGTATACGTTTTTCTAACATTCTTTTTCACCTCGTTTTAATAAGGGGCAACTCTCTTTCTGTTCATCCTATATATTTTGCGTATAATCGTTTTGCTATTTTCACATCATTTGTTCCATGAATAAATGCCCTACCGTCTGTAAATAAAACGAAACGATATTCATCAATTAGAAATGATAGTAAGTAAGGCGTTTTTTGGACAAGTACACTTTTTTGTAATCGTTTTTGAACTTCCTCTAAATGAAGAACACGTTTTACTCCTGAACGGATTTGAACCGTATTCCGTCCGCATAGCACTTCCATTTTCATCTGTGCTTCAAATGTTAAACTTGGGTACGTGCGTGTATTTCCACAAGATGGACATGTATTTTTCTTCTGTCTATTTACTTTTAATGAGAGATATTGATTGTTCCAAATATCAAATGATAACATTGTTCCTCTTAGCGCCTCGAAATCATCCACCAATATTTTCATCGCCTCTGTTACTTGATGAGTAACGACCATTTGTACAGCTGGTTGAATGATTCCTGCTGTATCGCATGTTGCACCGCCCATAGGATGATCCATTAAGCAGCGAAAACATGGTGTTTTCCCTGGAAGAATTGTATACGTTACACCGTAACTTCCAATACATCCACCGTATATCCAAGGTATATTTTCTTTTTGTGAAATGTCATTTATAAGTAGGCGCGTATCAAAATTGTCAGTCGCATCTAATATGAGATCCACTTCTTTTGTTAACTCTTTTATTTCTTGCAGTGTGACATCCGATACAACTGATACAATTTCCACTTCAGAATTAATCTTTCTTAAATGCTCTGCCGCTGCAATTGCTTTCGGTTTGCACTGCTGTGCATCTTCTTCTGTATATAACTGTTGCCGTTGTAAATTACTCCATTCGACGTAGTCACGGTCAGCAATTGTCAATTTCCCAATTCCCATTCTAACAAGAGCTTCTGCATTTGCAGCTCCTAGTGCACCCGCACCGATTAGGAGCACATGCTTTTCTCTTATTTTTCTTTGTCCCATTTCACCAATTCTAGAAAACAATACTTGTCTTGCATAACGCTCTTGCATAAGAACTCCGCCTTTCACTATCCACCAATGTAAGACATTTCAACTTTTGGACGTTTACTTGTACTTTCAACTGTTCTTTCATCTGAATATCGATCTGTTCTATATCGCCATGTATGTTGTAAAATTTTTAATAATGAGGCGTCAGAAATATTTTCTCGAAGAAGCTTTCGCAAATCCGTTCCTTTTGTTCCAAATAAACATGTAAAAAACTTACCGTCTGCCGAAATACGGGCTCTCGTACAAGAAGAACAAAATGACTCAGAAACAGAAGTAATAAATCCAACTTCTGCATCGCTCCCTACATATCGATACATTTTCGCAACCTCTCCAAAGTAACGAGGTTTAACAGGATCAATCGGATATACACGATTAATCTTCCCTATTAATTGTTCCTTCGTAATAACTTGTTCAAAGTTCCAGCCGTTTGTACTGCCCACATCCATAAACTCTATAAAACGGAGCTGAATTTCTTGTTCTTTAAAGTAACGAGCCATATGAAGAATTTGACTATCATTCATTCCTTTTTTTACGACCATATTTACCTTTACTTCTAACCCTGCGTTCTTCGCTTCTTCAATTCCTTTTAATACAGGTTTTGTGCTTACATTTCGTCCATTAATTTTTTTGAAGACATAATCCTCTATCGCATCTAAACTAATATTTACACGTTTTAATCCCGCTTCTTTTAACGCCTTTGCTTGTTTTGCTAAATGAATACCGTTTGTTGTGAGTCCAATATCTTTTAAGCCTTCTAGCTTTGCAAGTCTTGCAATTAACGTCGGTAAGTCTTTACGCAATAAAGGTTCACCGCCAGTAAGCCTAATTTTATTGACTCCCATACTTATAAATAATCTCGCTAATCTTTCTATTTCATCGAACGTTAATAAAAGCTCTTCCTTTAAAAAAGCGTAATCAGGTCCGAACACTTCAGCAGGCATACAGTATGTACACCTAAAATTACAACGATCAATAACTGAAATACGTAAATCTTGAAGTGGCCGTTCTAAAGAATCTTTCATGTTCTCATGCATCTATATCCCTTCTTTTCTGCTGCAATCCTTAGTAAGCTTTCAATTTTTTTATTTGCCTTCATTATAAAAAAGAAGCTACATATTCAATGTGACTTTTCTCACATTACTTTCCCCATTCAAAAATTCTTCACAAATCCGTTCGAATTTTGTTCACATCTTTAATCTCATCCACTTTGTCTATTGAATTTTTCAAACTAAAAACTGAAGATTTCTTCCCCTTACGGTCATTGAAATTTCAATTTATTTTTAAAATAGCTCTTGCATTTTCATCATACTTACACTCAAAATAGGAAATGTATTGCTTATAAGAAGAAAGGTGATCACTGTGGCAAACAGTATGACATTATCTCAAGATTTAAAAGAATTACTTGCATCTGTTGAATATAAAATGCAAATTAAAAAAGGTAGTTTTATTTTTCAAGAAGGTATGGAGGCAACAGAGCTCTATATCATCCACTCAGGAAAAGTACAAATTAGTAAATTAAGTGCTGACGGACAAGAATTGACACTTCGAATTTGTTCGGAATATGACATTATTGGAGAACTAACATTATTCACGGACAATGCGAAATACTTATTAAATTCAAAATGCCTTGAAGATGTTGAAGTAGGAGTTATAAAGCGTGAAGCGTTAGAAAAAGCATTACTCCAAAAACCAGCACTTGTATTTGAATTTATGAAATGGATTAGTGAACATTTAAGAAGAATGCAAACGAAGTTCCGAGATTTAGTATTACACGGCAAAAAAGGTGCCCTGTACTCTACTCTTATACGAATGACAAATAGTTACGGTGTATTAAAAGAAAATGGGATTCTCATCGATTTACCATTAACAAATCAAGAACTTGCTAATTTCTGTGCAACTTCACGTGAAAGTGTAAATCGAATGTTAAATGAATTAAAAAAGCAAGGTACAATTTCGATTCATAAAGGAAAGATTACAATCCACGATTTACAATTTTTAAAATGTGAAATTGCTTGTGAAGATTGCTCTGCTTCTGTTTGTAGCATTGATTAGCATCTTATTTAGATGCTAATCTTTTTTCAATTTAAACTACTTATTAACGATTATTTCCTATGTAAACAAAAACGAGGCCTGCCATATGAGACCTCGTTTCGTTTTAGCTGCTAACTCCTATCCGTTTACAGCAGTATTATTTTTTCAACTCATTAGGAATACGTCTTCTGTAAATTACATAACTACGGCTTACATATTTAATTGGGGCACTAAATACATGTACTAGTCTTGTAAATGGCCACACTGCGAATAAACCCATCCCTGCAAGAATATGAATTTTAAACCATACTGGTACTTCCGTCATATATTCAACTTTCGGTTGGAAAATAAAGAGACTTCGGAACCAAGGGCCAATTGTTGTACGATAATCAAATCCTTTTGAATCGATATTTAAAAATGTTGAAGAAAGTCCTGCTAACATTACGATAAGTAATAAAATAAGCGCAATATAATCTCCCTTTGTGCTCGTTGCAATGATACGTTTTACAGTTACGCGGCGGTACGTTAATATAATTAAACCGATGATAGAAGCAACACCTGCCGGAAGCCCGAAACTAATTGCCATTATGTGATACGTATGCTCAGAAATACCTATCGAACGGTATACAGCTTCTGGAATTAATATCCCCATAACATGACCGCCAATTACGAACATAATCCCAAAGTGGAATAATAGACTTCCGATTCGGAGCATTTTCTTTTCTAATAGTTCACTAGATTTTGATGTCCATCCAAATTGATCATAGTTGTATCTAAAAATATGTCCACCGATAAAGATTGCAAAAATGATATAGGGAAACAATACCCATAGAAATTGATTCATCATTTTAACAACTCTCCTTTCTAATTTGTCTGTACATCCCATGCTTCGATAGCGAGTAGAACAGCCGCAAGAATTGGTTCATACATACTACCTGCTTCTTTTAACTGAACGTGTAATGCTTGTATATTCTCCTTGTATTTATTCATAATTGGTTCACTGTCTTGCTCATTTGCATTTGCAAAAAACTCAAGAAAAAGTGGTAAATAATCAGGTAGTTCTTTATCCGTTACTTCAAAACCAGATTTTTTATAATGCTGCTTTAACTCTAATAATTCAATACCTCTTTCTCTTTGTTCACCAGTGTTCATATAAGTAAGATACATATTTGTTTTCTTACCAAAATCGAATGTATATACGTAACTATCAATGAGCTGATCATTCGTTTTATCTAGCGCTTGCTTTATAAAGGCTGTAAGTGATGCTTTAACTTCTTCCTTTTCTATCGTTTCAATCTCTTCTTGCAATTCAGTTACAGCTTCTCTCCACCCTAGTTCAGGATAGGAGAGAAGAAAAGAAGAACAAGAAAAAGCAGTTTGTAAACTTTGTTTCATCATTTTCTGCCCCCTTTATTTAAGAAATTGTCATACAAGAGCCTGGACCACCTGCGAATGCTAAACCACAGCTTCCTTGTTCGCTATATAAATCTACCACTTGTTCACGGTGAGTGCCCGGAATGACGAAGCGATCTTTATATTTCGCAATAGCAAGAAGACGATACATATCTTCTACATCCTGTTTCGTTAAACCAAGTTCTTTTAATACAGCTTCATTTGGCTCTTTATTAATTTGCAGCGCTCTCATATGCGTTCGCATAACAGCCATTTTCTTCAATGTAAGACGAATGTGTGATTCATCTCCTGCAGTGAGTAAATTCGCTAAATATTGAATTGGAATACGCATATTATCGATAGCAGGGAAAATCTCTTCTGCTTGCCAGTTACTGCCTTTCCCTTCCACCATATTCATAATTGGGCTAAGCGGCGGAATATACCAAACCATCGGCATTGTACGGTACTCTGGATGAAGAGGCAGAGCAATTTTCCAATCGATAATCATTTTATAGATTGGTGACTCTTGTGCTGCTTTAATCCATTCTTCAGGAATGCCTTGTTTTTTCGCTTCAGCTGCTACTTCTGGATCATTTGGATTTAGGAAAACAGTAAGCTGAGATTCATATAAATCTTTTTCGTCTTCAACAGAAGCTGCTTCTTTTACTTTGTCAGCGTCATATAGCATTACCCCAATATACCTGATACGTCCCACACATGTTTCTGAACAAATTGTTGGCATACCAGCCTCAATACGTGGGAAACACATTGTACATTTTTCAGCTTTATTCGTTTGCCAGTTAAAATACACTTTTTTATATGGACAAGATGATACGCAGAACCTCCAAGCACGACATGCATTTTGATCTACAAGAACAATGCCGTCTTCTTCACGTTTATACATCGCACCAGATGGACAAGATGATACGCAAGACGGATTCATACAATGTTCACATATGCGTGGTAAATACATCATAAAGACGTTTTCAAAATCTGTTTTAATTTCTTCTTCCATTTTCTTTACGTTCGGATCTTGTAATCCTGTTATATGTCCACCAGCTAAATCATCTTCCCAGTTCGGACCCCATTCAATTTTGTCGATAAATTCGCCTGTAATTGCTGATTTCGGACGAGCAACTGGTTGATGCTTACGCTGCGGGCTATTTGTTAATGTTTCATAATCATAATTCCAAGGTTCGAAGTAATCATCAATTGTTGGTTGATCTGGATTGTGGAAAATGTTCATAAGACGTTTCATTTTCGAACCAGATTTCAGCTGAATTTCACCATTTTTCAATTCCCAGCCGCCTTTATATTTCTCCTGATCTTCCCATTGTTTCGGATAACCAATTCCAGGCTTCGTTTCTACGTTATTGAAGTACATATATTCCGCACCTGGACGATTTGTCCAGGTGTTTTTGCACGTTACGCTACAAGTATGACAGCCGATGCATTTATCTAGGTTCATTACCATTCCGACTTGCGCTTTAATCTTCAAGCCAATCTACCTCCTTCAGTTTACGGATTACAACATTTAAATCACGCTGGTTCCCAGTCGGACCATAATAGTTAAATCCATAGCTTAATTGGCCATATCCACCAATCATATGTGTTGGTTTAACATGGATACGGGTTGGACTATTATGCGTTCCCCCACGGGTGCTTGTTAATTTCGTACCAGGCACGTTAATGTGGCGATCTTGCGCATGGTGCATAAATGCCATTCCCCTCGGTATACGGTGCGTTACAACAGCACGCGCTACGACAACACCGTTACGGTTAAAGCACTCGATCCAATCATTATCAGCAACGCCAGCTTCTGCAGCGTCCTCTTTATTCATCCAAACAGTTGGACCACCTCTAAACAGCGTTAACATCGGTAATGAATCGAAATACATACTATGAATCGACCACTTATTATGCGGTGTTAAATAGTTTAGTGTAATCTCTTTCCCTTCTACTTCAGGGCGTGACTTACGGAACGGTTTATGTTGCAGAATTGGTTTAAATGTTGCCATCGTTTCACCAAATTCTTTCATCATGTCATGGTCTAAGTAGAAAGATTGTCGACCAGTTATCGTTCTCCAAGGAATAAGACGTTCCACATTTGTTGTAAACGGTGAGTAACGTCGTCCACCTTTTTCTGAACCTGTAAAGGCCGGAGAAGTAATTACTGTTTTCGGTTGTGCTGTAATTTGTTCGAATGTAAAGCATTCTTCTTCACGTTCTTCTGCTAAATCACGTAATTTTAGATCTGTTTGTTTTTCAAGTGCTTCCCATGCTTTTACTGCCATATGACCGTTTGTTGTAGAAGAAAGCGTTAATACCGCTTCAGCAGCATTGATTGCTTCTTTTATGTCTGGGCAACCTTTCGCAATAGTATCCGTTCGAACAACTCCTAATTTGCTCTTTAATTGCTCATACTCTTTTTCAGCTGACCAAGAGATCCCTTTCATACCAATCGGTTGTTTTCCGGCATTTGGTCCAAGTGCTGTCATTTTGTCATAAATCGTTTTATAATCCCTTTCAACAACATGAATTTGTGGCATCGTTTTACCTGGGATTGGTTCACATTCACCTTTACTCCAATCTTTAATCTTGCCAAGTGGTTGCGCTAATTCTTGCGGTGTATCATGAAGAAGTGGTGTTGCAACAACTTCTTTCATTGGTTCAAGATCTATTTTCTTCGCTAAATCTGACACAGCTTTAGAAAGTGAAGTGAAAATATCCCAGTCAGAGCGTGCTTCCCACGGTGAACCGATTGCTGGATTAAATGGATGCACAAATGGATGCATATCTGTACTACTTAAATCATGTTTTTCGTACCAAGTTGAAGCAGGTAAAACGATATCAGAATACAGCGCTGTTCCAGCCATACGGAAATCTAAATTAATGAGTAAATCAAGCTTCCCTTCTGGTGCTTCTTCATGCCACTTAATTTCTTCTGGTCGTAATGAATCACTATCGTCATTCATTAATCCGTTTGTTGTACCTAATAAATGTTTTAAGAAATATTCATGCCCTTTACCAGAACTTGAAATTAAATTCGCACGCCAAACGAATAAGTTGCGCGGGAAGTTGTTTTTATTATCAGGATCTTCAATCGCAAATTTCAGTTTTTTTTCTTTTAATTTTTGTGCAACATATTTTCCGATTTCTTCTTGCGTTGTTGCACCAGCAGCAACAGCTTCTTTATATAATTCAATTCCATTTTTCTCGAATGTTGGATAAGAAGGTAACCAGCCGAGTCGTGCTGCTAATACATTGTAATCACCGTGATGTTGATAACGTGAGTTACCTTCAATTGGTGATGCTAAATGTCCAACAGGTGTATCTTCATAGCGCCATTGATCTGTTACGAAATAGAAGAAAGACGTACCATTTTGTAATTTTGGTGGCCCTTGCCAATCTTTTGCCATCGCGATTGTTTGCCATCCTTCTGCAGGTCGTAACTTTTCTTGACCAACATAATGCGCCCATCCCCCGCCGTTTACTCCTTGTGCCCCAACTAGAAGAACAAGATTTAAAACTGCGCGATAAATCGTATCAGAATTAAACCAATGGTTAATACCAGCTCCAACAATAATCATCGAGCGACCATTTGTATCAGCGGCATTTTGTGCGAACTCACGAGCGATTTGAATAATTAGTTCTCGTTTCACTCCTGTCATTTTCTCTTGCCATGCAGGTGTAAACGGTACATCATCATTGAAGTCTTTCGGCTCTTGTCCGCCAAACCCTCGGTTCACTCCGTAATTTGCTAACGTTAAGTCGTATACAGTTGTAACGAACACTTCGCCTTCTTCTGTCATAACCTTTTTCACTGGAATTGTACGTTCTAATACTTTGTTTCCATCATCAGAGAAGTACGGAATTTGTACCGTTCCAATCGTTTCTTCCATTCCAAGTAAAGAAAGACGTGGATCAATCTTTTCACCTGTTTCTTCATCTTCTAAACGCAAGTTCCATTTCTTTTCGTTATCCCAACGTGAGCCCATTGTGCCTTGAGGTGTTGCAAAATCATTCGTGTTCTCGTTCCAAAGAACAGGTTTCCATTCTCCTAACTTCGTTTCGCGTCCAATATCAGCAGCGTTTAAGAAACGATCAGCAACGAATTGATCTCCTTTTTGTTTCAATTTGACAAAGAAAGGAAAATCAGTATATTGCTTCGCATACTTTGTGAAATATTCCACTTGATTATCTACGTAAAATTCTTGTAAGATCACATGCCCCATTGCCATCGCAAGTGCACCATCTGTACCTTGTTTCACACTAATCCAATCATCCGCAAACTTTGTAGATTCAGCGAAGTCAGGACTGACAGAAACGACTTTCGTTCCTTTATATCGAACCTCTGCTAAAAAGTGAGCATCTGGTGTTCTCGTCATCGGTACATTTGAACCCCATGTCATAATGTAACCAGAGTTATACCAGTCACTACTTTCTGGTACATCTGTTTGATCGCCCCAAATTTGCGGAGAAGCTGGTGGTAAATCTGCGTACCAATCATAGAAACTAAGCATCGGCCCACCCATAAGTTGCATAAAACGACTACCAGCAGCATGACTTAACATCGACATAGCTGGAATTGGTGAAAAGCCAACATTTCGATCTGGCCCGTATTTAATTACTGTATAAAGTAGAGAAGCTGAAACGAGTTGTAATACTTCATCCCAATTCGCACGAATAAATCCACCTTTACCACGCGCCTGCTTATACTTACGTGCTTTTTCAGGGTTTTCCACAATACTTTTCCAAGCATCTAGTGGTGACTCGTTATTTTGTAGTTCCTCTTGCCACATACTCCAAAGAACACCACGTACATACGGATATTTCACACGAAGTGGACTATAAATGTACCAAGAAAAACTTGCTCCACGTGGGCATCCTCGCGGTTCAAAATCTGGCATATCAGGACCTGTCGTTGGATAGTTAAGCTCCTGCCCTTCCCACGTCACAATTCCATCTTTCACATATATATTCCAGCTACATGAACCAGTACAGTTCACGCCGTGTGTAGAACGAATTACTTTATCATGCTGCCAACGCTTTCTGTACACATTTTCCCATTCGCGATCTTCATATGTTTCTTGTGTATGATTATCGTTATAACGATCTATTGGTGAAAAATATTTTAAACGTCTCATTAGTGCTGAAGTTTTTTTCTTCATACTGTTCACTCCTTTAATACGTCTCTCTTACATACCCTTACTATAAGAGAGGTTGTAAAATACAGATGTGACATTTCGCACAGTTCAAGAGATTGTCAAAAATTCAGTAGAAAATAAGTTTGTGAGAAAATCTTGTGTTCCGTTGTGAAGATTATGGTTAATCTTAATTATTAGGAGAATGGTATTTTGAGGTATCGACTATTTTGCAAAAGAAAAAGAGTTTTGATATTATTTCAAAACTGCCATAAGGAAAAGAGTATAAATTGTATGTAAAAAAATTTTTCCCAATGTTATTATTTTATATCGAGTCTGATTTTACATAAAACTACAAATCATTATTTACTGTATTGCCCTTAGTTACGGAAACAATTATACTAGATGTAATCGAAATAAATAATCTGAATATTCTCAGAATTTAAGGTAGAAGTTTTACTATCTACAAATAGAATTAGAAATATGTCCACTAAATAGATTAGAAAACGATAATAACATTAGGAGGATTACGATGCCCCAGCTTGATTCATTACATCCCACTGTAGAAAAAATAATCAATAATATTGAAAAAATAATGGTCGGAAAACGAAAAGAAACGATCTTAGCTTTGACAGCTCTCTTAGCTGACGGTCATGTGCTATTAGAAGATGTTCCTGGTGTCGGGAAAACAATGCTAGTACGTGCTCTTTCTAAATCCATTGATGCTGATTATAAGCGAATTCAATTTACACCTGATTTATTGCCGTCAGATGTAACAGGAGTTTCTATTTATAATCCGAAAGAGCTCCAATTTGAGTTCAAGCCTGGACCAATTATGGGGAATTTTGTACTTGCTGATGAAATTAATCGTACATCTCCAAAGACACAATCTGCTTTACTTGAATGTATGGAAGAAGGCAATATTACAATCGATGGCATTACAAGGCCTTTACCAAAGCCGTTCTTTGTCATGGCTACACAAAATCCGGTCGAATATGAAGGAACATATTCTCTACCAGAAGCTCAGCTCGATCGTTTCTTATTGAAACTAAAAATGGGATATCCTACACCAGAAGAAGAATTTGAAATTTTAAACCGGATGGAAAAAACAAATCCACTCTCTCAATTACAGACCATTACTACAATAGAAGAATTAATTTATTTACAACAAAGCGTACGGGTAGTAAGTATGGACAAAGCAATTAAGCATTACATTGTAAAACTTGTTAATCAGACTCGTACGTACAGTTCTATACAGCTAGGTGCAAGTCCACGTGGCTCAATTGCTTTAATGAAAGCTTCACAAGCTTATGCATTTATCCATGGCAGAAATTATGTTATTCCAGACGATGTTAAATTTTTAGCTCCTTACGTTTTAGCACATAGACTCATTTTAAAAATGGAAGCAAAATTTGAAGGAATAACTGGAGAACAAGTTATCGCAAAAATCGTTGCACGAACTACTGTGCCGACTCAAAGGACGATGAACCCTTGATGAAACGAATACTGCGAGCGCTATATCACGTTACGAAGTTATTGCTACTCCCTTTATGTCTAGTCTTAACATTTGTGTACGCTATGTTTCAAGGAGGGTTTGTAAGTTGGTTTTTGTTTTACAGCACAATTCCCATTGCTCTTTATTCACTACTACTCCCCTTTTACGCTTTTCGGGACGCTGAAGTAAGACGAATAACAAACCAAAATGGATATGTAGTAGGAGAACAATTTATAAGCACGATTACAATAAAAAGAAAATTTCCTTTTCCCTTACTTTATTTAGTTATAGAAGATGAACTGCCACCACAATTTATAAGTTGTAAACAAACAAAGATGAATAAGGTAGTACTCTTCCCAGGATTGAAACAAAATATTTCGTTTCAATATGTTATTGACACAATCTCTAGAGGCGAGCACACTTTTTCAAGCGTTCGTGTAAAAACTGGCGATTTATTCGGCATGATAGAGAAAGAAGTAACTTTTTCAGTTCCAGATACATTTTTAGTCTATCCCCAGTATGTAGATATAGCATATCGACAATTGGAAAATCATTTCGAACAAGGAGCGCTTTCAGCAAATATAAATTCAGCAAAAGACTCTACAATCTCTGTCGGTGTCAGAGACTATAAACCTGGTGATCGCTTTTCATGGATTGATTGGAAAGCAACTGCACGAACAAACACTATTATGACAAAAGAGTTTGAACAACAGCGCAGCCATAATGTCATGATATTCATAGACAGAACCGAGTCTCCTCTATTCGAATCAGTCGTCACATTTACTGCCTCTATCGTAAGGACTGTCTTGAAACAAAATTCACCAGCATCATTCGTGTCTATCGGAAAAGAACAAACTATTTTCCCTTTAGACAATGGAGATACGCAGTTACAACAAATCCTTTGTCATTTAGCAAAAGTGCAAGCAGACAGTGTATTCCCGCTCTCCCAGAGTGTAGACATGGAACTAAGAAAAATTTATGAGCCCGTCACGGTTATACTCGTGACCAGTAATCTTTCTCCCGATATTCAAAAGGCGGCTGATTGTGCTGCTATAAGAAATAGAAAATGTATGGTTTTTGTCGTGAAAGAAAAAGCGAATCAACTTTCACACCGAGAAATCAGTATAATAGAAACTCTAAAAAAACGACAAATATTTGTAAACACGGTTTATGAAAACCGTTATACAAACGTGTTTTTTGAGGTGAGCAAATGATAACATTACAAACAAAATACAAGTGGGATACGAACAGATTCTTTATGCATGCATGTGTATTTCTTCTTTTACTAGAATGGCTAAGACCTCTTATAGGTATTACAAATGTAGGTAGATTAGATATTTTCGTAACATTTATAGGAATTTGCTTCGCTCTCTCTTTTTTTCAAACGAGGTGGCAGATTCCAATAAAAATTGTCACAGTCCTATTTATCATTCATTCCCTATATTATAAAAATGCTTTTATAAATCCATCTTGGCTAACAGCATTCTTTTCTGATATGTTTCGAAATTCCTCCCTGTTTTTCCAAGGGAATTTACTAGATATTTCTCCAGTTTTTCCGACGGTTTTATTTTTTCTCTCATTTTGGTTTTTGAGTTCTTTCACTTCATTTTGGATTATTCATAAAAAACGTGGGTTTCTATTTCTTGTATTGACTATTATTTATATCGCAACTTTTCATAACTTACATTTATACAATGCAAACTACGCTATTATTCGTACTGTTGTCATCGGCTTTTTTATGCTTAGTCTTCTTCAAGTAGAACGAATAAAAGAACGTGAACACTTACAAAATTATGCTAGGGAAATCTCAAAATTACTTAGACCACTTACAATATTTATTGTATTATTAGCAACCATCGCATACTTTGCTCCAAAATTTGGCCCTCAATGGCCAAACCCAATGGATTTCTTAAAATTCAACACATCTGAAGCAAGTAAAGAAAAAAAAGTTTCTACAATTGGGTATGGTTTAGATGACTCACGATTAGGTGGTCCTTTTAAGGCGGATCCTACAATTGTTTTCACAGCACGAACGCAAAACAAACAATATTGGAGAGTCGAAACGAAAGATTTTTATACCGGAAAAGGCTGGGAGGTTTCTGAAAATCCGAAAAAGGTTTCTTTTAAAAATAAAAACGACGTCGTAAGCTGGTACGAACAAAATACAAAAACAGAAACTACTGAGGCAACAATTACCATGCAAAAAAGTTACCCTCACCTTACCTATCCAGCAGGATTAGTAACAGTTGAAGCTTCTTCTGATGTATCATACAGTGTTGACCCGTTTTCAGAAAAAATTTATACAATGAATGGAGACTCTTCTACTACTTTACATTCGTATAAAGTAACATATGAGATCCCTGAGTTTTCCATAAAAAACTTGAAAGCTGTAAAAACAAATGAAGGTCAAGAAACAAATCCTTATTTTATGACAAAGTACACACAACTTCCCGAGTCATTACCACAGCGCGTAAAAGACTTGGCTATCAATCTTACAAATGATAAAGACAACCGATATGATAAAGTATTAGCTATTGAAAATTACTTCACAGACAACTCTTTTACATACGAATCAACGAATGTCTCATTCCCTGCCAAAAGCCAAGATTATGTAGATCAATTCCTTTTCGATACAAAAAGCGGCTACTGTAATAATTTTTCGACGTCTATGATTGTACTACTTCGTTCTGCCGGGATTCCAGCTCGCTGGGTGAAAGGCTATACAGAAGGAACTCTTGACAATACACTTGCCTCTGCAGAAGGTGAGGATGTTTATACAATCACGAACGATAACGCACACTCTTGGGTCGAAGTATATTTCCCAGAATACGGATGGATTCCATTCGAACCGACAAAAGGATTTACTAATCCCTATAATTTTATAAATAATACGCCTGCTCCTATTTCACAAAATAGCGAAGCAAATAATTCTAATAACGAGCAAATACAACAACGAAATAATGAAGCAAAACTTAAAAGTTTAATTGAAAATACAGAAGAAGCTTCTACTAAAAAGGTCACAAATTCTAAAACTAGTTTTTCTTGGTGGTACGTATTCCTCTCTACGATACTAATTAGTATTATAGGATACATTCTCTTCACCACTAGAATGAAATGGATGACATTTCTTATTATTCATTTCTATAAATACCGAAAAGATGATGCTGTTTATCAAAAAGCTTACGGTGCACTTTTAAAACAATTTGCGAGAATTGGCATACCACGGGGTGAAAGTCAAACATTCCGAGAATACGCTCTCCATATCGATACACTTTACAACTCGGCCGATATGCAACAACTTACTGCCAGTTATGAGAACGCTATGTATCAACAGGGGCAGGCTACGGTAGAATGGAAGAAATCCGTACACTTATGGGAAGTGCTTATGAAAAAAGCAGCTTCTCTACCTAAATCAGATGGCTTTGATACAGTTATTTAATCTTGAAAATTTGAGTTTAAAGAAAACGTCTCAAAGAACTACATTGTTCTTTGAGACGTTTTTTAATAAAGTGAAACTCCTACTTATTCCCCAAGCACCTTCTCAATCTCAACCTCTAAATCTACCGGCTTCGTCTGCGGAGCAAAACGCCCTACTACTTTCCCGTCTTTTCCGATTAAAAACTTCGTAAAATTCCATTTCACTGCTTTCATACCAAGTAAACCTGGTGCTTGTTCTGTCATGTATGTATATAGAGGGTGAGCCTTATCACCTTTCACATCAACCTTTGCAAACATCGGGAAGTTTACACCGTAGTTTAATTCACAAAAACTAGTAATGTCCGCTTCTGTACCTGGTTCTTGTCCCCCGAATTGGTTACAAGGAAATCCGAGTATTTCGAGTCCTTGGTCTTTATATTTATCATATACCTCTTGTAATCCTTTATATTGTGGTGTGAAACCACATTTGCTAGCTACATTGACAATAAGAAGTGCTTTTCCTTCGTAATCTTTTAACAATTTTTCTTCACCTGTAATTGTTTTAGCTGAAAAATCATAAACTGTCATTGTCTTTGCCCCTCTCTTCACTATCATTCTATGTTTATACTATACTACATTCGTGAATATACAGCTCTTATTACGTACTTATAAGTTGTAATGATAGCGCTTTATTTCCGTTCGAAAATTCGACACAAACTACTAGACTTTTATGATGGAAAGTTTTACAATTGAAATGTGAACAAAATGTGACAGTTTATATTCCATTATAAAAGAAAAGGATGGTGTTCATTATGAAAACTGCACAACATGAAACGATTTCAAATCGCGAGTTTTATTTCGTACTATATATGATGTTATTGTATGTTACTGGCTGGGTAATCGATGTAAATGGTTTATTCTTAAGCTCCTACTTTAATTTAGCAGGAGAGATTATGCTTCCATTAGCAGGCGGGATTGTTGGACTGTTCATTATGTCTATTAATAAACAACAAACGAAATAATAATATTACAAAAAGGCAGAAGACGAGCTTCGTTTTCTGCCTTTTTTCTATTTTAGCGTATAATAAAAACATGCAGTATATAAGGAGTGATAACTATGAAAAAAGTAGAGCAATTATCTTCTCACCTATATCTTATTGATGATTTCGATTTACAGCATAATGAACGAACAGGTACGTACGTTTTATTAGGTGACGATATTACTTTAATTGAAACTTGTGCAGCCCCTTCTCTTCCGTATATTTTAGACGGCTTACAACAATTACATATTGATTTAAACGATGTTAAAAACATTATCGTTACACATGTGCATTTAGATCACGCTGGCGCAGCTGGTTTAATGATGGAAAAGTGCCCAAATGCTACGTTATATGTGCATTCTCGTGGTGCTCGTCATATGATTGATCCAACAAAACTTATTTTGGGTGCAAAAGCTGTCTACAAAGAAGATTTCGATAAACTCTTTGATCCAATTCTTCCAATTGAAGAAGAACGTGTTCATATTGTACAACATAGTGATACGTTAAAAATTGCAAAAAACCGTACCCTTACATTTTATGATACACCAGGACATGCGAAGCACCATATTAGCATTCACGATTCATTAACAAACGGGATTTTTACTGGCGATACAATTGGAATTTATTATAGAGAACTCGCAGACGTTGATGTAGAGTTATATCTACCATCAACGTCCCCTTCACAATTCCAACCAGATGCGATGATTACTTCTAAAAATCACATTCAAAGTATGAATGTAGATACTATTTATTTCGGTCATTACGGTGCATCCTCTCATGTTACAGAAGTATATAATCAACTGGAATATTGGCTACCTATTTTCATTCATACTGGTAAGGAAGTCTTTGAAAAGTATAATGATTTCGATGAAGCAACTAAAGCTTTACAAACTTTGTTAATGGATAAAATCTCTTCTCATCTTACAAAGTTAAACGTTCCATCAGATCATTCCGTTTATAATATTTTACATCTAGATATAGAAATTAGCGCAATGGGCATTATTGATTATTTCACGAAGCAAGAAAAAGCAAACTCCACTATTAACTAACAGTAAAAGAAGAGATATACAACAGTAGTTATTGTATATCTCTTCTTTTTTCGAATATATTTTGAGTAAAGGATGGTGGAATATAATGCAAAAAGTGATGCTATACCTCTGCTTCACATTATTTATCGTCTTATTATTATTTGTAGGAGTAAAAATTCAATTTTATTTAGATACAGATGCACAAGTGAACTTTAACGTTTATCCAAGATTATTCTACTTTACACTCTTCCCTCTTATAGTTGGCATTTTATTACGATTCCTTCAATCTATTAATCGCGAAACGAGTAAACAAAACTGGAGCTTTCAACCGGATAAATTTATTGCTATTACAGTGCCTACACTATTTATTTCCTTTTCCCCAGCACTACTCTTTTCACCACTTGCCGAATACCTACCTTATTTAGTTAATATTATTCTAATAAATACAACTTTTGTTACGATTATTAGTTTAATAGCTGGTTATTCCCTTTTAGATTGTTTTATACAAAAGGACAATGCAACGATGAAAAAATATAATTGAATGCTCTATTTTCTTTTAATAAAGAAAGCTCAAAACTAAAGCTTTGAGCTTTTTTACTTATCTCACCTTTTCATCTACATACTCCATAAACTGCTCCGCTTTAATAAATCTTTCTTTGTACGCCTCAGGTACTTCTTCTATTTTTATTGCACCAGTTGATTTTGTCTTCACTCGTACTATTTCATGTGTCATTAAAGCTTCCATATAGCGATGATCAAACTCTTCTTGCGTTAATACTTCTTTACTAGATTTATGGCCATTTAATTTATCAAAATACGGATGAAGCTCCATTACTACCTTTTTCAATTCCTCTTTTTTAGCTGGTGATAATTGATCATAATCTATATTACCGTTCGAATCCCCGTACGCAAGCTTTGCATTAGTTAATTTTTTCAGTTCTTTTGTAAACTCTTCATATTCCTTCGAACTCATTTCATCTTTCGCTTCTGATAATTTTGCATTAAAACGCATATACGTCTCTAATGTCATCGCTCCGGCGTGTTTTTTTAAATTCTCAAAAGATCCGTATATACCATCCACCATAATAGATTGATATGCAAAACCGGTCGTAGGGATTAAAAATGCTGCTGCAAGCACTCCGGCGATAAGACGTTTCTTCACCTTACTTCCCCCGCGATTCATTTTGATTTGAACAATTACTTTTTCTTTTAACTCCGGCGGGGCAACAATCCCCTTCGCTTCTTCTCGTATAGATTCTCTAACTCTACAATCTAAACTCATTTCACATTCCCTACCTCTCCTAAAAGGATTTCTTCTACTTGCTCTTTTTGACGTAGTTTCTTTAATGCCGCATGAATTCTAGACTTCACTGTACCAATTGGAATATGTAATATTTGTGCTACTTCTTCTTGTGAATATTCGTATAAGTATCTTAAGATAATAACTTGTTTCAATTTATACGGTAATTTATGAATGAGTTTGATTAGTTTTTGGTTTGATATTTTACTTACAACATCGTTAGAAAAATCAATTTGCACTGGCTTTCTTTGCTCTTCTGCTTTTTTCATAATTCGTAGTCGCATCCACCTCTTTCTTCTATAAGAATGAATTTGTTTAATCGCAAGCCCAATTAGCCAAGGGCGAAATGGCTTCTCGCTATCATATTTACGAAGCGATTCATATAGCTGTATGTATACTTCTTGAACGACATCATCTACATCCGTTTTATCTTCAATTAAAAAATGTGCTGTTTTATATACTTCTTGAATCGTTACATCATACAATTCGCTATACGCTTCTTTATTTCCTGATAAAGTTAATCGAATTAAATGTGCGTAATCTATTTCAGCCTTCATATTCCAGCCCTCCTTTGCCTTACACTATATATTGACAAGTAATTCATATTTCGTTCGATTTTTCCGAAAAAATTTTTTATATAAATTAATATTATGATCCGATGAGTTCATAAGCTTCACTTATAACCACGCATAACTATTATATAATTTTCCAATTTCTGATAAAGATTTAAAATGATTTATATAGTCAAATTTAGGAGGATATATGATGAAAGCTATCGTTGTAACGTCGTTCGGTGGTCCTGAAGTGATGAAATATACAGATTTGGATATACCGGCTATTTCAGAAGATCAAGTTTTAATTCGCGTTGTTGCTACTAGTGTAAATTTCGCTGATATTAAATCACGTTATGGCAAAAAAGGAAATAAAGCACTACCTTTTATTCCAGGAATAGATGCAACTGGTATTGTAGAACGCGTCGGTTCTCATGTGAAAAATATTCAACCTGGACAGCGTGTCATTGCTTTTCCTCAAAATGGATCTTACGCAGAGTACGTTGTTTCAAATGAAAATCTCACTTTCGTTTTACCCCATGAAGTCGACTTTCAAACTGCAGCTGCTTGTCCGATCGTATCTTTCACAAGCTATAATTTACTCGTGAATGTTGCAAGGCTTCAACAAAATGAATCCGTGCTGATTCATGCAGCTGCTGGCGGAATTGGTACTACCGCGATTCAACTTGCAAAACGATTAGGGGCTGGAACAGTTATCGGTACTGTCGGAAGTGAAACGAAAAAAGAAATCGCTTTAGATGCTGGAGCTGATTATGTTATTTGTCATCAAGATGAAGATTTTGTAGAGAAAGTCAATGAGCTGACAAACGGAGAAGGAGTGAATATAATTTTGGACTCTATTTCTGGAACTGTCTCTGAAAGAAGTTTAAACTGCCTAGCTTATTACGGTCGCCTCGTTCATTTCGGTAATGCAAGCGGTAAAATTGGCAATTTCAAAACGAAAGATTTACACGCAAGTTGCCGCTCTATACTAGGCTTTAGCTTTGGCACTACACGGAAAAAACGTCCTGAACTACTCCAAGAAACGGCAAATGAAGTTTTCCGTTATTTGCGTGACGGAAGTTTGCAAATGAAAGCTACAAAATCTTTTCCCCTTCAAGATGCAGGGAAAGCACATGAATGGGTCGAAAGTAGAAAAAGTACAGGGAAAGTAATACTAACTGTTCAGTCTTCTTCCTGAAATGAATACTTGAAACAGAGGTGGCATTCATGGGATCACGAATTATGCATATTATTATCGCTAACGGTATTGCTGAGAAACTATCTATTCAAGATAAAACTTCTTTCTTACTTGGAGCTGTAGCCCCTGATGCTGTTCATTCAAAAAAAGAAAAAGGAACCTCACATTTTTATGCTGGTACAACGAAGAACTATACGAGAAGAATAGATTATGATTCATTTTTTCATAAATACGAAGCACATATAGATTCCCCCTTTATTTTAGGCTATTACACCCACCTCATTGCCGATGATAATTGGCTAAGTGGCTTTTTTCTACCATGGCTAAAAAATAGAATAGAAAATGACGAAACTATCGCACCCCTGTACTATAACGATTTTAAATTGTTAAATGCAAAGTTGCTTCATCATTACGATAAAGAACAACAGCTCTTCTCTCTTCTCAATCAAGAGGCTCACATTGTGGATATTGAAGAGGTTTCTAAAGAAAACGTTTTAGCTTTTCGAAAGTATCTTTTTGAAGATATGTTGTATCCCGAGCAACATTTGCATGAAGACTTACAGGTGTTTACGTTTAATCAAATTGTCGGTTACATTGAAACCGCTATTGAAAAAGGTGCATTTTTTATTAAACAACTCTCTCATGAAAAATCCACTTCAAAGATTTAATCCCCCTCAATATATTTGAGGGGGATTTTCACATAGCAATATTATTATTGATTCTTCTCCATAACCGCAAAATAATTCCCTTCACTATCAGCAAAGTTAAACACTTTACCAGAAGGCATAGTTACCATTTCTCCAACAGTAACATTTTTATTTTTTAAACCTGCATATAATTGATCCAGATTTTCTGAGAAGAACATTAAGGACGGTGTACCAAGATTTAATTCTGGGCTCATTTTCGAAATAACTTCTTTATTATGTAATATAATGCTCGTTTCAGCACCATTAGTTGGAGCAATTTCAATCCATCTCATTCCTTGCTTGTTATCTTCCTCCGCAACTACATGAAACCCTACCTTTTCCGTCCAAAAATTTACTGCCTCATCTTGATTATTTACATATAACATAATTTGTCCTACTTTATGAATCATTTGTATTCCTCCTATTGTTTTTTTACATTCTATGTAGCTTTCTACAGCTGGTATCGTTATTCCTTTTGAGTTGGTATGTACTTCTTTGCAAAATTTATCGACTGACTCATCCCATCCAGTTCGTCAAAATAATTGTTTCTTTCAATCATGTTATATCCGTCGAATCCAATTTCATCTAATACTTTGAAGAATATATCGAAATCCACTTCACCATTTCCTACCCCTACTTCTATATACTTACTTGAACTATTACTTTTCACTTCTTTACAATCTTTAATATGAGTTTGTACTATATAATCTTTTAATAGTAATAAACCTTCTAACGGATTTTCATTTACATCACTTATTAAATTTGCTGGGTAAAAGTTAACAGCTAGTCCTTTCGAGTTTGCATTTTCTAAAAATCGTTTTAATACTATTGCTTTTTCAGATCCTGTCTCAATAGCAAAGACTCCCCCAAATTTGAATGCTAATTCCCCTATCTCATAACAAACCCGCACCATTTTATCATAGCTCTCACTTTTTTCATCATCTGGAACTTTCCCAATATGAGCTGTTATTATCTTTGCTCCCAGCTCCAAACCTCTGTCAGTAATATATTTAATCTGATTTATTGCACTGTCAGCTTCTGTTCCTGTAATTCCATTTTCTCCAAAACTAATTGCTAATGATGGAATCTTTATCCCATTAAAAGATAAGCTTTTCTTTAAAGCAGTCCATTTTACCTCTGGAATATTAGCTAAGTTGAAGTTTTTATTCATAGCATATAATTGAGTATATTCTAAATCCCATTCCCTTGCTTTTTGTATTCCTTCGTTTACTTCAATATGTTTCGTATTCAAAAACATTCCTAATTTCCTATCCATATATGTACCTTCTTTTTATTATTTCGCATCAGTTTAATATTCGACTTTTTTATATTACTTCCTTGTACAAACTAAATGAGAAATGATTCACCCTTATCGATATTTCTTATAAGATAGATACATTTAAATTCCCTTTGTTATTCAATTACAAACAAAAAGACGTAACTATAAATAGTTACGCCTTCCCCATTATTTATCTAGGCTTTTTCTTCCCAGTAAATGCTGGTTTCTTTTTCTTAGGTGCTGGTGGCTTCGATTCTACAAATGTTCCTTTGAACATTTCTTGCTTCGTAAATACGATGCCTAGTTTTTTCGCAAATTGTAGTAATTTGCGCTCTTCTTGTGGAGTTACAAGAGATACGACAGTTCCTTCTTTACCCATACGTCCTGTACGTCCTGAGCGGTGAATATATTGGTCTACTGTGTCCGGTAATTCTAAGTGAATTACATGTGTTAAATCATCAATATCAATACCGCGTGCTGCAATATCAGTAGCAAGTAGAATTTCTAATTTTCCGCCGCGGAATGCACGCATCGTTGCTTCACGCTCTTGCTTACCTGCTTCTGCATGAAGAGCTGCTGCTTTCATTTTACGGAACTGCAATTTCTGAGTAATTTCATCTAAACGGAATGGGTCGTTTAAGAAAGCAACTGCTTTTACATCGCCCATATGCATAATTCTTCTTACATAATCATTTTTTTCGCGTCGCTCACAAATGATGTACGTATGCTCAACTAAGCTTTTTGACTCTGCACGTGTTACACGTACCACTTGTGGTTCAACTGCCAAATCACGTGCCGCGTCTTCTGCCGCTTTGGTAATTGTCGCTGAGAAGAATACTAATTGACGGTCGCGCATCGTTGATTTAATTACATCTTGTACTGCGCCCATCATTTTTTGTTTTACAATTTGATCAAACTCATCAAATACAATTGTTTTCACTTCATGCATTTTTAGCTTTTTCATACGAATTAATTCTAAAATACGTCCTGGTGAACCGACAATTACTCTCGGATGTTTCTTTAATTTTTCAACTTGGCGCTTAATATCTGCACCACCAATTAAAGATGCACCTGAAATTTCAGTTCCTGCTGTAAACTTTTGAACCTCTTCATGAATTTGCATTACAAGTTCACGTGTTGGCGCTAAAACAACAACTTGTGGCTGTTTTACTTCAGGATTAATTTTATGTAAAAGGGGTAATAAGTACGCTAACGTTTTTCCTGTTCCAGTTGGAGATTCAGCTATAACGTCTTGTCCTTCTAAAATAGTTGGAATCGCTTGTTTTTGAATTTCAGTTAATTCTTTAAAACCAGCCTTCTCCCAAGCTTGTTGTAAAAATGGTTGCATATCTTTTATCATTTGTTTTTCTCCTTTATCTCTATTTTTGAAGAAAATGCTGTATTGTTCGCACCGTTTCTATCATGTGTGAAATAACAGCTATTAAATCATCAACATGGTCTTCTGTAATCGCTTTTTGAAATAGAACCTCTACCTTATTATGATATGAAATCGCTTGCTTATTATATTCGTATGAAACTTTCTGCATAATCATTCTTTCTTTTCCCCATATAGAACGCATTAAAGTTTCAATTTCTTCGCATCCTACTTCTGGTTGTTCTAACGGGAATGAAAATGCTAGCTTCATTTCACAACCTGGTGTAAACTGAGGCACTTCTAGTATTTCACCAGACAAGTTCTTTGCATCCACAGATAATGAAAATGTTGCTTCTACTAATGGTTCGAACGGTTCTGTTAATTGAAATGAGATATGATATATACGACTTAATGAGGCAAGGTCCATCATATCTTTTCGATCTGTTACAAGAATATCTCCATGTAGATCAAAATCATACACAGCACCTTCTACGATTACTTTTAAATTGTCAAAAGCAGTTGGATCAAACATAATTTCCTCCAAAAAACAGGCGCCTTTCGATGGAAAGGCGCCACTTGATGTATATATAGTTTACAGATAAACGAGATGAATTACAACCTTTTAGAATAAACCTACTGCTTTTCCATCTTCATTTACATCCATTTGAAGTGCTGCTGGTTGTTTTGGAAGACCTGGCATTGTTAACATTGTACCTGTTAACGCAACGATAAAACCTGCACCGATAGATGGTTTTAGCTCACGAATTGTAACGATAAAGTCGGATGGACGACCTAATTTCGTTGCATCGTCAGAAAGAGAGTATTGTGTTTTCGCCATACAAACTGGTAGGTTACTCCAACCTTCTCCTTCATATTGAGCTAATTGCTTACGTGCTTTCGGGGCAAATTCAATATCTTTTGCGCCATATACTTTTTGAGCAATTGTACGAATTTTTTCTTCTAATGGTAATTCTAATTCATAAAGTGGTGCGTAGTTGTTCTCACCTTTTTCGATTTCTTTTAGTACTTTTTCAGCAAGGTCAACTCCGCCTTGGCCACCCTTCTCCCAAACTTCTGTTAAGGATACTGCATAGCCACGCTCATTACACCACTCTTGTAAGTATGTAACTTCTGCATCTGTATCTGTAATGAATTTATTAATTGCAATTACGAAAGGCACACCGAAGCTTTGAATTGTTTCAACATGCTTCTGTAAGTTTTCCATACCTTTTGCTAATGCATCTACATTTTCTTCTTTTAATTGATCTTTTGCTACGCCGCCATGCATTTTAAGTGCACGAATAGTCGCAACAATAACAACTGCTTCTGGTTTGATACCAGCTGCACGAGCTTTAATATCTAAAAACTTCTCAGCGCCTAAATCAGCACCGAATCCAGCTTCTGTAATAACATAATCACCTAATTTTGCTGCCATTGTTGTAGCGATAACACTGTTACAACCGTGAGCGATATTCGCAAATGGTCCGCCATGAATGATAGCTGGTGTATTTTCTAATGTTTGTACTAAGTTTGGTTTTAATGCGTCTTTTAATAATAGCGTTAACGCACCTTCTACACCTAAATCTTTAACCGTTACAGGTTGATTTGCAAAGTTATAAGCAACTACGATGCGAGATAGACGCGCTTTTAAGTCTTGAATATCTGTTGCAAGGCAGAATACAGCCATAATTTCAGATGCGACTGTAATGTCAAAACCGTCTTCACGTGGTACACCTTGTACAGGTCCACCAAGACCAATTACTACGTTACGAAGGGCACGATCATTTAAGTCAACACAGCGTTTCCAAACAATTTTACGCGTATCAATTCCAAGTGTGTTTCCTTGTTGGATATGATTATCAATAAACGCTGCTAATGCGTTATTAGCAGTTGTGATCGCATGGATATCTCCAGTAAAGTGAAGGTTAATGTCTTCCATTGGTACGACTTGTGAAAAACCGCCACCTGCTGCTCCACCTTTTAATCCCATCGTCGGTCCAAGAGATGGTTCACGAAGTGCAATTACTGTTTTCTTACCAATTTTGTTAAAAGCTTGACCTAAACCAACTGTTACTGTTGATTTACCTTCTCCAGCTGGAGTTGGGTTAATTGCTGTTACTAAAACAACTTTACCGTCTTTCTCATCTTGTAAGCGCTTAAAAATATCAAGAGATAACTTACCTTTATAATGCCCGTATGGCTCTAATTCATCTTCTAAAATATTTAAATCAGCTGCAATTTCTTGAATCTTCTTCATACTCGCTTCTTGTGCGATTTCAATATCGGATTTCACTGTTGTAGTAGTTGTAGTAGTTGTCATATACCCTAGTCCCCCTTTAATTGGTTCTGATGATATTGTATCAGTTTTTTGTATTTTCTGCACTTATTTACCTCCTAAAAATTCTTTCATTTCTTTATACGTTTTTTAACATAAATACCCATAAGAATGTTAACGATTGTTGTAACTCTGTAGGTAGTTGACCTAACATCTTCTCATTTACTCCGCGCTTATATACGCCGATGCCATCTATAACTTTAAAACCTTGTTCTTTCGCTAACTGTTCAAATTCCCAAGGCATCATCGTATTACAAACAACGTCTTTTCCATACAAGCGAGGATAACTGTTCTCTCGTGGCTTTGCTGTCGGTCCTAAAATTGCAATACATGCATATCCATCTTTCTTTAACACACGCTTTATTTCATTTAACGCTCGTAATGGCTCTTCCGTCCACTCTAAAGAATTAATTGCCATAATTGATTCAAATTGCTCATTTTCAAATGGTAATGCAGAAAGATCTCCTTTTATAAAAGATAAATTTGGTCCTTCTCCGCGCTCCTTACCTTTTTGAATCATCACTTCCGATAAATCTACTCCCACTGCTTTATAGCCTGCGCTACTTAATTTATATGTACCGTACCCATCACCACAACCAACATCGAGCACTTGTGCTTCTTTCTTTACGTATTGTTCAAAAAACGGAATAATTGTGCTCCTACTCCCGCTATCCCACATTTCCTGACTATTTTTATTCCAAAACTCCGCACTACTATCCCATTTCTTCTCTGCTGATTCATGCCAATTAAATGTTGTCATACATTCCCCTACCTTCACGTATTATCATTCATTTCATTCTACATCATTTTCCAAAATTCCTGTTTTATCCCGCTTGCAGTAAGACACCTACCTCAAAATTCAATGGATGCGGACCAGTTAATGGGAGAGAACTGCTCATAAAAATCCAATTGTTGCTGGCTGATAATCAGTCGTGATGGAAAAAATCCCGCACTTTATCTTCAATAGGAAATGGATATGTTAACGATGGAATACGTATTCTCCATTTTTTGCTTTACTTGGGTTTAACTCATACTCATGTTCTTACCTTTATGTAAGATACTATAGGTACACCCAATTGAAAGAGAGGGATGTACATGCGAAGAAAGAGAAATCATCATTTTAAAAGTGGTGAAAAAAACGAAGAGTATGCTGCTGAAATATCACCAGCTGGCATACCAATTAGACATAAGCGTAAAGAAATTGCAAATGAAATAGAAGGTACAAATACCGGCGCAATGGTAGGCTATGTCGCTTTATTTCTTTCGTTATTCTCCATTGCTTTTTATCCAGTTACGCTCGGCTCCCTAGCAATTTTAGTTGGCCTATTAGCTGTCAATTTCGGAGCAAGAACACTTGGATATACAGCAATTGGTTTTGGTAGTTTTTCTGTTTTATTTACTTTACTTTATCCGCTTGCTTTGTCAGCGTTTTAAAAAAACACACCAAGTTATACTTGGTGTGTTCATTCATGATACAACATAATATGACCGCATCCACAACAATGTTTCGCTGTAATTTCTTGAAACACTGGATAATTTTCTTCATCCCTATGCTCAATAAATACTTTTTCAAACCGATACATGTTTGGTGCATATGCCCAATCTTGTTTCGTACGTGCATATAATGTTGAGGAAAAAAACTCCTCACCACCGCAAACGATACATGTGTTCTTCATCGCTATCCCTCCTATGCTTGTCTTACTTCATCTATATGAACATAAGCATAAAAAAAAGACCTTCTATTACTAGAAAGTCTTCTCTGAAACAAAAAGAAATGTACCAAACATTCCTACTCCGCTATATTCTTTTGAAACACCAGCTTCTGTTTTAAATGTTTGCTTTACAGTCATAAAGAATACACCATTTCGTGCATCTGTACTTTCAAATTGTAGTTTTTCTTTTTTACCATCTACATTTTGCGTGCATTCAAAACTACTCTCATTACAATTCAACGCATACTTATCCTCTAAATACAAATTAAAATCAGATTCTTTCGGACAAGTAATAAGTAGTATCGCCACGAGAATAATACTTACAATACCCACAATTGTATAATATTTCTTCATTTTTTCTCCTTTCAAATGACAAGAAAACTTGACTTCATGCGCCAAGTTTTCTTAGTCAACAACCCATTGCCACTCTTGTTCTTTCTTATCAAAAATGAGCCAACCTGTTTCTGTTGCTTGTTCTTTCAATTCATCAATGTTATCTAGTACCTCATCCGTACTTTCATACGAACCAACTACATATACCGGAATTTCAAGACCTCTTCTTGACTCAATTTTTCCTGCTAGATCAATGTAAAGACCATCTTCCATTAGTGGAATAAGTCCCATAATCAATTCTTTTGAAATCGCTGGGAAAATTTTTGATTTTTGAAAGAAAGAAAAACGTTTCTTACCGAAAGCACCGAGTTTATACGGAATGACTTTACTTAACATTCCTACAAAATCGGCAATTCTACGATAATACACTTTGTTGTACCATCCGTCATCATGTGAAAAATAAACAAATCTATTTTTCAGTAACGGAAAGAATGTTCTTGCAAGTGGTTCTTTTTTGTGAGCCAAATATAATAATTCTGCAATTTCTTTCGGCTCTAATTCATCTAAATCGCTTGCATCATCAAAATCTACCCAACAAAATTCATCAAATTCATCAATCTCTGCTTGAATTAACTTATGTATATTTTCTTCCTCAACATATTCAAATAAAGTATGATAATGAAAATCCGTCCATTCAAAGTTGTGCTTCAAAAGCAACACTTGATGAAGCGGTGAAGGGATGTTACTCGCAAACTCTTTAAACGTAATTCCTGATGTAATAAAACAATGACCTCGACGATTACCATTAATATATATCATATTCTTTACTTGGTCAGATCCTCCAGACAAAGCACCTAGCCACCTTCGTTTTATATGTTTCAATTCTATAGCATATTTTAACATGAAAAATTTTAGAAACATAGAAAAAACTTCAAAAACTATTTACAATTTCATGTGTTTTATTACATAGTGATTACAAGAAAAAACGCCTGCTCATAAGCAGGCGTTTTTAAAGGATTTCATCAGGGTTTTGAGGATGATGATTTCCCTCTTTCTTTTCTTCTTTTTGGAACATCGATTGAATTTTATCAATTGTTTGTGGAGCTAATTCAATCATTTTTTCTGCTAAATGTGTCGCATTTTGTAAATGAAGAATATTTACTCCATCTTTATTCACCACAAGAAATGCTACTGGTGTAATAGAAACACCACCCGCGCTACCGCCACCAAATGCAGGGTTACCGTTCGCTCTTTGTCCATCATTCGTTTGGAAATCAGAACCTCCTGCTCCAAAACCGAACGCTACTTTAGAAACCGTTAACACCACACCACCGTCAGCCGTTTGAACAGGCTCTCCAACAATCGTATTTACATCAACCATTTCTTTTAAATTTTCCATTGCTGCTTTCATTAACCCTTGAATTGGATGATCCACCGTTCATAACCTCCTTTGTCATATCTTTCCTAGTTTTTCCGAAAGTTTGTGAACTAAACATAAAATTTTATATTGATTTCAAAAAACTTAAGTTGTAATATTTAGAAAAAATAAAAAAAAGAGGTCGATTCGTTATGATGCGAAAATTAACAAAGAAAGATCATGAACAAGTATTCGCTTACCTAAAAGAAGAAGCAGCCATTAACTTGTTTATTATTGGAGATATTGAAGCTTTCGGTTATGACACAGATTTTCAAGAATTATGGGGAGTATTTAAAGAGAATGGGACATTAAAATCAATTCTACTCCGATTCCACGATTCATTTATACCATATAGTAAAGAAGACTTTGTTACCATTGATTATGAGGCACTTCTTTCCGCATATAAACCGCTTAAACTCTCTGGCAAGTCAACTATTGTAGAAAGGTTTGAAACTTCTCCAAGTCTACAATTAGGCGCCAAAAATGAAATGTATTTTTGCGAATGTCTAAATGACAACAACTTACCTAGCACGCCTATCCAAGAAACAATTAAACTTGCCACACTAGATGATGTAGAGCGAATTATGCAATTAAGAAGTGACATCGCTGAATTTCCGACTACTAATGAATCAGAGAAAATATTAAGGCAGGCTATCGAAACAAATACAGGACGTACATATTATATTGAAAAAGACGGTGCAATCATCGCATCCGCCTCTACTTCCGCTGAAAATTCATTATCTGCTATGGTAGTTGGTGTATGTACACACCCGAATTATCGCGGAAATGGCTACGCTTCACTCATATTACAAAAAATGATTCAAGACTTTACGAAAGAAGGCCGAACACTTTGTTTATTTTATAACAATCCAGCTGCTGGACGAATTTATAAACGACTAGGGTTTAAAGACATTGGGATGTGGACGATGTATCGATAATAATGCATAATACACGCAGGAGAGGCTGCCTATTATAAGTAGCCTCTTCTTAACTAATATCTATTCACATGTACTCCGCTTGCCGTTACTATATGATATACTACGCATTTACTTGTTAACGCTTGTTAATTTCTATAACATAAAAAAACAATTTAAATCTTTTATCTTTTCAACTGAACCAATTAGGAACGCTTTATCGTTATTCTCTTTTCTTATTTAGATATATTTTTCGACTTGCTACTGAAATTTTCTAATAAATAGGAAATTCCAATACCTACTCCACCAATAATTAGAGCAACAATAGCTGTTAAAACCTTTTTTCCCATTGGCTATAGAAAGAAGAAGGAAGAAAAAATAGCACTGCGGTAAAAGTACACATTAAAATACGCCCTTGTTTAAACATGCTTGATTGCTCCTTTTTTCTTTTTCAGATAAAACTATAAGCATAACGTTAAAAGAGGCAACCAGTAGGTCACCTCCCAAGTAAAACGATTAATAATACACGTTACATATTTTCAGCTGTTATTCCATACAATCTATCTCTATTTTGCCCTCTTCTTTTTTCGATTTTTAAATATAATCTCTAACGCTACTACTGCGATGAATCCAACAGTTAGTTGTATACCTGTAAACAATAGTTTATCATTTAGAGGAGTATCCGGAACACTCCACAGCAGTATCGGCGGGATAAGTATGCCAATGATTACAAGGGTTCTCATTATTTTCCCCATCTTATTTTCCCCTATCGTATTTTCCAACTAGTCTATAATTCTAATAATTTCTCGCGTAGAACTATTTCACTCTCAGTCATATACCCTCTATGCATTTCCTCTACAATCTTATCGTGATTAAAACATAATACTTTTTCATCCCCTAGATAGCCTATTGGGTAAGGAACACCCACATAATCAAAATCACGTTTATCTGCTGATATGACCATTCTTCCAATAATCATTACAATTTGTTCTATATCTTCTATTTTAACGACTGTTCCAATTGGTAATAGTTTCATTTGTTTATTTCTCCTTTTTTAAGCATCTGTAATAGTTCTAATCCATTTTCATTAAAAATTTGAAAATGGATTCTAAAACAACATTTGAAGTAAATCCTATGAATAATTAAATTGCTGAAAAATTTTTTTCTTGCAACAAAACTTCAAGTGAATTCCGTATTATTATTGGATTACTCCTCCCTTATACCAAACTTTATTTTTGTTTAAATTTTTTATATATTCGTCCTACTACTTTATTCGCTCCCAAGGAAATGGCTCCTAAAATTAAAACAAAAATAATAAGAGCAATCTTTTTAGGTAGGCTATATGGCAATAACATAGAAAATATAAGAAGTATCACAACTGCAACATATGTAATATATTTTCCAGCCTTAAATGATTGCATATTAATATGCCCCTCTCTTAATCCTTCAATTTAATGGTACCACCTATCCGATAACCATCTCTAACGTATAATCCCGTTTCTTTCCCTAATTAATATTGAATTACCTCCATCCTTTTTCAAACTTTATTATTGTTTAAATTTGTTATGTATTCGTCCTACCACTTTATTCGCCCCCAATGAAATAGCTCCTATAATTAAAACAAAAGTAATAAGAGCAATCTTTTTAGGTAGGCTATATGGCAATAACATAGAAAATATAAGAATAGACGATGTATCGATAATTAAAAGCCGTATACTCACTTCAAAGTCATAATTACCTGTCTTTCAACAAACCCAAACTCTTCGTACATCTCTTTTGCAAAGTTCCCAGTAAATACATTCAACCTAATTTCTGAATACTTCTCCTTCAATTCCTTAATACCAGCTTCCATCAGTTCTCTCGATAATCCTTTCCCGCGATATTCTGGGAAAACGTACAATTCATATATAAATCCAAGTTTTTCACAAGAAAAATAGTCTGTATTTTCCCCTATTAATATCCATCCCATTACTTTATTTTCTTCTTTAATGATTAAATAAAATGCTCCTTTTTCTACAATCGGCTTTGTAATTTCAATCGCTTTCTCGGTACTTAATTGACAATTTCCTCTCGTCCCTTCAAAAAGCGCTTGAGCTGTATGTTTTAATATTTCATTGGTATCTTCTTGATTTGCCTTAATTATCATTTTTCACAACTCCCCTGGAATAATAGGCATTACTATCCCTTGTTCAAGATTCTCCGCCTCCATAACAATTGCCGTTAATCCTTGTTCTGTACTTGTTTCATGGGGCTCTCCCTTCTCCCAAAACACAGCTTGTCCCGCCTCTACCTTTATCTTTTTTTATTTGCCCCACATACATATCCTGCTCCGTCCACAATAAGAAGCAGTTGAGATACAACTGCTTCATGATAACCGATGATTCCATTCTCTTGTAAACGCATAGCACCGATATGTACATTTCCTTGATGGTTTACTATTTTCGACATTATGAAATTAGATTGAAATACCGATATGTGCTTTCCTACTTTTTCACTAAAATCAAAAATTTTCATTGCTAGTCCTCCTTATACATATAAAACCATCCTTACTGTCTGCATCATATGTCCTTCAAAGTCTTCTTCAAATTGCTCTAATTCAGCAAAACCTTTCGCTTCATAAAAGCGTTTTCCTTTTTCATTTGCTGCTTCTACATGTATGTACAATTTACGTATCCCATTTAATTCCTTAATCCCTCTTTGTAATAAAGCACTTCCGATCCCTTTTCCTTGCTGATCTGGTAACAAATAAATCGCACCTAATTCCGCTTCATTTTGTAGTCTAACAGGTGAAAAGTTAGCAAATCCTATTACTTCTCCCTCTTCTTCCGCAACGAATAAATGTGTATTTTTAAGACGATATTTCATTTTTTCATCAGAATATGCCTCGTCTAAAAAACTGTCTTGAATTTCTCTTGGAATAATGCCTTCATATGTATCATGCCAAGCTATTTTTGCTACTGATTGTACAGCGTGAATGTCTTCTTGCTTCATTTCTCTAATTATATATGTCATCTCGATGTCTCCATTCTCTTTAAATTACATTCTGCTAATATACTAGAAGAAACGGCAGAACCATTTTCATAATTCACCTTAATTAATTTTAACTTTTCAATCGAGGCTGTTGTAACATCAAAATTCTCATATATATACTCCATCGCACTTAAAAACTGAGTTGAATTCAAATGATTCGCAATCGTACAATGCGGAACCCATTTTCCCGGTACGTAATATGAATTTGGATTGTCATGAAAATTTTTAAAATAATCATGATAAGAATGATGAAGTTTTAACAATTCATCGGTAACAGTCGGAGCTAGAAAAATCGTACCGTTAGTAGGAAAAGTTCCAACAGAAGGAAAAGTGACTGCAGACATACTTTCTTGAATAGCTACAAATCCCTTTAATTTTTCAATAAACAAATTAACATCTAACTCATTATAATCCGCAATCGTAATATGAGGTTCTACTCCAGCTAATTGATTTGTTCCCATTATATTCGTTAATTCATTTTGCAGTTCTGTAATTTTATTAGTAAATACACGATCAAATTTAGCAATAATAGCGTACAATCTTTCTCACCCCTTCGTTACACATAGTGCTTCCCATTCTTCACGAATCATTCCCATTCGAATAGAATCATAGTATGTTCCGTTATAATAACGACACTTTCGCATTCTACCTTCTAAGCTCATTCCTATTTTCTCCGCTACTTTCATCATTCGTTCATTGCCAGACCAAGTCGTGATTCCTACTCTACCAATCTCCATTTTTTCAAATAGCAAATCTCTATATAATGTCAATGTTTCTGTACCGTATCCACCATTCCAGTATGTTGGGTCATAAATCACAAGCCCCATCTCTAACCAACGCGTCGGTTTATATTCCCAATAAAACCCGACTGTCCCAATGATTTGACCGTTATTTTCTATAATTAAATTTGACAGTGGTTCTTCTTTCAAACGAGTTTGCATCTTCTCTTTATAGGAAGAGTATTCTTGCATTGAGAACGGGAAATATGGCGCATCCCATTTCTTCCATTCTGGGCTTTCTTCTTTAAATATGATATTCCATAATGTTTCTATATCCGATTCTTCTATTGTACGAATTGTAACTTTCTTCCCCTTTAATACAACCTTTTGCATAATTCCCTCCTGCATTCACCTTTATTTCATATATAATTATAATATTTTTTCAGAAAAATCAAAACTAATATCATATATTATATTGTATAATTTTGTTATAAGATACCAATTATTGATTTAGAAAGCTGGTGATTCAATGAATAATCAATTTAGTATTGCTTTATTTCTCACTATTATTACGACAAATATTATTCTATATTTCTTCTTACCATCAAATATTGTTACAAAATGGGACTTCAATGGAACGCCTACATCAACAATGGATAAAAGCACTTTTGTAATCGTAAATATAATTATATGTTTCTTCTTATTCTTTGTATTTTTAGCTTTATCTAAAGCAGTGAGTAACCAGAAATTTCTCCATTGGATCGGCAACACAATGTTATTATTCTTATTTTTTGTCGATATTGTCATTGCCCTCATCGCTCTTGGCTTTTCACTTCCTCTTGATCATTTCATATTTTTAGCATTAGGGCTTTTATTTATATTAATAGGTTATTTCAGTTCCAAAATTGATACGACTAAATCAACCGTTTCATTAGAATGGAATGATAAGCACCTCGAAAAAAGAGCTTCAAATATTAGTAGTATTTCAATGATGATAGCAGGGATTTTTTTAGCGATACTTCCTTTTAGCGTTTCTGCTCCCTATAGAGGTTATGGCATACTAGCAATTCTTTTAGGAATGACGCTTATCATTCTACCGAGTACGATTTATTTACTTATTAAAGACAGCAGGCAGTCCACTAATTTAAAAGGTTAATTGAAGTACGAAGGCGCAAAATAGGCAATAAAAAATAGGAGGTTACATCCCTCCTATTTCAGCTCAAGCAAAATGCCTTTCTCTATCCACCCCTCTACACCATCTTTTTTAATTAAATCATATCCTGAACAACTACCATCAATGAGAGAAACGATATCTCCTTTTCTAACGCTTATTTGCGCACAAGAAATATCAGTTTTCACTGTATATTTACCTGACTCAAGTTGTTTCATGTATTCATTTTTTACAGTGAGTAATTTATTTGTTTCCTTTTGCTTACATACTGTATAATCTTGCATCTTCTCGATAGGCTCTATGTAATAATACGGATATGTCACTCCGCCCTGCATTTCTGAATTCGCATTAAAATCCGCTATTACTTCGTACCCTGGAAAATAGTCTACATATGTATAAGAAAACGTATCGCCCGTTTGTTTCCTCTGAATAATAAATGCATTTAATTGTCCTGCTTCTTTAATTGCATTTCCTCCATCTATTGCAATAATTTTTTTCTCCTCATCAATAACTGGATTGTTAGACGGTGCTTCTTCAGAATAGTTCACGACAGGCCAATGACCAACTATTACATACTTATTTGCTTTATGTGATTTATTAAAAAACTCTGGCATTGCTATCGCATTTTTGCGCTCTGTTTCTTTCCAATCTACTCTATCTTCTAGCCCGGCATGCACAAAAATATAATCTTCTGTTTCAATCGCTGTTGGCAACTCCGTTAGCCAATATAGTTCTTGTGAAAATTCACTTAGCAAGGCTTCTCTCACTTCACGAATTGAAGTGCCTTCATGAACTGAAAAATCCAATTGCTCTAGCCATTCATTAAAAATTGAATGCTTTCTCGTACATAAATAATTAATAAGACGAGGATTTTCATTTAGAAGAGCATCAACTAAAACTTCACAATTTCCTTCAACAACGTGAACATTTGAATTGTTCTTTACAAGATTCATAACGTAGTTTACTACACCTACGCTATCTCGTCCTTTCTCGCAAAGATCTCCATTAATAATTAAATAATCTTCATCTTTAAAGTTAACTTTATATAGTGCTTCTTTTAAAAGATTTAATTCTCCATGAATATCAGATATGACGATAACTCTAGCATCATTAGGGATTGATAGTTTCTTTATTTTCTTCAAGTATAAGCGCTCCAATCATTCTCTTTATTAAATTAAAACAATTCGACAAAATACACTATATAACCTTTTCAAATACATATACCATAACTTACAACCTATTTACCGTTCAATAATAACTTAATAAATAAGAAGAGGCTGTTCCCAACTTTTGCGGGACAGCTTCTTCTTATTATTTATAATTCTTTATGAAAAGAATAACTCACCTTATCATACCCTTCTCTTTCATAAAAACGATGAGCATCAATTCTTGCAAATGCTGATGTGAGGACGATAGATTCACATCCGTTTTCCTTTCCCCAGTTCTCTATATACGAAAGTAATACATTTCCATGTCCTTTTGAACGATGTGTGTCTGCTGTTACAAGGTCATATACGAAAACGTGCTTCTTATTATAAAAATTCGTACAAATCGCTACACCTGCAAGGCTAACAACTTCATCCTCCTCATTACGCAGCGAAAATAATTTATAATTTTCTTCTTTCATATTTCGAAATAAAGAGCTTGTTTCCTCTTTTGAAAGTTTCGTTCTTAATTGCTGTAAAACAGGTAATACTTCATGTAATTGCTCTTCTGTTACTACTTCTTTAACATTCATTTTTAACTCTCCTCTAACTATTTATTTAATTTTCTAAATGTTATATCATTATTATAGAAAGTAACTGCCCTTTACTTAAGTGACAGTTTAATTATTTTTTATAAGGCCAGTTTTAAAGGAGAGTTTTATATGGATTTTACTATCCCATTGCAATTACAAAGTAACACACCTATTTACTTGCAAATTTACGACTATATAAAAGCTGAAATTATACAAGGGAGTATTTCTGTTGGCACACGTCTACCCTCACACAGAAATTTAGCATCACAACTTAATATTAGCCGCATCACTGTTGAATCAGCTTATCAACAATTATTAGCTGAAGGTTATGTAGAAAGTAAACCGAAACGTGGTATTTTTGTAGCAAATTTCGATATTGACGTTATCCCAAATAAAAAACGAAATGCAGCAATGAAGACGAGCAATTTAATAGACGAAAAATTCGAATATGATTGTAGCCAAGGGCTTATTGATCAAAATACATTTCCGATTACAAATTGGAAACGAGCATTACAAGAATCCATTCTTAAATACGAAAATGCACTATTTGCCAAAGAAGACCCTCAAGGTGAATTCGCTCTTCGAGAGCATATATCAACATATTTATATCATTCTCGCGGTGTACATTCTTCACCTGATCAAATTGTGATCGGTGCCGGAACGCAGCCACTTCTCTGGCTACTACTTCAACTGCTTGGCCCTACAAAAGAATACGGCATTGAAAACCCTGGATTTCACCGTATACACGCAATCATTAAAAGCTGTGATAGACAAATTCATCCCATACCATTGGATGAAAAAGGTATTGATATTTCTAGCTTATATAACACAAATGCCAATGTCGCATACGTTACACCATCACACCAATTTCCACTCGGGATTATTATGCCTTTATCTAGAAGAACAGAATTGTTAAAGTGGGCTAATGATTGCAGCGGATACATTATTGAAGATGACTATGACGGTGAGTTTCGCTACGCTGGTAAGCCGATTCCTTCTTTGCAAAGTCTTGATTCAAATGAACGCGTTATTTATATGGGGACTTTCTCAAAATCTTTTTTACCTTCTTTACGAATGGGATATGTTGTTTTACCACCACATCTTTTAAAAACATATCAAGAACTGCATGGAATTTTCAAACAAACAGTCGCTACAATACAACAACTTGCTTTTGCTAACTTTATACAAAGCGGGAATTGGGAACGTCATCTTAACCGGAGTCGTACACTATATAAAAGAAAACATCATGCGTTAGTAAAATCCATTATGAAAGAAATGGGGGCTAATGTTCAAATTCTTGGCGAACAGTCCGGACTTCATATTGTTTTATGTGTCCATAACAGTATGAATGAAAACGAACTGATTGAATCCGCTAAAAAACAAAGCGTTAAATTATACCCGCTTTCTCCATATGATTTCGTGAATGATTTACGTAAGGAATCATACGTATTACTCGGTTTTGGTAGCATTCCAGAAAATAAAATTGAAACGTTGGCTATATTATTGAAAAACGCTTGGTTCCCTAGTTGCAAGGAAACTTGTTAACAGTGGGTTTAACTTGTAACATACTAACAATTCAACAAAATAAAAAAGAAGGCTGTTCCAAAATAACTTTTTGGACAGCCTTCTGCTAGTTATTCACCTGACCTAGCTTTCCTTCCCGGACGTTTCACACCAGTCGTTTCTGTTGAATAAGAAGCTTCAATTATAGCGGTTGGATCTACAGAGAGAACGAGATCTTTCATTTTCGGATAAATGAATCGGTTTGTAATGCAATAAATGATTCTCTTATGCTCCCCTAAAAAACCACCTTCTCCATGTAGATACGTAACAGATAGTTGCAATTCTTTCATAAGTAAATCGCCTATTTCTTTATTCTTACCAGAAATAATCATAACGCTCTTACCTTGATTTATACCATCTAATATAAAATCAATCATTTTCGTAACAATATAGAAAATGGCTAATGAGAACATCGCTTGTTCGATTGAAAATAAAATGGCAACAAAGATGAAAATAACTGCATTTACTGCAAGTAAAAAAGTACTAATCGGTACATTAAAGTGTTTATTCATCCAAACTGCTAACATTTCCGAACCGTCAATTGCTCCACCCATTTTAACAACAATCCCAACACCAATTCCGAACAGCACTCCACCATAAAGTACAATTAATAACTCAGAAGTCGTAATTGCTGGAAATGGTTTTAAATAAATTAATCCGAGTGTTGTAACTACATTCGCATAAGATGTACGGATAAAAAATTTCTTTCCCATTACTTTTGCAGTAAATAATAAAATTGGGATATTAATTCCTAAGAACACACCATAAAGCGGCAATTCTGCGACTTTATTTGCCATAATAGCAATAGCCGTTACCCCGCCATCTACTAATCCATTAGGTGCTAAAATAAGCTCTAATGAACCTGCTACTATAATTGAGCCAATTGTTAATAATACGTATTCAAATACTTTCTTCATTCATTACCCCCAAAACTTATATATTTTCTTAGTATTATTTTAACGTAATTTTACTACTAATTCAAAGGTATCGATTTATATACAAAAAAGTTTCACCTTTATCGCTATTTTTATGTAACACGTAATACTAGAAACACACTTACAAATTAAAAGTAAGTGTGTTTCTAACATCTATTTAATCTTTACGTACGGCTTCATTTTTAATTCAAATATTTCCTCAACTGCCCTTTGATATCCACCAGCATTTCTAAGCGAATCTCCCACTTTACGACTATTTCTCTTAAACGTCACATCATTCATTACTTTCTTTACAGTCTCACGTAACAATTCAGAAGTTAACTCGTTACGATTAAGTGTTATGCCTGCCCCTACTTCAGTCAATCGTTTTGCAACGAATGGCTGATCCCCTGTTACCGGAATTACAACTAATGGGACACCGTAATATAACGCTTCACTCGAACTATTCATACCACCATGTGTCACGAATACATCAGCATGCTGTAAAACTTCTAATTGCGGGACATAATTATACAACTTAAAGTTTTTCGGGATATTTTCAAATTGACTTATATTTATCTTCTTACCAACGACTAATACGACTGTCGCATCTACATCTTTAAACGCTTCAAAACACTTTTCATACAAAGCAGGTTGTTCATTAAAAACTGTTCCCATAGAAATGAAAATCACTTTTTCATTTTTTAAATCTTCGGTAGGAAAACTCCCCACTTCTTTTCGAGTAGCAATTGATGGACCTACAAATTTATACGATTCATCAAATAAATCTGAACGCGGCTGATATTCTTTTGAAGTATATACAATCGTAATATCACCAGGATGGTTCATAATATCATACATACTATTACATTTCATTCCATACTGCTTATTCCATCTTTCCATTCCCGCTAAACAAGATTGATATAATGGATTCATTTCGTCTACTTGTCTCGATTCTTGCCCATCATGAAAATTAATGTACTGATTAACAGCAAACGTTGTACAAGATGAAACGCTTGGTAATTGTAAAATATTCGCTATAATACGTCCTACTGGAAAATGATTATCATATATTAAATAATCATATTTTTCCTCTTTTGTTTCTTCTACAATTTGAGTAACAATACGCTCTGATGCTTCAATCATATGAGATAGCATCGTCAAAGGGCTCCCACCTTCATTTACTCGTTCCATAATATTAATTTGAGAGAGAAAATTCTCAAACACTCGGAATTCTGCACCTGTTGCTTCAATCTTCTTTCTATAATCTTCAATACAATACGAAACAACTGTTTCTCCTCGTTGGATTAACTCACTTACAATAGCTAAAGTCGGATTAATATGACCTTCCCCAGGGAAATTTATTACGAGTACATTTGCCATAATATTCTCTCCTATCCAGTCAATCTTATAAAGTTAACAATTAATTATATTAATTAATTTAAGTCTATTATAAATGAATGCATTCTACTTCTTCATGCTTTTCTCTTCATTTTATTATTGAGAAATATTTTCTATAGTCTACATTATTTTGATTCACAATCTTATAAATGAATGCTTAATTTTACTTTTACTCTTCATAGATTTAAAGATATGAGTCTTACTACTATAATTTTTAGACAATTCACACAAAAATGTAGAAATATAATGTTTTTAATGAATTTTCGCTATAAATGTAACTATGCTTTCAATCTTTTTATCTTTATCCTCATAACACATCATCTGTTATATAATGAATTTATAGAATTTACAGAAAAGGGAGTCTTTTCATGCTACAACAACTATTCAATTCAACTATTCTATCCGTTCAGGCCTTGCACCCAGGTTATGAAGATCATGCAAGTGATGTTTTTCTCGTTCAAACAGAAGATACAGAAGTTATCGTTCGTACTTCTAAAATGAATGAAGAACCAAATAATGATTTTTGGTGGGGATGTAAAAATCTATTTGGAATTGATCCAAGGAACGTCCATCATTTAGAAACTGTACATACATTGCTGCAAGAACATACGAATCTTCCTATCCCAACAATATTAGAAAAACATGTTTTAAATGGCCGTGAATTTGTGGTGGTCGAAAAGTTAGTAGGTAACACAGTTCAATCTTTTATCGAGCAACCAGATTCTATTTTATTTAGCCTAGGAAAAGGACTTGCAGAAATACATAAGTTTAAAGCCGATTTTATAGGAAATCCGTCAGGCACGTTCCAAGTTCCACTAGATGAATTCCAATCACATATTTTAAACGTGAGTAAAGAGCTTGTGAATATGTTTTATTCCGATGATGAAAGCATACAAAATGCTTTTCCTACCTTTGAATCACAGCTTTCTTCCCTGTCCCTACCAAAAGAAGCTACACTCGTCTTACTTGATATGGACCCTACCCAATTTTTATATGACGGTACAACTATTACGGGTTTAGTAGATACTGAAGCTTACGCGGTTGCCCCGCGAGAGTTTGATTTTATCGGACTAGAATATGTACTTACCGAAAAAGAAGCACATGCCTTTAAAAGTGGTTACGAAACAATTATGCCTATTCCTCATCTTGAAGAATGTAGACGACCATATCGTTATTTATACCGACTGTTATCTGTGCAAGGTAGTGTGGAATTAAAGGAATGGTTAAGTCACCCATCCTATTTTTAAATACAATTGAGAGGGAGTATACAATGGATATTCAGAAAAAGCGTTCTGTAACAGAAAGTGAAATACAGCAAATGAAGGATTTGGCTTATATTTGCGGGCAACAAGACAATCTTGATTACTCTTCAGATTTACATATCAACTTTTTAAAAAATCGAAATGAAGATCATATAAACGATTTTCTTCTTTATAACGGTACTCAATTAATTGGCACTTTAAATATGTATGATTTCGAAAGACCAACAAAGCTTGAACTAATAGGCTTTGTACATCCTCATTTTAGAAAACAACGTTTCGGAACTACCCTTTTACAAACTGCAATGAAAGAAATACAAAATAGAGAGGCAGATGAAGCTCTTCTTATTATCAATGGGGATTCTATTTCTGGGAATGAATTTGTAAAACATATGAAATTACCGTATTTATATAGTGAATATAGTATGGAGTTCAAAACAAACGAAATTCAAAAAACAACAGAAAGTAATATACAGCTTACTCTTGCAACTTCAGAATCACTTCTTGACCTTATTGAAATTTCTAGTACAGCTTTTGGTGATTCAGTAGACAATACGGCTACATGGTTACAAAAAATGATGACTTCACCTTCTCATAAAGTTTACAGTGCTCTTATTAACGAAAAAGCTATTGGAACAATTACAGTTACTGAGCAAGAACAATCTACTACACTATCAGGATTCGCCGTTCATCCTTCTTATCAAGGTAAAGGATATGGAAAAGATATTCTTAGTTATATGGTACATACCCTTATTACAGAAGGAACTTCAACAATTGAATTAGACGTCGAAACGAAAAATAACCATGCTTTAAAACTATATACACAATGTGGTTTTAAAATTAAAACGAAGCATGACTATTATAATTTAATGAATAGCACGGAGAATATTTATGTCTAAAAAACTTATTTATTCTGATTACGATATTTTCGCATCTATTTATAATAAACATTGGGGAAATTTTGCCGAACACTCCTATCTAGCTTTTGAAAAACTCGTTTTACAATATGCACAACCACGTTCTCATATTTTAGATCTTTGTTGCGGGACTGGTCATCTTACAAGGAAACTACTTGATAATAATTTTGTAGTAACTGGTATAGATGGTTCTACTCAAATGATTGAATATGCAAGTGAAAATGCGCCAGATGCAACCTTTTTCGTCGATGACGCTCGCTATTTCAATATAAATGAGCAATTCCACTACGTCATCTCTGCCGGTGATAGTTTAAACCATATTATGAATTTAGATGAACTAAAAAGTGTGTTTCACAACGTTTACTCCGTATTACATAACGAGGGTATATTCGCATTTGATATGAATATGGAAAAAGGATTTCTTGAAAACTGGATTGCTTCGTTTCATATTTCAGAGAAAGAATATGTTTGTACGATTGATTCTACATTTGATAATAAAAACAAAAAAGCAGAAATGAATTTCATATTATTTACACGTGATACAAATGATATTTGGAAAAGAAGTGACTTTTCTTTTAAAGAAACATGTTACACTAAAGACGAAATTACTCATGCATTACAATCTGTAGGTTTTAAAAATATTCAATCGTACGGTACAAATAGAGCATTTTTCACTTGCCAAAAATAAAAAAACTGAATCTAAATGATTCAGTTTTTTCTTAATATATTTACAACTGCAGTTGTTTCGTCATTTTCTTTATAAACACGCGGAATTCTTCTATCTAGCATACATGTAACTTCATAGTTTATTGTACTTAACATATCCGCTATTTCTTCTACTGTGATATTTTCTTCACCTTGTTTACCGTAGAATACTACTTCGTCTCCTACTTGTACTGGCATCGCTTTTGAAACATCCAACATTAACTGATCCATACAAACACGGCCAATTACAGGTACTCGAACCCCGTTAATTAACGCATAGCCTTTATTAGATAATTGACGATTATAACCATCAGCATAACCAATTGGTACAGTCGCAATCCATTCTTCACCAGTTGTTACATACGTATTCCCATAACTTACACCACGATTTTTCTTCGCATGTTTAATATGAGCCACTTTTGATTTTAACGACAACGCAGGCTGTAAAGAAACGACTGAATGATCCACCTCTTTTGATGGATACATACCGTACACTCCTATTCCAACGCGCACCATATTTTGAAATGTGTTACTTAATTCCATTGATCCTGCACTATTTGAACTATGAATATATGGTATTTGAATTCCTAATTCTTTCGCTGTATTAACAGCTTTTTCAAATAAACTTGTTTGCATATTCGTATATGATTTATCGATTTCATCTGCCGTAGAGTAATGCGTAAATATCCCTACTACTTCTATATACTCCATACGGTTTAATTCTTCTAAAAATGGTTTAACTTCTTCTTCTTGTAAACCGATACGACTCATTCCTGTATCAATTTTCACTTGAATTTGTACTTTTTTTTGAAGACGGTTTGCAATTTCATTTATACCATGTAAATCTTCTACTCTATAAACAGTCATCATAACGTCATATTGAATTACATCTTCTACAGCCGCTACTGGTGTGTATCCTAAAATTAAAATCGGCACAGTAATTCCTGCTTCTCTTAATTCTATTGCTTCATCTACAAATGCAACTGCAAGTTGATTTATTCCAGCTTCAATTGCAGCTTTGGCAACTTCAACTGCCCCATGGCCATACCCATTCGCTTTTACAGCAGCCATCATCTTAATTTCTTCATCATTTACATGTTTTTTAAATTCTTTTACATTATGTTTTACAGCATTTAAGTCAATTTCTACAATTGTATCTCTTCCATATTTCAAACTCATTGGTCTAACTCCTAACTCAATAATTGCATTCCATTCTATTTCACGTTTCATATGACCTTTTACAATATAATACTTTTCATTATGCTAGTCAAACTACTAGAATTTTCGGAATTTTGAGTATGATATAATATCCTCAAGAAACTATTATATACGGAGACGAGGAGAATTACAATGTTTGTTCAATCTGCATTACATCAACTAAAAGTTGCTATTGATACTTCTATTTATATGCTTAACCAATATAGTGAAAACGATTTAAAAATACAACCGATTCACTCAAAACGATCATTATTTGAAATGTGTACACATCTTTCTCTTATTTGTCATGCTGATTTGCTCATTTTAAATGGTATTCCAGAAAAAGAATTACATACCTTTTATATAGAACATACGCCCGTAACAGTTGCTCAAATGCAACAAACGATGATTGAAGGATACAACCTTCTCTCCAAAACATTTCTTTCCTACTCCCAAATAGAATTAGCAGAAGTTATGACTGCCTATTGGGGTATTTCTTATTCGCGCTTTGAATGGTTACTTGAAATCGTTGCACACTTTTATCATCATCGTGGACAAATTCATCTTTTATTATGTGAGCATATGAAAGATCCTCGCATTCCTTTATTTGAGTGATTTTCCACTTATTCATTAATTATAAATAGAGAAGCTACAAAACCAATAAAAAGTAGCATTCCTAATAAAATAAATGTTTGAGCATACCCTCCTATTTTCATTAGATAAATAGAAATGATAGGTCCTATACTAGTACCTAAAAATAAAATAAAAGTATAAATAGATACTGCTATTCCCCTCGCTTTCCCTCCTAATTGACCTACAAGAGAAACTAAAGACGGAACGGATATAGCAATACCTATTACAAAACAGACACTCATCATTACAAGTAGAGATAGATACGAAACAAAGCCCATTGAACTTAGACTAAAAATAGCGATCAACAATCCTCCCTGAAGAACTTTTCTTACTTCAAACCTCTTCGTTAAACGACCTGTAAGCGGTGACAGCAACATACCAAATAGCCCCGCTAAGCGAAAATAAAGAATTTGTTCTGCAATTAAATTGTAAGTAGGAGAGCTCAAATAATTCCCTAAAACAGTATACATATTAACAAAAGCCATTAATAAAACAAATGCAATTATATAGCTTAATACTAAGCTTTTATTTGTAAAAACTTTACCCATCTGTTTAATTGGCCCCAAAATATCAGTATAGGATTGAGACGTCTCTTCTTTCGGAAGAGAATAATAAACCCATATAGCAGTACTTATATAGACAATGCTAAGAAGAAAGAAAACCATATGCCATCCAAAATGCTGACTAACAGCAGTACTTATTACCTGCCCTACAATTCCAGCTACTAAAAAACCAGTACTAACAAATCCTATTGTTGTAACCCTTCTTTCTACTGGGAACATTTCTACAACGTAGGCTAGCGCTACTGGAGAAAATGTAGCTGCTGCTATCCCTTGTATACCTCTAAAAATAACAAGCCAAAATAAACTATCTACAAACCCTAAGCAAAAAGAAACAATCGACAGTGCAAGCAATCCAATAAAAATCACTTTTTTTCGTCCATATTTATCAGAAATTGCCCCAAATAACAAACACCCTATAGCAAAGCCAACAGAAAATATACTTCCTGTAGCTGCCGATTGTGCTAATGACGTATTAAAAATGTTTGAAAATAGAGAGATTAAAGGTATTGTTACATATAGGCTAGACATAACTACCATACCCGACCAACATAATACTGCTGTCATTATTGTATAATTCTTTTCACTATTTACTTCCTTTCCTATTTCCATCATAAACTCTCTCCCTTATTACGATTTGTTTTTATTAGTTTAAACTCTCTAAATTACTAAAATAGCATTCCTTTAACTCTTATTTATTTTAATTACATAGCAAAAATTATCACCGCTCATAAAGTTAGTTAAGCATATAATAAGGTAAGCTAATTATATGTCCAAATAAATAAGTTGATCTTCATAATCAACTTATTTACCTACCTTCTCCTAATTTCACCTGCATAGTTGTTTGCATTTTATTTAATAGCTTTTCTAAAACTTGACGCTCTTCTTGATTAAAGCCATCAACTAACGAAGCGCAAGATAACCAAAAAGTTGGTAAAGAATGTGTAACTAGTTCTTTTCCTTTCGGAGTAATTTTCACCTTTAATCTTCTTCGATCTTCAGAATGGTGGAATCTTACGATTAACTCTCGTTTCTCCATCCAATCTAATAAGCCAGTGACAGAAGCACGTGTAATCCCTAATCGACTCGCAATATCCGAAGGACTCATGTTCACCTCTTCCCCATTCGCTTCCATTTCACGCAAAATAAACAATAGTAAAAAATCTAATTTACTCTCTGAAATACCAAGCGGAGCTAAATCTACGTCAACCGCATCAAGAACATTATCAGACGTCCATAACATTAACAAACCAAGTTTTGCTGCGATTGGATCCGTTTCCGCTGATGCTGTCTTTTTGATTAACTCTGCGTACGGCTCAATCCCTAAAGGAAGAGAATCTTTTCTTGAATACATTCATCTTCACTCTCCTTTCTCATTAAATAATTAGCTTACCTAATTACTTTCTCATTATACTCATATTTTTCCTTTTATTGCAAGCACATTGTTGAACAAAAAAATCCTATTATTAAAACAGGATTTTTCACACTGACTAGCTATCAGTTTTAAATAATGTGCAACTTCTTTAAGGCATAAGAAATTCCGCCTTCACTCGCCTTCGTTGTAACGAAATCAGCCCTTCTCTTCAACTCCTCTCCACCATTTCCCATCGCAACTCCTAATCCTACATACTGCAACATCTCAATATCATTTCCACCATCACCAAAAGCAATGGCTTCTGATTTACTAATATTTAAATGTTCCAATACTTTTTGAATTGCAGTTAGCTTCGATACTTTACTATCTTCCAATACATTCATAACGTAACCATGAAAACGGTCAAACGTAAGTGCTGGATATCTTTCAATGAATTTTTGAGCTTCTGCTTCATCAGCATACAGACATATGCAATACATCTCATCTGACAAGTTTTTAACTTTGTCAGGATACCGCTCTAAATTTAAAGTTTCATTTAACGCTCGTATGACACGTTCATCTTTGGAGGCAATATCATTCATTGCAAATTCTTCTGTAAAGTAAGAAACACTGTGACCATGTAATTCAGCAAAATTTGAAATATCATGAACGATTTCGCTTGAAAGTACTGATTTATGTATAACTTTTTCCCCCAATTTTATATGTGCACCATTTGCAGAAATATACGTTTTTATGCCTAGCCCCTTAAATTGTGAGCATAAACTATATGGTCTCCCTGTTGTAACAACTACGTGAATCCCCTTATCTATTAATCTTTGTACCGCTTCTTTTGTACTTTCGTGCATACTTCTATCAATCTCGCTTAAAAGCGTACCGTCAACATCAAAAAATGCAACTTTGTACATAAGTCTTTACATCCCGTCCAAATGATTCGTATCATTAATGAAATGCACCGTTTTTTGTTCACCCTCAATTTCAATTAAACTTATTCCCGTATCTCCCATTTTGAAATAGTAGTCCATTGAAATTGGCATATTGAAAAATGCACGTAATAGACTATTAATTACGCCTCCATGGGCAACAATCGCAATTCGATCATATGTATTCTCTGTCACAATTTTAGAAAAAATCCCTTCTATTCTCATTCGAAACTCAATAAATGACTCTCCGTTTTCAAAACGGTCATGAAGAAATTTTGGCTCTGGATATTTCTTTGCTTCTTCAAATGATAAGCCAGCTTGTATTCCATTATTAAACTCCATTAATTCCTCTTCTAATTGAATTGGACAACCAATTGCTTCTGCTAATGTTTCACCCGTTTCGCGAGCGCGTTTTAATGTGCTTGCCCAAATGAAATCTGGTGCAAAATCTTTTTTCACTTTCTGTACAAGTCTTTGTACTTGTCGTCTCCCTTTGTCAGTCAACTCAAAATCAGCTCGTCCTTCATGCACATGTAAAATATCAGCTTCTGATTCTCCGTGGCGTATTAGTAGTATTTGCATGTTTCTCTCTCCCCCTTTATTTAACATTCACAAAATTCTATTATATCACATTTTAAGATTTCAAAATAAAAAGGAACGGTCTCCCGTCCCTCATCCATTCACTTTTTCCGCATCATTCCAATAATATTTACTAAACGCTTCTGTTAACACATCAATTGTGTTATATAATTCATCTAACGTATTATCAACACCACCAACTTCAATTAACATCGCATTTTTCGATAGATCTTGGTTATAAACGCCATTTCCATCTTTTTTATACTTCGGAAAAATCCCTCTACTTAATCCGTAATAGTTTTCATCTAAATAACTATTGATCGCTCTTGCAATTTTTTCATTTTCAGCACGGCCTTCATTTTCCATCCCAATAATAAAATATAATCTTGCATACGATTTTCCATTAATTACTTTTGTTGTTACTTTCTTACGCTGATCATCACGATGTATATCAATCGGAAACGCAATTTTATTATTTTGTGCTAATGCTCCTTTTACATATTCATGAGATGCTTTATATGACTGATACCATACCCACTTTTTACTCGCTAATAAATCACCCATATTCGTTTTATCGTGAATTACTGGAATTCCTTGCCCCTCAAGTTGTTCCTTCATACGTTTTCCTAGTAAGGACACATTTACATCTGGGCTAGATGGATCAGTTGCCCCTGGTAATAATGGAAAGAAGGATTCCCAGCTATGTGTATGATAAATATATACTGCACTTTCACCTTTTTTCGCTCCGTTCTTTTTCTGAACCGGATTATTCTTTTCCGCTTCTGTAACTTTATCTTTTGCTACTTCCCGTTCTTTCGTTACTTCTTCAATCGGTACACTAGATTCATTTGGGATATTCGTCAAGTTTGTCCCTTCCCCAGCTACGATAATATTAGAATAATACTTTGACATACCAGGTACTTCTTTACCGACGAATGTTCTTAAATCTTTAATTTTCAAATCTGTCGCAATAGAGAACATTAAATTCCCAACTGACTCTCTTTTATTCTGCTTAAAATAATCAAATCCGTAATAGTGATTCTCACTTTCTATCATTTGAACAAAACCTTGCATCGATACTTTTCCAAACCATTGATTTGCATAATTCGATTTCATTGTATGTAAAAGTGACGTCAAAATCGACGCTATTATAATTACTATTAGCGCATATAAAAGGAGTAACGAAATTAATTTCTTCCCATGTATTCGAGTTGCATACTTTTTCACTGCATCACCTTCTTTATACATGAATATGTACAAGCTTTTCGGAATATACGCACAAAAAAAAGAGAAATGGTATCCCATTTCTCTTCCTCACTTTTATTGTTCTTTTCCTGTATCATTTGAAGGTAGTTTCTTCGCTTGTTTTTCTTTAAATATTTCTCCAATTGCCCCAAGAGTACCAAGTGTTTCAATTGCATTAGACGGAATAAAGACTTTATTTGCTGGTCCTTTTGCAACTTCAGCTAATGATTCGAATGATTTGTAAGCAAGTATGCGCTCATCCAAATTCGCTTCACGAAGCAATTCAATACGGTTTTGTTCTGCTTTTGCGATTTCTTCAATTGCTCGCGCTTCCCCTTGTGCCTCTAATTCTTTTGCTTCTCTTATACCTTCAGCTTCGCGAATACGCGCTTCTTTATCCCCTTCAGCCATCAAGATTTTACTTTGCTTTTCCCCTTCAGCACGAAGAACTTTATCTTGTTTTGCTGCTTCAGCTTCTAAAATAATTGCACGTTTATTACGCTCAGCCTTCATTTGTTTTTCCATTGATGCTTGCACATCTTTTGGCGGGTTAATATCAACAACTTCGACACGTTCAATACGTACGCCCCATTTTTCTGTTGCTTCATCAAGCGCTAAGCGGATTTCTGTTGAAATTTTTTCACGACCAGATAACGTTTCATCCAGTTCCATTTTACCGATAATTTGACGCATCGTTGCTGAAGTAATATTACGAACACCATATTCATAGTTTGAAATACCATATGTCGCAAGTTCTGGTTCAACAATTTGATAGAAAATAATTGTATCTATTTCTACTTGAACATTATCTTTCGTAATTACTTTTTGCGGTGGTACATTCGTTTGTTGAATACGTAAGTCGTGATATACACGAACACGATCTACAATTGGGATTAAAATATTTAATCCTGGGTGCATGATACGTTGAAACTTACCAAATCTTTCAACAACCCCAACTTTTTGCTGAGGAATAATTTTAATTGTTAATGCGATAAATGTAACTACAATTAGTGCGAATATAATCGTTAACGTTAATGCTACCATATTTATTCACTCTCCTTTTTTACTTGTAATATAGTACTATGCCTCTTTATAACAACGACTTTTTCTCCAGCATCAATTGAAGAATCTGCAATAGCTGTCCAAGTATCTCCATCCACCTTCACAATACCATTCGCTTCATTTGTAATCGCTTGCATAACAATCCCTTTTTTACCAACAAGCATATCTACTGTATCCGTAAAACCTTTTGCTTCTCGAAAGTTTTTTGAAATTCTTTTCGTAAAGAATGTCAAAGTTAAACTTATAATTGCGCCAACAGTAACTTGTAACAGTAGTGCATCAGGAGCAAACAAAGCAATAAGACCTCCGACAACAGCTCCAATTCCAAGCCAAAGCATGTAAAATGTAATCGACAACATTTCTGCAATAAATAAAATACCAGCTATTATAAACCAAATTACCCAAGCAGCCATATGCAACCCTCACTTTCTTTCTCATTTTCTATATGTATATGAAGAAAAGAATGGTTTATCCGCCCTTTCTTACACTTGGGCGTTTGCTACAAGCTATTGTACATACTCACTGTTACTATGATTATTAATATAATACTATATCAATATATTCTTCATTATACATGAAAATTCCTTTCAAAAAGTGACAAAAAATTAAATTCTTTAAAAATTTCATTTTTTAAATTACAATTATTCTAATTACTAAATACTATTTTTATAGAGGTGTTATTCTTATTGAGAAACCTGTCACTAACCTACTACTTAGGTTCCAAAACATGCATTACTCTCGCTGACATCGTATATGTAATGATTATTACAACTCATATTTATATAGCAACTAAATCAGCTACTATTACTGCTCTTTTTCCATTATTACAAGTTATCACAAATCTAATTGCTAACATCTCTGCACCACTAATAATAAATCGTTTTCCGTCTTATACGTTGTTATATACGCTACAATGGCTAAAAACAGTCTTTTTACTATTATTAATGATTTTGTTTCCGGTCTTATCCACAAACATTATAGCTCTATTAACTTTTATTTTTTTCATTTCATTATGTAGTGGATGGAGCGCTCCATTACTATACAGCATTCTTCCGCGCCTTACACCGAAAGAAAAATTAGTAAAAGTAAATAGTATCTTTTCCTTTTCAACACAAATTGCGCAAGCCGCCGCTTATTCATTTACGAGTGTTATCGTTCTTCTCATTGGCGCTACATCTACACTCATGATTAATAACATGTTAATGATTTTTGGATGTATTGCATTACACTTTTCATTACGTACCATACATACTGAACGAATAGCAGATCCTCCCTCTTCAAAAAGTACTGCTTTATCGGAAGGTTGGAAACTCTTATTTCAAAATCCTTCTCTCCGTACCGTTACATATATGGACTTAATTGAAACTTTCGCCGGGACAATATGGATTGGCGCTATTACGATGGCATATGTTACGACTATTCTTCATAAAGGCGAAGAATGGTGGGGATATATTAATACAAGTTATTATGTTGGCACGTTAATCGGTGGTCTATTAGCATGGAAAATGAGTTCCTATATTCAAAACAATTTAATACGATCTATGTCGATTGGCTCTCTTATATTTAGCATTCTTACATTTTTATATGGTATGACGAGCAGCGGATTTATTGCGCTTTTTCTATGTGTTCTAATGGGACCATGTTATCAAATTAGAGATATTTCCCAAACGACTGTTTTACAATCAAGTGTCGCCCCTGCTTTATTATCAAAAATGTATACAGCACATGGTGTACTTCTTTCAACAGCCTCTGGACTATCTATGCTTAGTGTTGGCATTATTACTGATATGTTCGGTGTTCGTACAATTTATATCATCGCTTCTATTCTTATTTTATGTTCCGCTTGTTTATCTTTTAGTTTATTAAAATATCATAAAACAGAGCAGAACGATATTTCACTTTAATCACTAAAACAAAAAGGACAGGCATTCCCTGTCCTTTTTATTTATTCTATTCATGACAAGTTTGGGATTTTTCTATGTTTTGTCGCCTGTTCAAAAGCGTAAGCTAGCTTAATTAACATCCCTTCACTAAAGGCAGTACTTGCAATCGTAATTCCAAAAGGTCTCCCGCTTTCCATATACCCTGCAGGTATTGCTATAGACGGATAACCCGCTTTCGCACATATAGTAGAAGCTATATAGGAAGGAAACAGTATCGCATCAAGATTATATTTTTCCAATGCAAAATCAATGCCTTGTTCTTGTGAAAAATATATATCTTCTAATCTTGCATTTAAATATTCTGGATTTCGTAACGTATTAGGAAAATCTTTTCTTCCCTCTAACTTAGTTTGTCCATATTTTAAAGCTCTTTCTGCTATGTTTTTATTAAACTCCATTAACTCCGAAATAGAATGTACCGGAATAGTAGAAGGTAATTTAGAAAGATAGTTATCTAAACTATGCTTCAGTTCATAAATCGGCACTCCCCAACTCCATTCTCTATGAAAAGAAGGAATATTAATATTTTCTACTACTGTCGCTCCTTCATTACGTAATACTTGGATCGTTTCCTTAAACAAGATTTCATCATACTCACCATTTTCGTAATAATCTTTTGGTGCATCGTTAAACACACCAATCTTCGCTCCATTTAAGCCATTAACATTAAGATATTTTGTATAATCCTGCTCTGCCCTACCTTCACTTCTATGAGTAGCAACATCTTTCTCATCTACTCCAATTAAACTCCCTAGCAAAATAGCAGCATCTGTTACCGTTCTAGCAAATGGTCCAGCTGTATCTTGCGAATAAGTAAATGGAATAATTCCTCTACGACTAATTAAACCGACAGTCGGTTTAATACCTACTACAGAATTTTGAACAGCGGGGCTCAAAATAGAAGCATCGGTTTCTGTCCCAATAGATACTACTGTAAAGTTAGCGGCAACTGCTATCGCAGATCCTGTACTAGATCCGCCAACAAACATATGGTCCTTGCCCGTTCCGTATGGATTGATTGTTTGACCACCTCTTGCACTATATCCAGCCCACATTTCAAAAGACATTGCATTTGCTAATTCTGTCATATTTGTTTTTCCTATTATTACTGCTCCGGCTTCTCGTAATTTTGTAACGAGAAATGCATCTTCACTGCTTATATTTTGTTCTAGAGCAATCGTACCTGCACTTGTATGCATGGAGTCATTCGTTTCAATATTGTCTTTAAGCAAAACAGGTATACCATGTAATGGACCCCTTATACCTTTTGTCTTTCTTTCATAATCTAACGCTTCTGCAATAAAAATAGCATCTGGATTGATTTCTAAAATAGAATTAATTTCCGGTCCGTCTTGGTCATACTTTGCGATTCTATGAAGATAATACATCACTAATTCCTTTGAAGTTAACTGCCCAGATTCCATTTCGGTTTGTATATCATGAATTGTTAATTCTTTTTTTAATACTGGATTAAACTGAATCTCCATTTATATTCTCCCTTATAGCAACTTTTTTGCGTATAACTCTTACTTTTTCATCTTTTCATCCCAACTATTCCAAACTAATATTCCTTTAAAGAAATTCAATTTATCTATTCAAAAAGCCTTTAATTTCCCGAAAAATAAAAAGAGTCTAAAACGAATGAACTTTCGCTTCAGACTCTTTTATTACTTTACATATATCTCATCTAATAAGTGTAAAAACTCTCCTTGTTTCCCTGCTAATTCAGGGCATTTTGCAATATTAACCCATTCGTAGCTAAACGCTAAACTTTGATCTTTCTCACCAGCACTTACTATATGTTCCCATGTATCTTTTACATCAGTTAGTAAAGTTACATGAAAAAAGTGACGTTTTTCATATTCCTGTTTTTCCTTCACATGTATAATGTAATCTGCTAAAAAACGCTCTATACATAAATGACGTAATCCGGATTCTTCCTGTACTTCACGCAATATAGCCGCTTCTAACGTTTCACCTTCATCAACCGTTCCCCCTGGCACTTGAATACCAGCTTCATGTATATCACGATGTTTAAAAACCAGTAATTGCATAACCCCCTCTTTTTCTCTTGTAATATATGCATGTACTTTTTTCTTATATAACATCGTCATTATACGTCTCTCCCCTCAATCATTTACTCTGTTACTTCTTCAAGCGTCAGTTGATTATCATACAAATAAGTAGCTTGTGGATTTCCCACATACCTTACGTGCCATGGTTCATACCGATAGCCCGTAATCGTTTCTTTCGCTTTTGTGTATCGAATCACAAAACCAAATTTATGGGCATTTTCAGAAAGCCACTGACCTTCTTTCGTTTCCCCAAAAACCGTCTCTAACTGAAATTTAGCAGATTGAGACGTAATATCCATAGCTAATCCAGTTTGATGCTCACTTGTGCCAGGAACCGCGCTAGACATTGCTGTTTTTGCTTCCCCATCTTGTTTTTTATACATCGTATTTAATGCTTTTTGTCGATCAAAGGATCTAAATCCAGAAACTGCAAAAAGGAAAATACGCTCGTTGTTAGCTTGCTGGAACATTTCCTCAAGCGCCCTCGCTGCCTCTTTTCTCATCTTTTTCTTTTCTTGATCACCTTCACTAGAGTAGCGCACTTTCGGAATAACTAAATCTGGCGGTCTATAACCATCTGGTAAACGCCTACTTTTATTCACAAGTACAAGCATTGAATTCGGATTATTAATTACCGCAATATCCCCATCCATATTAGCAATCGTTTCTTTCGCTTTTGGAAATATACTATTTACACTTACTTCCCGCGCCTGCTTATCCTTATACATTTTATAATTGATTCCTGCTACTCCAACAATAATTATTGCAGCTACGATACCGAGTAGTGCCCATCTTTTTTTCATATAACGACCTCTTATTTTAATAATTTGGCCATTTCATACTCATCGATGTCCTTTCCATCGATAATAAGAGCAGCTTTTTTGACACCTTCTTTCTCAAATCCAGCTTTTTTATATAGTGCCTGAGCTCTTGTATTGTGGGCCATTACTGTTAATTCTAAACGCCATACATCATGTAATTTTGCCCACTTCTCAACCTCTTTAAACAATCTCGTCCCAATACCTCGCCCGTTATACTCTTGCAAAATACCAATTACAATGCTTGCCACATGCCTCTTTCTTTGAATGTTATTTCCATTCACTAATATAAAACCTATTATTCTCTCATCTTCAACTGCTACAAATATTGTTGCATATTCATTTTCTATAAATCGCTGGATCATTTTTTCTTGTTGCTCAGCTGTAGTTTTCCTTTCTCCTGGTTCATATAACATAAACTTCGTTTCTTCATCTAATTGCTTACTTAATTGCAAAAATGATGCTGCATCTTCTACTTTGATCTCCCTAATCACCTAAATCACCCTATCAATTTCATAATATAAAAATTTTCCTTGTAAAAAGATTTTCTCTGCCATTTCAAAAATCCCTTTCTAATTCTCCTATTATAATTAGACAAATTTCGATATCGCTATAATAATTATTAATCATGTCCATTTTGTGACATCTTGCTATCCACATTTCAAACCAACACAAAAAACGTAAGCATTACACTTACGCTTTTCCAAGATTGAAGTGAGCTAATAATTATCGATAGATACCCTGGCTAATTCAAGTTTCACTTTATCCATTCACTTTTTCTGCCTGCCAAAAATATTCACCAAATGCCTTAGCAAGTGCATCAATTGATCGATTCAATTCTTCCTCCGTATTATCTACACCGCCAACTTCTATTAATATCGCTTGCCCTGATAAATCTTGATTATAGATTCCATTTCCTGTTTGGAAACCTTTTTGAATGACCCCACGACTCACTCCTGGATATTTCTTATTAATCGCCTCATGTAAAGCTGTCGCTAATTGTAAGTTTTTTTCATAATTTTTATTTCCTTTCCCTACTACAAATGCAAGCTTCGCATATGATTTATCTCCAATTGTTTTTGTCGTTACATTCTTTCGAGCACTATCACGATGCAAATCAAAAAAGTATTGAAGATCTTTATTTCCAGCCATAGCTTGCTGCACAATTTCTCGTGACATTTTATACGAACTATTACTGTTTAAACCCTTACTTATTAACTTTTGACCAACATCACTCTTATCGTTAGTAGCTCCAATCCCTTCACCTTCTAGTTGTTCACGGAAACGATCTCCTAATATAGAAATATTCGATACAGAACTCGTTGCTTTATTCGGATTCGGGTCATTCGTTAAGTTAAGTAAAGGTAAATAAGATTCCCAGCTATGTGTATGATAAATAAACGCAACTTGTCTTTTCCCGGTCGTTTGGGACGGCTGTTTTTTCTCTTTATTCGTATCTTGTTTAGGTGCTTGTCCAGTTCCACTAGTCCGTTCTTTCACTACTTCTTCAAGAGGTACACTCGACTCTATCGGTAAGTTAGAATAGTTTGTGCCCTCACCCGCAATAACAATTTCTGTATCGTACTTACCAAACCCGGGTAGCTCTTTCCCGACAAAACTGCGTACATCATTAAAGCGAATATTTGTAGCCATAGAAAAGAGAAAAGAAGAAATTGAAAAATCTTGATTCAACTTTCGATACTCCTGTGTAAAATAATGATTCTCTTTTCCAAGTACATACATGTAACCATTCATCGATAACTCATTTAACCAATTATATAAATACGTTGACTTCGTCTCTTTCATAGAGGTTACCATCATACTAATAAGAAAAAAAGTCGCTAGCACTGTAGTAATAACAAATAAAACTAACTTACGCATACTTGTAAACTTCATAAAAAAAAAGCCCCGATTCATACTATCACCTCTCTATTTCAAGTTATGTACAAGCCCTAGAGAATAGACCGTTAAAATTTCGGCTATATTGTTAATGAGGTGAAATGAATTGAAGCTATTAATAGGAATATTACCAATCGCTCTATCATTCATTTTTTATTTGTCCGCTAAGCATCCAAAAGTCTCTATTGTACTACATATTTCTGCGTACTTGGCACTGTATGTACTCGGTACAATTATTTCCATTAATATATACGATGTTTTAATACAAGATTTAGTTTTCATGACGAGCATTCATGGGATTTTACTGAATCCATTTTTCCTTATTGCAGGAGCGTATATAGGAACATACACGTTGTACCTACTTATGTCTCACATTATTATAAAAATAAAAAATGGAGCGTAATGAAATGCAACCAACATTTATCTGTCATACATGCAAAAAAAGAATTGTGAGAAAGAAAGATCTTATTACCGCCACATGGTACTTCCGCTTTTATTTATTTCACAGTGATTGTTTTAAACGACAGCAAGTGTTCCTCTCACGATTTATCCCAGTAAATACACTTTTCAATTTCTTTCTTATTATGTATGGACTTATTTTTGGCAGCATTCTTATGATTACAGAACCATCTATTATTTGGCTGATTTTCTTATTTCCCATTTTTTATCGGTTTCTTTCTTATTATTATATTGAACGTTTTTTCTCTACATAACGTGCAGACTGACCTCTCGGAATACTTAAACATTCCCACTCATTTTCTTTTAACATCTTCCCAATGTAAATAATCTGACCAATATGCAATGCATAATGAGAAATTTGCCTTTCAATTGCTTGCATGACAGTATGTGCTTCACCGCGAATGTATACCGTCTTCAATAAGTGCTCCGGCGCTAAAGTATTCATCGTATTAAAAACATATTTCCATCCTTCTTGCCAAGCTATAAGGGCTTCTTCTTTTGAATGATAGCATCCCTCAAATTCACCATCTCGATTACGATCGGTTTTTTCACCATCAGACGTTAAAAAATCCGTCCATCTAGAACGCATATTACCGTGCAGATGCTTTATAATAATCGCTATACTATTTGTTTCTTCATGAGAATACCATTGTATTTGTTCATATGATAATTGAGAAAGTGCCCGTTCCCCTTGCTTCTTTGTTGCTTCAAAGTTCGAAATCGCACATTGCAAATATTCTCGTCCGATATCCATATTAGCCCCTACCTTCACCCTAGCTAATTTTCGTTCCATTTGGCAATTCCATATTAGGCTGAAGTAACACAACATCATCAGCTTCAGGAACACCACCAAGCACAAGCACTTCTGATTTGAATCCAGCTACACGCTTTGGTGGAAAGTTTACAACAGCAACGATTTGTTGACCGATTAAATCTTCTGGAATATACCTTTTCGTAATTTGAGCACTTGACTGCTTTATCCCGATTTCTCCAAAATCTATTGCTAGTTTAATCGCTGGTACTCTCGCTTCTTTAAATTCCTCTGCATGTATTACAGTTCCAATTCTCAAATCCAAATTTAAAAAATCTTCAAAATTAGCCATTTATCATTCCCCCCAATTATTACTTAGACAAAATACAAAAATTCCCTTCAAAAAAAGAAAGGTGCCTAAGCACCTTTCTTTTGTAATTCACTTGATTCATTTGATTTATAGAAGAAGAAACCGAGAATCCCGCCAATACATGATGGAATTAACCATCCGATTCCTTCGTTATATAACGGTAACATTTGTAGTACATTAGAAATCGCGTCAATTTTAATTTTCGCACTTTCTAAACCGTTAAAGAAACTAATTAACAATGCACCTAAAATAGCTCCAATATAAATTGTATTCCGCTTCCCAATCCACTTATGGAAATACGAAAGTACAATTAATACAATTGCAACTGGATAAATGATCATTAACACAGGTAATGTTACTGCGATTAATTGTGTTAAACCTAAGTTAGATACAATTAAACTAAATACACATACCATTGTTACAATCGTTTTATGCGAAAGTTTTGGGAATAAGTTTGTAAAGAAACCCGCACACGCAGATGTTAACCCAACAGAAGTTGTTAAACAAGCGAGTATAATAACAAGCCCTAATAAAACTTTACCACTCGTCCCATATAGCTCATTTACAACATTCGTTAAAATAAGACCACCGTTTTCTGAGACACCAAGTGATGTACTTGTTGAACCAAGATAAGCAAGTGATAAATAGATTAACGTTAAACCAAGTACAGCAATAATACCTGATACGACTGTTATTTTTGCAATTTGGCTACTCTCTTTTATCCCTTTAGAGCGAATAACTTGTACAACGACAATTCCAAATACGAGAGCACTAATTGCATCCATCGTTAAATACCCTTGAATAAATCCACCAAAGAAAGCATTCTCTTGGTAAGCAGCTAACGGCGCAGCCGGCTCTCCAATTGGATCAATAATTGCCTTTCCGACAATAACAGCAACAATTAATACCAATAGTGGCGTAAGAAACTTTCCAAACCAATCCACTAATTTAGATGGATTTAATGATAAATACCACGTTATTCCGAAGAAAACTATCGTGAAAAGAAATAGCATGTACCACTCTGAAACCATTGCCTCTGATAAAAACGGCTTCATACCCATTTCAAACGAAACAGCTCCAGTACGCGGAATCGCGAAAAATGGTCCAATTGCTAAATAACTAATCAATGGGAAAATAAACGCAAATATAGGGTGGACTCTAGAAGATAGCGCTTTCAAGTCCCCCTCTACAAACGCGACAGCTGTTACAGCTAGTAGGGGTAATCCGACTCCCGTTACAAGGAATCCTATTGTAGCAATCCAAACATTCTCTCCTGCTTGTTGACCTAAAACTGGCGGGAAAATTAAATTTCCTGCTCCTAAAAATAATGCAAATAGCATCAAACCAATTGCTACCGTATCACCTGGCCTTAAACGTCCCTTCATGCTCTTCATTTGCATAGCACTTTTTCATTGTTTATCTCTATATTTTACAATATGCTATGCATCCTCCTCTCTGCTCAAGATGATAAAATATGCCCCTTACAAAGCAGTGTCTTTCTCCATAATTTCTCCATTCCCCTTATTTTTACTCTAATCATTAATACAATTGTTATTTTTGAATTTTGAGTTTTTTGAATTTTTAAATCATTAGAGTGTTATTACGTGGAGTATAGTTGTCAGACCTCTTTGTTTTTATCACACATATAGTAACATATTTAGTTGCAAAATAAAAACATATTTTCAAATTGATTTTTTTGAAAATCGAAATTATCTACATTTTTTATTCTCTTACACAAATATTGTTATAATCTCACCTATTACCCTGTCGTTATTTTAAAATACCTTCACACACGTAACATAACAAAAGCCATCCAATAATTAGATGGCTTTTGTATGTTACTCTATCGTTTCAACTTCACGTGGATTTTTCATCTCTTCCACATATACAACTCTAAATCCGTGATCTTCTAAATCTTTCAATAATGTCTCTAATTCACCGTCGTTAAACTCTTCTCCTAATGTAAACATAATCCTACGAACTAATAGGGCATCATTATCAAAAGTCATCAAACTTTGAATACCAGTGTATTTCTTTAAAACTGTCGATAACTTTTGGATTGCTCCATTATAGTCTTGCGTTCCAATCATGACAGAGTATTTACTAGAGTGAACGCCCCATGCATCCTCTAATAACTCAAAAACTTTTTTATGCGTTAAAATTCCAAGGAAAACCCCTTTTTCGTCAACTACTGATAAATAAGGCAATTTTTTTATTGTAAAAAATACTTTAAAGAAAGAAGAATCTTCTCTCACAAATCCCTCTTTATCGTTTAATAATTGCATTACACTCTCGTCAAGTGATCCTTTATATTCTAAAATATCTACTTTATATATATTCCCTAAAAATTTCTCTTTTTTTTCATCTAAAACTGGTACACAGCGATACCCCGTTTTATTTAAATGCTCTAACGCTTCCCCTATCGTAATCGAACTTGAGCACAGTAAAACTTCCCTTTTTGGCACGTAATTCCCTTTAATCCTCATAAAAAGCCTCCTTATGTTAAAATACTTTCTGTGCCATAACTATATTATATTTTCAGAAAAAAATAAATGATTTATTTTATTTTTCTGAAAATTATTCATTTTCTTGTCATAATTTATTCATGAATCCTTCACTTGCACTTTCTTCCGCATCTAAAACCCTCCCTCTGAATTCTGAATCACTTCAATGTATCATTGTACGGACCTAATTGTTTTTTAGAAAAGTAATAATTTGTCTCCTTACTTTTCATTAACATATTTCCTTTTATAATTAAAAAATAGGTAGCTATTAGAAAGTAGATCACCCCAAATAACCAATCCAAATTTGTAGCCAGATTGTGTAAAAGAATATACCTCATATATACATAACCAATTGGAACATGTAGTAATACAACCGCACCTAATCCCGGATTATATATTGTTTTAGCTTTTATATTCGCAAAAATACCATGCCATATGAATTGAAAAAATCCCATTAAAATAGGTGCCAACCCAAGCCATATTATATTTTGAAAAAAAACCGGGAGTAAATAAAAAACATACGCAATCAAAATATTTATTACCATAGCAGATTGCGTATTTAATGGATAGCGGTCTGGTATATCACTTTTAAATATAACTACATTAAACAGACCAGCAAAATAACCTGGCCAACGATACTCTTCAAATTGATGCACTAAAATGGCCACAAAACTTAACCCTAACAGTACTTTTATTTCACTCATTTCTCCCAAATTCGCGACTAAAGAAACAACGACAACAATAGCGACAACTAACCCTATATCACACCAATGCTTTCTAAAGAAACTAGCCACCTCTATCACCCACTATCTCAATTTTTATAAAAATAGCGTTCAAATAGGAAATCAATCTGTTTTTCTACAGATGGTACTTTTATATCTGCCCCTGATTCGAGAATTGGCATCATTAATGTGGGAAGAAAAATGGATCCAAATATTTGCACCGTCATCATCATTAAAATTTCCTGATCCGTTTCATTTGTTATCTCGCTCAAAATATTCTTCACTTTACTGAAACCTAGCCTCTTCAAAAAATCCCCATATTCGTATTGAGATGTAAATACCGTAGTTCCCATTGCAATAATCTTCCTAACTAACTCCGGATATTGCCGAATTACTAGTACATAATCCAATAAAAATATTTTTAATCTTTCTTTTGCTGGCACTGTAATATTATCTAAAATAGAAAAAGTGCCTTGAAAGCTAATTAATAAAACTCTAATCGCCTCACTAATTAACTTTTCTTTTGAACCAAAATGGTAATTTACTAGCGCTATATTTATATCTAACAATGTTGAAATTTTCCTTATCGTTACCTTTTCAAAACCTTCTTTTTTAATTAATTCCAATGTTGTATTTAAAATCTTTTTTTTCGTTGATACGTTTTCATTCCCTCCCAATTTATCTCCCCCTCTAGAATGTATCAGTTAAACAACGATTTAAACATCGTTTAATTTTATGGTATCACTTTCCAATTGTAAAAATCTATTTAATACTTTCGACATTTCCCTACATTCTCTTCATTCCACACAAAAAATAGATTTCTAAATACAATTTAAAATTATCCATATGCCCATACATGAAGAAAAATATATTGTAACTTGCTCCAAAAACGGCTAAAATAAGAATAAGAATTTTCTGAATATTCCAAGAGTAGGTGGTTTATATGTCCTTATTACGCTCACATATATGTAAATTTATAATTGGTGTTATTGTTATTTTTGCCATAAGTCCTATTCCAGCTCTTTTTATTACACACAATTACTCTTATCAAAATGGATTTATTAGCATTTTTCAAAACTTCGCACAGCTTTCTTCTATATCAATTCCAAAGGTTGATTGGATGCATGAATCTATCTTTTTCTCAGCAAATCAAATGATACATACTTCTAATCATTCAACACCATTATTCCCTTACATATGGGAAATATATTTTATATCGATTGTTCGTTTTACTTTTACCCTTGCGATCGGATTTTTCATAAGTTTGGGTATCGGCCATTTATTTTTCAAAGTACCTAACTCGTTTAAAAAGTTTACTACTGTATTGAATTGGATACCTTACTCTTTTTGCACTGTAGTATTACAATGTTCAGTCTTATTACTACTTCTATACGTCGCACAATTTATAAACCTTCCTTACTACTCATCTTTTATCATCGTATGTAGTACTTCCATGATTATCGTTATGCAAGCAGTAAAAAAATGGATTCCTTTCTTGAAAAACACAAATGAATATGAAATAAAACATGATTCTTTTCTTGTGGATACATTGTTTTTGGCGCTTACTTCGAACCATAAATCAATTTTAGGTTCCATCATTCTTTCATTCGTTTTTATGGAATGCGTTTTTCATGCAAGTGGACTGTTACAATTTATCGTTCAATTTGGCGGAAATTCACCCATAATTGCTACAATCGGCTTATTACTACTCTATATCCCATATAGCATACTTTCTTTCCTTCAAACACTATGGACCACAAACTACTCCAAGCAACAGTCATACACTTTAACGAGAAGCGTTCCAAAACCTTAATTGAAATAACCCTCTATAATCTAAAAGTAGGGGGTTATTCCTTTTGTATAGCGGACAAAATAACAGCAAATTCAAAAACTATTACAGAAACATACCAATATTTGCCCTTTTCCTTTGACTATTCTTTTCATTTAGATTTATTATAAAAGTATAACATAATTGCAGGAGGTGACATCTTTATTCCAAACCTTGGAATGGAGAACACACTTGGACATATTAAATATTTTTCTCATCTTTGTACTTATTCTTATTTCTGGCTTTTTCGTTGCATCAGAATTCGCTGTTGTAAAAGTACGAAAAAGTCGAATTGACCAACTTGCAAATGAAGGTAATAAACAAGCTTTAGCTGCAAGAAGCGTCCTATCTAATTTAGATGTTTATTTATCAGCTTGTCAGCTCGGAATTACAATCACTTCTTTAGGGCTTGGTTGGCTTGGTGAACCGACTGTGGAACATATACTACGACCGCTCTTTGAAAAAATTAATATTACTGGAACAATGGCTAACACTTTATCTTTTGTTATTGCTTTTAGTGTTATTACATTTTTCCACGTTGTATTAGGTGAGTTAGTTCCAAAGTCTTTTGCAATTCAAAAAGCAGAAGCAATCACACTCAAATTTGCAAGACCTCTTATTTTATTTGATAAAATTATGTATCCATTTATTTGGTTACTCAATAGTGCAGCTATATTTTTCACAAAACTACTCGGATTAGAACCTGCCAAAGAAAATGAACTTGCTCATTCTGAAGAGGAATTGCGACTCATTTTAGGTGAAAGTTTTAAAAGCGGTGAAATAAACCAAACCGAATATAAATATGTAAATAACATTTTTGAATTTGATGATCGAGTTGCGAAAGAAATAATGGTTCCTCGTACCGAAATGATTTGCTTATCTACTGAAAATACGTTAGAAGAAAATATGGATATCGTCGCAACTGAAAAATATACACGCTATCCAATCATTGAAAAAGATAAAGATGATATCATCGGGATGATTAATACTAAAGAAGTATTCCATGATCAAACGAAAGGTATTTATAAACCACTTGAATCTTATATACATCCTGTTTTAACAGTATTTGAAACAGTTCCAATTCGTAAAACGTTAGTCCATCTTCAAAAAAATCGCGTTCAGATGGCAATCGTTATGGATGAATATGGTGGCACTGCCGGACTTTTAACGATGGAAGATATTCTTGAAGAAATCATTGGAGAAATTCAAGATGAATTCGATGCGGATGAATCACCTATGATTGAAAAGCGTACACCTAAGCTTACTGTTTTAGATGGAAAGGTGCTCATTTCTGAAGTAAATGATATGTTTGGCCTACATATTGATGATAGTGATTTAGATACAATTGGAGGATGGCTTCTCTCTCAAGCAGTTGACTTAAATATTGAAGCTGGTTATTCCATTGAATATGCTGGTTTTCAATTTAAAGTATTAGAACTTGATGGACATCAAGTCAAAAAAGTTGCTGTACATAAACTAGATATTAAAAAGGAGCTATAAAGTGACTGTTTTATTAACAATTTGTATCATTGCCTGTTTCCTTGTTTCATTTCTCGCCTTTATTTATCCCATTATCCCTGGCATACTTGCTGTCTGGGCTGGATATTTAATTTACCATTTCGGTATAAATGGAGGAGAATTAACAACTTCTTTTTGGATTATTCAAGTCATTTTCACTCTTTTCATTTTCGTTGCTGATTTTATTGCAAATGGATATTTCTTAAAAAAATACGGTAGTTCTAAATGGGGCGAACGTGTCGGAATGATTTCTATCATTGTCGGATCGTTCTTCTTCCCACCATTCGGACTTATTATCATACCGTTTTTATCAGTATTTATAACAGAACTAGTGCATAAAAAAGCGCCAAAAGATGCCTTTCTAGTTGGAGTCGCTACTGTAGTTGGTTTTTTAAGCAGTACAGTAGCGAAAGCAATTCTCCAAATCATTATGATTGTCATCTTCTTGTGTTATATCATATTTTAACCATCCCGACTTCGGGATGGTTTTTTAATATGCAATACCTACTCGACTATTTTCATATATGTTTTTCTTACATAGATCCCATGCAAAGTGTGCTGTATCACCCACTGTAATTTTCGATCCACCTTCTGGCAATATATCTTTTTCAGTTCGATATACCTCTGTCGCCTCACCGTCTATTAAATGTGTCGGACAAACAACTGTCCAACATAAATTATTACTATTACTTAGTACCTTATATGCAGCCAAATGATCTTCTGCTGCTGTTGTCGTTTTCCTTTTTGATTCCGTTGATTGAAAACGATATAAATTTAGATCCGTTCTTGCTTGTAAAATACCAGCCGTTCCTATTGTTATGATCTTATGAACCCCTTCTTCTTCCATTTGCTTAATAATTTGTGGCATACTCTTCGCTAATGTTCCATTTTGATCCGTTCCAAGTGCACTAATTACTATATCGCTTCCTTCTATCGCTTTTTTTATATCATTTTCGTTCAATACATTACCTTCTATCACTCGTAACCTTTCATGTTGTATTTCTATTCTATTTAAATCACGCGCTAATGCAGTCACTTCAGCTGAATCCTTTAATGCTAAATTAATTATGTTTGAACCTACTCGTCCTGTTGCTCCCAATATACATACTTTCATTTGTTTTCCCCCTCTTTCATTCTCTTTCTATTTTTCAATAATATCAATCAATTTACAACAAAAAAGCTTCCTCATATATGAGAGGAAGCTTTATTATTACTTTATTTCTTCTCTTTAGAATCAGTAGACTTCTCGGTTCCGCTTGTTTCTTTATCCTTTTTATCCTCTTGTTGTGTTGTTGTGTCGTCTTCTTTCTTCTTGTCCTCACCTTTACTACAACCTACCATTAATAAAGAACTTGCAAGTGCCATAGCAGTTAATGATTTAACCCATTTGTTCATTTGCGTTTCCTCCCTGTGATAGAATATGTACAACCTCATATTACTCTCTATTTTTAAAGGAGAGATTGAAAAACAGTAAATATACGGTAAATTTTTGTAAATTTTCTGATAACAAAAACTAATTTAAATTTACATATTTCATTTCCAATCGATACACAATAAAACTAATTTTTTTCTCTAAATGGACATAAAAAAACTAAGGCGCATACCATTCCGCCTTAGTTTCTCATGCAAACTTTTCATTTTCATATAGATGTGTAATCTTATATTCCTTCTTCATAACATATTGCCACACACTATAAGCGTAACGGTTCATTTTCAGGAAACAATTTTCCAAAAATGAGCGGAACTCCGGATTAGCAACTTCCACTGCAACTTGAGCAAACTTTAGAGCTAATCGTTTTAAGTGCGCAATATAACATGTTGCAATATGAATATCCCCTGTATATTTACTAACTGTTTCCTTTTCCATTTCATGCAAACCAAACTCCGTTGTTTCACAGGTTATATGCTGCACATTCTCTCCTTCTTGAAAATTTACTTGTTCATTATATGCTTGTAACATATATGGTAAATGGTGCTGTAATAGATTTTTTAATTCTTCGTCTCTGACCTTTCCAGCATACTCTCCAACCTTGTATATTAGCATATAACTATATCTCATTAACTCTTTCATACAATCCATGAAAGTGCCTCCCTTCTCTAGGGTCTATATGTTATAAATATGATGCTAAAACATTTGCTATTCTTGCTAAAAACCAATCCCATCTACTAATTTTCTCAAAATCTTCTTCAGAAAATCGTTTTGATTTATGAAAGTCTACCTTTAATCGACTCCATACTTCATCAACAACTGTTTTATCATATATGATACAGTTAGACTCACAATTTAAATAAAAACTTCTATTATCAAAATTCGCTGTCCCAATATCAACAATTTCTCCATCAATGATTGTTACTTTCCCATGAAAAAATCCATTTCGATATTGATAAATCTCCGCTCCAGCATGTAACATATCTTTCAAATATGGATAGGCAGCTTGTTTTAACAATATGGCATCACTTTTAAATGGCACGAGAATTTTCACATTAACACCACGATTTAATGCAGCTTTTAACTCTTTCACCATTTCTTTACTTGGTACAAAATATGGTGTAGCGATAATTAAAGACTTTTTAGCCTTTTTTAAAAGTGCCCCATACTTTTCCCATAAGCCTTTTCCATTTGAAAATAGATATTGATATTGTACATTCCCTAATGTCGGTATACTTTCATGTATAGGCATTTTTTCTCCTGTATCTTCTTTCCAATCTTCGGCGAACTTTCTTTCCATATCCGCTGCACCCTCACCATGGATGCGCACGTGATAATCACGCCATGGCCCGAACTTCGGATCTTGTCCAAGGTACTCCTTTCCGATATTAAAACCACCGACGTATGATACCTTTCCATCTATCGTAACAATACGTCTATGATTTCGTTGATGCAAAGAATAGAAAACATTTTTCAGTTTCGGTTTTTTACTAAATGTAAACTTCACACCGTTTTCCTTTAATCGGCTAATTACCTTTTTCTTCAGCTTATATCCACCTATTCGATCGACTGACAATTTCACTTCTACTCCACTAGATGCTTTTTTCTCTAATAACTGTAAAAACTCTTCGCTTATTTCATCTTTTCCTACAATATAAAAATGGATATATATATACTTTTCTGCTTCGTTTATATCCTCAAATAATTTTCTATATAACTCTTCACCGTTCGTATATAGTTGAAATTCACCTAATCGAACTTGTCCTAATTCATATTCACTAGCCATTTCCTTCCCCATTTCCACATCGATGTTCATCCAAATGAATACACCTATTAAACAAAGGATTATAGCGAAAAAGTGCTTCATGGATAAATTCCTTTCTCCACTTACTGTTATTTCTATATCTTCCCTTTTTTATTACATAATCATTCAAGAAAATATGTCATTGCATGATATATGTCCATATCAAACAATAGCTCATTTGCATATTGTATGTTGTATCTTAAAATAAAAGGAGGAAATAACAATGGGCTTCGCACATGGTAATGGATTTGCGCTATTAGTCGTATTATTTATCCTCTTAATCATCGTCGGTGCTGCTTGCTTCTGCTAAGTAGCTACTGTCATATGATATATGGATGAAAAAACTATAAAAGCGGACACCTATTTTTAGGTGTCCGCTTTTCATTTTAAAACCATTTCCGCCTGCTATTGTAACTTAAATGGCTAAACATTTATCTCAAAAGGTTAACAATGTGGCTACTTTCTTACTCTCTGCCTTACGTATATGACGCTGCTCTGCACGTAACACTGCAATACGATGTAATTCTTTCTCTTCTTCTGTTTCAGGGATAACACGCGGTACTGGAACTGGATTATTTTCCTTACTAAGTGCAACAAAAGTAACGAATGACGTTGCCGCTATACGCTTCTCACCTGAAATTAAATCTTCAGCCACTACCTTCACAAACACTTCCATCGAAGTTCTTCCCGTCCAAATTACGAAAGATTCATAACTAACACAATCTGAAGAACGAACAGGATGTAAGAAATCAACCCAGTCCATAGATGCTGTGACACATTCCTTTCTCGAATGTCTGGATGCTGAAATAGAAGCAACCATATCCATCTCCGCTAATATCTTCCCACCAAATAGCGTGTTATGATCATTTAAATCTGTTGGGAATACCCGGCTCGTTTTGAACACCCTTGACTCATTGGCTGTTTTCCCCTTTACTTCTGTCATTGTTATCACCCCTTTAATGATCTATCCCTAATATTTCAATAATCCCTATACTAAATGAACTACACGTTTAATATTAGCAACATTCAGAACCTTTAGTCCACAAAAAAGAACCGATTTTATCAATCGGCTCCTCTAAATACATATTGTTCTTTCGGCTGTTCAACTTTATTCCATTTTGTTACTTCTAATACAGGAATATTCGCATGAAACGGCTGATAAAACTCAGTAGTTATCTCTCCTTCTACTTGAATCCAGTCATCATTATTCCACTCTACGCCTTCTGGTTTTTTCACTAACATACCATATACACCAGAATCCGCTACACAGTGTATAATACCGAAACGGAATAAGAAATATTGTTCTTTTTTAGAAGAATCATCTCTAAAAACAAACCCTTTAAAAGATAATTTTTTCCCAGTAAACTCGCCAGGATAATTATAAATTGTTTCCATACCCTTTAGGAAGTCTTCATCTTTCAAATTAATATTGTCTTTCGTAACAAACTCTTTCTTCCCTTTTTCCATTACACCTCGGTATCCTTCTTTCCCGTAATAAATACTCGTATCAGGTCTTAGAAATTGTCTTGTCATAAATGGATCCTTACTTTCTGCTTGTGCAACAGGAAAATGAAATCCTTTCGCTTTAACAATATCTGAATCTAACGTTGCAATCGGGAAAAATAAGCCTGAGATAATTGGAAAACAAAACAAGGAGTACGAAAATGCTTTTTTCCACCATGTATTCTCATCTTTTGAATGATCATGTCCGCAATGGCTATGGTCACAACTGCAATCATTTTTCTCTTTTTCCTTTTGGTGCTCTTTTTGGAAAACGACGATAATTTGTACAATCGTTAAGAAACCTAAAATAATTGCTGCTGTTGTTGATAAATAGGCATACTTCATATTGATATACTTCGTAATGTTACCGGAAATATGAAGCTGCGCAATTAATATTGTAAAACCTAATAATATATATGCTCGAAACATAACCTACCACCCCATCGCATAAATGAGTAGTGAGCTTGCATAAACAACAAGAGTAACTGTAACTATAACAACAATTACAAATTTAGTTTTAAATGTCGCAAGCATCATAAACATATTTTTAATATCCACCATCGGTCCGTAAACGAGGAACGCGACAAGTGAAGCTGTTGAAAACGTACTTTGGAACGAAGAAGCGATAAATGCATCTGCCTCTGAACAAAGTGATAATATATAAGCAAGTCCCATCATAACAGCTGATGAAGAAAACGGACCTTGTCCAATAGCAAGAAGTGTTGAAGTTTGTACAAACGTTTGTACCGCTGCTGCAATTAACGCACCTAGTACTAAATATTTTCCCATTGAGAAGAATTCCTCAACAGCGTGTGTACATACATCCCACATTTTTTTACGCAGTGGACGCTTATTATTCACTTCTGGGAAGTGATCATCTCTTAATTGATGTTCTTTAAACATAAAGGATAATATAATTCCAACGATAATGGCTACGATAATCGCTACAATAGAACGATACCATACCATGTGCATACTACTCCCAAAGGCAACGTATGTTGCAAATAAAACAACTGGATTAATAATTGGACCAGTTAACATAAATGCAATCCCTGCATATGGTGGAACGCCTTTTCCGATTAATCGTCTTACAATCGGAACAATTCCACATTCACAACCTGGAAACAACATGCCTAAAAAAGTAGCTAATAAAACAGACAGAAATCGGTTCTTCGGCATCCATTTAGCCACCATATCTTCTGTCACGAACATTTGAATGAATCCTGAAATAAATACACCAATTAGCACAAACGGAAGTGCTTCGATCAATATGGAGATAAAAATTGTATTCATTTGCAGGAATGCTTTCGGTAATTGAAACAATTCCATGATGTATTTCCTCCAACTTTTCATTAACAATATGTAATTTTAACCCCATTTCATTAATTGGACAAGGTTTATATGGCATACATACCCTTTATATACATTACATTGTACAAGTTATATTCTATTCAAAATTTGAGATTTCATAGCAAAAAAGCTGCTCTAGCGTAGTTATATAACTATGCTAGAGCAGCTTTCTTATCGTTAAAAGTAACGTTTCTTCCAAAAAACAAAAGCTAACGTGAAAGATAGTGTTACACATATGATGAGTACAATTACAAAACCGTGGGCTTCCCCTTCAAACGGAACCTTTACGTTCATTCCAAAGAAACTAGAAACCATCGTCGGTAAAGATAAAATGATCGTAATTGACGTTAACAGTTTCATAACACTATTTAAATTATTTGATATAACGGAGCTAAAAGTATTCATCATTCCACTTAAAATGTGACTATATATTTCCGCCATTTCAATAGCCTGTTTATTTTCAATTAATACATCTTCTAATAAATCTTGATCGTCTTCATACATTTTTAAAAATGTACTATTACGCATTAACTTTTGAATTACAATTTTATTAGCCTTTAATGACGTTGTAAAGTATACTAAACTTTTCTCAAGGCCTAATAATGTGAAAATCTCTTTATTTTTCATTGACTGATTTAATTGATGCTCTAAATCAATTGTTTTTCGATTTATTTGCTTTAAGTATCTTAAATAATAAGTAGAAATCGTATATAAGAGTTGAAGTGCAAAGCGCGTCTTTTTAAACGTATAAAATTCTTTAATACGTTGATTAATAAAACGTTCAAAAATTGGATTCTCTTCTAAGCAGATTGTAACAAAACAATCCGGCATCACAATCATACCTATTGGAATCGTGTCATAAATCGAATTTCCTTCTTCGTCATGTCTAACTGTCGGAATATCCACGATAATTAAAGTATTATTGTCTTCCTTTTCAATACGAGAGCGTTCTTCATCATCCAAAGGGTCTTTAATGAAATCTAAGTCTACATTTAAAGTTTGTACTAGATATTGAATTTCTTCTTCTGTTGGATGAAGTACATTAATCCAGCACCCCTTTTGCATTTCCTCAATCTCTTGTAGTTTTCCGTTTCGGTCTGTTAAATATATATTTAACATACTATCACCCCGATTCTTTTTACATGTAGGAATCTACCTCTCTTAAATCACAGTTTTTAAACCGCCATTCTCAGCATATGAAACATACGTTTAAATTTCAATAGAAAAATTATTTTGAAAACGTTTTTATAGGAATAATATTATAAAGTGGAACTTTAATCAGTGGGTGGCTTCATCCCCCACTGATTATTAGCCCTCACAAATCGGGCTTTTACAGGCTACCCGCCCCCAACCAAACTTCTTTTCTTTCGCTGAATTTTGAGGTGAGGGTCTCACTGCCCGTTAAAGCGGGATAAACATAGAAAAAGACAGAGTGCTCTCTGCCTTAAAAGCTTATGTTGCCTTTATAACATATTTAGAAAGCATCCACAAGTTAAAACCGACTGAAATCGTATAGCCAGCGTATGTTGAAATGATAAAACTTACATAATCGAAATACGGAAGCAATACAATATTTAAAACTATCTTCACAATAATTCCAATCACTAGTCCTAGCACCGTCTTCTGCTGTTGATTGATTCCTTGTAGCATAGCAGCCGTTACTGTAAAAAGAGAAAATAATATGCAAGCAGGAGCATAATACTGTAAAATGATTCTCCCCATCTCTGGATCATTTCCAGCACCGAATAAAAGAGTATATACAGGCTTGGCTAACACCATCATTCCAATTGCCGCCGGTACCGTAATCGCTACTACTAATACATTTGTTCTCGTAAAATGTTTGTACAATAGCTTCGTATTTCCTGCTGTGTAAGCTTTCGTCATCTCTGGTACGAGAGACATACTAAAAGCTGTCGCAACGGATACCGGGATAAGCACAACCATTTGAACAAGACCAATTATCGCATTAATTTTTTCCGCTTCTCCTTGCATATACCCTATTTGTATAAGTAGTTTATTAATTGTAAATGTATCAATCGTCTGATACAACGGAATTGCTAAGCCCACCACAACAAAAGGAATAGAATATGTAAAGAGCTCCTTATAAAGCGAGAAAAAAGATTTCGTTGTTTGTGGTATACTTGCCATTTCTTTTTTCTTTAAGTGCCTTCTCCTTCTCATATAATACGCACTTAAAACAGTTAATCCACCTACCGCTCCCATAAAGGCACCAAATGTTGAAATACCAACTGCTAGCGAGACAGATGCTTTTAAAATATATAAAACGACAAAGCTTCCTATTAAAATGGTTAAAACCCGAAAAAATTGCTCTACAACGACACTTAATGCAGAAGGCCCCATCGATTGGAATCCTTGAAAGAAGCCCCTTAATAAACTCATTACTGGCACAAGTATTAACGCAAAACTTACAATTCGAATATTAGTAGTAACCGCTCCTACACTATTCCCCGTTTGATCATTCCCATCGATGACAAGCTTAGCTAAATGCGGAGCTAGCATATATAACGTAAAACACGAAATGACTCCCATTATAAACATAAACACGATTCCACTTTTCAACACTCTCTTAACCGTATGATAATCATTCAGTTGATCATATTTTGATACCATTTTTGAAACTGCAAGTGGTAATCCCATTGTCGCAATGCTGAGCATAATGGTATAGGGACGATATGCATACGTGTATAAAACATACCCACTCGTACCGACCATTGCTGTAAATGGTATAACATATATAAATCCTAACATTTTTGATATCATCGTTGCCATCGTTAAAAATATAGTTCCACGTATAAACGGTGACCCTTTCATCACATTCCTCCGCTACGCTTTATTATTACACATTATGGACAACTCCTTTTTTTTAGAACCGGAAACAAATAAAAAAGCCAATGAAAAATCATTGACTTTAACGCGCAGCTTTTTTCTTTTTGAAATACTTTAAACCAAAGTATAGAGCAATAAAAAGAACAGCTCCTATAATTATGTAATGTGTGTAATCAGATGCATACTCTTTAATTTGTCGCCAATTCCCACCAAGTTTTTCACCTAAGTATATAAATAGAATTGACCACGGAATGATCGCTACAACCGTATAAAGTGTAAATAGTTTTAATGGCATCTTAGCTAGTCCTGCTGGAATAGAGATCGCATGACGTACTACTGGTATAAAGCGCGCAGAAAATATTACGCCTGCTCCATAACGTTTAAACCAACCTTCTGCTATGTCTAAATGATGTTTATTAATAAGTAGATATTTCCCGTATTTCTCTACAACCGGACGCCCTCCGTAGTATCCAAGCCAGTATAAAAAGATTTGTGCTAAAGTACCACCAATCGTTCCGGCGATAACTGCACCAACAAAACTAATTTTACCATTCGCTACTAAAAAGCCAGCATACGAAAGTACAATTTCACTTGGGATTACTTCAATCATTAAAGCAAGAGCTACTCCAAAGTAACCTAAGCTTGCAAAAAATTGCAATAACTGATCTATTATGTTTGCTAACATGTTCTTTTTTATCTCCTTTTTTCTTCACATACCATCCCATTATTACATAAAGGCTGCAATCTGCCAATATCTTCATTTTAACAATATGTACAATTCAAGCAGGATTAATCTATTAATTTCTCTTTCTGCGGGTCTTTCATGTAGGCAAACATTTCTTTAATTTGGTCTTCTGTATTTCTAGCAATTGATAAATTAGGCAATTCATTTTCACCAAAAAACTCCACCTCTTCTGTTTCAATACTAGTTTTCTTTTCTCCACCAATAATCTCGCATCCAATGAAAATCTTATATACATGCGTCGCCGATGGAGATGGTTGATGTTTTTCTTTATCAAATATAGCTAGTAACTTAAAATGATCTACCTCATAACCAGTCTCTTCGAAAACTTCTTTTGCTGCAACTTCGGTTGGCGTATAACCGACATCAGCCCATCCACCTGGCAATGCCCATTTCCCATCGCTTTTTTCTTTCACAAATAATAACTTTTCATTTTGAAAAACAACCGCTCTTATATCAACTTTAGGTGTTTGATAGCCTGTCTCACTTGCAAATAATTTCTCTACGACTTCCCAATCTGTTTTCGTGTAATGTGACATCATTGAAATAGAAATATCTCGTAATTGCTGGAAACGCTCAATATCATACACATCCTTAGAATACGTTAAACCCGCTTGAGCTATAGATTGTATTTGTTTTACCCAATCAATCCATTTAATCGTCATATATCCGCATCCCCATTCTCTATCAAATATATTACTTCATTTTTATTGATACATCTTTATTATACAAAAAAAAGAGATTGATAACGTTTCAATCTCTTTCAAAATTAATCCAATTCATGTAAGTGGTCTTGTATATACTTTCTTCTCTTATTTATATATTCATAAATCATATCAGCCTCTTGATCAAATGTTTCTAATTTTTCTTTCATGTATGGATCTTGTAGTAAATATGGACGAATCAATTCACACAACCCTTCTACTTTCGGCCTCATAAACGAAACTGTAAATTGATCTTCTAATATTTCTTCTAAAATACTTCGATACTGCTTTCTAAATACAGGTATGTCTAGCAATCTTGCACTTAACGTATTATACCCTTGAATGCGAATATATTCATGATTGAGTGGTCTTCCTTGTACATCTCGCCCCCAAGTCGCATCATAATCCCACGGTATAACTTCAAATAAATTTGTTTCATCGTTATGATATAGTGCGTAGTTATGAACGAAACCATCAAAGTTTTGTGTAAAAATAACTCCTGCTAACCATCTTAAATATTTATCGACATGTAGAAACTTCCCAATCTCTTTTTCATAGGCTTCCCTCGTCAAAGTATTCGCTTGAAATACAAATTCACTCAGTTGTTCTTCACTATTTTTATTCGAATATTTAAATTCATAACCCGCAAAGAGCTCTGTCTTAACATCTTTATCTCGTTCACTCATTAATGAAAAATTCGCATCATCATCTATCGCATAATAAATAGAACCACTCGGTAATCCTCTATTTTTCAAAAAATTTTCATCAACCGATTCTAACTGTAAATACACACCTTGAATTTGACCATTAATTTTTATAAATACATGTTGTGATTTTGGCGAAAGTACACCAATATCATGAAAAAAATCTAAAGATAATTTATTTCGTATGAGAGACGGATCCATAAACTCCGAATTTAAATGAAACTCTTTCGCACCTTGAAATTTTTTAGGCTTATAAAACATAACATGATAAGACTTTTTCTCAAATTCGCGAATATGAGCCCCACGGTATACGATATCAATGTCATACTTCTTTTTTCCATAAGTTAATTTTGCTGGCACTGGACTATCTGACCAAATGTCCTTTTTCAATTCCACTAAGTACATTGGATGAACAAAAAAATCATATGAAGGCAGCATGTTTTCTCATCCCTTCTCAGTTCTCTTCATTCAATGTATGCGCCTTGTCTTGTCCATACATCCGCAATCATCTATTTATATAAAATTACACTCTTGTCCTGTTCAGAAAGATGCCTACATACATATCATGTTAAGGAAAAAGAATACCTTTTCACTTTAATACATGATAAGGAGGATTTCTATGAAACGTGATATTAGAAAAGCTGTCGAAGAAATCAAAAGTGCTGGGATGGAGGATTTCTTACACCAAGATCCAAGTACTTTTGAATGCGATGATGATAAGTTCACTCATCATAATTGTACAACTGGATGTAAATGTACAACTGGGGGTAAATGTCCAAGAACAAGATGTACTCGCGTGAAACATTGTACTTTCGTTACAAAATGTACACATGTAAAAAAATGGACATTTGTTACGAAATGTACTCGTGTACGTGTTCAAAAATGGACGTTCGTTACGAAAGTAACGCGTAGAAAAGAATGCGTTTTAGTTACAAAACGGACTCGCAGAAAACATTGTACATTCATTACAAAATGCATACGCTTTGAAAAGAAATTTTTCTGGACAAAACGAAGTTTCTGTAAAAAATGCGAATTCTTCCCTAACAGACACGGTCACTCTTGCGATGATTCATGTGATCATGGTAAAGACTGTCACGATAGCGGACACAAATGGAATGATTGCAAAGGCGGACATAAATTCCCATCTTGCAAAAATAAGAAATTCGATCACTTCTGGTATAAAAAACGTAACTGCTAGTTTTTATACCACCCAAAAAAGGCCGTTTTGCGGCCTTTTTTACATTTATTGAAAGTGACTTATATCTGCAAATTGTTTCACTTTACCAATACCCTCTTCAAATTCTATTATGCTCAAACTGGCACTATGCATAAATGGATCATCCCACACATTTTCTATTTCCATTCCCGCGAAATGCCCTATAAGTAATTTTGCTGCTGCCGCATGAGAAACAATCAATATGTTTTGTCCTTTATGCCTCTCTAAAAGAAGCTGCATCCCTTCAATTACTCTTTCATAAACGGCCTCGAAATTTTCGCCTGATGTTGACTGAAAAAGATGTGGCTCATTCCAAAATAGATGTACTTCTTCTGGAAATTGCTTTTCTATATCCGCGATTGTTTGTCCTTCCCATATACCCATGTTGATTTCATAGAAATGCTCATCCGCTATAATGGGTATATCACGTTCCCCTTTTATTAACTCTGCCGTATGAAGTGTTCTTTCGCTCGGACTACTATAGATCGCATGGATTGGTAAATCTTTCATTCGATTCCCTAATTGTTTCGCCTGAACTATACCATTTTCAGTTAAAGCAGAATTTTTTCGTCCCTGCATTCGCTTCGCTACATTCCACTCTGTTTCACCATGCCTTGTTACATATATAGTTGTTTTCATTTCTTACTCCCCCTCACCATGTTGGTCGTAATTCCCACGGTTCAACTCTCCCTACAATCCACTCTGCTCGTTTACTTTCAATCCCTTTTATAACTCCATCAGCTATCTCTTCATGCGTAAGCCATCTTCCATATGTATCTTCTAAAATAAAACCTAAAATAATTCTATAATAAATACATCGCGTACTTCCTATTTTTTGTGCAGGCATACGTGATGCTTTACTACCTAAAATATGAAATAAACTATATGTTTTAGACGACAAATCTAGTTCTTTACAAATATTTGATAGTGCATGCTTTGCACTTGTGTGTACCCATGCAACAACTAATGTGATCGGGCCATTTTTCTCAATTGTACTTTTAATAGCTAGCTTTACATCTTCATCATTATGATAATCTAACGAAAGGCATGTAATATTTTCTGGTGCAGAACTCATTCGCTTAACATTTTCTAAATTCACTTCATCTCGCCCGATAATAGAAACATAAAATCCTTTCTCACAAAGCCACATAGAAACTTTCTTTAGCATTCCTGTTCCACCAATTACAAGTGCATGCAAATGCTATCCCTCCCTAATAAAATGTCATATGAGGTTTCTCATCCCTATAATAATTTAAACGGTCTTGCAGTGTCCCTGAGTGAAACTCAAATTTATGACCGTCAGGATCAACAAAGTATATAGATTCACAATCTCTGATATCACGTTCTCTTCCTTGTAAAATATGAACATCATTTTCTTCTAATCGCTGTATTAAACATTCAAAGTCTTCTCGTTCAACAGAAAATGCAATGTGCGTATAAGATTGATGAATCTCATTTCTCGGAATATGCGTCTCTTCATTAAGCGCTATCCATACTCCACATATGTTAAAATAAGCCAATTTTCTTCCTTTAACTAATAATTCTCCTTCTAATACTTTTTCATAAAACATAATAGAGTTTTCTAAATTAGATACCGAAAAACAAATATGATTGATTCCCCTTAACAACTATAATTCCTCCTTATACAAATAAAAGATGAGCGAAAATTCACTCATCTTTTATTATACTATTTTTTTGTAATATATGCCCATTTATAACTGAAGTCCCCGCCAAACGTATGATTAGCAATACCTTTTACAAATGGCTTCTCTAAATAAGCTGTACTTTGTTGGTACGTAGGAGAAATTGCTGCGTCTTGACCAATTAAGATTTTTTCAGCTTCCGCAAGTGCATTCCAGCGTGCTTTATCATCTTTTAATAGCTCTCCTTTTGATTTCGCTACTAAATCATCATACTTCGGATTAGAATAATCCATTTCATTAAATGAGCTTCCAGTAACAAACATATCAATATAAGTCATTGGATCCGGATAATCAGGGCTCCATGCAGATAATGAGAATTCATATTGGAATTTCTTTTCTAAATCTAGCTTTTGCTTGTATGGTTGCTGTTTCAAATTCACTTTAATACCAGGCAAGTTTTTCTCTAGTTCTTCCTTAATAAAGTCACCCACTTTTTTCCGGCTACCGTTATCATCGTTTAGTAATTCAACTGTAATTGTATCTTGACCAAGCTCTTTCTTCGCTTCTTCCCATAATTTTTTTGCTTTCTCTGCATTATCTTTACTATCACGGAAGTTTTTATTTACAGAGCGGAAATCTTTTCCATCCGGACCTGTCGTGAATTTTTCAGGTACTAAGAAATATGCTGGCAATGAACCGTCATTTAAAATGACATCAGCAATTCCTTTTTTATCGTATGCTAAATCAATCGCTTCACGTACTTTTTGGTTTTTAAATGTTGCATTTTTTTGGTTAAAACGCAAGAAATATATGCGTGGATCTAACTTCGTTTTAAATTCATCTGGCTTATTCTTTTTATATTTATCAACAAATTCAGAAGTTAAAATAACTCGATCTGCTTGATCACTATCATATAAATTTACTCCCGTGCTTGTTTCCTTCACAATACTTACATTAATTTCGTCTAATTTTACAGTATCTTTATCCCAATAATTAGGATTTTTCTTCAACTGATAATTTTGTTCATGTTTCCATTGACTCATTGTAAATGGTCCATTATATAATAATTTATCTGCTTCTAATCCGTATTTATCTCCTTGCTCTTTCACATATTTTTCATTTAATGGGAAAAATGTAGGGAACGACGTAAGCTCAAGAAAATAAGGTGCTGGTTGCTCTAATTCTACTACCAACGTTTTATCATCCTTCGCTTTAACACCCAATTGATCTGCTGGTAATTCACCTTTATTTACTTTCTGTGCATTTTTCACATCAAATAAAATGAATGCATATTCTGCCGCTAATGCTTTATCTAATGTACGTTGCCATGCATATACAAAATCTTGTGCTCGAACTGGATCACCATTTGACCATTTCGCATCACGTAATTCAAATGTATATGTCTTTTTATCTTCACTAATCTTCACATCTTTTGCCATGCCTGGTGTTGGTTTATTATCTTTATCTAGACGATATAAACCTTCCATTGCATTTACAAATACACGGAAAGATACAGAATCCGTTGATTTAGATGTATCCATTGAAGGAATTTCAGCTGTTTCTAGTAAATTTAAAACTTGTTTATCTGCCATTCCCTTATTCGATTCTTTCTTCGTTGTCGAAGCCTTCTCACCATTCCCACATCCCGCAACCAATACACTCGTCGTCAATGCAAGTGCAGCAATTGTTGTTGTCTTTCTCTTCATTCTTCCTTCCCCCAATCTATATGTATAAGTTAAATCCTATTTAATATATTTTATTATACAAAAGATTCTGATTATTTTAAATATTTATTTTTACAAACATAGAAAAAAGCGGTTAGAAATTTCTTTCCAACCGCTTTTTTAAATAGCATTTACTTGTAATCCATCCTCTATATCAAATGGATTTTGAACTTTAAATATTTCTTCCATCAGCTTCAAAAACTCTTCTTCAGTTTTAGATTCACCATTAACCATAAGTGAGTATGGTTCCACTTCACCTAATTTATAATCGACAACAAATTGAATCTTCACCTTTTGTCTTGGCGTTCCGGTGTTATATCCTTGGAATTCTACTAATTCTAACCCTTCCGTTCCACGATAATATATCCAACCTGAATTTTGAAAATAATTTTCGAAAGATTCACCTATTGAAAAGAAAGGATATTCATAAAGCGAGCTTGTACGAACCTTTTGAATAACGTCTCGATCAGTCGGAAAAAAGAAATGACTAAAAAATATGCTAGCAACTGCTAAAATAGTAACAATTGTCGCTCCCATTTTGCTCGTTCCGCCGCTATCATTGATTAGATAGTTTTCAACTGATTTATCTTTTATTTCTCTTGCTTTTATTCGGTATATACGTCTTTCCGCAAATTGATAGTATAATCCATTTGCAAAAATCCCCATTCCAAACAGAATAAAAATGAGTAATAAAAACGTCAGAGGCACCATATTAATGATTGGCAACGCTACATTAAATCCCATATAGTACGAAAATGCATCACAAGCTACTAATAACAGCATAAATAAAGCAGCTGGTATATAATATTTACGATATCCTAGCCAGCCTATATTGAAAATAGCAGCCCAACCATTCCAGCTCCACCTAGCAATCCGCTTATTCTCAAGCTCCCATTTCCTTTGATAATACGGATATTGTCTCCCTACATATACTTCCAGTTCTTTATCTATTAACGAGCTACCTTCATCTTGTTCATTATCCAAGTTTCGCTGACAACTTGCACAATTTAACTGTTCCTCCTCGCAAGGTTGCCCACAATTTATACATTTCAAAACAATCCCTCTTCCCATCCATACGTCATTTCAAAATACCTTCGTGTTTTAATAACCACTCTTTCCTCCATAAACCACCAGCATATCCAACAAGCTTTCCACTCTTTCCTATTACACGGTGACATGGAACAATTATTGAAATTGGATTCCGACTATTCGCCCCTCCTATTGCCCGTACAGCTTTTATATTTCCAACTTTCTCTGCAATATCTAAATATGAAGCACTTACGCCGTATGGAATAGTATAAAGTGCATCCCATACATTTTTTTGAAATGCTGTTCCCTCTGCAGACAGCGGGACCGTAAACTCTTTTCTTTTCCCTTTAAAATATTCATCTAACTCATTTATACATTGTTCTATCATTTCATTTTTATTTTCTTCTTGTCGTTCATCAACAAATATAACAGACGTAATTCCTTCTTGATTCGCTGTAATTTCAAGCAAACCTACTTCGCTTTCATAATAAGCCTGGTACATATGCCATCCTCCAATTCAGTTCATATTAGTCATTGTAACACGAATATACAAAATTTTTCGTATAAGCGTTTTATTAGAGAAACAAAAAAGAGAATGGTAAAATATAAGAAAATTCAATCAAGGAGGCTATTTGATGAATTCCAAGCTTTTTTCACCTTATACAATTAAGAACGTTACACTAAAAAATCGTATCGTTATGTCGCCTATGTGTATGTATTCATCAGGGAGTGAGGATGGCAGCGTTACGAATTTTCATCTCATTCATTATGGAACTCGCGCTGCTGGCCAAGTAGGTTTAGTTATGGTTGAAGCAACTGCGGTGTTAGCTGAAGGACGAATTTCTAACAAAGACTTGGGCATTTGGGATGACAACTTAATTGAAGGCTTACATAAAACGACTACTTTTATACATGATAACGGTGCAAAAGCTGCCATTCAACTCGCTCACGCCGGAAGAAAAGCTGAATTAGAAACAGATGCGTTAGCTCCTTCAGCCATTCCATTTAATGAAACAATGAAAATGCCAATAGAAATGAGCAAACACCAAATTAAAGATACTGTATTAGCTTTTCAGCAAGCTGCAGTACGATCAAAACAAGCTGGATTTGATGTTATTGAAATACACGGTGCTCACGGTTATCTTATTAATGAATTTCTTTCTCCGCTTTCCAATAAGCGGACTGATGAATATGGTGGTTCACCTGAAAACCGCTATCGTTTCTTACGCGAAATCATTGACTCGATAAATGAAGTTTGGAACGGACCGTTATTTGTCCGTATTTCAGCAAATGATTATCATCCTGACGGGTTAACAGTTCAAGATTATGTTCAGTATACAAAATGGATGAAAGAACAAGGAGTAGATTTAATTGATTGTAGCTCTGGGGCTGTTGTCCCTGCACGCATCGATGTTTATCCTGGGTATCAAGTACAATATGCTAAACATATTAAAGAGCATGCTAACATTGCAACTGGTGCAGTTGGATTAATTACGACCGGAGTACAAGCAGAGCAAATTTTAAATAATAACGAAGCAGATTTAATTTTTATCGGACGTGAGTTACTTCGCAATCCGTACTTCCCAAGAATAGCAGCCAATGAACTTGGCTTTGAATTGCAAGAACCTCACCAATATAAGCGAGCACCAGGAAAAATTCATACGAATAAATAAAACCGAGAAGTCATTCTTCTCGGTTTTATTTATTCTATCGTTGTAATTTCATTTGAATTATAAGTATGGATACCCGATTCCTCTCGCAGCGCGGTTATATACATCCCTTTCGCCACATCTTTAGCTGAAATTGGTTTATACTTTTTGAAAGCTCCTTTAAAGATAAAAGGAATAATACGAGATAACTTTTCAGCCATTCGTTCACCGAAACGAAATTCTTGTCGATTTCCTACTAATAATGATGGTCTAAAAATGTGAATACCACCGATCACTAACTTTTGCAATTCTTCTTCCATTTTTCCTTTCACTTGTGAATAAAAGAAAAATGATTTAGGATTCGCTCCCATAGAAGACACGACAAGGAAATTTTGTACTCCTTGTTTTTCAGCTAAACAAGCAGCTCGTAACGTATATTCATAATCTACTTTTTTAAAATTTGCTTTTGTTTTTGCTTTTTTTATTGTTGTTCCTAAGCAACTAAAAACATCATCCACAGCAAAGAACTCTTTATATTCCTCTAATATCGAAAAATCAACTTGTTTCTGCTGTAACTTCTCATGTTGCAATTGCATTGGCTCTCTTACAAAAATAGTAACCGAATCGTAGTAATCTGATTCAAGTAATAGACGCGTTATCTCTTGTCCAACTAAACCACTTGCACCAAGTATTAACGCTGTTCGCTTATTCATATATGCATATACCTCTTATTTTACTTTTCTCTCCTTCAGTAAAATACAACCTTTAGGAGTTTCCTGCTCTTATTTTACCACAAGTAAAACACTATGCGTACGCATAGTGCTTTACTCACTCTTTTTTCTCATCTCTCTCTTGTAATTTCGTTATTGTTGTAGCGTCCCCTAAATTACTTATTAATCTTCTTAAAAAAATTAATACGAAAGATAATGGCAATACTACCGCTAATATTAATAAAATAGCTTCCATTAAGTAACCCAAGCGCTCATCCCCCTCTTTACCTCCTTTTCAATATATGAAAACAGCGTTGTCACATATGCATGCATTTGCAAAAATAATACACCTATATTTGACAACTTTATAACAAAAACAAATCGGAATGATTATTATTTATTGCAACTTTATTAAAGATGTATTATACTAAGTTCGCAAACTAAAACGTAATTATTCCGTTTTGTATTAAAATGATATTTTTCTTCTATAATTGGGGAAAATATATCCGTAAAAAAGAAAAGAGGAGAACTTCATGCCTAAAAGATTGACTATATTTTCATTCTTACTTATTTTTACCTTAATTTTCGCTGGCTGCTCAAATAAAAAAGAAAGTAATGCCAAGAAAGATGGAAAGCTAACAGTTTATACAACGATTTTCCCACTTGCTGATTTCGCAAAGAAAATCGGTGGCAACTATGTAAATGTTGAAGCAATTTACCCACCTGGTGCAGATTCACATACATTTGAACCAAGTCAAAAACAAACAGTACAAGTTGCAAAAGCCAATTTATTCGTTTATAACGGCGCTGAATTAGAACCATTTGCTGAAAAAATGGAAAAAACATTACAAAAAGAAAATGTTAAAATTGTAAATGCATCTAAAGGTATTGAGCTTCGTGCTTCTACTGAAGAAGAGCATCATGATCATGGAGATGGCCATAAAGAAGATGAACACCATCACGATAAAGACCCGCATATTTGGTTAGACCCTACTCTAGCAATGAAACAGGCAGAAAAAATTAAAAATGCACTTGTAGAATTACAACCTGAACATAAACAAGAATTCGAAAAAAACTTCGCAGCACTTCAAACTAAATTTACTGATTTAGACGATCAATTTAAGGCAGCTGTAGCGAACGCAAAAACGAAAGAAATTTTAGTTTCTCATGCTGCCTATGGTTACTGGGAACAACGATACGGCCTAAAACAAATTCCTATCGCTGGAATTTCAGCTTCTGATGAACCATCTCAAAAACAGCTTGCTGACATTACAAAAACAGTAAAAGAACATAATCTAAAATATATTTTATTCGAAACTTTCTCTACTCCAAAAGTAGCATCTGTTATTCAAAAAGAAACTGGTACAAAAGTTTTACGCTTAAATCACTTAGCTACTGTTTCTGAAGATGATGCAAAAAATAATAAAGATTACTTCACTTTAATGGAAGAAAACGTAAACACATTGAAAGAAGCAACAAACTAATCCATTATATTTTCTAGGCAGCTGAATCTAGTATTCAGCTGCCTTTTTATGTATTTATCCTTGACTTGACCAAAATAACAAGTAAAATTATCCATATTAGCTTTAAAGCTATATTAATTTAGAAGGTGAGTTGGAATTATGAATCTTCACATTTGTGAAGTAACAGCAAAAAATTGGCGTTCAGTAGTTGCTTTAGACGTCGCAAAAGATCAGCAACAATTTATTGAAAGTAACGCGTTTTCTTTAGCAGAATCATTATATGAAGGAAACGGAACGTCAGTAGGTTTATATGATGGAGAAACACTTGTAGGTTATGCAATGTATGGATGGTATTCAGTAAAACATAAAAGTGTATGGCTCGATCGCTTTATGATTGACCAACAATATCAAGGAAAAGGATACGCAAAACGTTTCCTTCGCTTACTCATTCAATTCTTACAAGAAAAATTTGAATGCAAAATAATTTACTTAAGTTTACATCCAGACAACAAACTTGCAATGGGACTGTATGAATCATTTGGTTTCCGATTAAATGGTGATATTGATGATGAAGGTCCAGTTGTAGGTGTTGTAATGGAGTTACTAATAAACGAAAACACAAGCCTGTGAAAACAGGCTTTTTATTATACATGTATCAATTTTTAGTTTCTTTCCCTTATTTAATTCTGTTTTGCAATCTAATAGAATGCTCATAAAAATAAGCCTGCAATTTACGCAGACTTATTTCACACACTCTTCAAAATGTTCTTGGAACCACTCTTTATTAATATCTCTTCCGATGAAAACTACTTCACTTACTCGCTCTTCGCCCTCTTGCCACTCTCTATCGTACGAAGCGGCAAATAACGTATGTACACCTTGGAAAACGATACGTTTATCTACTCCGTCTATCGATAAAATTCCTTTGTAACGATATAAATATTCTCCTAGCTCTTGAACGACAGCTGACATCCACTCATTAAGCTTTTGTAAATCCAGCGGACGTTCTTCACGTAATACAAATGATTTCACACCTTCTAAGTGATTATGTTCTTTATGAGGGTAAATTTGCAACGTATCTTTCGTTTTAAAAGTTTGGATTTGTAATAAAGATGGTATATCTACCTCACAGTTAGTCGCCTCAATTAACTTTGCAGTCGGGTTAATTCCTTGAATTTCATGCAAGAGATTTTCTTTCTCATTCTCTTCAATTAAGTCTAATTTATTTACTAAAACGACATCAGCAAACGCAATTTGCTCTTTTGCTTCTAATCCTTTTTCAAAATGTTTATGTATATGATAACTATCTACCACTGTTACAACACCGTTAATTTGGTATGCAGATTGAATGACTGGATCTAAAAAGAATGTTTGAATAATCGGCCCTGGATTTGCAAGGCCAGTCGTTTCAATTACTAAACCATCAAAATCCATTTTCCCTTCTGCTTTTACGTCCAGTAATTGTTTTAAAGCAACGAGTAAATCTTCACGTACAGTACAGCATAAACAGCCGTTTGTCATTTCCATAATTTCTTCTTCCACATTCATAATCAACTGATTATCAATGCCAATTTGTCCTATTTCATTTACAATCACCGCTAATTTCTTACCGTGATTTTCTGATAAAATACGATTTAATAAAGTCGTTTTCCCTGATCCAAGAAAACCAGTTAATATTGTTACTGGAATCATTCCTTACATCTCCTTATAGCTATATGTTTCTATATTATATCATATAGAGAAAATCATTTTTTTAGCAAAACATATTTATTGTCTGTACACCTAATTAACTATATAATAACATGTAGTAAGAAAGCCTTTTCAAAACATTATTATTCATCAAGGGGGTACTTATAATGGAACGAGTTCAAATGAATGAAACGCTAGAATTCTCTCGTATTATTCAAGGATTTTGGCGTTTAGCAGAATGGAATATGACAAAACAAGAATTACTTTCTTTCATTGAAGATTGTATGGATATGGGAATTACTACTTTTGATCACGCTGACATTTACGGCGGATATACGTGTGAAGGATTGTTTGGAGAAGCTTTACAATTAAAGCCTTCCTTACGAGAAAACATGCAAATTATTACAAAGTGTGGAATCGCTCCCCCATCACCGAAATTTCCAAAGCGATATGTTGCTCACTACAATACTAGTGCAGAGCATATTATGCAAAGTGTAGAAGCATCACTTAAAAATTTACATACAAATTATATTGACGTATTACTTATTCATCGTCCCGATCCTTTTATGAATCCAAATGAAGTGGCAAAAGCATTTTCACAATTAAAACAAGAAGGAAAAGTTCGTCACTTCGGTGTATCTAACTTCTTACCTTCACAATTTAATATGTTAAGTTCGCACTTAGATTTCCCGCTTATTACGAACCAGATTGAAGTTTCTGCATTGCAGCTTGAGCATTTTGAAAAAGGGACAATTGATTTATGCCAAGAAAAACGAATCAATCCAATGATTTGGTCACCTCTTGCTGGTGGGGAAATTTTTACTGGTCAATCAGAACGTGCCGTACGTGTACGCGAAACTGTGCAAAAAGTTGCTACTGAGCTAGGTGTTTCTAGTATCGATACGGTTATGTATGCTTGGTTACTTGCTCATCCAGCTAATATGATGCCAATCGTTGGCTCTGGTAAATTAGATCGCGTAAAAACGGCAGCTCTTGCTACAAACGTTAACTTAGACCGTCAACAATGGTTTACAATTTTCGAAAGCTCTAATGGGCATCCTGTACCATAATGCATAAAAAGAAGAGCTGTTTTCTTACAGCTCTTCTTTTTCATATGTATTTCTAGTCATGGCAAATACACACATATCCCTTAATCCGTTTCCATCTACCGCAACACTCGCACTTTCTAACGTACCTTCTAACTTAAAGCCTAATTTCTCAGGTATCGCTCTACTCTTCTTATTTAAAGAATCACAACGAATTTCTACACGGTTTGCTTTCAATTCAGAAAAAGCGTAATCCATTATACCTTTCGCAGCCTCTACCATATAGCCTTTTCCGCTAAACCTTGTATCAATCCAATATCCGATTTCAAATTGAGGTATATCCCAATTAATACGATGTAATCCGGCTGAAGCAATAAATGCACCTGTTTCTTTCGAAAATACTAGTAATCTTAAATCTTCACGTTGCAAAAATTGAATATGCGATTTTCTAATACTCTCTTCTATTTCTTCCTCTGTTTGCTCTTTTTGTGCAAACACCATCCAAGGTTTTAGTTCTTGTATTGAAGCTTGAATTGCATCATATACAACTTTACCATCTCCTGGTTTCGGCATTCGAATAAAAAGCCTGTCAGTATAAAATTCAGAAGGAAAATCGAATAATAACGGATTCACTGTAAACACTCCCCATAATTCTTTTATATATAATAATATCCATCTCAAGTTATATAGTAAAGAATTTTCTGAATTGAAAACCTTTTACTCATTCACTTCCTCCGCTACACGAATTCCAGATTCAATCGCACCTTGAATCCATCCGTGATATAGCGTTGTATGATCTCCAGCGAAGAATATTCTCCCCTCTGGTTTGACAATCGCTGGTTGCAGCTCAGATTCTTGACCTGCTTGAAAAAGTGCAAATCCTCCAAGCGCATACGGATCCAATGTCCAGCTTTTTGATATTCCAGATATGAACTCATCATACACTTGACCACCTAATATTGTTGCTAAGTTGTGTAATGCGTAATAAATACGATCACCTTTTGATAAACCATCCCATAACAATGCGTCATAAGACCATGTATAGCTACCTAACATCATAGCCGGTCCTTTCTCACCAATTCCATAACTTGGATAATAGGCATAACGAATTGGCAAATCTGTTATAATTCTGCCACCTAATTGTCCTTGTTCTTCCCAAAATCGGCTTTTAAATTGAATTCCTATTTTCGTCGCAGGCATATAATGTAATTCACGAATTGCTTTCCATTTTTCATGAGATATAGAATCAAACGGATCTACTTCTACAAAACGCATTGTCGAAAACGGAATGGTAACAATAACTAAATCTCCTGTAATACTGCTATATTCAAAAGTTTCCTCGTTCCGATAGAAAGCTGTCACACCATTATCGTGTTGATGTAGCTTCATTAATTTTTGATTATATATAATATTCTCTTCTAATTGCGGTAAAAATGACTTTGGCAATCTATCGTTCCCGCCCACAATTTCACAAAATCCGCTCTCCTCTTGCATAATGTATAGAAAGCGTAAAGTCTCTACAAACGATCGTTCCAAAAAACCTTCTAAATCTAATAGAACACCAATCATCTCAATTGTTACTGGCGAAAAGTAAGTATTATACTGATAAGGGTGATACTTCAAAAATTGTCCTGTGGAATATCTCCCAAAATCCTTCACTACAACATCCCAATTTTTCTCTGGATTTCTTTTAATAAAATTTATTATCGGCTGTACTGCTAATAACAATAGTTCTTCAGACGTTTTTCCCACTTCATTCATTTCCACAGGATACCTTAAAATACTTGGATCCTTTTCATATTGTTTCAACGTCGTTTTCCGTCCATTTACGTATATAATATCCGTCTCATTTCTATTAATAAAAGGACTCACCTGTAGCCCAAATTTTCTTATATAGGCCATCGTTAATGTATGCGAATACGGAATTCTCATTGCTCCGACATCTAAATATAATCCGTTATCTTCCATTCTAACCGTTTCTATACGGCCACCTACCCGGTTGTTTGCTTCAAAAATTTTCACATCATGTCCTGCAGCCTTTAATAAAGATGCTGAAACTAATCCAGCCATACCAGCTCCCACTACAATAATTTGTTTTGGATTTATCGTCTTCTTCAATCCTTTATCTATAACTTTTAACGCTTCATCCATTTCAGTGTTATACATTATATCTTTCTGCACAATTCCACCCCTTACTTCATCAAATGGACGTTAGTGGTTTAGTGCATTTTATTCATAAATCTCCATAAACATAACACCATTGCAATTTGAATATTCACTAAAAGTACATAAGCGACAGATTTCATATTTCTTTATGCTTCGTATAATATAGCAACCACAACGAAGGAGTGACTAAAAAATGAAACATACTTATGATTACCACGCTACAAAAAAGCATTTAGAATTAAAGAAACAAAACTTATGTAAAAAACTTAGCAATATGACACTATCTGAAAAAGAACGTGAACAGCTAAAATGTGAAATTGACAACTATGAATATATTTTAAATCTGGTCGAAATGAATCATTATGAACGCGGATTTTCTCGTTAAAAGTGGAAATAGGATTATCCGCTTTTCATTTTGAGCATTTCACTACGCATTTTTCATAAGTAAATATATAATAGGATGTACATTAAGATTGAGAGGTATATTCTATGATCAAGTTAAGTGTATTAGACCAATCACCTATTTCAGATGGTAGCACAGCAGCCCAAGCTTTTTCACATACAGTTACGCTTGCACAAGAAGTTGAAAAACTCGGATTCACACGTTTTTGGGTATCCGAACATCATAATTCCGTAAGCTTAGCTGGTTCAAGTCCAGAAATACTTATTTCTCATATTGCCGCAAAAACGGATCGTATTAGAATCGGTTCAGGTGGTGTTATGTTACCACATTATAGCCCATATAAAGTTGCTGAGAATTTCCGTGTTCTAGAAGCACTGTATCCGAACCGCATCGATCTCGGTGTTGGTAGAGCTCCTGGTGGTATGCCAATAGCAACTCGCGCACTTCAAGAAGGGAAAATGGTCTCACTTGATCAATATCCAGAACAAATTGCAGACGTTGCAATGTACTTACATGATCAAATACCAGAAAACCATCACTATGCAAACTTAAAAGCCACTCCAGTTATCCCAACATCTCCTGAAATGTGGATGCTCGGTTCTAGCGGAGAGAGCGCTAAAATTGCTGCAAACAACGGAGCTTCTTTCGCATTTGCACAATTTATTAATGGCTTCGGAGGCCCTGAAGTTATGAGGGCTTACCAAGAACAATATCAGCCTTCATTTTTAGGAGATAAGCCTAATTCAATCGTTGCCATCTTTGTTATATGCGGAGAAACCAATGAAGAAGCGGAAAAAATTGCTTCTAGTTTAGATTTATCAATCTTATTATTAGAGCAAGGAAAACGAACTACTGGTACACCTTCTATTGAAACTGCTCAAAATTATTCATACAGTGCTTATGATTTATTCCGTATAAAAGAAAATCGTCAACGTATGATTGTTGGTGATCCGTCTTCTGTAAAAGAAAAAATAATAAACTTAAGCAAAGCATACAATACTGACGAATTTATGATTGTCACGATTACCCATCAATTTGAACATAAATTAAAGTCTTATCGCTTACTAGCAAATGCTTTTAATTTATAACTCTAAAAAGAGATGCATCACAAGTGATGCATCTCTTTTTCTTACTACTTATTGTTTTTATTTCCTATATATTCAATAGCTTCTTTTAATAGCTCATCAAAGTTAATAGGATAATCATGATCTAAGTTAGGCACAACTTTATACTTATGTTCTATATTCTTATCTCTTAATAATCGTACAAATTGCTGCGTGGATTCGAAACAATCTTCATCTTGATCCCCGCATACTATATATCCTTTTATATGTTTATCCTGCAGCACTCTTAGCAACTCATCCCATTCTTCAATCTCGGGAAGCCACGGTGCTATAAAAACAAAACCATCCACATCTATATCTTTTTGCAAAATCGTATATAAAGCTACTCTTGCCCCTGCAGAAAAACCACCAATTATTACATTTTCTACTGTATGATTTTCTATAAAATTATTGTAATGCTCTTTTAATTCTTCTTTCCCTCTCTCTATATCATCCCAAACAAATCCATCTGAAAACTGAATTTGTGAAGACTGTGGTAAAGCTAACGTGTAATCTTGTGCCAAAACTGATTTCCAATATGGCTCTACTATTTGAATATTTTCTTGGTCACCATGTAATGTAAGTAGTAGTTTCCCCTCTTTCTTGCTGTATATATATTTCACATCTGGTCTTTCCTTTTTATGTGCTAATTCTTCTCTTTCTTTACATAATTGCACCATTGTATGAAATTCTTTAAATTTATGTAGTGATTTTAAATCTTCGTCGGAAATTAAATATTCATTTCCATACCAGAATCCCTTTTCTATAATGGCCTTCCTCATTAAATGTAATGCTTCTTTTTCAAGTCCTGATGCACTTGCGAGCGCATACTTAAAATTATATATTTGCGCCTCATTCCCTATTACACCTGTAGCGTTTTCCATTATATAATTGTACGCTTCAAAACTTCCTTTATTTGCATAACAACGTAACGTTTCATTTAATAATTGAATGTAAGTCATACTATTTTTCATGTACCAATTCCCCCGAAACTTTTTATAATATTTATTTTGCGAATCTTTATACCACTTTGTGAAGATTTTATATAACTCGCCCTAGCAATATCTTATTCTCCGAATGATACTTAATAGTTATCCTTCTCTGTCCAATACATTTAATATAAATATTAATAAACTGAAAAGTCAATATTTTAACAAACAAAAAAAGACAACAATATATGTATTGTTGTTTTCATTACGTCTACCCGCTCTTTTGTTTTTTTCTATCTGGTTTACTTGAAACTAAATAATGTTTTTCTGAAATATATAAGTCTCTTTTTAAGCTACGATTTAAGTAAGGTCCTAGTTTCATTCCGCATATGAGGCGATCTTCGCTACCTTCAACAATTGGGAACATTTCTTTTTCTGTTACGTATTGATCTACTGCCTTTTGTACGACATCAATTTCTTTCACTAGGTTTAAATTTTCTGCTGTATGTTCAAATACCTCAAGCGTTTCCTTCGTTATGAGAAAATCATTTGTTGGAAATGCAGGTAAATACGGTTTTAACAAATCATAATTTACTGTATAATCTTCATTTACTAATACTGTATAAACGATATTAGCATTCGTTTCTAAAAACTGAGCCATCGCTTGTTCTAATTCATCTTTCGTAATTTCCCGCTCTTCTTTTCCAGTTCTGAAAAAGCGAAACATCGCATCGCCTCCTTTTTACTATATTATAGCATAAAAGAAAACTGAAAAATCATAAAAAAACCCATTGAAATAATTTTTCAATGGGTTTCTTTATATTTTTTATCGTTATTTTAAGAATGCACTTAGCATCCATACATGTTGTTCTAATGTTGTATGAATTGCTAACAGCATGTCAGCTGATGTTTCATCGCCAGCTTCGCCCGCAACTTCCATACCTTCTTTTAATTCTTGAATAAGTGCAGAATAATCATTCACTAATGTTTGCACCATTTCTTCTGCAGATTCTTTGCTTGTCCCTTCGCTGACACTAGATGTTGCGAGATATTCTTTCATTGTCGCTAATGGTTTACCTTCTAAAGCTAAAATACGTTCTGCTAACTCATCAATATACGTTCCAGCTTCATTATAAAACTCTTCAAATTTCTCATGTAATGTAAAGAAGTGTGGCCCTGTCACATACCAGTGATAATTATGTAATTTCACATATAACACATTCCAGTTTGCTACCTGCTTGTTTAATACTTCAACAACATTTGTTTTCGTACTCATACAATCCACTCCTCTTATCATTTTGTAATGTTTATCTTTTAATAACCTAATTACATTTTACCATACATTCCCTTTCCTTTCGAACAATCGGCTTATATGTAACAAAGTTTTAACACCTTTAATACTTCCCTAATATCATTTAATTCATGTATTTTTTCAAACACTTCATACGTCTAATTGTCCAAGCTCATACATATGCATAATAGTACATCAAGCTCATCATAGTAGAAAGAGGGATAACATGGACAATCAACAATGGCAAGTAGCAAAGAAAGTAGCTGCTACTTATATCGGAACTGTCGTTGGAGCTGGATTTGCTACTGGACGAGAAATTGTTGAATTTTTCACAGTGAATGGATTATACGGGACAATTGGCATATGTGTAAGTGGATTTTTTTTTATTTGGCTCGGCACAAAGATGATGTTACTTTCATCACAAATCGGGGCATTTTCAGCGCAAGAATTTAACAAATATTTATTTGGGGATGTATTTGGGAATGTTGTAAACACATTATTATTACTCGTTTTATTCGGTGTAACGAGCGTTATGTTATCAGGGGCTGGTGCAGTATTTGAAGAGCAACTTCGCTTACCAAGACAACTCGGTATTCTCATTACAGTTATCGCTTGTCTCATTATAAGTAGCCGCGGATTACAAGGTGTTTTTGAAGTAAATACACTTGTCGTACCTATTATGATGATTTTTATTATCGGACTTGCTATTACAACCTTTTTTCACGGTACACCTTCCATTAATAACACTATTCCTGCAGAGAGTTGGAATATGAAATGGATTACTAGCCCTATTACATATGTCGCCTTAAATCTTTCTCTCGCCCAAAGTGTTCTCGTCCCATTAGCCAGTGAAGTAAAGGATCGAAAAGCCATTTTTTGGGGTGGGATTTTAGGTGGTGCTGGACTTTCTTTAATTTTATTATGCAGCCATTTAGCAATCTTATCAGTCGATCAATTTTATCAATATAACATCCCAATGGCTGAAGTCATAAGAAGATTTAATGCAACTTTTCACTTCTTCTTCGTTCTCATTATTTTCGGTGAAGTTTTCACAACTTTAGTTGGTAATGTGTTCGGAATGACAAAACAGATGCAATCTATTACTGGGTGGAAAAATCACAATATTATTTTCTTCATTTTACTAATTAGTTATTGCTTTAGTTACATCGGTTACAGTGACTTACTTCATATTCTATATCCTATCATCGGATGGGTAAGTATTGTTATACTTCCAATCATTGCGTTTAAACAACTTCAAAAAACATAAAAAAGCATCCATGTTATTGGATGCTTTTTTATGTTCATTCACAATCATCACATACTTCCCAGTACGGTCCCATTTCTAATGCTAAATACGGCTTTAACTGCAACCGGATCATTCGACTAGGCATGCGCTCTAAAACAAATTGAATACCTTCTTCATCTTCGTCTAATTCAACTTTTGAAATCACAATTCTTTGTATAGTCGTAATGGGAATTCCATCTTTATATAAAGTGATTTTCACCTCATCGTATTCATTAAAATACAATTCGACACTCATTTGATTTTTCAGTATTTCATCAACAATTTTATATGTATCATTTTGTTCTTGGATTATATATTTCCATCCGCCTCTATCTTCTTTCGGAGCTGTTTGAAATAATGTCTCCAAATCCTCGTATAGCATAAGATAACCCCTCTCTTACTAAAAAACGATGAGTATTTTATATACCCTTTATCTCTATCACTATCCATAGCTATTGTACCATATATCACCGTTCTTACCGTATTCATTTGCTTCATAGATACTTATAAAATAACTAATTCTATCTCCATTATTATGTATATTACCTCATTACTCCATACACTCTTACAAGTTTAAATAGCGTCAGGCTTTAATCCATGCAAATATTGTCTACTCTCCGCTTTTATTAGCTCACAGCATTCACACTTTTACATATAGTAAGACTACCACAAATAAAAAAGGAGAGTGACTTATACCACTCCCCTTAAAAGAACTTCCCTATAGCTGCTAAAACTAATACGATTATTAAAATTGCAAATAATAATGAGACAATGAAACTAAAAATAGGTAACGCTTTCTTTTCATTCTTCTTAAATAGTAACTTTAAACTAAGAAAAATATTTACTGGTACAAGTATAAAATAAAAATATTTAACAATTTGTACCGAGCTATTCGAAAGTGTTTTTAATATAAACACTTCAATTAGAAAAACAATAAAAAATGAAATACTTAGCCAAAATGAGACGTAACTAAGCCAAGAATGTCTTTTTGTCCCCCAATACACTCCCATAATATTCTCCTTTTATTTGTATTCTATACGTTAATAATTATACACAAAGCTAACAAATACCTCTATTTTTCGACAAACATTATGCAAAATGCCATTTTAAACGTCATAAAGGAAGTCTACATCCCTATTTGATTTTACACAATAAAACAGACTACCCTCTAGTGGCATAATGCTACTAGGGGATAGTCTGTTCTCTATTAAACTTTAAATCTGTCAATTAGTCCTTGTAACTCTTCAGCCATTTGAGATAACGTGCCCGCTGCGGATCCAATTTCCTCCATCGAAGCTAGCTGTTCTTCAGCTGAAGCCGCAACATTTTGTGTGCTTGTTGCATTATTTTGTGCTGTCATTGCAATTTGTCCTACCGAAATAGATACTTCATTTGCCCCTTTTGACATTCCATTAGCCGTTTCAACCATCGTCTTAATTTGATTAGCTATTTCATTTGTAGATTGTAAAATTTCAGCAAAGTTTTGCTTCGTTTCATTTGCGATAACAAGTCCAGATTGAACTTCCTCATTTACATGATTCATAGATTTGACTGTCTTACCCATATCATCTTGTATTTCACATATTAATTTACTAATTTCACTAGAAGATACGCTAGACTGCTCTGCCAATTTACGCACTTCATCTGCAACAATTGCGAAACCTCTTCCATGCTCACCGGCTCTTGCGGCTTCAATCGCCGCATTTAAAGCTAGAAGGTTTGTTTGATCTGCAATATTTTGAATTACTTCTAAAATATCACCAATTTGTTTTGATTTATTATTTAGTAATTGTATAACTGCATCTGATTGTGACACAGATTCTGCAATAGACTGCATCTGGTTTACTGTTCTTCCTACTAGTTTCCCACCATCTTCTGCTTTTTCACGAGTATGTGCAGAAGCCGTATTAATAGATGATGAACTATTTGCTACATGCTGAATTCCTTCCGTTACATCAAACAGTAACATAGCGCCATTTTCTACGCTTGTTGTTTGCGTCGTTGCCCCACTTGATATTTCATCCATTGCGATTGTGATTTGCTCAGTCGCTTCACTTGCTTGCCTTACACTTGCAGTTAGCTCTTCTGATGCCGCTGCAACATGCCCAGCTGAATCGTTAATTCTTCCGATTAACGTCCGTAACGAATTCGTCATCTCATTAAATCCTTTAGCAAGTTGGCCGATTTCATCATTAGAATGAATTTCAATTGTTTGCGTTAAATCCCCTTCACTTATTTCTTTAGAGGTAACAACTAATCTCTTTAAAGGCTTCGTAATTGAAAGTGTTACAAAATAAATAAGTGCTCCACCTATTACTAATGAGATAAGCATAACAATTAACATATTATAAAATACAGGTTGAGCAGCTTCAATTACTTCACTTGAGTACATAGTCCCACCAATTTTCCAACCTGTTTTTACATTTGTAGCAAATACCATATTCTTTTCACTACCGCCATAAGAATATGAAAAAGCACCGTGATTATCTTCATAAATTTTCTTTGCCCAAGAATCAGCCGCTTTTTCCCCTGATTTTTCTTGTGGATGAGCAATTATTTTTTGCTTTCCATCTAAAATGAAGGCATATCCTTTTTTACCAATATTAATTAACTTTGATGTTTTTAATAAATTATCTAAACTTAAATCTAGCGCAACAACCCCATTTTTATCTTCTGTTTGTTTTGCGATTGTTACGACAATATGTCCATTTCCTTTTGCCTTATATGGCTCAGTAACAACAATACCACCTTGTTTTGCAACCGCATCTTTATACCAAGAACGCTCTGTTGGATCATAGTCTGCTGCCATTTGTATATTTGGTTCTTGTACAAATTTTTTATCATTTCCGGCAACATATACTTGTTCAACATCTTTATTTAAATTTATATATTGAGATAACATTTTCCTTAATTCATCCTGATTATCTCCTTGATACATATTCCCCTGAATCACCCGTGCAAAATTATTCACATCATTAAATTTTGCATCAATCATTTGATTGATTAAATTATCCAGTATTTTTATATTGTCGTTGGCACTACTCTTAATTTGCGATTCAAAATTCTTTTTGGCTGTTTGATAAGACATGCCTCCGATAATAGACACAGCCGCAATTAAAATTACAAAGAATGAGATTAATAGCTTTTTTGCTACTTTCATATCACGAAACAAATTTAATAGTTTCCCCATTATGAACCTCCTAATTTTCAAATTTAAAAGTTAAATTGAGTTAATTATGAATATTTCCCAATCCCTAATTATTATTTTCATAACCTATTATGATGAATACTTTGTAAAGTTTAAACAATTAATTTCCCTTTGTCTATATATATGAATAATATTATTATAAAATTTACAAATAGAAAAAAACCAAAGGGCACCCTTTGGTTTTTACATTTTTTTATGTTGTTTAGAAAGCTTTTTCCACTTATCACGCTCTGCTCTGGCAAGGATTACATCTTGTTTTCTCATAAAATACGCCAGTTCTCTTTGTAATTTTTTATAGCTTTTCAAACGATCTATCGTAATAAGTCCGTTATCAATTGCACTATGCACCGCGCATCCTGGTTCATTCTCATGCTTACAATCACGAAAACGGCATGTTGTCGCAAGTTTTTCAATATCAGAGAATGTTGTTTGAATCGCTTCGCTTCCTTCCCAAAGTTGCAATTCTCTCATACCGGGAGTATCAATTACGAGAGCGCCACTTGGCAATTGAAATAACTCTCGATGCGTTGTCGTATGCCTCCCCCTACTATCCTCTTCACGTATATCTCCCGTTTTTGCTACCTCAATTCCTATTAGTGCATTTAACAAAGTTGACTTTCCTACCCCTGATGACCCAACTAAAGCAATTGTTTTCCCTGAAGAAACGAATTGTTTCAACGAATCAATACCTGTATGCTCTAAACTATCAACAACGAAAATAGGAACACCAATTGCTATAGCTTCCGTTTCTACAATTTTCCGTTCCACATCATTACATATACTACTCTTTGTTAAAACAATAACTGGCATAGCATCGCTTTCATACGCTAATAATAAATAACGTTCCATCCTTCTAACATTAAAATCATGATTAAGTGCATTCACTAAAAATAAATAATCTACATTTGCTGCTATTACTTGTTCTTCCGTTCGAGTACCAGCCTCTTGTCTAGAAAAAGAGCTTCTTCTCGGAAAAATACGATGAATGATAGCTTTCTTTTCATTCTCTATTTTCTTTATATACACCCAATCACCAACAGCTGGATAATCTCCCTTCGTTACTGCTTCATGCCGAAACTTTCCAGACAGTTCTGCCATATATTCACCATCATTACAAATAATTCGATATATATGCTTATGCTCAAGTAAAATACGCCCTACTTCAAAGTTCTCTACAGCTTGTTCCTCAAAAAAAGAATCCCAGCCATACGATTCTAAAATATTTTGATTCAAATTGATATCCTCCCTAGTTTAAGCTAAGTGGAAGGATAGTGCGCTCACTTATATCGTTTCGCCCTTTCCATCCACCTTTGTATTTGGTTTATTATTCATATAAGTTATTTTCGCCATAATACATCACCCCGTTCTTATTTTAATTACTCTCATTATATGGAATTCTCCTATAAAAAGCTACATCATTTAACGTAATTTTCAAATAATTTGTTTTTGAGCATTCTAATTTGTCCTCGGTGACTAATTTCATCTTCTAGCACATGAAACCAAAGATAGTGCTGGTTATATACTACACCGTTAGGCCACTTTCTTTCTGACATGAGCCACTCATTACCTTGTTCACTTAAATACTTCAGAGATTCTTCTCGAACACTTTGTAGAAGTTGTACATAATACTGTATTTCATGACCACAGATTGCTCTACCCGCTTCCCCTAAATACAGTGCATCTTCCCATATTTCTAATTCTTCTTTTGTAAAGTCACGATCTTGAAATGAAATAAGCTGATGAACTTTTTCAATAGCTGCTATATGCTTTAATAAGGCGCCAATTGAATTTCCGCTGCTTTGCATAATTAAATCTAATTGCTCAACTGATAAACTTTTTACTTCGCCTAATGTTACAGCTCTCGTATGCTCAAGCAGGCTTACTAATTCCCCTATTTTTTTTGTATAACCATCTACACTTCTTATTCGATAATCTATATTCATATCACGCACCCCTTTCTGCATTCATATTATTGTAAAAATGATTCATATAATAGACTGAAATCTATCTAAATTTTCTGTTATAATTAATTTGAATACAAAATATACCCAAACAAACTTTCTCAATATGCTTATATGAAATATTAAAAGGAATCAATATAAAATAATCGAATCTTATTCACTAAAAGGAGTGGATTCGATGGAAATGTATCAATGGCTAACCGCTGTTCTTGTTGGTGGCATTACCGGCTTCGTTTCCCATCTAATCAATAACCAAGGTAAGTTATTGCTTCCACGCCGTTTGAAAACATTTTTTCATTTTGGATTTTTAACTGATATTTTTACTGGTAGCCTAGCCGCACTTCTTGGGCTCGTTTTATTCGATGTCACCGCAATAAAAGAAATTATAAAAGTATCCATTGTAACTGCTATTTCCGGTCAAACTTTTTTACTACATCAAGCTCTTGGTGGCGAACAGGCTAAAAATACGCAAATTGGGAAAGCTGATGAGAAGATTCAAGAAATTGACAAATTATTGCGACGTTAGTGTATACTTTCTTTTAAAATTATTGTTATAATGAGAAATAAATATTTTCTATTGCGTCGTTTGTCAGGAGAAAGGGTGTTTCGTATGACAAAAAAGAAAATAGAAGATTTCTTAACAAACTCCGAAAAAGAGGAACTGCTAGAAAACTATAAATGTTTACGAGAAGCCCGCACAAAAAGCGAAGCTAACTATTTTGGCGAAGCAGTAAACCATCTATTAAATAAAGCAAAACAACGAATTATTAAAGATGCAGGTATACATGATGAAAATGCTGCAACTGTTCAATCAAAGAGAAAAGCACTGTTTTAGCTACATTAGCTAAAACAGTGCTTTTTATTACAACATTTTTCACATTACTTTCACATCTATTTCACAATTATAAGTACTCCTATATGTTAAACTAGGTATATCCTTTTCCGAGGAGCTATATGCCGATATATAAACCCCTATCTATATAGGGGTTTTTTATTTTCCCATAATTTTATTACAAATCCTTTTCAATCATACAGCTCAACGACGAATTATTAAAAATACAGCAACTATGCAATCAAAAAGCACCTTTTTAACTTATCCTAAAAAATTGTTTTTTGATTTACTAAAACTTTATGATGCAATTCCTTTTTCATTATCTTTACTAATGTGTTCACCTTTTCTAAGCAGAAATAAAGCTACAACATATAATAACGCTGTAAAGCTACCTACTAGTATAAAATTGTGAGATGTTGCAAATAACATTCCTGCTATTACCGCACCAATCATTTGGCCAATGTACATCGAGGCGTTAGCAAGGGCAGCACCTGTTCCCCGTGCTATAGTAGACATGTTTTGTAAATGTCCCATCATTAATACAAACAACATTCCTGTCACAAAAAATAAAACAAAGAAAAAGAATTCAACAAAAATAAGATTCTTTAAATAGGGAAGTATTACATATAACACTGCCGTAAATACAATTCCACCATAGAAAGAAAGATTGTATCCAATTTTATTTACAAGTCTAGGGCCAAAAATATTACCAGCTAAATTTCCTAATCCTAGTACAAGCATAGCCGTACCTACTTCATGAACCTGTAAGCCAAATTGAATGGAAAGCCATACACCAAAAAATGAAAATGCAGCAAAATTTCCGGTTTGAAAAACAAAGTATGCAAAATAAGAAAGTGAAACCTTTGAATCTGTAAGTAATTGTTTATAACGCTGTAAAATCACTTTTTTATTTCCACCTATATGAACCGACTGTATTTCTGGTAATACAACATAAATAAGAATAACAAGTAGTGCTGATAATATACCAATGAAATAGAATGGGATTGTATAATGTATCGTTGCTAAATAAGCTCCCAGTGGCAGCCCTAAAATTTGAGAGATTGATAACCCTGCTGTTGCAACCCCAATTGCTTTCACAATTTGCTTTTTCTCTATAAGGAGCGGAATGGATGCCCACACTTGTGGAGATACAAAAGCTGCACTTACACCTGCTAAAAATCTAAATGTTAGCATCCATAAAAAACTCGGTGCAATTCCACACAAAAACGTACTTATTGCAAAAAAACTCATACCTAGTACCATCACTTTTTTTCTGTTTAATCCATCTGATATAGGACCAGCAATAAGCGCAAATCCAGCATACCCTAAAGCATACGAACTCACCATCCATCCTGACAACTCGGTTGAAACATGATACACCTGTTGTAATGTCGGCAACAGTGGTGAAATTAAGAAAGTGTCTGTACCGATCATAAACATTATCGTGAAAAATACAGCTAGTACTCTATTCATTGTGAGTCAGGTGTTATGTACACACGCCTTGAAGGAACACAACGTTTCATTTCAATTCGTGAAGAAGATTTAAATGCTAGATTCCCAGGTTTGTTACAAGTTGTATTACATGCGACAGAGCCATATTAAAAAACATCTCATATGAATATGAGATGTTTTTTAATATGGCTATTCTTTTAATAAATCTATTAATCCATTCCCTTCAGATGTACGTTCGTACCCTAAAGGTACAGTTCTTTTAATAAGTTGTGCATATACTTCCGGCTCTGATAACTTTCGACCGTATTCTTTCTCACACTGTTTAATGAGCAAGGCGAGCGCCCCAGCAATATGCGGCGTCGCCATGGAAGTTCCACTTAACACAGCATATTTCCCATCTGGATACGTAGATAATATTTCATCACCTGGCGCTACTAGATCAATTTCTTGATTTGAATTACTAAAACATGCAATCTTCCGCTCTAAATTAACAGCACCAACTTCAATTACCTCAGAGTAAGCACCTGGGAAATCTAATTCCTCTGTTTCATCATCGCAATCTCCATTATTTCCAGCAGCACATACAACGAGAACATCCTGCTTTACCGCATTTTGAATTGCTTCATGTAATTCTGGAACATCTTGCGGACCACCAAGTGACATTGAAATAATTCTTACTTTCTCTTGATTCGGCCCTCTCCAATTTACAGCATAATGAATTGCCTCAATAATTTGCTCATAACTTCCAGAACCATCTCCCGCTAAAACTTTTAATACTAACATTTTAGCAAGTGGTGCAACTCCTAATACACCGACACCATTTTCAGTCGCGGCAATCGTCCCCGCTACATGAGTACCATGTCCGTTATTATCAAGATACACATTTGGATCAGCTTCATAATCTTTTGTGAAATTTCTTCCGTCGATAATACGATCTTTTAAATCTATATGATTAGTATCACACCCTGTATCTAATACGGCAACGACTACATCTTGCCCCTTCACACTCTTTTCCCATACTTGCGGAGCGTGAATCATTTGTACACCTGGTGGAATTTCATTTACTTGTTCTACCACCTTATTTACGGTAAACGGAATCAATTGTATACCTTTTTGTTTATTCACTGTACTACTCATCGTAATCCCTCCTGAAAATGTATTATTTTCATTTCAGACCACTTTTGAATACGTGTAAATGTAACATTCGTTTTATTCTTTTTGTTTTCCTTCTTTTCAAATATTTCTCAACATCATTTACTAACTTTATACTACTTTTTTATTTTCCCTATGATTTGTAGGAAGTAACACCCCATGTCGTTCAACTACTAACCAAAATAAGAGAACCAATTAATGGTCCTCTTACAGTCTTTTAAAAGAATGATATGTAATTTGAAAAATAATATAAATTAAGACTAAACCTCACTCTTGTTTAAAAACTTTTCTATTTCTTTTACTAAATATTCCGCTCCCTCTATCCCAACAGTAATATTTCCATTTGCTAATGATATGTTCTGTTCTGAAACATCACCTGTGATTTGGCAAGCATTGTAAGGTTGATATTTTTGTAAAATGATTTTATCTGCTTCTACAAAAATTTCAAGCGGTGATTTGATTTGTATTCCCAATACATCGCGTAATTCTTTAGGGATAACAATTCGTCCTAATTCGTCTACTTTTCGAATAACTCCTGTTGCTTTCATATTTCTCCCCCCCTTACTCTATATTAATTTTTCCACCTCGCTTTTTCCATTTTATCACTTTTTGGCAATACTTGCCTCTTTTTAGAAAATTTTGTACTCGAGTTAAAAAAACACATTTAATGCATACGTAATCTCTCTTTCAATTGTTTTACATAACGGGATCTTATAAGTAAGAAGTATACAATTTGAATACCTATGAAAATACTTAATACAACTGTATTTTCTTTAAACAATGAGTACTCAAACATTTGCCCTAACGCAGTTAAGGCTACTGCCCCATGTAATGTTGCAACACCAATTGGAACGAAGAATAAAAGCGCCAATCGAATTGTAACTACCTTCGATAATTCCCCACTCGTCAATCCAACTTTTCGAATCATTTCGAACAAGCGAACATCATCCTCCAAATCGGAGAATAAACGGAAGTAAAGGAAACTTCCTGCGCAAACGAAAAATACTATACCAATAAAGAAACCTACAAATAAAATCGGTCCTGCAATTTGTAAACTTTGGTTTTGTTCGTACTCTTCCGCACTAAACGTTGACTGTTCTTGATACGGTTTAATTTGATGAGTAAGCTCTTTACCAATTTCAATCTCATCTTTCGTTCTTTCAGTTTTATACATATAATCTTTTGTCTCTATAAATCCATCTTGTAATGAATCATATTGATTATTAGAGATTACATAAACATTTCCTCTTAATATTTTCCCCAATGAAGATGAAGTAACTTTTTTCACCTTTAAACTTTCATTCATATTGGGTAAAGTAATTTCTTTTCTTTCTTTCATCGCTGGCCCTGGTATATCAGCTGACAAAAATACAATCTCTTTATTGGCTACAGTATTAAATGGTTCTCCTGTTAACTTTGCATATTCCTTATAATCTGATTCTTTTATAAAAGTGGCGCTTCTTAACGACTGTTCCTCCGTTTTCTTTGTCGAAATATTAGTTTTTGAAGCTGCTATATTATGTTTCTTTAATCCTTTGTCAATCATTTGTATATGTTGTGATTCGTTACTATTCCCTTGCTTAGAATGGTAATGAAACGCAATTGGTCTCTCCATTATCCCTTTCGTCATGGATGCGAAGCCGACTAATGTCCCTATTGCGGAAAATGCTACAGTAGAAATAATGGTTACAATAAAGAACATTCTTGCGTTATCTCTCATGCGATACGCTAAATCTGATAACGTAATAATATTAGTCTGTGTCCAATAGAAACGTTTACTTTTTTTACATAATCGAATAATAAAGACACTCAGCTGCTTGTACAACAAATACGTCCCAATAATAACTACCGTTGTAACAGGAATCATCATAATAAATACCATTGCGCCATGCGATAGAAGAGCTCCTACATAGCCAGCACTAAGCAATACTACTGCTAATATTGAAGAAATGATTGATGCTTTCGGTTCCGGTTTTGCCTCTGCTGACCCTCTAAACAACTTCATAATTTTATTTTTACGAATCATTCCTGCACTAAACAATGATATGATCATAAATAATATGAAAAACATAATACTTGTTACAACAATTGCTTTCATCGGTATGTAATAGGATAAGGATATATCTAGTTTTAATATCATCGGGGCGACAAATAGTAATACCCCTGAAAATAACATACCTGAAAGAATACCAAAAATAATTGCCCCTATTCCAATCATAATATTTTCAAAAAAGATAAGACGCTTTAATTGATATTTCGTCATACCTAGCATCATTAAAATTCCTAGCTCACGCTTTCTCGTTTTTAAAAACATTCCCATCGAATATAAAATAAAGAAGAATGTAAATAAGTAAATAATAGACTGTGCAAAAGACATACTTACGAATACGTACTGACCCAATTCTCCTGCACTTAATGCCGGATGAAACGCAAAAAATGAATACACAAAAAAGGCCATAATAGCAAATGCACTACTCAAAAAATAGGCTGAGTATGTCCGTCTATTTCGCGTTACATTCCGATATGCGAGTTCTCTAATGTTCATATTACTTCTCCGCCCTTCTTTCTACTAACTATGTTTTTATATTAGTAAAGTACGGAAATACCTTCCATCGATTCAAATGACAAAAACCTTACAGTTTTGAAAGGTTTAAAAAAATTGCTTATACGTAGTACTTTATTTATAATGACTACATTCATATTCATACACACATCCTATTGTATATTCGTTAGTTTTGCGAAATAATAAAGGATAGAAGTATGTACCATTATACATATAAACTTATTTACCGCTTTAATATGAATAGGAGGAAAACATAATGACATTACAAGAACAGATTATGAAAGCATTACATGTTCAGCCTGTAATTGATCCAAAAGTTGAAATTCGTAAACGAGTTGATTTCTTAAAAGATTATGTAAAAAAAACAGGCGCAAAAGGATTTGTACTTGGTATTAGCGGCGGCCAAGACTCTACTTTAGCAGGACGCTTAGCACAACTTGCAGTTGAAGAAATTCGTAACGAAGGTGGTAATGTAACGTTTATCGCCGTACGTCTTCCTTATAAAGTACAAAAAGATGAAGATGATGCACAATTAGCATTACAATTCATTCAAGCAGATCAATCTGTTGTATTTGATATTGCTTCAACTGTTGATGCTTTTTCAAATCAATATGAAAACTTATTGGGTGAATCATTAACAGATTTCAATAAAGGTAACGTGAAAGCACGTATCCGTATGGTTACTCAATATGCAATTGGTGGACAAAAAGGGCTACTTGTTATCGGAACAGATCACGCTGCAGAAGCTGTAACAGGGTTCTTTACAAAATTCGGAGATGGTGGTGCAGATTTATTACCATTAACGGGATTAACGAAGCGCCAAGGACGTGCATTATTACAAGAGTTAGGTGCAGACGAGCGACTTTACTTAAAAATGCCAACAGCTGATTTATTAGATGAAAAACCAGGTCAAGCTGACGAAACAGAGTTAGGTATTACTTATGATCAATTAGATGATTATTTAGAAGGTAAAGCAGTTCCAGCTGACGTTGCAGAGAAAATTGAAAAACGTTACACAGTGAGTGAGCATAAAAGACAAGTACCAGCGTCAATGTTTGATGATTGGTGGAAATAAAACATAAAAAAGAAGCTAATCTCATTTAGCTTCTTTTTTATATGTTAACGATATACCCCTACTCTTTTCTCCAATAAATCTTGCAGGCAATCTTCATGCTGTTTACAAAATAACGGTGGCATGTCGTCTAACGGGAAAAACTTCAAATCCAACGTTTCATCACCATCTACTTTTTTGTCGCCCCCAACTATTGAGCATGAAAAACACATCACAATTGACTGTGCCTTGTCTCCATTTGGATATGATTGAAAATATTTTGTATACACTCCAATAAGCTCATTTATTTCTACATCATACCCGGTTTCTTCTTTTATTTCTCGGATTGCAGTTTCCGCAGCCGATTCTCCTATCTCCATTGCGCCACCTGGAAAGCCCCAAGCGTTAAAGTCTCCTCTTTTTTGCAGTAATACTTCTCCTTCTTTATTAAATACACAACCACCGGCAAAGTTTAAGAAAACATAATCATGCCCTACTTTTTCACGTAATTCTTTTATATAATTCGCCATTCTCTTCCCCTTTTCATACTTCTTCTATCGCTATTTCTTATCTTTTTCAAGCAATTCAATAATTCGATCTAGCTTCTGGTTCATATTAATCACGTGGTGTTTCTTTGCAACGCTGCTTTGTAATACTCTTCTAATAAACAAAGTAAATGATATGAAAAACAAAACGATAAGTCCGATTACTAAACAAGTATATATCAATGTAAAAATATTACTTTCGAACAAGTTCATTCAGCATTCACATCCTCTCCTTTTTATTTTATCACATAATTCCCAATATTTTAAAGTGATCAACAAATATAAAAAGAGCATCTTTTACAGATGCTCTTTCTCATTGCTTAATACGTAAATGTAATTGTCGCCAATGAATAACCCGCCAGTGCACTATAAGGTGCTACTTGATAAGACACACGCTTTGCACCTTTTGGCCAATTTATTTCATTTAATACTTTCTTTATATCTTGCATCGTTCCATCCATGGACTGCTTATATCGTACTTCTACTTTTTCTGGTTTGGCTGCAAACTGTTGCTGCAACTTTTGCTTAAATTCATTATAATTTTCTGCTCCGTATTCTGCAGATAAGTATTGTAAATTTGTTTCTTTTAACATCTGCTCATATACAATAGTTTTTGAGCTACCAGCTTTTATTTTATTTGTTAATTCACCAAAATAACTTGTAGTTGCCGCTGGATATTTGCCACGATCCCATTCATGATCTTTACTTAACTGTTCGTCAGACATATTAAAATATGAGTAAGTTACACGCCCTGCTTTATCTGGTACTGGATCATCAAATGTAGTATCTAGGTGATACCATTTGTTTTCAATGTTCACTAAATTCCACGCGTGAGCTTGTCCATTTCCTGTGCCTGTTACAATATGATTTTGAATACCTGCCTCTTTTAACAACTCATACGTTAATAATGTATATCCTTGGCAAACGGCAGAACGATTCGCTAATGCTTCATATGCTGTATACGCTTGATAAGACGTATCATAAGACACATGCTTCACAACGTAATCGTGAATAGCTTTTACTTTCTCATGCTCATCCATCCCTGGTTTTACAATTGATCCAACAATTGATTTTGCCTGAGCTTTTACATATTGAGTTTGTTCTTTTGATTCACGGTATTTTACTTGCAGTGTAAACGTATAGTCCCCTGGCATTCCTTTAATAGAATATCTAGTAGACGCTACATTATATTTTACATACTCATCAGCATCTACAATTTTATTAAACTCACCATACAATTGATCCATAATATTTCTAGCATTTCTATCTTTTGTTTTATATGTGATTGTAATATTTTCTTCTCGATTATCAATCTGTTTTTTTAATTCTTTTCTGAAATCATCTAATAACTTTACATCTGATTGTGCTGTCACCGTATTCGGATTTGTAGCTGCATAAGATACAGATGACGCTTGTAAGCCTCCCATTACTATAGTTGAACAAAGTGCGGCAGCTGTCACATACTTAATTGTCTTTCCCATCTTGTCACTCCTTATATTCTATAACTATACGAAAAAGTATCGTATAGTTTCAGAGTATACAATACTTTTTCGTATAGGTCATATGAGATTATGCATATTAACTAATTCACATAAAAAGGTTGTTCTTTTTAAAAGAACAACCTTTTTTCATTAGCATGTTTGTAATACACAGCATGTATTTTCAAAACGTTGATTTTTCAAATCTTCATTACTAATACAGAAATATAGCATCCCTAGTTCTCCCCAAACCATATTACAATTTTTATGATCTGAATCAATTTGGAATAAAAGAGTCATTTGCTGCGGGTCTACTCCCATATATTCTCCTGTCTCATATAACACTTCTTCTTGTACAGAGAATGGCTCACCAAACATTTGATGGTTATCATAGTTATCTGGAATTAGCTCTTCAAGTAATTGCAAGAAACGATCTGAATCAGCCTCATCTTCAATGAAAAGTTCTGGTAATTTGTATGTCAGTTCAAAAGTAATTGCACACTGGTTATATTTCGCTTGTATTTCATTTTCTCTTCGTAATTGCTCTACAGGAACATCATAATAAAGTACACGCCCAGCCTCTGTTAGATTCACATTTTCTTCAAAATAATTTTCAATGCAAAAGAAATACAGCATCCCCGTCTTAGGAAGATTGTGATCCATACCAACATTTTGTAAATCACTTAAGTTAAATTGCGCGATAAATTGTAGTGGATTTCCTTTATGCTTTGGATATTCAAATAAAGCTGGTAGATCAGGAACTCCTCCCATTTTCGAACTACCTATCGCAACAGTTTCCTGCTGCTTTGGCACAACTTTTATACAAGGAAATACAGTATTAATAAGTTCCTCTTTCAAGTGTGTTAGTTCATATTTATCAATTAACACTTCAATTTTTTTATTCATAAATTCTCCTTACATTTACATACTTATTTATATCATAGTACAAAGATTATACTTCATTCTTTACAAAATCAACAAGCCTCCAAAAAACGGGCTTATCCTTCGTACGCGAACAAGTTTAAAAAAGCATACTATACATTGTTCCTACAAACACGATAGTTCTTTAGTTCTTCCAGTACATTTTCCCCTCGTTCATTTTTATTTTTAATATAAGGAGGAATTCCACATGGGTTACGGATATAGTTGCGGCGGTTACGGTTACGGCGGTAGCTGTGGTGGTTGTGGTTACGGAGGTTTCGCTTTATTAATCGTTTTATTCATCCTTCTAATCATCATCGGAGCTAGCTGTTGGGGCGGCTTTGTAGGCTGCTAGTAAACTTAAAAACTATTGAAAAAAAGCACGTACAATACGTGCTTTTTTTCCATTTCCAAATCTTTTATTCGAAAGGAAGTATGTTTAATGAAGATTGATGGTGTTTTTGAAGGAGGCGGTGTGCGCGGTATTGCGCATGTCGGGGCAATTTGCGCGTTAGCCGAAAAAGGTTATGAATGGGAACGTGTAGCTGGTACATCGGCTGGTTCGATTATTGCAGCGCTCCTAGCGGCAGGATATTCTTGTTCAGAGTTAAAAACGATTATAACTGATATTGATTATAATAAATTTACGAAAAGAACTTTTATTGATAGAATTCCTTTTATCGGTAAGGGACTAAGTGCATGGACTACTCTAGGTATATACTCTAATGTATTTATAGAAGAATGGATTGAAGAATTACTTCGAAAAAAAGGTGTTCATTTATTTACTGATTTACCAGATCTAAACAAACTCAAAATCATCGCCTCTGATATTAGTAATGGTAAAATGGTTGTCTTTCCTGACGACTTACCAAACTACGGATTTTTAAATTATCGCTTCTCTATCGCTAAAGCGGTAAGAATGAGTAGTACAATCCCCTTCTTCTTTGAACCCGTAAAATGGAGAACTCCAAAATGGAAGCAGCCTTGTTATATGGTTGATGGAGGAATTCTAAGTAATTATCCAATTTGGATTTTCGATTCACCTACCGCTCCTCGCTGGCCGACTTTCGGATTTCATTTTGTAAAAGATGAGATTCAAGCTGACCCTGCTCACTATAACGAGCCTATTTCTATGTTCAAAGGACTATTTAAAACAATGATGCAAGCTCACGATTTACGTCATTTAGATAACGAATCAAAAGCAAGAACCATTACAATTCCAACAGGAACGATTACAAGTACTAATTTTGAACTGACAAAGGAAGAAAAAGAATGGCTTTACAATTCTGGTTATAACTCTGCTAATAAATTTTTACAAGCTTGGAACTTTAGGCAATATATTGATGAATATAGAAAAGGAAATCAAGACCGAAAGACAAATCGATTTTTTCGTCAACTTGACTCATAATATTATTATTTTGCATACAAAAACGTTTGACAAATTAATAGTAAATAAGCCTAGTAATTTCTTATATTACTAGGCTTATTTACTTCCTATACAATCTCGTACATTGTTTAAGGGTACGATAACCCTTCGGCTTCTTCTGCAGTAATAACTATGTAACGATTTCCCGTTCTTAATCCTAACAGTTCTGCTTTTTCAATTGCTTCTTGCTGTGTCTCCGCATAAGCAGCTAAATATTTTTCTCCATTGATCATTTGACAAATTACATATTGTTTCATTACTTTCTCCTCTTACTTTTTCATTAGTTGTGCAAGTTTTTTTATACCTATTTCAATTTCTTCTAACGTTGCGTATGAATACGATAGGCGCAAAAATTGATTTGCACTTCTATCATATAAAGTACCTGGGTTTAATAAAACCTTTTCTTGCAGAGCTTTATCAAATAAACTGCGATATGAAATGGGTACTTTTATATGTACCCATATATAAAATCCCCCTGTTGGTTCATGCCAAGTTGCTATTTCACGAAGATATTTATCTAACATTAGTAACATAAAATCTCTTCGTTTTTTCAATTCACTTCTTACAAAGCGCAAATGCTCATCATATAGACCATTTGTAAACCACTCTGCTGCAATTTGCTGGGATATAGTGCTTGAACCATAATCTGTTTGCATTTTTATGTCTGACAATCTTTGAATTACTGGCTCAGGTCCAACAATCCATCCAATTCTTAACCCTGGACTAATTACTTTGGACATGCTTCCAATATGTAGTACGATTCCATTTTTATCATAGGCTTTTAAAGGTTTCGAACAAGGTGCATCAAACCATAAGTCTTGATACACTGCGTCCTCTATAATAGGTAATCCAATTTCATTACATATTTCTATCACTTCTATTCGTCTCTTCGCATTCATACTAAAGTTCGTTGGATTATGAAAAGACGGGATTGTATATAAAATAGATGCATTAAATTGCTTCTTATATTTTGTAATATATGATGTATTTAAACCGTTCTCATCCATTGGTATTCCAATGAAACGCATTCCTGCGGATTGAAAAACATTAAGCGAATATAAATAGGATGGTTTTTCTAATAAGATGGATGCCCCTTTTGGAAGAAGCCCCATAGAGATAAGTTGCAGCGCTTGAATTGCTCCTGAAACAATTAATATAGAGTCAGGAGATACATATACACCATGCCCCTTTAAGTATTCGGAAATCTTTTCCCTTAAATAAAAATTTCCTTTCGGCTCTTCATACCCAAGCGTCACATTTGACTTTAAAAGCTTATTCATAATTTCTTTCATCTTTTTCTCAGGTAAGAGACTCGGCGCGAGCTCACCTGTTCCTAATCGAATTACATGTGGATAAAATTCAGCTTGATTAATCTCCTGAATAGCTGGGAGATTCGGATAATGAAGTCCTGTTTCTACATAAGACTGCCAATTAGGCGGGGGTGCGTAAGTTGAAGCATTCTCATTATTATTTACAACAATTGTTCCTTTCCTGCCATTCCCTTCTATGTATCCCTTTGCAACTAGTTCATCGAAAGCCATTACAATTGTGCTTCGATTCACACCAAATGTATGTGCCAACTCTCTTTGTGAAGGTAATTTCGTTCCAACGGTCCATTCTCCATTAACGATCCTTTCTTTTATATAAGTTTCTATTTGTTTATACAGCGGAGTCGCTAGAGACATATTCGGTTTCCAAACGAATCTTCCCATTATATCACCTTATATTCTTTTTGGTTGGTAACCTCCCCAACCATATGGATGGATACAAATTTTCATTTCTTCTATACAATATACACTATCATAATGAATTAAAATAGGAGGTAATATGATGAGTGAAGCAATTATTCATGGTATCATTCTTGCATTTGGACTTATCATTCCATTAGGTGTACAAAATGTTTTTGTCTTTAACCAAGGTGCGAGCCAACCAAACATTTGGAGGACAGCTCCCGTAGTATTAACTGCCTCTATATGTGATACGTTACTCATATTGATTGCAGTGCAAGGTGTCTCCCTTGTACTCCTTACTTTTTCTTGGCTAACTAACTCATTATATATAATTGGATTTTTCTTTCTCCTATACATGGGCTTTGTTATTTGGAGAAGTAATCCTTCCAACGATGTAAAACAAGAAAAAAGTATGCCCTTAAAAAAGCAAATCCTTTTCGCAGCATCAGTTTCGTTATTAAATCCACATGCTATTTTAGACACAATCGGTGTAATTGGAACAAATTCTATTCAATACATAGGAAGTGAAAAATGGGCTTTCACACTTGCAACTATTATCGTTTCTTGGATTTGGTTTATAAGCTTAGCTTTAGCGGGGAAATTTCTAAAAAGACTAGACTCAACCGGAAAGACAATTTTATTTTTAAATAAATTTTCTGGTCTCATCATATGGGGTGTCGCACTTTATATGTTAAAACAAGTTATTTATTCTTAATGAACGAAAGAGAATTGCATGTTACTCAAAACATCATGCAATTCTCTTACAAATTATGAAGTAGGTTCCGGTTTCTGTTTTACCGCCTTTGCATCCTTTGCTGGTTTAATCCAAATGATTGCTATGACAGCACCAATGGCAGCGAAAATACTTGTCAAATAAAACACTTCATGGTCCGCCCCTTTCATAAAAAAAGAATATAAAGGTGGTCCAGCTGCTACACCAATAAATCGCATTGAACTATAAAAGGACGTAACCGTTCCCCTTTGCTCCTTTTCAATCCCTTGTGTAATGAGAGCATCTAAACATGGGAGTGCCATACCAATTCCTATCCCCATAATAACGAGACAAAGAAGTAGTAAGTAAATCCCTTTTATAAATAAAGGAATGATGACTGATGCAGCTGCCATTAAAAAACCAATATAAATACACTTCTTCATAACATTTTGATTATCTCCAATTTTTTTACCGGCCATATAGGAACTAAGTGACAGTACAAGTAACGGGATAGCAAGCACACACCCTTTCCATATACCATGAATGTCATACTTTGATTCCAGTATAGTCGACAAATAAAAGAGAATTCCGAATAAAATAAGCATAATAATTGCACCTAATGCAAAAATGGCAATTAACCATCTTCCTTTTTCTCGAAACGTAGACAGAATAGATTTTATAAACTCTTTAAGTGGTGGTACTTCTCCTTCTTGTTTCTTTGCCTTTACTAGAACAAGTAACAAAACAATTGATATGACACATAAAACTGGAATCGCCCAAAATGGTAAGAACCATACAATGGCAGCAAGAGCAGATCCTAAAATAGGGCTCAGCACTTTTCCAAATGTATTGGATGTCTCAATGATTCCCAAGCCTGTACTAACTTGTTTTTCGTCTTTGTATAAATCACCAACACACGGTATAACAACCGGCATTGCACCAGCAGCACCAATACCTTGAATCGCTCTACCAATCAATATCCAATTGTAGGGATTATCAACTTTCCAAGATACCCAACCAGTTATCGCTCCTCCTATAGCTGCAATCAGCAAACTCGGAACCATTACCATCTTTCGTCCCCATCTATCTGATAAATAACCAGCAATCGGTATAAGTAGAATGGCTACGATAGAGTAAATTGTAATAATCATGGATACTTGAAACGATGAAATATGTAATTTCTTTTCAATAGTCGGCAGAATTGGGATGAGCATTGAATTCCCTAATGTCATAACAAGTGGAACTGATGCAAGCGCAATTAAACAACAGTTTTCTTTTTTTAACATGTTGGCTTCGAAACCTTTCATCATATATTTCTTACCATATAATAGCCCCGCTGGAACGTAACTTTTCATTCCACCAGGGCTATTACATCTTTACTACTTCCCATTCACAACAAAAGAAATTGGGGAAATTATAGTATTATTCCTATTCTTTGAATCCAGTTCACAATATATCCATACCAATTAATTGAAAAAAAAAGAAAGGAAGAATCCTTCCTTTCTCCTATAACCTTCTACAATTAGCGAGTATATCCGCCACCAAGTTGTTGTTCTGCCATCGCTACAAGGCGTTTTGTAATTTCACCGCCTACAGAACCGTTTGCACGTGAAGAAGTATCAGCGCCAAGTTGTACACCAAACTCTTGTGCAATTTCATATTTCATTTGATCTAAAGCTGCTTGTGCTCCATGTGATGCTAATTGATTAGAATTACGATTTCTAGCCATTACCAATCACCTCCTTATTTATATATAAATTGTGTTAAATTCAAATTAAAATACATGGAAATTTTTGGTTATTTTTTACCGTAAAAAAAGAGCCTCTAAAACGAGACTCTCACATCATTTCACATTACGAAGTTACTACTTCTAATTTTCTATTTATTAATACTTTCATTTCTTCTTTTAATATCTCTTTTGAATTATGTCCAAACCATTCTAAGGAAGCAAAAAGATCCGTACCTCTCACTTCCTGAATAATCTCATCATAATTTACAATACCTTCAAATAACGGAACCATACCTATACGACTTCCTGCTGCAGCATATACATTATTAGGTTCAAACACATGCAAATAATCCGCTGAAGATATATTCTTAAAATGGTAATGTAGTGTCCACGGCTTTAATCGCTGGAAACTGTCTATTGGATCTGCGCCAGACTCCCATATATGAAGAAAATCAAGATTTATTTTTAAATTCGGATGATTTACTTCTTCTAATAACTCTATAGTAGAAGGCAATGTGTCCGTTAGTGTATTGGGATGTGTTTCTAACAGCACATACATATTGTGCTGAGCAAACACATCACAAATCTTACGTATTCGCTTCACATACTCTTTTCTCTCTTGTTCCGAGAAGTCCTTGCTCCCTTTTTGCCCAGCAAACGTGCGAATTTTATTCGTATTAAACCAATTAGCTAGTACTACAAGTTGTTCACTTTTCTCTATCGTTTTTTCAAAATCTGCTGATAATGATATATCTAAGTAATCACTTATCATCGTAATTTCTAAGTTTTTATCCTTTAGAAAATTCAATTCTCGTTCTGTCGTTTCACGTTCTTGCATGTACAAATTTTGTGCATGCGTCCCCCATAATTCAATTCCTTCAAAACCGTTTCCATATGCAAATTGAACAATATCAGTAAATGAAATTAATTGATGACGAAATGAAATGGTACATAGCGAATATTTCATAGTATTAAACTCCCCTATCTTAAATTCAGTTAGCTTATTAAAGAGTTGCGACAGATTGATTTGTTTTCATACCTTTCCATGATAGAAACTGTCTCTCTAATTCCTTCTTAATTTGCAGTTCAATTGCATTCATTTCATCCAGTTTTTCAATAATCGATACTAGCATACCTTTATTATTCGTCATTGCCATTTTAATTGCACGATACTGTACATTTGTAAATCCTTGTACAATATCCTCTACCCGATCACACCAATAATCAAATTCTTGCTCCGAATATTGCAACGTTTCACGGAAGTATGCAAAGGCATGCTCATAACTATATTTACGAATTGCAAGTACTGGTATTTGTTTTACTGCTGCTACAAGTCCAGAAAGCGCATATCCTTCTTCCTCATTTGCCATTTTTACAATTAAATTTTTCAGTTCCATAGTCAGTTCATTGTCGTTCTTTTTGAATGTTTCTGCGAAATAACTAGCTACTGTTTCTTGCGTTGGCTCCCCAATTCCTTCTATATCAATGAAATAACCTCCACCAAATGGGTTATCTTGAATAGAGTGAAGTACTTTTTCTCTTTCCATATTTCCTTCCCAACGAAAATCAGGATCTAGCATGAACCACTCTTCTTCTTTCTCTGTTTTTGATATCATTAAATAATGTGGAAACGGTTTTTGATGAAATTTATTTTCCCTCTCTGGTAATAGAGACATATCAACCATTACAATGACATAACGATTTTCCGGCTTGTTTTCTACTAATTCTAAAAACGTTTCTACATTGCTATCTTTATTTTTTGCATGATCATACCATTCGTTTACTTTAATACCGTACAATTTTTCAAACCAAAGTAAATAATGATCATGGTTAATGTTTTCAGAGTGATATGAAATAATTCCGCCTTCTGTTATATCAAAATCTCCATCCCATAGTCCAAAATAAAATGGACGAAAATCAATGTCGCTACGCCTTTTTATAATTTCACAAAAACAACTCACTAAACAGTGCACTTTAATTGAAGTCATACTCTCATCCACTTTCCTAAAGGTTAGTTATTCACATTTACTTCCTGTAACGGCTCTAACTCCTCCATAAAATCAAGCAAAGATCCTACAGTAAGAAATGCCTTTGGATCTACCTCATCCTCTGGAACGCATAGCTTTACATCCATTTCTATGTATACAATAAGCTGTAACATCATTACCGAATCTATATATAAATCTTGATTTAAGCGCATCGTTTCTTCTAAATGCGTTACATTTTTCAGTTCCATTTTTTCTATCATAATTTTTAACACGGCATTCTTTAACGCTTCCCGTCTCATGTTGTAACCTCTCCCATCTCTAGTAACTTTCTACTTACTTTTCCAGTTTTATTTTTAGGAATTTCATTTACACTTTCAATTTCATGCGGAACTTTATAAGAAGGTAAGTGCTGAATACACCATTCTCTTATTTTCACTGGATCAACATGAGAGATCACTTTCGCTTTAACTATTTCGCCCATCACAGGATGTTTCCCTCGATATACAATTGCCTCTTGCACACCTTCCAATCGAAGCATCGTTTCTTCTACCTCTATAGGAAAGACTTTTAATCCCGAAACATTAATTACATCGTCCATACGCCCTATAAAATGAATGCCACGCTCAGATTTATACCCTAAATCTTTCGTGAAAATTTCCTTATCATTCATTTTCACGACGATTTCTTCCGGTGCTTTTTCATCTGAACCTATGCTTATACTCACATGAGGTAGAGGGTTTCCTAAATCTAAATGGCTTTTCATATCATGACATATACTAATACAACCTGCTTCAGAACAACCGTATTGCTGCATCATATATGTTGTCATTTCTTTTAGTTTATAAAATAGTGCTTCTGGCAAAGGCGATCCTGATGTCATAATTTTATGAAACTGGAACACTCCTAATGGAAAACTCCCCATAATGTGTAACATAAGTGGTACTGCATATATAATATGTTTTTCTGTATTGCGAACTATATTTAATGCGAATTTAGGATTTTTATTCGTAATGATTACAGGCTGGCTCCCCCTCTTAATTGCTGATAAAGTACCACATATTAGTCCGTATGAATGTGAAACAGGAGCCATAACGATTGGCACTTCATCTACTTCACAGTTTAAAGCTTCATTATAAACGGTAATTTCCGTATCAACTTCCGTCCATGCTCTACGAATTAGTTTCGGTTCCCCTGTAGTTCCAGAACTATATTGCAATAAAGAAGGCTCTTCTAGTAAAAAGTTCCCTACTTCTAATTTTGTAAAATCGCCATATTCTCCATATAAAATTCCTACACAATTTGCACGCTTTGCCATTTCAATAGCTGTTTCTTTTGGTGTATCTTCATGTATAAGTAATACTGATGATTTCTTTTCTTTTAAGAAAAACACAATCGTAATAATATCGAATGGATCTTTCAGACAAAGTGCAAATCTATTTCCTTCTGCTTCTTTAAATTGTTCCATTTCCTCATAAACTTGTAATCTCAATTCAAAATCACTTTTGCTATACTCTTGTTTATTAACAATTAGCATAATTTCCCCCTGTAACAGCTGATTTTTGTTTCATAAGTTGTCTTACTCTATACAATGGATTTGGAACTTCATGAACAAGCGATTCCAGATCCATATATAATCGACGTTTCGTTAATTGTTCAGCATAGAATGTAGGTGCATATAATTGAATATTTTCAAATCTACCTTTCAAATGTGGATATATTCTTAAATGATTTTCAATTTCTTCAACAACCATCATCCAAAAATGTTCTTCTTTCAATCCATATTCATCCGCAAGTACGAATGCTAATTCTCCTAAATTAAACAGGAATAGTGCATCTAACACCATCTCTTGCAAACATTCAATGCGATCCATTTCAAAGAAATCATTCATTTTTCCATTCGCATATGTTTTATGCATTTTAGTAAAGTCGGGACATTTGTCAACCGTTTTCAAATATGGACGATAAAACTCAAGCCCTTCATGAAAATCCTTTAACGCAATACGAACAGGCACCCCTTCTTTATGGACTAGAATCATATTTTGTCCATGTGATTCCAGTGCGATGCCATGCTCTACAACAAGATGTATAACTGGTATTATCGCTTTTTGAATAAGTAATTGTAGCCAATCCTTCATTCCATATTTATTCAACCACGCATCAATAATTGGTGTACCATCTTTCTGTTTAGCGTATAAACCATTAAAAGGAATTGCATCTTCTTGTGCATCTAAATACTTATGAATGCTTTCGCGCCAAATACATCCTAATGAACCATATATAGCTTTTTTATTCGTGTCATACGTTACACTGGAAAACTCATTTAACAAGATTAAACGTGCTTCATCCATTAAATAGGCGTCATTACTTACAACATCATTTAACCAATTTGATATTGCTGGTGCACTCACAACAGAGTATGGTTTCAGCGTACGAAGTGTTGAAGTGTTGAGTAAATTCATCGATAATTTAACGTACGGTTTCTTTGGACTCGTAATATTTCTTAATGTTCTCATTGACTGTTGCGCGCAATAATCGTCCTCTGATGTTCCTAAATAAATAATAAATTTCCCCTGTATATGATCCGCATAATTTGAAATGATGAAATTCACCCACTGCCATGGGTGAACAGGTATAAACACGTACTGTTTTGGATTACATCCCTTATTACGAATTCGTTCCATAAACTCTTCTAATTTACGATCGCCAATCTCCTCTTTTAAAAGGTCGTTATACATCACTTCATTCTCATAACCTACAGTCGCATAATTCTTATGCGCTGCAATCCATATGAGTTTTATTGGCTGCATAAATTCATATCCATATTGAAAATTGTCACGATATTGAAATCCAACACGTGCTTTATAACTAGGGTGATATGGATGGCCGTCTATTAAATGGCTTTCAAACTCATCGTAAGATTTTTGAGTATATTCTTTCTTATTATTTCTTTCATATTGTGCAATCGTGTCTTTAAATATTGTTTGTTCTAATTCGTGCATAAAAGAATCTAATTTAGCTTGTTCTACACTAGCAACCCGAAAAACTTCTTCTAGAAATTGCGAGACAGATTGTATTTCTTGCTGTTCATCTTGGACTCTTACTATTAATGAGTCTAACGAAATACGTCCAAATGTCATCCGTTCCCTGCCATAGCATTTGTACGTGACACTTTTGTCTTCTTCATCAAGTCCTTGTATTATAAAAAGAATTTGTTCTTCTTTTTCTATGCGAACCGGTGTAATAATCCCCTCATAAATTAACGATTCTACTAATTGACGTAGCACTCTTCTTCGTACTGAAATGTAATCTTCTGATTCGAGCGCCTTCAATACTTTCGTATGATACATGTCCACTCTCATAAAACCCTCCACCTTATGACAAAATACCATTATTTGTATTACGTGAAATTTTAACGCTATTTATGAACGAACAGCCACTTCTCTAACGAGCGGATTATGTACTTGCACATAAATTGCTTGCTCTAATGGATTACTTAACTCATCGACATCGAAAAATCTCGTTAGTAAATTTGCTTTACACGCTAACTTATCTTCGTCCAATAATTCTCTTAAAAATGTTGAAGGTTCCCGGTTATACGGAAGGAATGATTCAAGTACAGACCTTAATTCCGAGAGAAGAATTTCCTCCTTAATTAATCCTGCTGTGCCAAAACCATTAATGAGGCCAAACATATGATTGAAAATTAAGTAGTAACGAAATCTCTCATCCACAATATAGTCGTCATATAAATTTCCAGTACGTTCTCCAATACCAACTAATTCATTATTAAGCATCTCTTTCATTGAATTACAGAAATAAAATCCTTGATTATCACGGAAATAATATTTGACCGGATAACCATCTTTTAGTTGAACAACGCTATTTTGCTGATGAGCTTCTAATGCAACACCATACTGTAAATACATCCATACCATTGGCTTTAAAGAAATATTCATATATCGTCTAAACCACTCTAAGCTTACTTCTTCACAGCTTTTACTTTCTAAATCTGCTAGGCGATGAATAATATTCGATAACCGCGTACGTTCCCCAGGTATAGCGTCTTGAACTAGCCCAGCAATTAATGTTGCGTCGTTTGCATGTTCACTATAAAAAGGGTTCTCGCGAATAATCACTTCAAATCCAGATTCTTGTGTTCCATAATTTAATGTAATATAGGCTGGATCACAAATAAAATCAAAGCCTGGAAATCTTTCTCGTACTTCACCAATAGCCGTCTTTAACATTTCCTTCCCTTCAAGACCACTCTCAAGTTCTTTCAGTTTATTAATACGCATTGAATTCGTTACTTTCACCGGAAATGAAAACTTAAGCATATACTTCGAATCGGGATGATACAGTGTCCTTAGTGATGATGTTGCCATATAATACTTACCTACAGGTCCAATATACTCAAGCAATTCTTGAACTATCCAATCTTGTACGTAAGCTTGATGCAAGAGCCATTCTGCCTGAAGCGGATGAATTGGAATTAATGCATATTGATCTTCCTTACAGTACTTCTCTATAAATTCCTTACTAACCATCTCATCATTACTTAATTCTTCTTTTATAATCGTTGTTGTAGAATCTGATAATAATGATTTTTCATTTACTATACTTTTATGGGCCCGAAAATAATGAAGCTGACATTCTCCTTTTAATTCTGGAGAATACATTGCATTTTTCCAATCCAATATCCCCTGTCTACTCTTTGGTGTAGGATGAGTTAAATGCCCAAATAATAAAGACTGCTCCGCTTCTATAAAAGTTGTATGGAAACCGTATAATGCGGACGTATCTTCTATTCTCTCTTTTGTAAATTCCTCAATATTTTGACAACTACGGATAACTCGAAGCATAAGTTCCGCAGGATTCGTCCCTTCTCCGTAGTTGATAGACATCTCTTTTATTAAAAATGTAATAACTGTAACGTAATCTGCTTTAATAACAGAATTACTATCTCCAATTTGATAATAAAATTGTTCTCCAAACAAATGACGATCTGTTGATGATTTATATATAACTTCTCCATACAAAGTAACGTTCTGTGCCGATAGCCGACAACATAAATATGTGGGGACTGTATCTCTATTCAACGTATTACTGAAGATAATCTTCATTCTTTCATCCTCTGTAATCCATTCTCCACTCCCTGTTTCTCTTAAATAACAGTTTAAAAAGCTTTGTAATGTTGCATGTTCTGCGATTTGTTTCGCATGCTGCATGTTGGTCCTCCTCTTTATATTAAAGCTATCGAAATTTTATATAATAAACGATAATTGAATGTCGTTATCAATTATGATTCTAATTGATAATGATATTCAATTCAAGAGTATATTTCAGAATTTTTTTATCTGATTTAATTTTTCTTGTTTTCTCTCTTTTCTTTAATCTAGTTAAAAATACAAGAAAAAAATACTCAGTTTCAAACTACATACTTACTATTTTTCATTAGTAATCTATCCAAAATGGTTAAACAAAAGAGGTATACCTTAATTGGTATACCTCTTTCAAACATAAAGTTTACATAATAATATTATTTAAGCAAATCTATATAACTTTTTGTATAACAAATTCAAATCTCTCCAACAATACGCTGTTTCTTCTACCCTTACTCTCTCTAAAAATTTCGTATCAATTTTTTCAGGGTTAAATTTTTCATAAAACTTTTTAGAAGGATTATTCGTAACAACCCAAACTAAAAGTGATTGCATATCATTGTTTATACAATCCGATAATAAAGCTTGAAATAACTTTTGTCCTATTTTCATTCCTTGATACTCTTGTAAAAGGTAGATTGCATATAATTCTCCATCACAATTATATGTACCAGTTCTTTCTACTCCCCCATCGACGAATCCAACTATGTCTCCATTTAAATTCTCTGCTACAAATCTAAATTGATGATTACCTTCTTTTTGAAAAATATCTTCCCATTGTTTTTCTCGTTTCTCATATGCTACATTATCTAGAATTTCGTCAGCAAATATCCCTTTATACGTTGTTTTCCAACTATCAACATGCACCTTTGCTATACCTGGTATATCATCCTTTATTGCTCTTCTAATATGTATTCCCATCATTTCTCCCCCTTGTTACTCATCATTATATCAATTTCATTCCTTAAAAATCCAAATAAAAAAGAGTGAATTCACTTCACTCTTTTTTATCACAATTATCTACTTTCCACTTCAACTGAAACTACTCGATCAATCTCTTTCAGGGAACTATATAACTCTGTTGTATATAAATCTTCTGGAGCTAAAATAACCATCTCCAGTTGCTGAAATGCTCCACTATCTATATCTTTAATTTTCACGCGTTTCACATGCATGCCTAAATTTTTAATTTGCTTAAATATACCATCTAACTCATGATGCTCTTTAACAGTAATTTTTATAGATAAATCCTTTTGTCTTAATGAATACGGTCCTGCAATTTTCACAAGTTGCGGAAGTACATTAATCGCTAAAATAATTAAAACCATAGCAACTGTCGCTTGTAAATAAAATCCCGCACCAATTGCAATCCCTAAAGCTGAAGCAGCCCACACCATAGAAGCTGTTGTTAATCCAGAAATAACATCATTACTTCTTCGTAAAATGACACCTGCGCCAAGAAAACCAATTCCACTAACAATTTGAGCGGCCAGTCGCATCGGATCCATATTTGTATGTCCTGGAACAGAATATACATGCACAGATTCAATTGAAACCATCGTAATTAAACAACTTGCTACAGAAATAACCATACTTGTTTTCACACCAAGTGGTTTATTCTTTAGCTGCCTATCTATCCCGATGAATAATCCTAAAAAGAGTGCTAAACCTAATTTGAGTAAAAATTCATATGACATATTTCCATTCTCCTTACTTTACAATGTTTCCCTTAGAATAACTCACTATAACTCTTTTATGATATCAATTCCAGTCTTTTCTATTCATTTAACGTAAAAAACCGAAAAAACATTTATAACGATGTTTCTCCGGCTTTTTATTACACTTTAGATTCTTCTTTATTTCTGATCTTTAATCTTAATTTCTGCATCTTTGTAGAATGCTAATTTACTGTCATTATACTCTTTTGTAAATTTGTTAAACTGCTCTTTCGACTTTTGTGCTTCCACATTTAATTCATTAACAGTTTTAACTTTTTCACCGATTTCTTTTAATTTCGTTTCTTTTACTTTTAATTTTTCATACAGTTCTTTTTCAGTCGCTAACACTTTCGTGTAATTTTCATTCATCTTTTTGAATGCATCATAACGGTTTTTATACGACTCTTCTACTGATTTTGCTTGTTTTTGTAACTTCTTATCTTCAATCTTCTCTATATTACTTTGAACAGATTTCGTTTCCTTCTGTGCTTTTTCTAGCATTTCTTTTTCACTTTTCAATACTTTTTCACGATCATCTACATTTGCAGTAGCTTGCTCTATTTTCTTCACAACTGCTTCATTATGATCTTTACCTTCTTGCAAAATTTGAGCATATAATTCTTGCCCTTGTTTCTCTAACTGCGCTAATTTTTTTGCTTCATCCACTAAAGATTTTTCTTGTGTTGCTGCTGTTTCAAAAGCTGTATATAGATTTTCTTCTGGCTTTTCACCGAAACAACCTGTTAAAAGTCCTACTGATAATGCTCCAACTACTGCTACTTTTCCATACTTCAACGTTCATTCCTCCATTACATACGGTTATCATGCCAGAAGTTCACTGGGAAGTGACTCTCTTCATGATAAGCTTCAAACTCATAACCCTTTTCTTTTAGCCCCTTTAAAATTGCTGGCACAGCAGCAACTGATTGCGGGTGAATATCATGCATTAAAATTACTTCTTGTGGTTTTGTTGCATTTGTTAATACGTTTTGAGCAATTTGTGCTGCAGCTGCATCAACTGGCATTTTATTGTATCTCCAATCTAATGAATCAATTGTCCAATCCCACACTTTAAATCCGCCTTCTACCACTTTATTTCGAAGACCTTCATTCAATCCAGGCATCGAACCATATGGAGGACGTGTTAATTTAGGTGATTTCCCAATAATATTAGCGATTAAACCTTGATCTTCTTTCATCTCATTTACATACTCGCCATTTTTATATAACTTTGCGAAATTATGTGTCATACTATGCATGCCTACATAATGACCCTCAGCATTTTCACGTTTCACTAAATCAGGAAATTCTTTTACATTCGCTCCAATTAAAAAGAACGTCGCCTTCGCATCATGTTGTTTTAGCGTATTTAATAATTCAGCCGTATATTTCCCTGGCCCATCGTCAAATGTAAGATAAGCAACTTTTCTTTCTTTTCCATTAAAACGACTTGGTGCCGTTTTATTCATTTCAACTTTCGGCTGTTCACTTGCAAGCTGCACTACATTTTCTTGTTTCGCAACAGCTTTTGCTGGTGAAGTAATTGATTGAAACATGTAATACCCAATAGCTACTGCGGCTATCGCTATTAAAACGACTACTATTTGTTTAATTTTTAAAGCTTTTTCCATTCTATCGAATTCCTCTCCCTATTAATCTTATATATAAATCGCCCAATATAATTATACATCTATTTATTTTTATTTCACCATATAAATAGATTTTATTTGTATTATAATGGGAGTTTTATCAAAATTGTTGTTCCTATTCCTTCTTTACTTGTAACACTAAGCGCACCGCCATGAAGCTCCACCATTTTTTTAACGATAGCTAAACCAATACCTGCACCTGCAGCATGATTATTAATTTGGTAAAATGATTGCTCAATATATGGTAAATGTTCTTTAGCAATTCCAATCCCTTCGTCTCTTACCTTAATCACTGCTTGTCCTTCTATTTTAGTCGCTTCAATGTGTATTGTGCTTTTTTTATGTGAATACTTAATTGCATTTTGAACAATATTCAAGAAAACTTGCTTTAGCCTATTTCGATCTCCCATCAATTCAATTCGGTCTATAGTAGTAATAAATTGAATTTCCTTCTCTTCCGATTTAGGAGTTAATTGCCAAATCGTCTCCTCTAGTATATCGTACAATTGCACCTTTTGTTTATATAAATTAAAATGATTTGATTGTAATCTTGAAAAATCTAACAATTCTTCTACTAAATGAATCAACCTATCTGTCTCACCTGAAATAATGCCCATACCTTGCTTTATTTCTTCTTCTGTTAAATGATCTACTGTTTTTAACGTCTCACTCCAACCTTTAATTCCTGTTAAAGGCGTTCGTATTTCGTGCGAAATAGAAGCAATGAATTCATTTTTCATCTGCTCAGCCTTATCTATTTTATAGGCCATATAATTTAAACTATGTGCCAAGTCACCTAATTCTCCAGGATAATCTTCTTTAATTTTTTGCTTTAATGTGCCTTCTGCAATTTGTGAAGAGGCTTGAATAATGGATTCAATTGGCTCAACAAATGAATTTGCCAAACGTCTACTAATTAAGAAGACGACTCCCGAAATAACAATACCTACAGAAATAGTAAACGTAATAATTTCAATAATCTTTTTATTTATATTTGTTAAAACAGTCGTATATTTTAAAACACCAATAGTTTGTCCTTGATGTATAAGTGGGCTTAGCACCTCTAGTTGTTTTTTATTATCTTTCTTAGTAACTTGATTATACATTTCACCTTCTAATAATGATTGTGGAATATTGACTTTACCTTCTATCTTTTCACCACTTGAAGATTGTATAACCGAGCCGTGACGATCAATTAACTGTAATTCTGTTCCTTCTAATTGAAAGCTACTAATTATGTCACCACTATATTCTTGTAACCGAATAAAGTATAGTGAATTGTATTCTGAAAAAAAACGTGTACTCGTTTTCGCATGAGACTCTATATATTGCACAATACCATTATAATAGTATCGATAAATTGAGACTGAAAATACAACTTCAAATAATACAAGCATAAGTGTAATGACCGTCATAAAATATAAAGTCACTTTCCGTTTCATCTTATACTTTCCTTCCACACATATCCTTTTCCCCACACCGTAAGAATAAATTCAGGTTCTGATGGATTACATTCTATCTTTTGACGTAACCGTCTCATATTTACATCTACCACTTTCGTCTCACCTACGTAATTGGTTCCCCAAATCATATTTAAAATTTCATCACGCGAAACTGGCTTTGAAGCCTGATTCATTAAATACTGTAATATCATATACTCTGTAGGTGTTAAATCGACTAATTGTCCATCTTTATACAATCTTTCTTCTATAATATTTAACGAAAATGGACCTGACGTAACAATATTCGTTTTTTCTTCATGTACTTCTATTCTTCTTAATAAAGACTGTATACGTGCAGTTAATACTACTGGACTAAACGGTTTTGCAATATAATCATCTGCACCTATTCCTAGTCCTTGCACCTTATCTTCATCTTGTACACGTGCGGTTAACATAATAATACCCATTTTTTTATTTTCTTTCCTGATAGCCTTACAAACTTCTAAACCATTAATCCCCGGTAACATTACATCCAGCAGTGCTATATCAACAGTTTGTTCACTCAAAATTTGTAACGCTTCTTCTCCAGTAGTAGCTTCTATTACATAAAATCCAGCACGTTTTAAATTTAAAACAATAAAGCTACGGATTGTTAATTCATCTTCTAAAACTAAAATTTTTGACATAATTCTCACCTCCTACTCTTGTTGATAATCCGCTAGCGGTTTTATATATGCTTTCACTTTTTCAAATTTTGATTGCTTCGGTACTGCATATATGTGAGAAGCCGTTTTAATTGCTGCGCTGTAGCCTTTTATATTGAACCATTCTTTCCGCTTAAAAATATGAACTTCAAGCCATATTTCATTTGTTCTTGTATCCAAAAACTTTTGAGAATTTGATTCTTTTTGCTGATCTGGTATTGTAATTTTCCCTATTAACTCTTTAGGGATTTTCACATAATACCCTTTTTCTATATCTATATATCGTTCTTCAATTGGTTTAATTCCAGATTCACTCCACTGTATGTAACGTTCGAAAAGCGGACTATCACCATGTGATTTATCTTCCCAACCTTTTGGGCGTACAGTACGAACAAATTCAATAATGCCGTCTTCATTAACATCTTTACTTTCTACAACATATTCATTAAATAAATCTTCTTTCCCATCTATAGGTAATACTTCATAATGATCCTGATCAAATTTTGCTACATAAGTTATACCTGAATGAGCCCCTGTTCCCGCATCGATTACAACTGCCTTTAATGATTTAGAAATACGACCCATTTGTATTCTTTGAATACTATTTATATACGGATCAAATGTAACCTCTGACAATACCTTAAACTTTTCAATGAACTGAACCTTCAACTGTTCATCTTTCATATGCGAAACAAGGCTTATGTCTTTAAAACCATTTTTGTTTAAATCATCTATAAATAACTTTGTATACTTCTGTCTATAAAATTCCTTTATATCGTCACTCTCATCGGAAAAAACATACATTGTGTTTTCTAATAAATCACGATTGGTAGTTATTCCTATCAATAGTTCCCTTTTCCCACTCCCTGTGAAATCTCCTACCTCAACAATATCTACTTCTTCCCCATCAAATGTATAGGTTGACTTCATATTCCATCCATTATTTTTCTTCTCATATACGGCTAAATATATATGATAATCTTCATTAGGTATTTTATATACGATGACAGCTTCTTTTTTATTATCTCGCTCGAAATTCATTGACCATGTCGTCTGTTTATCTCTATTAGACATTGGAGTAAGTAAGCGATAATTAACAGGTAAATCTTTATCAATTTGTTCATTTAATTCATTAATCCATTTTTTATTTGTAGGAGCTTCCATTAGACTTGTTGGAGCTTCAGACATTTTACATCCAGTCAATATAAAGATAATTCCCATCATGCTTAACCATTTCTGCATATGATATCTTTCCTTACCACAAATTTTGAATATATCCTTTTACTTTTTTACCTATCCATTATACTCATACATATGAGTATAATTTTTCTAAACTAAAAAATCGTTACAGAAAAGTTACAAATACATTCCAAAAAAAAAGATTGGCAAAAGCCAATCTTTTTTTATTATTCGTTTCGAACTGGTTTTGGCGTTACACCTAAATGATCATTTAATTTTTTTGAAATATCTTTTACATTTTTTTCATTTGGAATGTAATAATAAATACCACCGATACGTTTATCTGTACCTTCTATTTGCATTTTTTCCATTTCCAAATTAGATCCTGCCATATTTTTTGTAATGGCAAGCATATCGTCAAATGTTAAGTTCGTTTTCATGTTTTTATCAACCGCATCTAGTAAAGAGCCCATTTTGCTAATTGATTGAACAGACATCGCTTTTTTGGCAATTGCTTCTATTACAAGTTGCTGTCTCTGTCCACGCATTGCGTCACTATCAATTTTACGCGTTCTTGCAAGTGCAAGTGCTTGTTCTCCATTTAAATGTTGGTAACCTTTTTCTAAATGGATCATACCAGCTTGGTCTTTACTATCTTGTTCAGTGAAAGTAACTGGTACATCAATATCAATACCACCAATTGAATCGACAATTTGTACGAATGATTCAAAGTTAAACTTCACATAATAATCAACAGGGACATTTAAAAATCTTTCCACCGTATCGCGTGTGCTTTCTACGCCACCAAATACGTGAGCATGAGTAATTTTATCTAATTTTTTTCTAGTTGGAATATAAACACGTGAATCACGTGGAATACTTACTAGCTTAACAGACTTATCATCTTTATTAATTGTTGCTAATAAAAGTGCATCTGTTCGAACTGCTTCGCCATATTGGCTTTTTCTCATTTCACTTCCATCTACACCCATGATTAATATTGAAATATTATCCTTTAAAGGTTCAACTTCTTTATCACGCTTTGATGACTTTTCAATTTTCGCATACGCATCATTTACAACAGCTTTTGCTTTATTATATATAAACGAACCATATCCTACTCCTCCAAAAATAAGTAGGAAAAATGGAATTAATATGAACCATTTTATTGACTTTCTTTTAAAACGCTTTTTATTACTTCTCGTATTTTGTTCTAATTCAGAGCTCATACCCATTCGCCTCTCTTTCTCTTTACCAAGTATAATGTAAGTCTATTTATCTTCATATTGAATTTCCTTTCATTAACCTTACAATTTTGTAAGGTTACTACTAAAACCCAATATGTATTCCATTTCACATTATACTCTCGTACTTATTTTTGGCAAGTCACTATTTACCAATTTCAAAAATTTAGCACTTCGCAACATGCAAATTTATAAATTCATTAACTCTTTCATTTTAAATTAGGATATCTTTTTCCAGATAAACGATATGAATAAAGAGTCCAGCTAATGATAAAACCTCTATGAATACAGTATATTTCACGTTATTATTTCTCAAACGGCGTATACATGCTTTTCTTCCCCTGATTATCAATAAAAGCCGACTTTGCTTTTATTTTCGTTTTTTCTACTTCCATGTCTTCATTTGAGAAGTTCACAATGATTTTAATATTTTTTCCATAAGAAACAGATTGTACTAGCTTATCTTCTGACAAATACGTAAAATTCGTCATCTCTTCTTTTACTGCTTTTTCATGAACTTCATTCCAAACTTTTAGATGCTCTGTAATTTCTTTTTTATGTTTATTCCACTCTACTTCATCTAAATGGTACAACGGAGGAACATTATACAATAATTCAGACAGCATTCGATTTCCCACTTCATCTTTTACCTTTAAACTTCCCCATTCCCAATGGTGCGTTGTAATAACGGAATCATTGTATACTAATTTATATAATGGTACCGAATATACTGGGTTTAAATACACTTGTTTATATTCTTCTTTCAATGGTACTTGTTTTGCATATTTTTCGGGAACATTTTGATTTGGTGACCAATATCCACCGACATAATACGGACTTGTTTTATTTTTCCGCATATCTTCATCGTCCCATTTAATAACAGGTGTTTCAATTCCGTGTGCAAATGCAATCGTACTACTAGCAAAATCATTTCCACCTTCAGAACCAACGACCATACCCTTTTCTTGTGCAATGTAGTCCATTCGTTTTAAACGTGCTTTTAAATCTTGCTCTTGTGTCGTTATATGTTTCGCTGAATAGTCATCGTAAATTTCACCTGTCGCATCACAATCAATAAACCATGAATTATATTTAGGACCATTTTGTAATATATCATTCATGCGTTCCTTTACACTAGGCAGCGATAAAGTCGGGTTTAACTTGCGACCTCTGCCTAAAAAGCCTTGCACCTTTTCTCCGTTTTTCTTCGTTACAGTAGCCTCTTCGTATAATGATGGGTCATTAAAGGATGCTGTGTTCCAATTTTTATCACTTTTTTCGTGAATGGAATGATATGAATCATACGGGCCAACTAAATACCCCATTTCCTTAGCTTTTGCCACGAAATTCGGTTGCATAAATCCTTGTTCCCAGTTCGGCAGACCAATCCACGCTTTTTCTATTCCGGCCTCTGTCATTTCCTTTAGTATGTCCGTTCCATCTGCATTACCCCATTTACTTACCTCTTCAACCGCATCGCCAAGTAGCGACTTTAATAAATGCTTATTTAAGCTATACAATTCTGTATTCGTTAAGTGACCTACACCTTTCTTTAATAGCACACTAGCTTCCTGGTCAACGTTTTGAAAAATATCCTCTTTATAAAATTCCTTCATGGATAATACTTCGTTTATATAACGTAAAATAACATTTTTTTGATACTTATCAATGAAATCTTGTTTACTTACTTGATCTAATACATTCAGTTCCCCAGGCTCTGAACTATTCTTTTGAATAAGTTCTTTTATATGACTAAACAGCGGGCTATTTATTTGCTCCCTTAGTTTTGGCCAATTTATATTATTTTCTGATAAACCATTTTGATTCCAAAAATAAAAATGCGCCGCTCCATATAACTTTTCGATTTCTTTATTTTTTCTAGCCTTTTCTTGTAATGTTTTAAATTCACCTTTTCGAACAATATCATCCTTATACAGTTTAGCAATACTTACCGCATCATTATTTGTCACATATAATTGAAATCCATATGTTTTATTTTTATTTATGCTCGGAAATTCATGTGTAAAATCAAATCCTATTTTCGGATCCGAATGAAATTTCAATTCATTATTAAACATATTGTTTGCAATATATACAATTGAATATTTCGAACCATTTAATGCGAAAAACTTCATAGAAAATGATTCAGCAAATGAATATGCATCATCCTTTAAAAACTTCTTCCAATTCTCATCATTGCTCGGAATTTGCTTACCCTCCCATAACGGAAGTGTATAATTTTCAGCTTCTACTTTCGGCCATGTAAAGCTTTCTGCACCAGTCGATTCCACTTCAATGTTTAAGTGGTCTTTTTTCTTTTCTAATTTTATTTTTACTTTTTGATCTGGATATTCCCACGATGTACGATCCTTTTCTTTTTTTACATTCGATACCTTCATTTTCGGTAGAGGTTGTGATGCCTGTTCCTTTACACCCTCATGTTCTACAGTTAATGTGAATGTTTCTGGATTTACATCATAAGTAAAATCTTTATACGTCGCTTTCTTTATTTTAGACTCTTGTACAGCATTACTACCTTTTACGTCACAACCGACTAAAGTCGAAAATGACATAGTTGTAAGAAGACATATCGCTATCATTTTTTTCATCCTCTGCACCTCCACCAATGAATATACAGGTGGTTTGTTACAGGAATGTGGCAAAAAATAATAGAGCTAGCATTTTGCTAGCTCTATTTGGAGTATTAAAAGTTGATATGAACAACTATAATTCGCTTAAAAGATATGTAATACAGTAACTGCATTTTTTCTCAACAATTATGAAACTAAGCAAATCAAAATTTTAACAAGCATTCTTTAACTGAAAAAATAAGTGTATACAATGTATCCTAAAAGTAGTACTAAAATGATTATCCCTGTACTTTTCCAATTCATACCGCCTGCTATATCAACTGGACTACCTGTTTCCGCTCTATTGAGTCCGTCATGTAAAGAACCAGTAGGATTACTTTTTAATTCACTTTGTCTCATACGCTCTCTTTTTTCTTCTGGTGAATCTTTATTCATTTAATCACCCCCAAAATGAATGTACTCTTTGCTACATTATTCAAAATTAACATTTGTTTTATATTTTTTCCGGAAAAACCTAATTTAAAATAGGTTTGCAACGTAAAGAAAGCTAGCCATGCCAGCTTTCTTTATAATCCAATATGCTCTCCCTTATTTACAATAATACCTTTATGGTCGATTTCAAGCTCACATACTTTCATATCTGTAAATACTCTCGCTAATTGCTCAGCGATTTCTTGACGTTTCTCATACGGCGTTAAAATAAAAATAGATGGTCCCGCACCGCTAAGTGCTGTGCCGTATGCACCAAATTCTTTTGCACATTTACGAATAGATGGTAATAACGGTACGAGTTCTAAACGATATGGCTCGTGAAAATGGTCTCTCTCCATCATTTCACCTACAACTTCCCACCGCTTTTGACATAATGCAGCTACTAATACGTTACTTATCGCACTAGCTTTAACTGCCTCATGAAACGGAAACATCTTTGGTAATACAGATCGACTTTCATCTGTATTTAATTCTTCATTCGGAATAAGAGAAATTACCCCTAACTCCTTGCTCTCAATTCTTACGACGGAAATATCCTTTCCATCAAGTGCTCCGATTACAGTTCCACCTAATATAGAAGCAGCAACATTATCAGGATGTCCTTCAAAATTTGTAGCAATTTGAACTTTTTGATCAGCAGTTAAGTTCAAATTGCCTAGTTGATTCGCAAGTTCTATCCCAGCTACAATCGCTGATGCACTACTTCCTAGCCCTCTTGTTAATGGGATATTACTAGTAACTTCTATTATATGGGGTGATATAGAAGGACAGACTTTACATGCCGTGCTAACGATTAAATTTTTATCGTCTGTCGGAATTGATTCTTCAAAGGAATGGATTACTTGCCATTTATCAGCTTTTTCTTTAACCACCACATCTAAATACAATGACAAAGCTATTCCAACTGAATCAAATCCAGGACCAACATTTGCCGTACTAGCAGGGACACGAACACTTAATGGTATCACGACATAATCACCCCTTTAATATGATCTTTAATCTGTTCTATATCATTTGACAAACTTGCGATGTCTAGTTGATTTGAAGAAATAGCGATATCAGGATCCTTCAAACCATTTCCAGTTAATACTGCAACAACTGTTTCTCCCTTTTTGATTTTTCCAGATTTAACATGTTTAATTACGCCAGCTAATGAAGCATTTGATCCCGGTTCAGCGAAAACTCCTTCAGTTTTTGCCAATAACCTATACGCATGTAAAATTTCTTCATCTGATACCATATCTATTTCACCACAAGACTGCTCGGCAGCCTCTACTGCATACGCCCAACTTGCTGGGTTACCAATGCGAATTGCTGTTGCAATTGTTTCAGGCTCTTCAATTACATGCCCTTTTACAATTGCCGCTGCTCCTTCTGCTTCAAAGCCATGAATTCTTGGCTTCTTATAACCTTTTTCTTTCTCATATTCACAGAAGCCTTTCCAATATGCTGTAATATTCCCTGCGTTCCCAACAGGGATAGCTAGAACATCTGGTGCATTTTGCAATTGGTCACAAATTTCAAATGCTGCTGTTTTTTGTCCTTCAATTCGATAAGGATTCACTGAATTTACTAATGTAATCGGCTCTTCTGCAGCAATATTTCTTACAGCCTTAAGTGCATCATCGAAATTCCCTTCTATTGAAATAATTTCAGCTCCATAAGCGACCGCTTGCGCTAATTTTCCATGCGCAATCTTTCCTTCAGGGATTACGATTATACATTTCATCCCAAGACGTGCCGCATATGCTGCAGCTGATGCTGATGTATTACCTGTTGATGCACAAATGATTGCTTCTGAACCTTCTTCTTTCGCCTTAGCAACTGCCATCACCATACCACGATCTTTAAAAGAACCTGTCGGATTCGCTCCTTCGTACTTACCATATAGCTGAATCCCTAATTGCTTTGATATATTTAATAACGGAATAAGAGGTGTATTTCCTTCCATTAAACTGACATCAGGTGTGTTTTCATTCACCGGTAAATAAGAAGCATATTGTTTTAATAGTCCTTTATACATATTGTTTTTCCTCCTCAATAATGTAGTAACTGTTTATTTCACTTGCGACAGCTTCTATCGCTCCTAAAACTCGTTCGAATTGATACTTGGAAGTTCGATGTGTCACAACAACAACTTCTGCCAGTTCACGGTTTAAAGGTAATTGAATAACTTCTTTTAAACTTACAGAGTAATTAACGAAACATTCTGTTATTTTTTGTAACATCCCAGGCTCATCTCGTAATGAAATACGCAAGAAATATTTCGAAACTACTTCTTCATCACCTTGTAATTCATAAGGAACTGGTTCTTTTAACGCACTTTTATTTTTCGGCACTTGATTCATATTTTTAACGATGGAAATAATATCACTTACTACAGCAGAACCAGTTGGCAACTTTCCAGCTCCAGGTCCGTAAAACATAACTTCTCCTACCGCTTGACCGTGAACATATACTGCATTAAATTCATTATTTACATTCGATAATGGATGACGACTTGGTAAAAGTGTCGGTTCTACACTTAAATGAATGGCTGATCCTTGTTTTTCTGCTTTCCCAATTAACTTCATAGTAAATCCTAACTTTTCAGCCATTTGTAAATCTTCTTTTTCAACCTTTCGAATCCCTCTTACTTGCACATCATCTAATGAAACATTCATCGAAAAACCTAAGTTTGCAAGAATTGCTACCTTTCTCGCCGCATCTAGTCCATCTACATCTGCTGTCGGATCCGATTCTGCAAAACCTAATTTTTGTGCTTCCTGTAAAGCCTCTTCATAAGACCACCCATTTTGACTCATTTTTGTTAACATATAATTTGTTGTACCATTTACAATTCCCATTATTTTTTCAATTTGATCTGATGCTAGCCCGTCAGTTAGTCCTCTTAACACTGGAATACCGCCTGCTACGCTCGCTTCATAACATAAATCACAATCATTATCGTTTGCCAGTTGAAGAAGCTCTGCACCATATACAGCCATTAAATCTTTATTTGCTGTTACGACATGTTTTTTATTTTCTAAAGCCTTAACAATATGCTGTTTTGCTTCTTCAATTCCGCCCATTACCTCTACTACAATATCAATATTTGAATCATTTAGAACTTCATCTGCATGACTTGTGACTGCAATTCCGTCAATACAAACATCGCGTTCTTTTTCCAAATCACGTACAACGACTGTTTTCACTTTCACTTTGTATCCTGTATCAAGAGCGATTTTTTTATAATGTTCTTTCAAAATATGAACAACACCACTTCCGACCGTACCTAAACCTAATACCCCAACATTTATAACGTTATTCATCTTCTAATCTCCTCCTACAATTTTATTATTTATCTCTATCAATCACCTTGCGCTGCTTTTTAATCATGCAGGTGGTGGTTATTTCCGTACGTACAAATCGTTCCATGTTACTGCACCTCCTTTCAAAGTAAAAAAACACACCCATCCCTAGGAAAGGGACGAATGTGTTTTCGTGGTTCCACCCTTGTTCCAATCTAGACGTATTTCTCCCTAGATTGCTCAAGTTCAGATAACGGCTGATACCGTCAAT